>JANPBT010000060.1:0-171208 GCA_031430575.1 Betaproteobacteria bacterium | reverse complement strand
GTAAAGACCACAAAAAAACTGCGCCGCAGGTATTGATCATTGCATCAATACCTGCGGCGCAGTTTTAATGCTCGGAGGGCTTAAAGTCGCTCGAAAATTGCTGCGATGCCTTGCCCGCCGCCGATGCACATCGTTACCAACGCATATTTTCCACCGGTGCGGTGCAGCTCGTAAATCGCTTTGGTGGTCAGGATCGCACCGGTCGCGCCGATGGGGTGGCCGAGCGAAATGCCGCTGCCGTTCACGTTAGTTTTAGCAGGGTCAAAGCCGAGCTCTTTGGCCACGCCGAGGGCTTGCGCGGCAAAGGCTTCATTTGACTCAACCACATCCATTTGATCGAGCTTCAAGCCCGCTTTGGCGAGCGCCATTTTGGTCGCGGGCACAGGGCCTAAGCCCATCACGCGTGGGTCAACACCAGCGTGGGCGTAACTCACCAGGCGCGCCATTGGCTTTGCGCCTGCTTTGGCAGCGGCGCTCGCCTCGGCAAGAACGACTGCAGCCGCTGCATCATTGATGCCTGAGGCGTTGCCGGCAGTCACCGTGCCATTTTCTTTTTGGAACACGGCTTTGAGCTTGGCCATATCTTCAATCGTGGCATCACCGCGCACGTGCTCGTCGGTCACGAACTGAATCGGGCCTTTTTTTGACTTCAGCTCGAACGGCACGATTTGCTCTTTGAAGTAGCCCGCAGCAATTGCGGCAGCAGCGCGGCGATGACTTTCGACTGCCAGCGCATCTTGCTGCTCGCGGGTGATACCGCATTGGGCCGCGACGTTTTCTGCAGTCACACCCATATGAATCGTTTGGAATGGATCGTGGAGCGCGCCCATCATCGGATCGACGATTTTGCCGTCGCCCATGCGTGAGCCCCAACGCGCGCTGGCGAGCCACATCGGCGTGCGGCTCATATTTTCAGCGCCAGCGCCGATTGCGAAATCGGTGTCGCCAAGCAAAATCGATTGTGACGCGGAGACGATCGCCTGCAAGCCCGAGCCACACAAACGATTGACGTTCATCGCCGCCACTTCTTTTGGCAAGCCTGCATTGATCGCGGCGACGCGGGAAAGGTATGCATCCTTTGGCTCGTTATGGACGACATGGCCGACAACCACATGGCCGATCGCAGCAGGATCGACTTTCGCGCGGGCGATGGCTTCCTTAAAAACTGCAGTCGCTAAATCAGAAACCGGGACATCTTTAAATGCGCCACCAAAAGTACCAATGGCAGTGCGACAGGCGGAGAGAACGACGACTTCACGTTGGGACATAGCGTTGGCGGGAAATAGATTAAGGAAGCAAGATTTTAGTCTGAAAGGCAGATTCGTGGCGGGGCAATGCCCAATATTATGGGCACTCTGAAGTGCCGCGACGATTCCTTGAGGCGAGGCGCGTACTACTTTTAGGGGATGTATTTTAAAAATTGAAAACCTACACTTCCGCTTGCGTGACAACATTTTGTTCGCACTGAACCATTTTCTTAAAAGTTACTAAATTGGAGTCAATCATGCATCGCTCAATCCCAAAGAAAACGACTGCCGTACTACTTGCGCTTGGGCTGGGAATCGCCTCGACTGCGGCGTCAGCTCAGGCGACAAAAGCATTTTCCTCAGCGGATGAATTGCGGAATCAAATCACTGAAAATATCATCAATACGCAGCTCAGAATTATCGACAAAGAGTTCGTTCCTAAAACGATCCTTGGCTTTGCAAATGCAAGTACCAAAGATCGGGCAAAGTTCGGGACTGAAACAACGTCCCAATTGGTTTTTACGCCGCTGGCACCGTGTACGTTGATGGATACTCGATTCGGAACGACTTCGCCGTACAACAATCGAATTGGCGTCGGAGCAACAGTGTCGCTATCGGTCAATGATTCGCTCGCCGAGCAGGGCGGAAACGCAGCAGGCTGCGGAGTTCCAGGCGCAGATCCGGCAGCAATCGCAGTCGCTGTAACTGCAATCTTTGCATCTTCAGGCGGGACGTTTAAGGCGTGGGGTTCGGGCAGCGAACCTGACGGCATTATCGGTAACTATGGTGTTGGATCAGTCGAAACGAGTTTCGCAATCATTCCGCTCAACCAAGGTGTTGCGGAGGAGCTGAATCTCAAGTCGGTTAATGGAAATCCATTCGTAAACGTCTCTGTAGTTGGTTATTACACCCAGCCCACAGCGACTGAGCTTAACTGTACAACCGAAGTCGCAGGACCGTTTGTCTGGGCCGTTAACACTCTGACGGTGAACAGTGCGACTTGTCCAACAGGATTTTCAGTGACTGGCGGTGGTTTCACAATGAATGAGGGCTCGCTTGGCGTGCCGCAAATGTGGCTCTACCGCAGTATTCCGGCAGGAAATAGCTGGCAGGTAGTCATCGACAACCAAACTAACGGCAATCGATCGGCAACGGTCTACGCAAGGTGCTGCCGAACTCCCGGTCAGTAATTTTCTTTAAATCCGTCCGTGGCATCAAATACGGACGGATGGCCGAGAGCTAGTCAGTCAATCTGCAACCCAACGCACGATGAGCGAGGCGCCGATGATGACCTGTGTGTGCCAGATGAAATCGCGCCAGCGACCGAGCTCCTCAATCGCACGCCCTACCTCGGCTTTTGTCGCCGCGTTCATATCGAGGCTGCTCATGAAGTAGTTGCCAACTTCGGTCATCGCACCAAACGTGATGCCACCGAGCAAGATGAAAAGCAGACCAAAAGTGAGGGTTGCGCTGGCCACGCGTGTGCTGTTCATGCGTTTGGCCAGACCTAAAAGCCCTAGCGTCCAGAGCAGGTCGAATACGACAATCGTCCACATCCATGTTTTCATTTTGTGCTCCCCTTTTTTGCAATACCTGCGGCGCAGATTTGGCCGTTTCTAGCCGCCGATGTATGACATTTCTACTTTGCGCTGCTTCGCGGTCTCTGCGGTGCGGATCTCGCTGTATCGATCTTCGCGTGTTGACCATACGCCTACGAGCAGGGCGAGCATTTCTGCATCGCTCGCACCGGCACGCAGCATCGCACGAAAATCCACGCCTTTTTCTGCGAATAAGCAGGTGTAGAGCTTGCCATCGGTGGACATGCGCGCTCTCGTGCAGGAGGCGCAAAAAGCTTGCGTGACCGAGGAGATCACACCGATTTCACCGCCGCCATCGGCATAGCGCCAGCGCTTTGCAACTTCGCCCTCATAGTTAGCATCGGCAACGACGAGCGGGCTCCATTGCGAAATCTGCTGGATCACGTCCGCGCTGGGCACGACGTCATCCATGCGCCAGCCGTTGCTGGTGCCCACATCCATAAATTCAATGAAGCGCGCGATATGACCGCTGCCTTTGAAATGTTTGGCGAAATCAACGACGCCATGGTCGTTTACACCGCGCTGCACGACCATATTGACCTTGATGCCCGTAAACCCTACCGCGCTTGCCGCATCAATGCCCGCGAGCACTTCTGCCACGCCAACACCCATATCGTTCATGGCGCGAAACGTCGCGTCGTCCATGGAATCTAGGCTCACCGTAATGCGCTGCAAGCCAGCTGATTTCAGCGCGCTCGCATGCTTTGGGAGCAGCGATCCGTTCGTTGTGAGCGTTAACTCTAAGCCTTCGATCGCGGCCAGCATTTCGATGAGTTTTGGCAAATCCCGGCGCAGCAAGGGCTCGCCGCCGGTAATGCGAATTTTCTCGACACCGACGGTGCGGGCGAGGCGCGCCATGCGGGTGATCTCTTCAAACGATAGCAAGTCAGGCTGGGGCAGAAATTTGTAGCCTGGGGCAAATACCTCTTTTGGCATGCAATACGTGCAGCGGAAATTACATTTATCTGTCACCGAAATTCGCAAATCGTGGAGCGCGCGGGTGCGTCTATCGCGCACTTTGCCTTCGGCAAGCGCCAGCGCGACAGCGGAATCGTCTGCTGCTCGCCCGGCGCGGGCATCAAAAATGGGAATAATTTTTGGCATCAGCAAATGTTAGCGGAAGATCGCATCTGGCGAATCATTCAAGGTCAAAATCTGCGCAGAATTTAACGCCGACTTTAGATTTCCATTTTGCCAAAGCTGCAGGTCGTAGCACGTCCCAAAATCAAAATTCGCGACCGCGCCACCCGTTGCACCAACGCGCTCCGAGCCCCGGCGCACGTTATCCATCATCCACATCGGCAAACTCGTATGATAGGGATTGCGCGTAACTTCGCCCACGTGCAGCATGAGCGCTGAAATCATCTGGCCTACCTGCGGCGCAGATTGCGCCACCAGCAAATTAGGGGATTCCATCGTTGACCAATACTCGGTGAACGCGATATGCGCGCTGAAATCGCTGGGCATCTCGGCCAGGGCATCGCGGGTTAGCCAGTGCGTGCCCACGTGCGTTGGCTGCGCGTCGTGTTGATGTGGGGTCAGAATGAGCGCCGGTCTGAGTGCGTTGAGCTTTTGGGCGAGAGCGGTCACATTTACTCGCCAGGCGTCGGGGTCGTCAGTGTTATCACGTGCTGCGCGCGCGCCGGGATTCACGTTTAACAAGCCGCAGTCACCAAAAAACACACATTCAAAGCCAAGATAATCGCACGCTGCCCGCAGCTCAATAGCGCGCGCTGACTGCCGCTCTGGGTTGCTGCCTTGGGTCGCCGCGATATTGACCACGCGCCAGCCGCATTCCATGGCCAAACGCAGCGCTAAACCGCTGATGATGCACTCATCGTCGGGATGGGGCGAAACGATAGCCACCACCGGAGCGCTTGCTGCGCGCACGGGTTGATTTGCGCGCGGCGCGGGGGCGAGCCGCACGCGGGCAACCTGCGCCAATGCGGCCAGCTCGGTGAGGTAATCATCGACATTCATGCCGCAATTATTGCCTAGCGTGATTCTGCGGCGGCAAGTTAGGTGGTAACGTACAGCAATCGATCAAATTTACGAGAAATTTTTGTGAAATCCTGTTTAAAGTTTTTCGCCAATGCAACTGCCGCCGCAGCGCTTTTCGTAACCACGCTGGGGGCGGGGTTTGCCAACGCGCAAGATGGCGCGCCACTTCGGGTGCTTACTGCTGGCGCTTTCAAGCAGGTAGTGCTCAGTTTCGTCCCCGCCTTTGAGGCCAGCAATGGCGTGAAAGTCGAAGTGCAAAACGATACCGCCGGCGGGTTGCTCAAGCGAGTCGCGGCAGGTGAGGCGTTTGATGTCATATTTCTCACGCCGGCGGGCCTCGTGCAACTGTCGAAGGATGGCAAAGTCGATGCTGCGAGCGTCGCTCCAGTGGCGAAGGTGGCGATAGGCGTTGCCGTCAAAACGGGGCAGCCGCAGCCCGCAATGAAGTCAGTCGATGATTTCAAAGATGCCCTGCGCAACGCTAAAAAAATAGCGTATATCGACCCGGCATCGGGCGGCTCCAGCGGCATTTATTTGAGCGGGCTTTTTCAGCGACTCGGGATCGCTGATGAAGTTAAAACCAAAGCGGTTTTAGTTCCAGGCGGGTATGCCGCTGAGCGCGTCGCCAATGGGCAAGCCGATCTTGCGATCCATCAAGTGAGTGAAATTTTGCCGGTTGCGGGGGTCACGCTCGTGGGCACGCTTCCCGAAGAAATCCAAAACTACACGACCTACTCGTTCGCAATCTCGGCGCAATCAAAAGTGAAGGTGCAGGCCGCGAATTTTATAAGCGTATTTACAACCCGCGAGGCATCGGAAGTCATCCGAGCCAAGGGTATGCAGCCGGTACGTTAATCTGAGCTACAGCCCGCACGCGACCATCGATCCAGCGCGTACCGAAACCCCCTACTGCGCAGATTTGGGGTCATCCTGAGTGCGGCTTAGAATCATTGCGCTGCGCCAGTGTAATGGGATTAGCGCCCCGCAAAATACCCGACTGCATTGGCTAAAATCGTCAACACGATTGAGCCGATGACCATCGCTTTCCAAGGGAAAAATAATTGAATGCGCCCCCGCTCACCGCGCTCTGCGGCCTCGACCGATTTGGTCACGGAGTCTTGAATCCGACGTTTGGCTTTGTCAGCCGATTTCGGAAAAATCAGCGGGAGCACGTTGAGGAAAACGGTCAACACGACCGAGCCGACGATCGAGTACAGTAAGAAATTGCTCAAAGTGTTTGCTCCGCAATCCAAAAAATGCAATATACCTGCGGCGCAGATTAGCCCAGATTTTGCTCACTTTCCAACTAAAAATTACTGCGGCAAAACCATTACCTCTTTGTCCCAGCGCTCAAGTAGTTTTTTACGCACTGCTGCCGAGCCATACTTTGCAAAATCGTAGTCGATCAATTTCATCTCAGAGGTCTTGGGGATGAGCGGGTGGCCCGGGGTTTCTTTATTTGACGGAAGTTGAAAGGATTTTGCTTCGTAGGAAGTTACTTGTGCGGCGGGCGTAAGTGCCCATTCGTAGAATCTTTTGGCGGTATCCAAATTGCGCGCGCCCTTCACGAGCGTCATCGAGCCGACTTCGTAGCCCGTGCCTTCGCAGGGCGCGATGCCTTTTACCGGAAATCCGGCGAGCGCTTCGCCTGCGACGTCCGCTAAGAAGCTGATGCCAATCGTATTCTCGCCGCGTGCAGCATTTTTCACCGGCGCAGAGCCTGAGCGGGTGTATTGGCTAATGTTGGGGTGAAGCTTTTTGAAATAGTCAAAGGCCGCATCTTCGCCCATGATTTGCACCATCGTCGCAATCGCGGTGTACGCCGTGCCGGAGCTGTGCGGGTTAGCAACTTGTATTTCTTTTTTGTACTCTGGTTTTGGCAAATCTTTCCAGCATTGCGGTACTGCTAATTTCTTCTTAGCCATGACTTCGGTGTTGTAACTAAAGCCAAGCGCACCAAGGTAAACGCCAACGGTTTTGTAGCCAGACGATTTTGCTTGCGCTTGCGCCCAATCGTGTAGCTTTGGCAGGAGCGGTGAGCGATACTCCAGCGCTAAATCTTGCTCGGCCGCTTGCAAATGCGGATCGCCGGTGCCGCCAAACCAAACATCCAGTTTTGGATTGGTCTTTTCAGCGCTGAGCTGCGCTAAAACTTCGCCCGTGCTTTTCACGGTAAGGTTGACTTTTACGCCTGTTTCTTTAGAGAAAGTTTGGGCGAGCTTAGTGCACCAATCAGGCCCCGCGCTGCAGGCAAGATTGACCGAGCCTAGATCCTGTGCGCTGGCCAGTGCGGGTATTCCTGATGCCAAAAGTGCGGCGATCCTGATTTTTTTCATTTTCCGTCCTTTGATCTCGATTGATTCATGATAACAACGGTGATGTCGGTGGGCTTATTTAGAAATCAAAAATCGTTTCGATGCGTACAATCAAGGCCTATGGAAATCGCCCGTCATGTCATTGTCGAAATGGTCAATCGCCCGGTTACTGGCGTGGCGAGCCGTTGGGTGAGCGCGCAGTGGGGCTTAGGGCGCGTGATCGAAGCAAGTGATGCGCTCATAGTCGATGAATCTGCGCCGCAGGTATTCGTAGATGCGCCTGAAACGCTGCAATTTGGCGGGCTACAAGTCTCGCTACACAAAAGCGAAGGTGAGGGCTACTGGCTCAATCTGAATTCGCCGCAGCCGTGTTTGTTTGTGATGTGGCGGCAAGAGGAGGGCGAGAGCCCTGTGCCGTGGATTGTGACTGCGAGCTACAACGAAGCGGGGCGCATGCTCGATGCCGGTGAAAAGGTGGAAAACGCGCCGCTGCCAGAATCGATGCTGCCGTGGCTTAAGGCATATACCGACGCGCATTACGTTCCTGAAGTGCGCAAAAAAGTGAAACGCAATGATCCTTTTGCCCGCAAAAACGGGGGTGATGGCAACCATGGCTCACGCGCGCCTGAGCGTGCGCAATGAGCGAAGGCTTCGGTTCGCGCTGGTCACGCGTCAAACGCGATCGGGAAGCAGGAATTGCGGTCACCGAGCCCGCGAGCGCAGCTGAAAACCCTGCCGCGCTGATTTCGCCTGCGGCGGCACACCAGCAAACGATGCAAGCCGAGCAAGAAGTCAACGCGCTCGTCGCCAAGCTGCCGAGCGTTGATGGGCTTGATGCAGAAAGTGATTACACCGCTTTTATGCAGGCCAAAGTGCCCGATGCGCTTAAACGACAAGCCCTAAAAAAGCTTTTTGCCGCACCTCAATTTAATGTGATGGATGGCTTGGACGTGTATATCGACGATTACTCGGTGAGCACGCCGATCCCCGCCGATTGGTACGACCACTTGCCAAGCTGGCAAGCCATTTTGAACCCGAAAGTTGCGGTAATCACCGATCATGGCTATGCCGTCGAGCCCGATTCCGAAGAAGGTATTGCGGTTTTGAAAGCGCGCGCCGAAAAGCAAAGAGCGCTGGACGCGCAAAGCGCAGCTGGCGCAACTGTAAACGAATCGGTTAGCGAATCGGCAGTTGAATCTGTAGGCGAAGTTGAAATTAACAACCCGCTGGTCGCGGTGGGCGGCACATCGGGTACGCTGATCGCACCCGAATCTGGGACCGAATCGATAACCGAATCTACGCCGCAGCCGAATAAAGATTTATTCGAAATTAACCTCAAATCCGGCCAATCTGCGCCGCAGGTAAAAGCATCATGAGCCGTCGTATCCACCTTTGTAATTGCAATTCCACTATGCCACTGGACGCGCCTGAGATCTTGGCTGCTGTTGGCGCAAACGCCCAGGATCATCCCGCGCTGAAGCGGCAAATGTGTCAACGCGAGTTGGAAGATTTTTCAAAAGACGTGATCGGCGATGCCATCATCGCCTGCACGCAAGAATCGAAATTGCTGGGCGAAGTGGCGGGTGAAAAAGCAAGCGTATCGACGATCCGTTTCGTCAATATCCGCGAGACTGGCGGTTGGTCAAAAGAAGCTCATTTGGCCACGCCTAAAATCGCTGCGCTCTTGGCGCAAGCGATGCTGCCCGACGCCCAGCCGACCACGCAAGTGAACTACGTGAGCAAGGGCGAGACGCTCGTAATCGGCGCTGCTAGCGATGCCTTACCGTTAGCTGAAATGCTCGCTGCGCATGTGAATGTCAGCGTATTGCTCACGGATACCTCCGGCGCAGTTTTGCCCGAAAAACACGACTTTGCGATCATCTCTGGCGCGAAGGTTTCTGCCACTGGCTGGCTCGGCGGGTTTGATGTGCGCTGGATGCAGGCTAACCCGATTGATCTCGATGCCTGTGTGCGTTGCGGGGCTTGCGTAAAAGCCTGCCCCGAGGAGGCGATCAGCTCAGTCTTTCAAGTTGATCTCGATAAATGCGGCAATCATCGCGCTTGCGTGGCTGTTTGCGATACCGCGGGCGCGATCAATTTTGATCGCAAAGAAATCGCGCGCAACGCAAAATTTGACGTGATCGTTAATTTTTCTGATGCACCGTTGTTCGCCCAGCATCAGCCGCCGCAAGGCTACGTGACGGTTAAAGCGAAAGATGCGCTTTCCACTTTGAAAGCATTCTCGCAAGTCATCGGCTTGGTGGGTGAATTTGAGAAGCCAAAATACTTTAACTATAAAGCCAATATTTGCGCCCACAGCCGCAATAAAAAAGAAGGCTGCACGCAATGCATTGACGTCTGCTCGACCCAAGCAATTTCGAGCAACGGCGAGAAAATTGAAGTCACCCCGCAACTTTGCATGGGCTGTGGGGCATGCGCCACCGTCTGCCCATCGGGTGCGCTAACGTACGTTTATCCGCGCGTATCTGATCTGGGCGCACGCATCAAAGCGGCGCTGCTCGCTTATGAGCGTGGCGGTGGCCAAGATGCGGTCTTGCTCTTGCATGATGGGCAGGGCGGCGCGGCGGCGATGGCGCAGCTAGCCCGTAAGGGCGATGGCTTGCCGGCGCGGGTGATCCCCGTCGAGGTGCATCACCCCGCCAGCGTGGGCATGGATGTGTGGCTCGGCGCGATTGCGTTTGGTGCTACCGAAGTTTTGGTGCATATGGATGACACCATCGCCCCAGAATACGCGGTGCAGGTGCAGGCGCAAATGCGCGTGGCCGACACGATTTTGAATGGGCTGGGCTATCAAGGCGAGCACTTCGCAGTGCTGCGCGAAATGAATGCAGCATGGCGGCGCAAGCCCGCGCTCGGCGTGCGCGCCATTGCGGCGTTTAATTTAGGCAATGAAAAGCGCACCACGCTCGATATGGTGTTTGATCATTTAGCGCAACACGCGCCCGTACCTGCGGCGCAGATTGCGTTATCCGCAGGTGCTCCTTACGGCGCAATTGCGATCAACACCGATGCCTGCACGATGTGTATGAGCTGCGTCGGCGCTTGCCCCGAGGGCGCGATCAACGACAACCCGGAAGCACCGCAGCTCAAATTTATCGAGCGCAAATGCGTGCAATGCGGTCTCTGCGTCAAGACCTGCCCCGAAAGTGCGATCACATTAGTGCCCCGATTGAATCTCACCGATGGCGCGAAAAAGCCCCTTTTAGTCAACGAAGCCAAGCTCTTTAACTGCACCAAATGCGGAAAAGAAATGGGGCCTGAGCGCATGATTCAAAACATGATTGCCAAATTATCTGGGCATAGCATGTTCGCCAGCGACGCGCAAAAAGCGCGGCTCTCAATGTGCGGTGATTGTCGCGTTGTAGATTTATATACCGATGAAAAGCCGGTCGATATTCGGGATCTGAAGTAGCCATTCCCGATGTCTTCACCCCCCTCGGTAGAGGGATTGAGGCCGAGCGCAATTAAAAATTGCCGTGCGTCGGTCGCGGCGCGAAAAAAAGCGTGACTCGCTGTTTTGCAAGCGGGAAGTTTTCCGTGAAATGATCGGTGTCACCCCCGTCCCTCTGCCAAAGGGCGATGGGGGAAATATGTTGAATACCTACGGCGCAGATTGGGCGTTTTTTTGAGGCAAGTTTCAGGCGAATATAGTCAAATCTGCGCCGCAGGTATTGCTCATTCGATTCGCGGTTACTTAGTGACTACCGCTTCGCTTGCGCAAACACTTGCGAAACGGTCCCAGACCACATCTCAAAAAAACCTTCTTTCGTGCTGGCTTGCAGCCACGTTTCAAAGCGCGTATTCGCAAATTGTGGGGCGTTAACAGCGAGCGCGTCAAAGGCAATGCCAAGTGTCACGTTGCTTTTGCTCGTGTCGCCCGTTTGCTTTTGCGCGCGCAATTTTCTGAACATGGCTTGCGCCTGTGCGAGCTCGGCTTGTGCTTCCGGTGGGAGGGCGTAGATGAGCCAGCGTCGCGCGTAGGTTGGATCAGGTAGGCGGTAGCGCTCGGGATCGGAGGCGATGGCGCGCAGCACGATGTTTTTGTCGATGGGTACGTAGGCACCGATTTTTTCGGGCGTTACCTTGATTTGCAGGATCGGCGCAGCGCCGACGGGCGGGGTCATCTTAGTGTCGACCTGCACAGCGAGCATAAATTCGCTTGGATTGCTATCCAATAGTTGGGATTGCAACGAATACAGCCTCGGAATCGAACGCAGCGGTATTCCCATACACGCAGCCAAACCCAAGCAAAGCGCCATGCTTAGCACAACGCGCGCAGCAATATTCAGCTGTGTTTTCATTTAAAACCTTCCCCAAAATGGGATGTCGATAGCCGAGATTGAGCTACAAGATAGATTACGGTGTGGGTGAGAAGTTCCCGCGTTGAATGCGCCCGCGCGCTTGGTAACTGGCACGGGCTCGCGAGACCGTGAGTACGCTTTACCCTCGGGGGGGAGCATCATCGCGATTTAAACGCGCGGATTCTGCGTACCTACGGCGCAGATTTGAATGGCAGCGGGACGCGGACAACATCAAAAACTGCGCCGCAGGTACATTAACGGTTATGACTGATTCAAATATCGATTTTCGCCCTTATATTTCCCCGGAAGATCAATCGCGTGCAGACATCTACGCGCTGCTTGCACGCTTACTTGGTGCAGCACCTGATGCTGCGCTGCTGAGCGCGATTGCCAGCGCGCCGCCGTTGGCTACAGAGGATGTTGGTGCTCCCCTCGCGCAGGCGTGGGGCAACGTGATCGCGGTTGCCAGCGTCGCCGATGCCGAGGCGATGGGCGAGGAATACGAAAAGCTTTTTATCGGCGTGGGCAAAGCGCCATTAAATTTACATGGTTCACATCACCTGACTGGCTTCATGATGGAGCAGCCGTTGGGGGTTGTGCGTGAGACCCTAAAGCGGCTCGGTTTGCAGCGATTGTCTACGACTATTACCGTCGAAGATCATCTCGCTTTTTTGCTGGAAATCATGCGCGTGCTCATTTTGGGCGTAGAAGGTCTCGCGCCTCAGCCTCTTTCAGCGCAAGCAGAATTTTTTAATAATCATATAAATCAATGGTTTAGTAAATGCACCCAAGCAATAGTGAAATCCCTACTTGCAAATATGTATGTTCCAGTAGCAAAATTGTGTGAGGAGTTTTTACGTTTAGAGCAAGAGCAGTTTGCTCTAGGCAAATAGTTGATGTGCTTGAAGTGCGGTTTTAACTATAAACAGGCGTCCCCTGAGGATCGCCAGGAGCTTTAAAAATGGATGAGCAATCAGTCAAACTGGCCAATGCCAAGCGGCGTGGGTTTCTATTGGCTGCAGGCGCAGGTAGCGCAGCAGCCGTCGGCGCAGTTGCAGTTTCATCAATACCTGCGGCGCAGAAAATCGTAAAAGCAGCGCCTGCGAAAGTCGCGGGATACCAAGAGACCGCGCACATCCGCGACTATTACGCCACTGCGCGCATCTAGGAGAAACCCATGCTCATGCGAAAAACTTCCGATTCAGCGCCCACCTCCGGTCTGCGCCGTTTTTCATCCGGCGCAAGCGTTGGCACTCTAGATCGTCGTGCATTTCTCAAACGCTCAGGCGTTGGTCTTGGCGCCGGCGCGTTTGCGTCGCAGCTACCGTTGGGTTTTGTTGGCAAAGCGCAAGCGGCCACCGAAGCCAAAGGCGGCAAGCAAGAAGTCAAGCGTACGGTTTGCACGCACTGCTCGGTAGGCTGCGCCATTGATGCCATCGTTGAAAACGGCGTATGGGTTCGGCAAGAGCCCGTATTTGATTCGCCAATTAATATGGGCGGCTACTGCGCAAAAGGCGCGGCGATACGGGAGCACGGTCACGGCGATCATCGCTTGAAATACCCGATGAAGCTTGTGGACGGAAAGTACAAGCGGATCAGCTGGGAGCAAGCGATGACCGAAGTCGGCGACCGCTTGCTGAAAATGCGTGCAGATCACGGCCCTGATTCCGTTTTCTGGGTTGGCTCTTCGAAGCACAACAACGAGCAGGCCTACGCATTCCGTAAATTTGTTTCGATGTTTGGCTCTAACAATTGCGACCATCAAGCGCGGATCTGCCACTCAACAACAGTTGCGGGTGTAGCCAATACTTGGGGCTATGGCGCGATGACCAATTCGTATAACGACATGTCGAATACGAAGTGCGCGCTTTACATCGGCTCAAACGCTGCGGAAGCCCATCCCGTTTCGATGCTCCACATGCTCCACGCCAAAGAGACTGGCGCAAAGATGATCGTGGTCGATCCGCGCTACACCCGCACCGCTGCCAAAGCCGACGAATTCGTGCGGATTCGCTCTGGCTCTGATATCGCGTTCGTTTTTGGCTTACTCCACCACATTTTCAAAAATGGTTGGGAAGACAAGAAATACATCAATGACCGCGTCTACGGCATGGAAAAAATCAAAGAAGACGTGATGGCGAAATGGACGCCAGATAAAGTGGAAGAAGTGTGCGGGGTCTCACCGGCGCAGATGGAAAAAGTAGCCAAAATGATGGCAGAGGCGAAGCCGGCGACCATCGTTTGGTGTATGGGACAGACCCAGCACACGATTGGTAATGCCATGGTGCGGGCATCGTGCATCTTGCAATTAGCATTGGGCAACATCGGCGTTTCGGGTGGTGGCGCAAATATTTTCCGTGGCCACGATAACGTGCAAGGCGCGACCGACGTCGGTCCTAATCCTGACTCATTACCCGGCTATTACGGTATCGCTGCAGGCGCTTGGAAGCATTGGGCAAGCGTTTGGGGCGTTGACTACGACTGGATTAAAGGCCGCTTTGAATCGCAAGCCATGATGGAGAAACCGGGCATGACGGTTTCCCGCTGGATCGATGGCGTGACCACGCCAGACGATAAGCTCGACCAAAAAACCGCACTCAAAGCGATTGTGTTTTGGGGGCACGCGCCCAACTCGCAAACGCGTGGCAAAGAAATGAAAGAGGCAATGGAAAAAGTGGATACGATGATCATCATCGATCCGTATCCAACAGCGTCGTCAGCAATGCCAGATCGTAAAGATGGCGTGTATTTATTACCCGCCTGCACCCAGTTTGAGACTTCTGGCTCGGCCACGGCATCGAATCGTTCCCTTCAATGGCGCGAGCGGGTCATCGCGCCGCTCTTCGAGTCGCAAACCGATCACGCGATCATGTATGCATTTGCCAAGAAATTTGGCTTTGAAAAAGAGTTCGCTAAAAACTGGAAAATTACCAAGCCCGATGGCGACTCCAAGTGGGAAGAGCCAGAGCCAGAATCGATGTTGCGCGAAATTAACAAAGGCACGTGGACGATTGGCTACTCCGGTCAATCGCCTGAGCGCTTGAAGCTGCACATGCAAAACATGCAGACGTTTGACCCAAAGACGCTTCGCGCCAACGGTGGCCCGTGTAACGGTGATTATTTCGGTTTGCCATGGCCCTGCTATGGCACGCCAGAAATGAAGCACCCAGGCTCGCCAAATCTTTACGATACGTCAAAGCATGTGATGGACGGCGGTGGTAATTTCCGTGCCAATTTTGGCGTTGAAAAAGACGGCGTGAATCTACTCGCAGAAGACGGCTCGCATTCCAAAGGCGCAGACATCACCACGGGTTACCCAGAGTTTGACCACCTCTTGCTCAAAAAGCTCGGTTGGTGGGATGAGTTGACCGATGCCGAGAAAAAAATGGCGGAAGGTAAAAACTGGAAAACCGACAACTCGGGCGGCATCATTCGGGTCACGATGAAAAATCACGGCTGCCATCCGTTTGGTAATGCGAAAGCACGCGCTGTGGTCTGGAATTTCCCCGATGCCGTGCCGCAACATCGGGAAGCGCTTTACAGCACGCGCCCTGATTTGGTTGCGAAATATCCAACGCATGCCGATAAAGTTTTTTGGCGGATGCCAACGCAGTTCAAATCGATTCAAGATAAAAATATCGCCGACAAAGCTGCTGAGAAATTCCCGTTGATTTTGACCTCGGGGCGCTTGGTGGAATACGAAGGTGGTGGCGAGGAAACGCGCTCCAACCCTTGGCTGGCCGAGTTGCAGCAAGAAAACTTCGTCGAGATCAATCCAAAAGATGCCAATGATCGTGGTGTTCGCAACGGTGAATATGTCTGGATTAATTCGCCCACCGGCGCAAAAATCAAAGTCAAGGCAATGCTCACTGAGCGGGTTGCTTCTGGCACGACGTTTATTCCGTTCCACTTTTCGGGATGGTGGATGGGCAAAGACTTACTTGAAAAATATCCAGAAGGCGCGGCACCGATCGTGCGTGCGGAAGCGGTGAACACTGCGACCACTTACGGCTACGATTCGGTGACGATGATGCAAGAAACAAAGACGACGATTTGTCAAATCGAACGCGCGGCCTAAGGAGTAATTAAATCATGGCAAGAATGAAATTTATCTGCGACGCCGAGCGTTGCATCGAATGTAACGGCTGTGTAACTGCCTGCAAAAATGAGCATGAAGTGCCTTGGGGCGTCAATCGCCGCCGCGTGGTCACTTTAAATGACGGGATCGTTGGCGCAGAGCGCTCGATTTCGGTCGCGTGCATGCATTGCTCGGATGCGCCGTGCCAAGCGGTCTGCCCGGTCGATTGCTTTTACAAAACCGAAGACGGCGTGGTCTTGCATGACAAAGACCTCTGCATCGGCTGCGGCTATTGCTTCTACGCCTGCCCGTTTGGTGCGCCGCAATTTCCGCAAGCGGGCGCTTTCGGCGTGCGCGGCAAGATGGATAAGTGCACGTTTTGCTCCGGTGGCCCTGAAGTCAACACCTCTGATGCAGAATTCAAAAAATACGGTCGCAACCGCCTAGCTGAGGGCAAGTTGCCGGCGTGCGCGGAAATGTGCTCGACCAAAGCGCTTTTGGCCGGTGACGGCGACGTGCTTTCCGATATTTATCGTGAGCGCGTTATGCGCCGCGGAAAAGGCGGCGAAGTTTGGGGTTGGGCGACCGCCTATGGACGCCCCGATCAGAAGGGCGCTCCGGTAGCACCGACGCCAGCGGTGAAATCATGATGCGGCTTGCAATGGTATCGCTGACCGCGCTCGGCCTTGCGGCCTGCGCGGAAGCGCCGCAAGATGTTGCGCAGGTAAAAGGTAAATACGCCGGTAAGGTTGATGCGAAGCCGTATGAAGAAGGTCCGCAAAAAATGACCCGCAGCGAATGGGAAAAATCATTGCGGACGCGCGCGGACAATCAAAACGAGTACAAACGGGTGAACTAAGGTTCAGCCCGTGAGTAACTCAGGAGGAGTTTTATGAAGCGATTTATCGCGGCCTTGGCGGTCACAATCTGCGTCGCCGGTATGGCGCTGGCGCAGCCAGCACCGAGCAGCGGCCCAACGTTGCCAGACACCGAGCTTATCAAGCAGCAACAGTTGCGTGGCGTTTCGCAACCGGGTAACAATCAGCCGGTTTGGTCTGCAGTCAAAAGCGGCACTGAAGGCTACACGACAAACATCGCGCCAGAAGCGGGAATCTTGATTCAGCCTAACGCACCGGGCACTCGTTCAAACGCGGGGCAGTACTGGCGCGAAATGAAAAATGGCGTGATCGCAAAGTTTGGCGGTTGGGCGCTCGTTGGCCTGCTCTCGCTGGTGGGTATTTTTTATGCGGTGAAAGGCACGATCCAACTAAAAGAAGCGCCGACTGGGCGACTCATTGAGCGCTTCACCGCGTTTGAGCGACTCGCCCATTGGACGACTGCGATTACATTTAGCATCCTAGCGATTTCGGGCTTAATTCTTGCGTTCGGTAAATTCATATTGATACCGATTGTGGGTTACTCGATTTTTGGGTTTCTCGCTTCAGTTGCCAAGTTTTGCCATAATTTCTTGGGCCCGGTTTTCTTAGTGAGTATCGTTGTCACCTTTATAACTTTCGTTCGAGACAATCTGCCCAAAGCAGTTGATCTGAAGTGGATCTTTTCGTTTGGCGGTCTGCTCTCGGGTAAGCACATTCCATCCGAGCGGTTTAATGCGGGCGAAAAGGTCTGGTTTTGGGGCGGCTTGATGGGGTTGGGTATCGTCGTTGGGGCATCTGGGCTGGTGTTAGATTTCCCAAATTTCGGCCAATCAAGATCGACGATGCAGCTCGCAAATATCGTTCATTTCGTTGGCTCTCTTATTTTTATGGCGGGCGCGATCGGGCACATTTATATGGGTACGATTGGAATGGCTGGCGCTTATAAAGCGATGCGAACCGGTTATGTGGACGATGCATGGGCAAAAGAGCACCACGAAATTTGGTACCAAGACGTAGCAAAAGGCAAAATTCAGCGCGTGCGCACGATCAATGCGAGTGGCGCACACGTACAAGGAGCGGGAGATGATTAAGCATGTATTTGCATTAAGTCTGGGGTTTGGTTTGGTGATTTCAGCGGCGATAGCGCGCCTGCCCGCTCCAAGCGATGAAGCGAAAGCGAAAGCAGTAGAAGCAGCAGCAAAGGCCGCACACAACGGGAAGGTAGAAGGCTTTCAACTTTGCGCCTCGATGAACAACGTCGCCCAAAAGTATCTTCTGGCGGCTAAGGGCGCGGGTAAGACCTTGACGCCAACCGCGACGCCCGATTGCGTGAATCCTGGGGCGTATGTAAGCCCGACAGCAGCCATTGTTCCTGTGACAGGCGTCGCGCCAGCGGCACCGACTGCCGCAGTCGCGAAGCCTGCAAGCTCAGCAACCGCTGCCGCCCCCGCAAAGAAGAGTTAAATCTCTTTTGCGATTTAGAAATAAAAAAAGCGCTAAGGCGCTTTTTTTATTTCTAAACATGGATGTCGATCACTATTGATCTTTTTGGCAGACCACGCAACCAAACCGCCACTGAATTAACGAGCTGCTCGATTTTGAAAGGGAGCCTGCGGAAAGATTTCGGTGCGTTGTTGCTTGCACGTTGGAGGCGGGGGTCGGAATCGAACCGGCGTACACGGCTTTGCAGGCCGCTGCATGACCACTCTGCCACCCCGCCAGGGAAGGCTTTCGCTTGATTTCGGCTTCAAAACTGCGCCGCAGGTATAAGCGAATATTGACTACAAAAATACCACCGCAAAAAAAAGGGAAACGCATGGTTTCCCGATTTTCAGTACCAACGACTTGAAACTACTGCCAATTTGGAGCGGGAGAAGAGTCTCGAACTCTCGACCTCAACCTTGGCAAGGTTGCGCTCTACCAACTGAGCTACTCCCGCGAAGAACGAAAGTATACGCGAATCTACATCTGAGGTCAAACGACGCACGCGATTTCACTGGCCGCCGACGATGCTTTGCGAGCGGAATTAAACGCGTGCCTGCAAGATCAATGCTTCTAAAGCGATGGCATCTTTCGCGAACGCGCGAATGCCCTCGGCAAGCTTTTCAGTAGCCATTGCATCTTCATTCATTGCGTAACGGAAGTGGGCTTCACTGGCATCGATCTTTGCGTTAACGTCGCTCTCCATTCCGGGCGCGAGCATTCGAGGTGCAGGGGCATTGGTGTCGCTCAATTTTTGCAGTAAATCGGGGCTGATCGTGAGCAAATCGCAGCCCGAGAGCGCATTGATTTGCCAAGGGGCACGAAAGCTTGCCGCCATGACTTCGGTGGTGTAGCCATATTTTTTGTAGTACGCGTAGATCCGCCGCACGGACTGCACACCAGGGTCGTTTTCGGCAGTGTAATCAATGCCCGTCGATTTTTTATACCAATCGTAAATGCGGCCGACGAAGGGCGAGATCAGTTGAATCTTGCCCTCGGCGCAGGCCGCCGCTTGCGCAATCGAAAAAAGCAGCGTGAGGTTGGTATGAATGCTTTCGCGCTCTAAGATTGTCGCGGCCTGAATGCCCTCCCATGTTGCCGCGATTTTGATCAACACGCGCGCTCGATCAATACCTGCAGCTTCATAGCGCGCCATCAAGCTGCGCGCTTTTTCAATGGTGGCATCGCGGTCAAACGAGAGCCGCGCATCGACTTCTGTCGATACTCGCCCAGGCACGATTTTTAAAATCTCCAACCCGAAGCGTACGATCAACGCATCCATAATTATGGCTACGCTAGCCTGCGGATGGGCTTGCACAGTCTGCGCCATCAGTGGCGCGTATTCTGGCTTTTGCACCGCTTTGAGTATGAGCGTTGGGTTGGTTGTCGCGTCGCGCGGGGTGTAGGCGCGCATGAGTTGAAAATCGCCAGTGTCGGCGACGACGATGGAATGCTGCTTTAATTGTTCGAGTTGATTCATCTCAAATGCGCCTTAAAAATGGCCTGAAGGTGCCAAATCTGCGCCGCAGGTAGGCGCAGAAATCAGCGTGTTATCAGCGTGTTGGTTTAACTACGGATCGCGCCGATGAGCCCGAGCGTAGAGCTATCTAAGCCCGGCACATTCGCACCCTCGGCAACAGCAGGCAGCAATTGATTTGCAATTTCTTTACCCAACTCCACGCCGAACTGATCGAACGAATTGATCCCCCAAAGCACGCCCTGCACAAACACTTTCTGCTCGTAAAGCGCGATAAGTTGCCCGAGCGAGAACGGCGTAAGCTCGGGAATCAAGATCGTGGTCGAGGGGCGATTTCCCGGGCTTGCCCGATGGTTATCGCCATTGCTTTCCGTACGTCCCGTGAGCAATGCGCGTGATTGCGCCAGCGCATTGGCTAACAACATCCCGTGTTGCGCCGCAGGTTGGTAGCCAGATTTAGCTGCAATAATGAAATCGACCGGCGCGGGCGTTGTGCCTTGATGTAACCACTGGAAAAAAGCGTGTTGCCCGTTAGTGCCGGGCTCGCCCCAAAGCGCAGGAGAGGTCGCGTGGCGAACGAAATTGCCGAGCCGATCAACACGCTTACCATTACTCTCCATTTCGAGCTGCTGCAAATAAGCGGGCAAGCGGCTCAAATTTTCAGAATATGGAATGATGAGCTGATTATCGTAATTTTCAAAATTGGTATTCCATAGGCTCACCAGCGCATGCAGCACTGGCAAATTGCGCGCGAGCGGGGCGCTCTCAAAATGCGCGTCCATATCGGCAGCGCCAGCGAGCAACTGGCTAAAAGCATCCGGCCCGACACCCACGGCAATCGACAACCCAACTGCAGACCATAACGAGTATCGGCCGCCAACCCACTCCCAGAGTGGAAAAACGTTATTGCGGTTTACGCCGAATTGCACTGCGCGATCAGGATAGGCCGAGACTGCCAAGAAATGGCGGGATACATCAGCCTCCGCGCCAAAGGCACGGCGCAACCACGCCCGGGCCGCGTTTGCGTTGGCCAGCGTTTCTTGCGTGGTGAAGGTTTTCGAGGCGACGATGAACAACGTATTTGCTGGTTGTAATCCAACCAGCGCGCGGCTCAAATCAGCTGGATCAACGTTGGCTACGAAGCGTACCTGCGGCGCAGATTTGAGATGCCCCAGGGCATTGCAGACCATGCGAGGCCCGAGATCAGAGCCGCCGATACCGATATTGACGATCGTATCGATGCGCTGCCCCGTAAAGCCGCGCCACGCGCCGCTGCGGATATCGCCTGCAACCTGCAGCATGCGCTCACGCACGGCGCGCACGTCCGGCATCACGTCGTGCCCGCCGACCAACCGCGCTTCAGCGCCTTGCGCACGCAGCGCCATATGCTGAACTGCGCGACCTTCGGTGAAATTAAGCGTCTCGCCTGCGAAGAGCGAGCGGATCTGCGCGGGTAAATTCGCATGCTCAGCGAGTAAAAGCAGAAGCGGCAGCGTCTCGTCGGTGATTCGTTGTTTGCTGTAGTCGATTAAAAAACTGCGGTGTCGATACGAAAATTTACCAAATCGATTGGCCTCGTGCGCGAATAGATCTTGCAGCGATGTTGACTGCAACGCCGCATGGTGCGCAGCCACCGCGCTCCACGCTGCAGCAAAGGCTTCTCCGTGTACCTGCGGCGCAGTTTTCATCGTTTTAAAGCACTTTCGCGATCGCGTTAGTGACGTAATCGATATTTTTAGTATTGAGTGCAGCAACGCAAATGCGTCCCGTTTCGAGCGCGTAAATGCCATACTCACTGCGCAGTTTTAAGACCTGATCTTGGGTCAAGCCTGAGTAGGAGAACATGCCGCGCTGGGCCATTACAAACGAGAAATCACGCTGCGGCGCGGTTTGCTTTAACTTGGCGACAAATTCTGCACGCATCAACTTAATGCGCTCGCGGATTTGCGCTAACTCTTCCTCCCACATCGCGCGCAGCTCTGGCGTGGTTAAGGCCATCGCCACCATTTGTGCGCCGTGCGTCGGCGGGTTGGAGTAATTGGTGCGGATGACGCGCTTCAATTGCGAAAGCACGCGCGTGGCCTCGTCTTTATTTTCGGCAACGACGGTCAACGCGCCGATGCGTTCCCCGTAAAGTGAAAACGATTTGGAGAACGAGCTAGAGAGCAATATAGGCCCTGCAGTTTTAGCGAATTCGCGCGGCACAAACGCATCAGCATCAATGCCATCGCCAAAGCCTTGGTAAGCCAGATCGAGGAACGGCACATGACCTTTCGCACGCACAAGCGCAATGATTTCGCTCCACTGCGCGTTTGTTAAGTCGTAGCCAGTCGGGTTATGGCAGCATGAGTGCAGCACCATGATCGACCCCGCTGGCGCGGCCTCAATCGACGCTTTCATTGCCGCAAAATTAACGCCGTGGGCATTTGAATCGTAATACGGCTGAGAATGCACGACGAACCCGGCCTGCTCAAACAAATTGCGGTGGTTTTCCCAGGATGGCTCAGAAATATAAACCTGCGCCGAAGGTGCGAGCAGCTTTAGGAGATCTGCGCCCACTTTCAGCGCACCTGTGCCGCCCAACGCTTGCACGGTGACCGCGCGCCCGCTGCTGACGATCTCGCTTTGCGCGCCGAAAATTAAGCTTTGTGCCGCTTTGTCGTAAGCAGCAATACCGTCAATTGGCAAATAGCCACGCGGCGCGCCTTTTTCGGCCATCTCTTTTTCGGCTTTTTGAATGCAGCGCAAAAGCGGCACTTTGCCATTGTCGTCGGTGTAAACGCCGATTCCCAAATTCACTTTTGCGGGGTTTGGATCGGCGTTAAACGATTCATTTAAACCCAAAATCGGGTCACGGGGCGCCATTTCAGCGCGGGAAAGGATGGACGAGGCAGCAGACATGGAAGGGGTTTAGGTCGTAAAAATCAATCGAAACAACATTTTACGCAGGCGCGCCGGCCAGATACCTGCGGCGCACTTTTGGGCATTTTAGCGCCTGTATTTTGCGTAAAACGCAGCAAACGCCCGTGCTTTCAACCTGAGCTGCCGTTGACTACAGCGCGCGAGGCCGCCACAATGCCGATCAGCGCAGTGATCGCGATCCAAGTGCGAACTCCAGCGTGATATCCGTAAACGCGTGGGTTTCGCGGCGAACTGACCCCGATCACCACTGCATTTCGATTGCCAAGTCGCCTACGCTGTGCCATAATCATGAGTTCCCTGCCACACTCGGGGCGTGCGTTTTGGCAGCGTTGAGAGCCAAATCTGCGCCGCAGGTATGTTGACGTAACTGTTGATCGTCATCCTGCCCAAGGTGGCCTGTTGCAATTTATCAACTGACCAAAGATAGAGGAGCCTTCGTGCGCCATTACGAAATTGTATTTATCGTCCACCCGGACCAAAGCGAGCAAGTGCCGGTGATGGTTGAGCGCTACCGCTCAGTCATTACCAATAAGAGCGGTAAGATTCACCGTTTTGAAGATTGGGGTCGCCGTCAATTGGCTTACCCAATCAACAAAGTCTACAAAGCCCACTACCTCTGCATGAATATCGAGTGCGATCAAGAAACACTCAATGAATTAGAGACTGGCTTTCGCTTTAACGATGCGGTTTTGCGTCACCTCACCATCAAGAAAGATAAAGCGGTCACCGCGGCATCGCCAATGATGAAAGAGGAAAAAGCAAAAGACTTAACCGACGGCCCAGCAAAAAATGCTGACGCTCCCAAAGCCGCTTCCGCGCCTGCAGCTAATGCAGCGGCCGCCGCTTAACTCGGACTGAATCGAAAGGAACTTAATCATGCCCGCACCCGGACGTGGTCGTAATGCCAAAGACCAAAAACCAAAACGCGAACGCCAGAATAATCTATTCAAGCGTAAGCGCTTCTGCCGCTTCACTGTTGCTAAAGTTGAAGAGGTGGACTACAAAGATTTAGACGTGCTCAAAGATTTCATCAGCGAGAACGGCAAATTGATCCCCGCGCGCCTCACCGGCACCCGCGCGATTTACCAACGTCAAGTGACCACGGCGATCAAGCGTGCGCGTTTTCTAGCGCTCATGCCGTTCACCGATCAACACGTTTAACCAGGAGACATTACGATGCAAATTATTCTCCTCGAAAAAGTAGTTAACCTCGGTAACCTTGGCGATGTTGTCAAAGTTAAAGATGGCTATGCCCGTAACTTCCTGATTCCTTCGTCAAAGGCGAAGCGTGCCACCGAAGTCAATATCAAAGCGTTTGAAGCGAAGCGCGCTGATATCGAAAAAGTGCAAGCCGACAAACTCGTTGAAGCGCAAACTTTGGGCGGCAAGCTTGAAGGTTTAGTGGTGCAGATCACGCAAAAAGCCGGTGTTGATGGTCGTTTGTTTGGATCAGTATCCAACGTTGATATCGCTGAAGCGCTGAAAGCCCAAGGCTTTGCGTCGATGACCAAGGCCAACGTCGTGTTGCCCAATGGTGCATTGAAGACGATCGGCGATTTTGACGTCACTCTTGATCTGCATACGGATGTGAAATCTAATATCAAGGTCACGATCTTGGGCGATCACTAAGCCGATTTCGGTATAGTGCATCGACAAAACGGCTGCTTTTGCAGCCGTTTTTTTATTTTGACGCCTAAAAATTTTTACTCATTAAGGCAGGTGGAACGAAGCGTAAACTCAACCCGACACGGGTCGCGAACCCGCAGATACACGCAGATCGTTTTGGATCGCGCCTGACTCGCGTGCGCTACCAATGTTGCTGCATTCCCCGTCTTTGTAGGATTACGAAAACACGCGCACGCAGTTGCAAGTCAACGCGAGCGACACGCGAAAATACCTGCGGCGCAGATTTATAAAAATTTTTGGGTAAAAATACATTCCTGTGAACGCATCCGACGAAATCGCAAGCTACCGTGTGCCGCCTAATTCGATTGAGGCGGAGCAATCTGTCTTGGGCGCGCTCCTGCTCGACAATATGGCGCTGGACAAAATCTCTGATCTGATTTCAGAAAGCGATTTTTATAACGAAGCCCATCGCCTGATCTATCACGCGATCCAGCGCATGTCGTCTGACGCCAAGCCAGCGGATGTCATCACGCTCGGTGAGGCGCTTAAAAATAGCGATAAGCTCGAATACGTCGGTGGCTTGCCTTACCTCGGTGCGTTAGCGCAATCTGTGCCCACCGCGGCTAACGTACGCCGCTACGCTGAGATCGTGCGCGAGCAATCAGTCTTACGCAGTTTGGCCGCAGTGGCGACCGAAATCGCTGATACCGCCTACCGCCCAATGGGGCGCAGCGCGGAGCAATTGCTAGATGAGGCAGAAGGGCGGGTCTTCAAGATTGCCGAAATGGGCGATCGCACGCGCGCGGGCTTCCAGCCCATGAGCGAGCTGGTGACACAAGTTGCCGAGCGAGTCGAAGAGCTTTACCGTCGCGATAATCCTAGCAATGTGACCGGCGTTGCCACCGGCTACGTTGATCTAGATAACGAGACCGCTGGCTTGCAAAAAGGCGATCTCATTATCGTCGCTGGGCGGCCTTCAATGGGTAAGACCGCCTTTTCGATCAATATCGCCGAGCATGTCGCCCTTGAGTTGAAATTACCCGTCGCGGTATTTTCGATGGAGATGGGCGCGACGCAATTGGCGCAGCGTTTGATCGGTAGCGTTGGCAAACTCGATCAACACAAATTGCGTACAGGCCGCCTGCAAGCGCAAGACTGGGAGCGCTTTTCTGATGCGCTGGGCAAGCTCGACGCGGCGCAATTTTTTATTGATGAATCGGCTGCTTTAAATCCTTTTGAGATTCGCGCCCGCGCCCGGCGATTGCACCGTCAAACTGGCGGGCTGGGCATGATCGTAATCGATTACATCCAGCTTATGTCTGCTTCTTCTGGCAATGGTGAAAATAGAGCAACTGAAATTTCAGAAATTTCGCGCTCGTTGAAGCAATTGGCGAAAGAATTGCAAGTGCCGGTCGTCGCGCTCTCGCAGCTCAATCGCTCGCTGGAGCAGCGGCCCAATAAGCGCCCAGTGATGAGCGATCTGCGCGAATCAGGTGCGATCGAGCAAGATGCTGATGTGATTTTGTTTATCTATCGCGATGAAGTCTATAACCAAGACTCGCCTGAAAAAGGCATCGCTGAAATCATTATCGGTAAACAGCGAAATGGCCCAATTGGGACGGTGAAACTCACCTTTCGCGGTGAATTTACTCGCTTTGAAAATTATTCACAAAGCTACACGCCGATGCCAAATTCAAATTTCGGCGGTGCCGGTCCAGGTGCTCCGTTTTAGTTTTTTTATCAGTGGTCTTTTTGTTGCACTGAGTCTTGGCGGCTGCGCACATTACCTTGCGTAGCGCAGCGCTGTCGCGATTCATTCCATCGAAGTTGCTCCGCAGGTTTTTTTGCTAAAGGCGCACGCGGCGCAGCGAGCGTAAAAATCAAGCGCGCATCGGCAGCGTTGGCTTTGTGATCGGGCGCGATGGCGTGCTGGTGGTTAACACCGGCACTTCTGCTGCGCCCGCCCGCGAAATCATCGCAACCATCAAGGCCCACACGCCATTGCCCCTCAAAATGGTGATTCTGACGCAGCCGCGGCCAGAGTTCATCCTGGGCGCACGACCATAGCGGCTGGGGAAGCGTTCGCTGGTGTTGATTTATCCGCCGTTCGTCGCTGATAATACGTAACTCATCGCGCTGTTATTGCGCGATTTTTTTCCATCACCTACAACACGGTTAATCAAATTTTTGAGACTCAAAAATCAATGAAATCACGAATCAACGCAACCGTAATATCATTTTTTGCATTGACCAGTTGCTGTTATTTTTCGTCAGCGCAATCGCAAGGCAGTGCCGCGACAGAGAGTGCGTCCCAATCGCGTTTGGATTCGATCGTGCGGGAGCGTGTTGAGGTCTCCAAAAAAAGTGTTGGAATGGTTGCATTTAATGCCGATGAAAATGGCTTGATCATTTCGACGCATGGCGCGCAAGGCATTGGCAAGGGTGCCGCGGCCATCTCTGCAGATACGCTTTTTGAAGTGGGTTCCGTTACCAAGACGTTCACCGCGCTCCTGCTCGCAGATATGGTTTTGAAAGGAGAGGTGGCGCTCACCGATCCAGCAGAAAAGTTTTTGCCTGATGGCGTTAGATTGCGTGATAAAGCTGGTGCGCAGATTACGTTGACAGATCTGGCGACGCACCGCTCTGGTTCACCGCGCTTACCCGACGGATACACGCCGCCCGACCCAGCAGATCCATACGCTGCCTATACCGAGCGCGACTTGCTCGGCTATTTACGCGCACGCAGTGCCGACGGGCGCGGTAGCGCAGCCAGCGCTGCCCGCAACGAAGCCTATGCCTATTCCAACCTCGGCTATACCGTGCTCGGCTACGTGCTCAGTCGTGCTGGCGGCAAGCCGTTTCGCGAACTGATGCAATCGCGAGTGCTGACGCCACTGGCATTGCGCTCAACGTATTTTGTTGTGCCCGAAAGCGAAACCGCACGATTTTCAGACGGCCATGATGCAGAAGGAAAAACCGTTGCCCACTGGAATTTTGGCATCGCCGATGCAGCCGGTGCGCTACGGATGAGCGTGCGTGATTTTGCCCGCTACGGGCAAGCGGCGAGCGGATTGATTGCCACGCCGCTTGCGCCTGCGTTTAAATTGGCAATGCAATTTCATGCGGTAACTGACGACAAAAATAATATTGGTCTCGCTTGGCATCCGGCACGCATTCAAAGCGCAACGCGCGCGGTTTGGACGCACGATGGCGCCACTTACGGCTTTTCGTCTTCACTCTGGGTTGACCCAGAGAGCAAAAAAGCGAGCGGTGCAATTGGCAACGCATTTGCGCCGGTTACAGATATTGCGCGCCATCTGCTTGATCCGTTGCAGCCATTGCTAAATTTCACCCAAACGCAGGCAGTTGCGCAGGCAGTCGCCGCTACGACGGTAGCGCAATATGCAGGCATCTATACCCTTGCTCCTGGCGTTGATCTCACGATTCGGGCGCAAGGCAGCGAGCTTTTTGCCCAAGCCACTGGGCAAAGTGAATTTGAAATTTTCGCGAAATCTGAGACCCAATTTTTTGCCCGTGTCACGCCGCTTGAGATCTATTTTTTTGAAATTGAAAGCGGGAAAGCGCAGCGCTTGGAAGTGCTTCAAGGTGGTCGCACCACGGTCGCACGTCGCACGGGCGCTACGCTAGAAATAGCAATGCCGAAAGCAGAGGTCATCGAGCAATACCTTGGCACGTATCGTCTTGCGCCAAATTTCGATGTCACTGTGCGGGGCCGCAGCGGGAAGCTTTTCGCCCAAGCCACAGGGCAAGGTGAGATTGAGTTGTTTGCCAAATCTGAAACTGTTTTTTTTGCGCGGGTCGCTTCACTGGAAATTGAATTTCTCGATGTCAAAGCGAGCAAAACGATGCGCTTCATCCTAACGCAAGGCGGTGTCAAGCAAAACGCGGTGCGGGTGGAGTAGCTCGCGATTTTCAGCGCAGCAAGGCATTAAAAAGAGGCTCAATCTGCGCCGCAGGTATTTGCGCAATGTGCGTGGCGTTAACCGTTGTCGATCTCACGAAGCGGAACGCAGGGATTGCCAGCCGCGAACGTATTTGCCGCAATGTCTTTGGTGACCACGGCGCCAGCACCGATGACCGTGCCATTGCCAATTGAGACGCCAGGGCAAATGATCGCGCCACCACCGATCCAGACATCATCACCGATGATGATCGGCTTGCCGAGTTCTAATCCGCTCGCGCGGTCGCGGGCATTCAACGGGTGTGTGGCCGTGTAAATTTGCACAGCAGGACCACACATCACACGACTTCCGATTTTTACCGCTGCGACATCCAGAATCACGCAATTGAAGTTCAAGAATACGCGTTCACCAAAGGTAATATTGCCGCCATAGTCGCAATAAAACGGCGGCTCGATCCAAAGTGATTTGCCTTTTTTTGGGAACAATTCACGCAGCAGACGCCGACGCATTTCAATCTCATCATCGCGTGTGGCGTTGAGGGCGTGCGTGAGCATGCGCGCGCGCCTGCGGGCGGCAACGAGCTCGCTATCGCGCGGGTTGTAAAGCGCGCCCGCAAGCATTTTTTCGCGTTCAGTTTGCATAGAATTGGTTTATACCTGCGGCGCAGATTGAGCCCAAAAAGCGCAATTCTGCGCCGCAGGTATAGCGTTTACGGGCTGAGCCGCGCAAGCTCGCTCGCGGCGAGCCAGCGCCATTGGCCCGGCGCTAAATCGGGGGGCATTGTGAGCGCTCCAATTTGGGCGCGGTGCAGGGCGACAACGTGATTTCCAGCAGCTGCGATCATGCGCTTGACTTGGTGATACTTGCCTTCGGTGAGCGTGAGCGCTAGGGTGTGCGCGCCCGTTTGCACGCACGCGGCGGCGCGCACAGGCGCAGGCGTATCGGTCATCTCAACGCCTTCGATTAATGCCTGTACCTGCGGCGCAGAAATAGGCTCAGCGGTCGTCACTTCGTAGATTTTCTGAACGTGATGCTTCGGCGAATTCAGGCGATGAATAAATTGCCCGTCGTCAGACAAGAGCAGCATTCCCGTTGCGTCTTGATCGAGACGACCGACCGCTTGGACGCCGTTTTGCCCGCCTTTAACCGGGCGATTGCGCAGCGGCGCTGGCAGCAAATCAAACACGCTGGGCCAGTGCGAGGGCTTAGCGGAGCACTCGGTTCCTGCAGGTTTATGCAGCATGATGTAAGCTTTTTCTGTGTATTGCCATGCGCAATCGTCCACTGAAAAATGCAGTGCATCGGTATCGATTAATTTTTCAGCATCGCGGATCACGCTGCCCGCAATTGAGAGCGCGCCGCGCTTAAGCAGCGCTGCGCAATCACGGCGCGAGCCAAAGCCTTGCGAATACAAAATCTGCGCCGCAGGTATTTGCGGGGCGATTTTCAATGTGTGCGCCTGCGCGTTAACCGCTTAACGAGAGTGAATATCGCCACCAAAAGCGCACCGGCAATAAACCCGACGATGCCTTCGCTAAGGGTGCCCGCGAGTGCCCGCACAAACCCTACGTGCTGGGCAACCATGCCGTCGATAATATGAGAAAGGACGGGCACGCCGTGTAGCAAGATGCTGCCACCGACGAGGAACATCGCGATGGTGCCAATCACTGAAAGTGATTTCATGAGCCACGGCGCAAACACCAAAATTGCACGCCCGAGCGCTTGCGCTGCGCTCCTTTTTGACTGCATTAGCGCAAGCCCAGCATCATCGACTTTTACAATCGCTGCGACCAGCCCGTAGACGCCGACGGTCATCACCATCGCAATGGATGAGAGCACTGCGAGCTGCTTTGAAAAAACAGCGCCAGCGACGGTGCCCAAGGTGATCACGATGATTTCACCCGACAAAACGAAATCGGTACGGATCGCGCCTTTGATTTTTTCTTTCTCAAACTGTACTAAATCAATGTGCGCGTCTTTATTGGCCGCGAGATTTAGTTTGTGATTTTTATGATCTTCTTTTTTAGAATGAAAGAATTTGTGCAGCACTTTTTCCGCGCCTTCGAAGCAGAGATATGCGCCGCCGAGCATGAGCAGCGGTGTGATCAGCTTTGGCGCAAAGTAGCTAATCGCGAGCGCGGTTGGCACCAAAATGAGCTTGTTTAGAAACGAGCCCTTGGCCACGGCCCAAACCACGGGCAGCTCGCGATCTGCCCGCACGCCAGAGACTTGCTGGGCGTTGAGTGCAAGATCGTCGCCGAGTACCCCAGCCGTTTTTTGGGCCGCGACTTTGGTCATCACCGCCACGTCGTCGAGCAGCGTGGCAATATCGTCGATCAGGGCAAGTAAGCTTGAAGCCATGAGCTTGAGAACCTTAAATTAAAACGGCAGCGTAACGCTGCCGTTTTTTAGAGCCTCGCAGCGCGCTAGTAGCGGGCATGCAGCGTGCTTTTTTGCTTGGAGAAGTAGAGCGCGAGATTTTCAATGTCTTGCTTAGAGAGCGCAGCGGAGAAGCCCGCCATGATGGAGTTTTTGCGCTCGCCGGATTTATAGTCGGTGAGTGATTTCGCCAAGAAATCGCGATGTTGACCGGCGATTTTTGGAAATTGATCGGTTGCCGAGTTGCCGTCTTTGCCATGGCAGGCAGCGCAGACTTCCGCGGCTTTTTTTTCACCAGCGGTAATATCAGCAGCGAGAGTGGTTGCGCTGAAACCTGCGGCGCAGATTAAGGCCAAAAATGAGGTTGTTTTCATTACTTCTTCCCGTGTGTCGTGCGGCTACCCGGCTGGCTTTGGGCATAAAACGCCGACAAATTAGCCATATCTTGCTCGCTCAGGCTACCCGCAATCGCGCGCATTGAAGGGTGATTGCGTTCCCCCGTCTTATAGGCTTTCAGCGCTGAAAGTAAGTAAGCTTCATGCTGGCCGCCAATGCGCGGCACATGGAAGACTTCAGGATACGCGGTGCGATAGCCTTCAATGCCGTGACAGCCTTGGCACATTTGAATTTTTTCTTTACCTGCGTTTGCGTCGCCCTTGACTTGGGCAAAGCTAGGGGCGGCGATGGCCACTCCAAAGAGGGTCGCGGCGACGACGAGTGCCGAACGTTTCAACATAGTGTGGATTTAGGGTCTCGAAAAACCTCCGAATTATAAGCGGTACGGGTGTATTCCCGAGGAAAAAGCGCGAAGCGCACTCCACTGTTGCAGGAATTTAAAGCGCGACGTAAATTCATATGCAAAACGCATTATTTTCACTTCACGATCTCTATAATCAAATTAAATCATGAGCTTACCGTGATTATTTGCGGGTAACGGCAACAATGGAATTTTGGCAGCACCCTTCGCCGCTTTCGGGGATTCATTTCATGCATCGTCTTGCGCTTCCGCGCATTTCGACAGCCTCCGCGCGCGCCTGCAGAATGCTCGCTTGGATTTGCGTATTCAGTGCTTTTTGCCTGCAATCTGCGCCGCAGGTATGGGCCCAAACGGGCGCGGTAAATGCGCTTGAAGCGTATGAACAAGCGCTCGTTCAGTATCGGCGCGGTGCGATCCCAGAAGCGTTGCAGCAGATCGAAGCGGCGCTGGCCGCAGCGCCTGAAAATCAACGTATTCGTTTCGATGCGATTGAGATTGCAAATAGTGCCGGGGCAACGCAAAAGGCGGTGGCCTTAGCGGCTGGGCAAGACCTCGCGCAAATGCCGATCTATGCCCTTTCTGCCCTTGGTCGAGCGGCGCGGCGAAGCGCCGATTTCGCGCGATCGCAGCAAGCCTATGACGCAATATTGGGTAAAAATCCAGAGGACGCTGATGCCGCTATCGGGCGCGCACTTGCGCTCGTGGGGCAGCGTGAATTTGACGCTGCCACAAAAACCATCGACACGCTTGCTGGAGCGCGGACGCCAGCGATTGAAATCGCAGCACTCGAAGCGCGTGCGTTGATTGCACAAGCTCAAAACAACGACTTGGAGGTGCTGCGCTTCAGCAATGAAATGCTGCGACGCGATGACACAAATATCGCGGCGTTACAAATGCGGTTTGCCGCGCTCATACGATTGGGGCTGCCCGAGCTCGCCCGCAGTGCGATCCCGGCTACAACGTTAACGTCTGCCCAACGCGCAAAACTTGCACAAGATGCACTCGCGCTCGAGAGCCGCTATTTTTATACCGATGAGGCCCTTCGCGAATATCGCTTTCGAACGGATGCGGTGATCGACGAATTAGCCGCATTACCCCAGCAATTTGCAGGCGTACCTGCGGCGCAGTTTGAAGGCGGTTTGCGGGATCGTATCGCGCTTTTGGCTGATCGCGGACGCTTCGCTGAAGCCTACGAAGCCCTCACCCCATTGCTCGCGTCGCAGGCTGCGTTTCCGGCGTGGTTTTCGCCGGTGATTGCGCAAGTGCTATTGGCTCAGCGCGCGCCCGTTGCGGCGATTCAATGGTTTGAAAAAGCATTTACCGAAGGCGTAAATGATGCGAATACTCAAGTCGGTTACTTTTTTGCCTTGCTTGAGGCCGAGCGCGCAGACGACGCCCTGATCTACGCCAAAAAAATGGTAGACCGTGCCCGCAATCCGGTCGCCGGTGAAGCCATCGATCAGGCTGCGGTCTTGCGCTTTCGAGTGTTGTGGGCGCGTGCGCTGCTCTATACCGATCACGTGGATGCTGCGTGGCAGGCCGCCAAGCCATTGGCGGAAGATGCACCCGCAAACGTCGAGGCAGCGCTGCTCCGGGTTGAGACGATGGCCACCCGCGGTTGGCCTGAGCAAGCCGAAGAGGAGTTGCTATGGCTGCTCGGTGAAAACCCTCGAAACATTAACGCACTTACAAGGTTAGCCGACACCCGTCTGCAGCGCGGCAATCGGGTCGGCGCGCGCTGGGCGCTCGATGAAGCGCGCAGTCTCGATCCTGAAAATCGCGCCGGTTTGCGATCTGCGCGTGATCGCGCGATTAACGATGCACCGTATGCGCGGCTCGATCTTGGGCTCGCGCGCACGCTCGATTCCGCGAGCATCGCCACTGCAGATCGTGAGCGCCGGGCGGAGATGCTCGTCAATTCAGGCTGGTGGCAAGATCAGCTACGATTGACCGCAACGGGCTTCCATTCTCAAGACACCCGCGCAAATGGCGCGCAAATCCGGCGTCAGGGCGCAAGCCTCGGTGCTGAGTGGGCGCAAGAAGATATTTCGGCGCAACTATCCGTGCTAGGCGATGATGCGGGCAACGTGGGCATCAGTTTGCGCGGCGCGTGGGCGATGGATGATCGCTGGCGGTTGACTGGCGATGTGGGGCGCAACGACGCCCAGCTCCCGCTGCGGGCGCTGGCATCAAACATCTCTCAAACCGCCGTGCGGATTGGGCTTGGCTACCGGGCACATGAATCGACCGCGGTCAATCTAGGCCTCGCCTCAGCGCAGCTCACTGATGGCAACGTTCGCACTGAAATTAACCTCAACTGGACGCAGCGCTGGCGCGCTACCGCCCATGGGCATCTTGATTCCCGTGTCGATGTCTACAGCGTCAATAGTAAGCGTAGCGACACACCTTATTTCAGCCCGAGCCGTCGCCATGGCGCAGCGCTTTCAATCGTCGGCGAGTGGGTGCAGTGGCGTGCTTACAGCAAAAGCTTGACCCATCAGCTCACGCTCATCGGCGGCCGTGATTGGCAGCGTGATGTAGCCGCGACCGACGTCTTTGGCGGGCGCTACGCGCAAGTGCTGCGGCTGAGCCCGTGCACAGAGCTGCGCTATGGTGCGGAGTGGTTACGCAGAGGCTACGACGGTAAACCAGAAACGCGGCAGGGCGCGTTTTTAAGTATCGATCATCGGTGGCTGCCGTGATTAATTTGCTTCGATTGTGTATCCGCATGTTTGCCGTGATTGCATGCGCAGCGGTGATTCCTGCGGCGCAGTCCAGCAGTCTGCATGTGTTGAGTTATCACGATGTGCAATTGAAATCGGGCAGTATCGCCGATGATTTGGGTATCACCGTCGATCAGCTCGCAGCCCATTTTGCGTGGCTGCGCAAAGAGGGCTATACCGTTGTAAAAATTGATGACGTGTTGGCAGCGCAGCGCGGTGAGCGGCCGCTGCCTGAGCGCGCGGTGCTATTGAGTTTCGATGACGGCTTAGCCAGTGTCTATACCAACGTGCTGCCGTTGCTGGAAGTCTTTCAATATTCGGCTGTGATCGCGGTGGTTGGACGCTGGGTGGAAGATGACGCTGTCTGGCCCATTCGCTACGGACGTAAGCAATTTGGGCGTGATCAATTTTTAAGCGATACCCAGTTACGCACTTTGGCACGCTCGCCGTTGATCGAATTTGCATCCCATAGTTATGATCTACATCGTGGCCTATTGGCCAATGACTCAGGGCAAGAGCAGCCAGCAGCGGTCGTGCGCATTTGGGATTCACGGTTGCGCGTGCGTGAAGAGGAAGCGGGGTACGCTGACCGGATTCGTGCAGATCTGGCGCGAAGCCGTGATGTGATTGCAAAGTTCAGCGGTGTCGCGCCGCGTGTGATCGTCTGGCCCTTCGGTGAATTTACCGGCACTGCCGCGCAGATCGCGCGCGATCTTGGGATGACGGTTGGCATGACGTTAACCGAAGGCGTCAATACGATTCCAGGCCGCTTGACTAGCCTTAAGCGGCATTTGGTTTCGACACGCACGGATCTCGCGCGCCTCTCAAGCCTTTTTGCGGCCCCAGAGCCAGTGCCAGTGCGTTTTATGACCGCCCGGATTGATGAAATGGTTGGCGTAACAGCGGCGCAGCGCGAAAAAATGCTGGATCGTTTGATTGATCGCGTGAGCGCGCTCGGCGCTACGCATGTGCTGATCCCCGCTTGGACCGATAGCGAGAGCGCACGCGCGGTATTTGCGACGCAGGCGAGTGCGTCGGAAGATGTTTTCAATCGGGTCGCTTGGCAATTGCGTACACGCTTGGGCGTGAAAGCGTTAGTGCGCTGGCCGACGCAGCCGCCAAAAAATTTGGTCATAAATGATGCCGACTATCGACGCGCATTTGATGCGCTCATTGATACTGTTCCGCTGGCCGGCGTTGTATTTGATTTTGATGGTGCTGTGGCCGCGAAATCTGTCGTGACGCAATGGTCGCAACGCCTTCGTGATTCCCACCCCGACGATCTGGCGATCTGGGCGATCGATCAAACTGCGCCGCAGGTATATGCTGCTTTGCGTGATTCTCTGCCACCTGATTTGCGCCCCGATGGCGTGATTGCGCCTGCGGTCGATCTCAATGGCGCAGTGCTGCGAGATCGGTGGTCTGCGATTGCACCGCGCGCCCAAATTTGGTTTGAGTTTTCACTTGAAGATCGGAGTAACACTTCCGAAGTGCTGGCGCAGAAAATGCGATTGCTGCAACGCCAGTCGTGGTTAAATTTTGGATGGAAAACCGATGATACGTTGGGTGCGATGCCAGACGTTGCGACCGTGCGGCGCGCGTTTTCGCGTCGAGCGGAGCTGCGCTAATGTTTGCGTCGCTGCCGCACTGGACCGAAATCGTTCATTGGACGTTGTTTGATTTCACCTTTGTCTACCCGCTGTTTATGGCGTGGTTTTGGATGATCGCGGGCTTAATGTTTTGGCTGCGCCATGAGTGGCGAGTCGATTTCTCCAAGCCGCCGGAGCTGCAAGCCTATCCGCCCGTTACCATCATCATTCCGATGTACAACGAAGGTGATACCGCGCGCGAGACAATCGCACAAGCCATGCGCACCAATTACCCTAATTTCGAAGTGATCGCGGTCAACGATGGCTCGAAAGATCAAACTGGCGCGATCATTGACGAGCTCATGCTCGTCTACCCAAAACTGCGGGTCATTCATCAGGCCGAAAATCAAGGTAAAGCCATCGGGCTTGATACTGCGGCAGTGTTTGCCAAAACGGAATTTTTTATCTGTATCGATGGCGACGCGTTGCTTGATGAAGATGCCGTAAGCTGGCTCATGTGGCATTTTGAGCGTGGGCCTCGGGTCGCTGCGGTGACCGGTAATCCACGCGTGCGCAATCGCTCAACGATTTTGGGGCGATTGCAGGTGGGTGAGTTTTCTTCGATTATTGGCTTGATTAAGCGCGCGCAACGGGTCTATGGCCGCGTTTTCACCGTCTCTGGTGTGGTGGTCGCGTTTCGCCGTGCCGCGCTCCACGATGTTGGCTATTGGTCGCCCGAGATGTTGACCGAAGACATCGACGTGAGCTGGAAGCTCCAGCTGCGCAGCTGGGATATTCGCTTCGAGCCGCGAGCGTTGGTCTGGATTTTGATGCCCGAGACCTTAATTGGGCTTTGGAAGCAGCGCTTGCGCTGGGCAATGGGTGGCATTCAGACACTCGGAAAATATTTCCCACTCTTTTTTGTCTGGCGCTGCCGCCGGATGATGCCCGTTTATCTGGAGTTTTTTATCAGTGTTTTCTGGGCTTACTGCATGTCGATTGCCGTCTTTTTGTGGGCGCTGGGCGCGCTCGGCGTGCCGCTCCCGCAATGGTTACAGGTGGCCACGCTGATGCCCGGCTTCAATGGGCTGCTCATCGGTGTTACCTGTATGTGCCAAATCGGTTTATCATTAGTCTTTGATAGCCGCTATGACCACAAACTTTCGCGTGTGTACTCTTGGATGATCTGGTATCCCGTTGCGTATTGGGTTTTAAACACCGCCACCACTGTGTGGGCGGTGCCGAAAACGATGATGCGTAAGCGCGGTTCGCGCGGTAAGTGGACAACCACCGACCGGGGCGCCCATATGCCAGCTGCTGCGGCCTCACCCGCGGCTGCGCCTGCAGGCGGAGGCGCAGGGCAATGAAGCAGAAAACCTTTATCGTCCCCAAGCAAGATACTCACCCGTTGCATCTCATTCCTGGGCAAGGCCGTGCTGCGCCTGCGAATGAAGAGATCCCGTTGCGCGAGCGTCCGCCAATTGTGGTTTCACCGGGATTGATGATTTCGTTTAGCCGCGCGGGCATTTTGATTACTGGTGCGGTGATGGCTGCATTTACCGTGTGGTCGTTTATTCGGGTTGCGCTATTTTTAGCGTGGCTGATGGGGTATCGCGCGCTTGATTTGCACTTTGTCGTGCTCGGCGGCTTTGGCGGCGTGCTCAATGCCATCGCTGGGTTTGCCTCTGGGGTTGCCCTTTTGTGCGGTGGTTTATTTACTTGGGCGTTTTATAACTGGGTGCGCTTTCATGGCCCTGATCGTCGGCGCGAGCCCAGCCCGATTACCGATACCCACATTGCAACGCATTACGGGCTGCCCCACCCGCAAGTCTGGCGCTGGCAGTTTGCGCGACGTTTGCGTGCCCATCATGATGACCGTGGCGTCGTGGTCGGTGCAGAATCAGAAATGGGCACCTGGATTCGGGGCGATGAAGAAGCGCCGATCATCATCAAGCCCAATACCTTCGATATTCTCTATCTCAGCGCGCGCAGTAAGCGCGGACGCAAAAATAGTGAACCCGATCGCCGCGCCTAAGTTTCGTCGCGTACCACCCGATGCGTAGTCAAATCCGCGCAGTATTGTTTGATGCTTACGGCACGCTTTTTGACGTCCATAGCGTCGTCACCGCTTGCGAGACCGCCTTCCCGGGCAAGGGCACTGCGCTCTCCCAGCTCTGGCGCAGCAAGCAGCTTGAATATTCGTGGTTGCGTGGCCTCGGCGAGCGCTACGTTTCGTTTTGGCAAATCACACAAGATGCTCTGGACTACGCAACACACGCGCTGCAGCTGCAATCATCTCCGCAGATTCGCGCTTCAATCTTAGATGCCTATTTTCATTTGAGCGCCTACCCAGAAGTGCATGAAGTGCTCGATGCCCTGCGCGCACGCGGTCTCGCGCTCGGGACGCTCTCGAATGGCTCGCCCGAAATGTTGGATGCAGTGCTCGCCTCATCGGGCGTCGCGGGGAAGCTCGATCACGTATTGAGTGTTGACCGTGCGCGCAGCTTTAAGCCCGATCCGCGCGTATATGCGCTCGGGGCGCAGGCGTGTGGCGTACCTGCGGCGCAGATTTTGTTTGTCTCATCTAATGCGTGGGATATTGCGGGCGCTGGCTGGAATGGGTATCTCCCGTTTTGGGTCAACCGCAGTGGCGCGCCCGCAGATCGGTTAGAGATGGCGCATGCCGACCATGGCGAAAATTTGCGGGCATTGCTCGCCTATTTCGGCAGTTAAATTGCCAAAACTGCGCCGCAGGTATAGCCCTTAATTAGTCAAAAATACTGCCCACCAGCGCGCCAATCCCGTCGCCGACCAAATCAAGTAAGCCGTCGCCGCTTTCTGCCATCGCGCTGCCCACATCGGCGAGGGAATCGGCAGCATCGCTGCCCATCTCCGTTGGAAAATCAAGCGTCGGAAGCGACGACGTGCTAAGCAGGGTGCCGAATTGACTGAGCGCATCCGCGCTTGCGATTTCGCCGATGCCGCCTAAGCTCGGTGCACCTTGCGCGAGCGCACCGCTAAAGGCTTCGTCAATGCTCGGCAGCCCAGCGGGAATTGCCGAGCCCACAGGGACGCTTGCACCGCGATAGCCCGAGCGGCTCGCAAAGCGCGCCATTGCCCAAAGCGCATCGGCGGCGAGATCCACCGCGTCATAGTGCCCAGAATTTGCATATCCGCCATCTCGCGTGGGCGCGTAAGGCGGTGCGGGGTGCGTAGGCAGTTGCTTACCACGCTCTTTTAAGTAGTGGTCGATCGCTTTTTGCGCGGCGTTACGATCAAAAACTGCAATCGGCGCGCGGCAATACCCGCACGCGCTTTCTGCTGCCAAATTGACGGCCGCGCCGCAGCCAGAGCACTTGATTTGCTTGACCTCGGCGGCAAGCTTGGCGCGCTCGGCTGTCGTTAACTCACGCACGAATTGCTTCTCAATGAGAAATTGGTAGTAGGTGGTCAATCGCCCGTGACCATTACTGCAGCTAAAGTAGTTAAATTTGCTGGTGTGCACTTGGTCTTTACGCGGATCAAGCGTGCGTCGGCAGCGCACGCAGCCTAAGCCTTCACTCAATTTCGCCGACTGCGCGCCGCCATTTGCGCTCACCAGCTGAAAGAGCTCGACCACGCCATCTGGCGCAAGCTGCATGCTCTCGCTTTGATCAAACCAGAGCACATTGCAATCGTGACAGGCATCAATATTGATCGCAGTGCCATAGTGTCCGGGCAGCGCGTGGGGCTTCATACCTGCGGCGCAGTTTGGGCAGCGGGCGGTGCTTTTTTCAGCAGGTTTAGCGAATGCAGAAGCGCTCATGCGGCAAAAATCCCCATATCTTGATTGAATGCACGCAGTGTAATTTGGTGTGCACAAAAACGCATCGTTTGGGCACGTCAATGACGGCGACAATTCCGCATTTCGTCGTTTTTGGTGCTCAATCTACGCCGCAGGTATAGCGTTGATTACGCGCCACGCAGCGCCATGGCCAGCCGCGTGCCTAGGCTAGCGTCGCGTAAGATTTCCCGCGCGGCATTAAAGCCCGGCTGACCCGATACGCCCCCGCCCGGGTGGGTGCCCGAGCCACACATATAGAGATTTTTGATCGGCGCGCGGTAGCTGCCGTAGCCCAGCATCGGCCGCGCGCTCCAGAGCTGATCCAAGCTCATATGGCCATGAAAAATATCGCCACCGATGAGCCCAAATTTTCGCTCGAGATCAATCGGCGTGAGCGTCATCCGCCCCAACACCGATTGCTTGAAATTAGGTGCAAAGCCATTCACCGTCTCGATGATGTGATCGGCGACCTGCTCGCGGTGATCATCCCACGATTTTCCATCGGGCAATTGGTAGCGAAAGTGCTGGCAGAAAAGGCTGGCAACGTGCGCGCGCGCAGGTGCGAGTGAATCATCAACCATACTTGGAATTAAGATTTCAACGATTGGTTTTTTCGCAATGCCTGTTGCCCGCGCTGATTCATAGGCTTGATGCATGTATTCAATCGAAGGCGCCATGATGATGCCGCTGGCGTGATGCTCGCCGGGCGCAGGCAAACAGGTGAAGCGGGGTAATTCACTTAAGGCTACGTTCATCCGCACAGTTGCCGATTCGCTGCGGTAATGGGCGATGCGGCGGCGGAAGTCTTCTGGCTGGGCTTCTGGCGCTACGAGCTGCGTATAGAGCAATTTCGGGTGCACGTTGCCAACCACGAGATCAGCCTCAAATGCGCGACCATCTTCGGTCTCAATACCTGCGGCGCAGTTTTGGGCATTGATGAGCACTTTTTTAACCGGTGCATCAAAATGGATCGTAACGCCAGCATCGGTGCAGGCGCGCGCCATCGCTTGCGTGATCGCGCCCATGCCGCCAATCGCGTGCCCCCAAATCCCGGGCTTGCCATTCACCCCACCAAAGCAATGATGGAGCAAGACGTACGCCGAGCCGGGCGAATCGGGGCTGGCGAAATGGCCCACGATGGAATCAAATGCAAATGCCGCCTTCACCGGCGCGCTCTCAAAATATTGATTGAGAAAATCAGTCGCACTCATGGCGAAAAGCGCGATCACGTTGCGTCGCGCTTCCGCATCGAGCGATTTCATACGCTTGGCCAAGCCTGGCAATTGCGCCCACGATTGCCGCAGATCAGCAAAATTAGGCGGCGGGCGCAGCGCTAAATCGCGCAACACGTTTGCCACGCCTTCGAGCGCATCAAAATAGCGGGGCAAGGCAGCGGCATCAGCGCTAGAAAATTTCGCCACTTCCGCTTGCGTGCGCGCAAGCCCGCCGCCCATTTTGAGAAACGTAGAATCGGAGAGCGGCAAAAAGTTAGAAATCGGGCGCTCGACAATACGCAAACCATAGGCCGATTTCAGTTTCATGTCGGTGACGATCTGCTCATGAAGCAAGCTCACGGTATAGCTCGCGGTGGAATTGCGAAAGCCGGGGTGAAACTCTTCCGTCACCGCGGCACCACCGACCACGCCACGGCGCTCAAAGACTTGCACCGCCAGCCCCGCGCGCGCCAAATAAAAAGCGCAGACCAGCCCGTTATGTCCACCGCCAATGATGGCGACTTTTTTGCGATCTTTCATGGCTGCATTGTGCCGGAAGGCAGGGCACTTTTGCAATTCGCCTACGCCCCACCCGCAATCCGTCTGCGTTTGCCCGCGACCCATCGCTTGCCGCTAGAAATGCGGCGCGACGCGGCGCAAACTCATTTCATCAAAACTACGGAGCACCGCACTCATCATGAAAACCTTCCTTGCCGTCAGCAAAAAAGCCGCAATCGCACTCACCTTGCTCGCCGCCCTTGCTGCGGTGATTACGCTCACGCTTGCGCTCTGGTCGCCGATTGACGGCATTCACATCAATATTTTTGACCACGACTACGACGGCGCATCGATCGCAAGCGCTGGGTTTTTTGAATGGATGGCACTTTATGGCGCGATCACCCTTGCCTATCTCTTTGCGGCTGTAGCGACCGCCTTCGCGCTGCTGGTCGCGGTCTCAGCAGTGTTGCTCGCGCTCTTTTTCGTCGCTGGGGCGCTCATCGTGGCCGCGCTGGCATTGCTTTCACCGATCATTGCAGCGGTTGCCGTGGTCTGGTTGACCGTCTGGGCGGTGCGTCGGTTGCGGGCGGGCGCGAGCGCTGGGTCAGGCGTTGTTGCGTAAAGCGCAAGGTGCGGTTGCGTTGGGCGCAGTCTTTGCGCTCGGCGCGATCAAATTCCGCGTTGCCGTGTATCATTTCGAAATGAACTTTTTTCTCGTTCCGTTAAATGCCTCCCCCGCGCGCAGCCGCAATGGCTCCGTCTTGTCGCGCTCCCGATAGCCGGGCTTCATTAAACTAGCTGCAATTCGTTGTGTCATGCCCTTGCGCATGGCGCATTTGCAAGCGATTTTTAGGCGCAATGTGATTAAAAATGCCCAAATCTGCGCCGCAGGTATGAAGCGCTTTATCGCGCGTTTTTGAAAGAAATCGTTATGTTTGACGTCCAACTCCTCCGCACCCAACTCGCTGCGACTGCCGCAACGCTGACGCACCGCAACTACGCGCTCGATGCTGCCGCGTTTGAAGCGATTGAAGCCGAGCGTAAGCAAATCCAAACGCAGACCGAAGCATTGCAAGCCCAGCGCAATGCCAGCTCAAAGCAGATCGGCGTCGCCAAATCAAAAGGCGAAGATGTAAGCGCGATCATGGCGCAAGTCGCGGGCATTGGCGATCAGTTAAAAGCCTGCGAAGCGCAGCTGGCTAGCGTGCAGACCAAAATGGAAGCGCTCTTGCTGACCATTCCTAATATGCCGCATGCCTCAGTGCCGCTGGGAAAAAGCGAGAGCGATAACGTCGAAGTGCGGCGTTGGGGCACGGCCCGTGCGTTTGATTTTCCAGTGCAAGACCATATCGCCATCGGCGAAAAAATGGGCGGAATTGATTTTGAAACCGCTGCGAAGCTATCAGGTGCGCGCTTCGCGGTCATGAAAGGCGGCATGGCGCGTCTACATCGAGCGCTCGCGCAATTTATGCTCGACACGCATACCCAGCAGCATGGCTATATCGAATGCTACGTGCCCTATTTGGTAAACGCTGAATCAATGCGCGGTACTGGGCAATTGCCAAAATTTGAAGAAGATTTGTTTAAAGTGCCCGGCGATGGTGAAGCCGGAACGCGCTATTTGATCCCCACTTCCGAAGTAAGCCTAACCAACTTCGTGCGTGATGAAATCATCCCGGCTGATCAGCTGCCAATGAAGCTCACCGCGCATACGCCATGCTTTCGCTCTGAGGCTGGGAGCTATGGCAAAGATACGCGCGGCATGATTCGCCAGCATCAGTTTGATAAAGTTGAAATGGTGCAAATCGTCGCTGCTGATCAAAGCTACGCAGCGCTTGATGAAATGGTGGGCCACGCCGAGACGATTTTGCAATTGCTCGGCCTGCCGTATCGCGTGCTCGCGCTTTGCTCCGGCGATATGGGCTTTTCAGCGGCCAAGACTTTCGATTTAGAAGTGTGGTTACCCGCGCAAAATACCTTCCGCGAGATTTCAAGCTGCTCCAATTGCGAAGGCTTCCAAGCCCGCCGCATGCAAGCCCGCACCCGCAACGCTGCAGGTAAGACCGAACTTGTGCATACGCTTAATGGCTCAGGCTTAGCCGTTGGGCGCACGCTCGTGGCCGTGCTTGAAAATTACCAAAACGCAGATGGTAGCGTGACCGTGCCAGCGGTGTTGCGTGGATACATGGGCGGCTTGGAGAAGATTAGCGCGTAATCCGGATGTGAGTTTTTGGTGATTTTTAATCAACACTGCGCCGCAGGGTTTCGTCAGTCATGCTAAATATGTGCGGCGCAGTTCTTTGACTTTACATGAAGATTTGCAATCGATTGTGAATCAAAAATACTGCCCTCCTACCAATTTCTTGGGGTGGTTAGAGCTTGCAATGTCCGTAATTTGCGACTAAAAATAGAAATGAAGATCCGATAACGATGGGTGTGTTGATCGAGTCGAATCAGTCGAATCAAATTAAAAAATGAATGACGGAGATTTGAAAATGAAAGACAATCTGATGGGAGCGAAGCCGCTGGCTTCGTTCGGGATCGTTGCAACAATGGTGTTCGGCAGCATCGGCGCAAATGCCGGGCCAGAGAGCTTGGCAAGCAACGCCCTGTCGATTAAACCTGATGCCTTGCTACAAATTGATCTCAACCGCACCGCGGTGGTCGAGCGCATTGTAGAGAGCTGGAAAGGGGAAATACCTGCGGCGCAGATTGGCGCATTTCGCGGCAAATTGATGGGGCTACGCGCTGATCATTTGCTTGCTGCTAATCTATCGGGTTCGTTCGATAGCGTATTGGAAACGCTCCAGCAACACGAAACGGCAAGCAAGCCCAGTATGAGCAATTTACTCGACGCGGTTGGCTCGCGAAACGTCCTTGACACCGCCAAAGCTGTAGGCGAAGTGGATCGCGATTTGGTCTACACCCCAATTGCGCCCTGCAATCTGATGGATACGCGACCAGGAGTCTCGCCCGTGCCGCCAGAGGGTGGCCCTGCGCTCAATGCAGGCTACGGCATACGCGTCGTGCAAATCACCGGTCGCTGTGGGATTCCGGCGGGAGCCAAGGCAGTGGCCTCACTCTTTACGGTGGAGAATATTCCTTCTACGGGAGGTGTAGTGTTCGCGGGTGATGCCGGCGGGGCAGGCGGCGCGGTTGCGAGCTGGTCTGCGCCTGCGAATTACGCCAGCGGCTCGTCGCTTGTGCCGCTATCGGCAGCAGGCGCGATGCAGCTGCAATCGGCCGGGGCGACGCAGATTAAGATCGATGTGAATGGCTATTTCATGCCGGCAAATCGCAACGGCGATGGGCTGCGGGTGATTCAGAACGCTGGGACGTATGTGAGCACAATTAACGGCGCTTCGAGTAATGTTGCAAATCAACCTGCGGCTTCGGTTGCTGGCGGTGCAAACAATCAAGCGACTGCGTTCGGCGCGGGTGTTGCAGGTGGATTTAACAATCAAGCGACAAGCAACTATAGCGCAATTGTTGGTGGAAGTGACAATGTCGCGGGCGGTGGAGGAAGCTCTTTTGTGGGTGGTGGTGCGTCAAACACGATAGCGGTTGCCGGTTACTCTGTTATCGGGGGCGGACGTAACAATTCAATTGCGGGTGGTGCGATTTCAAGTATCGTCGGCGGGTATGGTGGTAGTAACTCCGGATTTTCTTCCTTTATGGGGTCCGGCGGCTCGGGTACGGGCAACACCTGCTATGACTACGCCAGCACCACCAGCATCGCTCGGTGCTATAACGAAATCACCATCACCGCATTTAACTCTGCCTTAACGGGTGGCTTCAACAACACGATTTCTTCCTCTAGCGGCTTCATTGGCGCAGGCGGGGCAAATGTGGTTTCGCAAAACGAAGGTAGCGTGGTTTCTGGCAACCGCAATACCGTCGCCGCCTACAACGGCTTCATCGGCGCGGGTGATCAAAACTCCGTGCCTGCAAACGCAAACTCTTCCGCTGTCGTTGCAGGCTCGCTAAACGTCGCTTCTGGTTCAGCCGCATTTGTCGGCGCGGGTCGCGAAAATACGGCCAGCGGGCTACGTTCATTCATCGGTGGTGGGTTCGGCAACGTAGCCTCTGGCGAACGTGCGGTCATCGGCGGTGGTGGTTCAAACTACGAACCCATTGCAGGCGCAACAGACGGCTGCTTCAACCGAACAACAAATGCGTTTGACGGCACGTGTCGAAATCGAGCGGAGGGACGTCGCGACTTTATTGGTGCGGGCACTGGAAACCGCGCAGCGAACAATGAATCCACTGTGGTCGGTGGCACATCTAACGAAGCCTCTGCGAGCCAATCATTCGTGGGCGGTGGTTTGGGCAATACCGCAGCGGGCGCGTTTTCCGCGATAGCTGGCGGATTACGCAACCACGCTTCTGGCGGTTTGAGCTTCGCAGGCGGGCGCGGCGCGCGCACCGACGATGTGGCAGGCACGACCAACTATTACGGTGCGTTTGTATGGGCCGATACGATAGACCAAGGGCTGGCGGCGAGTTTGATCGCCAACACCCAACCCTTCCGTGCCACCGCCAACAACCAATTCGCAGCGCGCGCCCGCGGCGGCGTCGTTTTCAACGTCAACAACGTGACTATTGCGGGCAGCGCGGCAGATGCTGGTAAATGCGAACTACTCCCTGGCGGTTCGCCTTCGTGGTCATGTACGTCAGACCGTAATACCAAAGAAGCTTTCACCAAAGTCTCAGCCCGCGATGTGCTCAATAAAGTGGTCGCAATGCCGCTGATGAGCTGGTCTTACAAAGGCGTGAACCGCAAGCATATCTCGCCGATGGCGCAAGATTTTTGGAATGCGTTCGGATTGGGTGCAGACGACAAGTCGATCACCTCCTCCGATGTTTCTGGAATCGCGCTTGCAGCGATTCAGGGCATGAATCAGAAACTCACCGCTGAGAGCAACGCGAAAGATGCGAAGATTTCAAGTCAAGGCGAAAAGCTCTCTGCCCAAGGCGAAAAAATATCTACGCTTGAAAGAGAACTCGCCGCAATCAAGAAAAAACTTGGTCTCTAGATTCTCACTTTTGTGCGCTCCATCGGCGCCGGAGATACAAAAAACGTGCAAATACGCGTTGAGTACCTTCGGCGAAGATTGTCGCCATGATCACCCCGCGCCCACCCACCGGCGTTGCCAAGTTTTATTGACCTACCTTTTTGGTCTACCGTTCTGATTCCACTTTTTTGAAATTTCGATAACCTCAGGAGAGTTTCATGCCGAAGAAGTACAGCATCCCTTTTTTGTTCGCTCGCGTGTTCACTGCGGCCAGTGCACTCGCGGTTTGTGCCTCCCCGACTGTGTTCGCCCAGAGCGAGACTCGATCTGGAGTTCGCCCCGACGCCCTGCTTCAAATTGACCTAAATCGAACGGCGGTCATTGAGCGCATCGTCTCCTCCTGGGAATCCGAAGTACCTTCGGCGCAGATAAATTCGTTGAAATCAAAGCTCATGGGATTGCGCGCCGATCAACTGCTGGCGGCAAATGTGTCCGGTTGGTTTGATGGTGTACTCGAAGTGCTCAATCGAAATGAAGCGGCGCTGCCCTTGACCGTTGAGCAATCCATTCGAGGGTTTACGGACGGCGATCGCGTTTCTTTTGAAAATGCATCAATCGCTGATCGTTCGAAAGCAGTGGGCGAACCGGATCGTGATTTGGTCTACACGCCGATTGTGCCGTGTAACGTGATGGATACCCGTCCGGGCACCACACCTGTGCCGCCAGAAGGAGGCCCAGCCTTGGCTGCAGGCTATGCCGTCAGAAACGTGCAGATTACAGGTCGCTGCGGTATTCCAGCTGGCGCGAAAGCGGTTACCGCCTCATACACGGTGGAGAATATTCCCTCAACCGGTGGCGTTTTATTTGCCGCCGATGCGGGTGGCACAGGCGGCGCAGTGGTGAGCTGGTCTGCCCCAGCGAATTACGCAACCGGTGCGAGCATTACACCGCTCTCGGTTGCAGGCGCGATTCAACTGCAATCGGCAGGCGTAACGCAGGTGAAGCTTGACCTAGTTGGATATTTCAGGCCACCTTCGCGGAATGGGAACGGCCTACGCGTAGTCTTCGCAGCCGGTTTTTCAGATTCCCCTAATATTGCAAATGGCTCACTGGACAACAGAGCGGGAACTCCGGCCGCTATAGCTGGAGCCCCGTACGTTGCTGGCGGCGGCACACCAACGAGCCCCGGTGCTACTGTGAGCGGGGGTGGATCAGGCGCATCGAATTGCTATGAGCCTGCGACAGACAACAATATTCGCTTCTGTGGAAACCAGGCAACTGCAACGTATTCGGTAGTTGCGGGCGGGCAAGCGAATCTAGTCTCCGGAGCGTACGGGACGGTTTCAGGGGGATCGTCTAATACTGCGTCGGCACAAGGCAGCACGATTAGCGGGGGCGACTTTCATACAGCCTCCGGAGCTGGCAGCGCAATCGGTGGGGGGCTTGATAACTCTGCGTCTGGAAATTCATCCACCGTAGCAGGCGGTACTGCAAACGGTGTCTCCGGCCTCTATGGGTCGATCGGCGGTGGATTAAGCAACCGTGCGAGTGGATATGCCGCTGCAATCGGCGGCGGGACTTTTAACTTTGCAACAGGCACGAACAGCACAATTGCCGGCGGCGCTGACAACTTCGCGTCAGGTCAATATAGTTTCGCGGCGGGGAGACGTGCTGAAGCGCGGAACGACGGGCAACTAGTGTGGTCAGATGCACAACCATTTTCTTTTGACCCCCAGACACAAGCTGCGTTTGGAGCAGGCGTTTCGTTGGCAAATACATTTTCCGTTCGCGCTACAGGCGGCGTATGGCTCGCGACGGGCATCGACACGCTCGGTAACGTTACCAGCTCCTGCCGTATCAATCCTGGAACTAGCGCTTGGTCGTGTTCGAGCGACAAACGGATCAAAGAGCGTGTTGAGGCCGTCTCTCCAATCTCCGTCTTGAATTCATTGATGCGTTTGTCAATTTCAAAATGGTCAATTATCGGATCCCCGACCCGCCAAATTGGCCCTATGGCGCAGGACTTTTACAGGCAGTTTCGTGTAGGCGCCTCGGATACTCACATCAACACGATAGACGCGCAAGGCGTCGCTTTCGCTGCCATACAAGGACTAGGTCAAAAGCAGGCAATGGATGCGAAAATCAAGGATGAAAAAATTGCCTTGCAAGGCGCTGAAATTGCTAGTCTCAAGCGCGAACTCAATGCGATCAAGAAAAAGCTCGGGCTTTGAACGCGTCTCGGCGGCTTCCACCATACAAACGGCGCGTACAGCTTCGCTGCTGAGCGCGACGTGCGACAAACAAACGCGGTGGCAATCAATAATTCTGGCCTCACATATTAATTATTACGCCCACTAATAAGCCGCGTAGCGTTTGGTGATCAATGTGTGGCCAATGCTTAGCAAATCTTCCGCGCCACCGCCAGCAACCAGTTCGCGGTACGTGCGAGGAGGCGCATTTTTTTGATTTCTAGCGCGCGAGCGTAACCCATATACCCAATTCTTGGGATGTTCAAGCACGCACTATTTTTTTAGACTTCGCAAAAGCGCGCGCCCCGTTGGGATCAACCCACTGTAGCCGCACTTCTCAAAAAACCAACAATTTGGAGAATTGCGATGAGAACGACTGATCGGAAATTAGGCACGATTAAGATGGGTTGGCGGGTTGCCGCTGGCGTCGGAATCTGGTGCGTGGTAAGTGCGGTATCGGCCGTGGCCAGCGCCCAAGCGCTTGCCATCAAACCCGATGCGCTTCTTTCAATTGATTTAAATCGAGAAACTGTCGTCGAGAAGATCACCGCATCGTGGGCAAAAGAAATACCTGCGGCGCAGATTGAATCGTTTAAGGCCAAGCTAGCAGGCTTGCGTGCCGATCAGCTGCTTGCAGCCAACCTTGCAGGCTCATTCGATGGTGTGCTGGAAGTGCTCAGCGAGGCCGACGATACGCGGCAGAGCGCTTATTCAAAGTCGCCTGATCATCACCGCCGCAATCGCGCAGCAGCGCGGCGTTCGAAATTCACAAGATTTTGCGCAGCTCCATACGCAGCTCCATACGCAGCTACAAGCGCAGCGACCGACGCAGTCGCAACCCCAAGCGCTAGACAAATCAAAAGCCGTTGGCGATCCCACCATTGATTTGGTCTACACCCCAATTGCGCCCTGCAATCTGATGGATACGCGACCAGGAGTCTCGCCAGTGCCGCCAGAAGGTGGCCCTGCGCTCAATGCCGGCTACGGCATACGCGTGGTGCAAGTCACCGGCCGCTGCGGCATCCCTGCGGGTGCAAAAGCGGTCGCCTCACTCTTTACGGTGGAGAATATTCCTTCTACCGGTGGCGTAGTGTTTGCTGGCGATACCGGCGGGGCAGGTGGCGCAGTTGCGAGCTGGTCTACACCTGCGAACTACGCCAGCGGCTCATCGCTTGTGCCGCTATCGGCAGCAGGCGCGATGCAGCTGCAATCGGCCGGGGCGACGCAGATTAAGATCGACGTCAATGGCTACTTCATGCCTCCATCGCGCAATGGCGATGGGCTGCGGGTGATTGGAGCGGGCACGGGCGCTCCATCCGTGGTCAATGGAAACGATGACAATACCGTCGGCACAGCGACGGGCGCGACCATCTCGGGCGGGTGGGGCAATCAAGCGACGGGTAGCAGATCTACTATTAGTGGTGGCGCAGGGAACAAGGCGACGGGTCTCGGTTCAACCGTTGGCGGGGGAGGGTTAAGCAATCTTACAAATTGCTATGACCATGTCGCAACAACGGCGACCGCCCCTTGCTGGAATGAAGCCAACGGGCAGACGTCAACGGTTTCTGGCGGCTATAACAACCGCTCATCTGGAGATGGCGCAACAATCGGAGGAGGCGCACAAAACCGCGTGTCTTCGACTAACGCAACTGTGGGCGGTGGCGTAAACAACAACGTCTCGAACTACAACTCAGTGGTCGCCGGAGGGTCGTGGAATGAGGTTAGCGGATTCAATAGCGGTGTGCTTGGTGGTTTTTTAAACAAAGTGAGTGGAAACCAAAGTGCACTTGTGGGCGGAAGCGGTGGCATCGTCGCCGGAAATAATTCGTTCATGGGTTCAGGCGGATCCGGACCGGCGAGCAATTGCTATAACCATTTCACCGGTGTGAGCGATGAACTCTGTCGGAACGAAATTGCCGCTACAGCCGTAAGCGCCGTGATTGGTGGTGGGCACAACAACAAAACTAGCAATGCCTGGACATTCATTGGTGGTGGTGCGTCCAACACCATCTCACAAAATGATTCTGCAATCGTTGGCGGTTGGTTCAACACGATTAATGCGCAGGGGTACGGCGCTTTCATCGGCGCGGGCGCTAAAAATACGACAGGTGGCAATGGATCCGCCATTGTTGGTGGAAGTTTCAACACGATCGCAGATACGACCGGCAATGGGGCATTCATTGGGGGTGGTCGCGGAAACTCTGTAACTGGCGAACGTGCTGCAATCGTCGGTGGTGGGTCGGATAGTCTTGGCTGCTGGAACAGAACTACTGGCTTACTGGATGTAACCTGCTCAAATCGTGCAGAAGGGAAACGAAACCTCATCGGCGCAGGAATTGCAAACCGAACGAGCGGCACCGATTCGTCCGTCCTCGGCGGTCAATCGAATGAAGCGACGGGTGACTATAGCGTTGTTGCCGGTGGCTCGACCAATGTTGCGTCTGGAGTGAGGAGTTTCATTGGTGGCGGAGGGTCATTTTCGATTAACTCTTGCCTCAACCGTGCAACGGGTTCATTCGATGGTCCGTGCCAAAACGTAGCAGGCGGATCGTGGACGGTAGTCGGCGGGGGAGAAAGCAACGTGGCATCGTCGAACGCAGCAGCGATTTTAGGCGGTCGAGCGAATCTAGCAGCGGGCTCGCAATCGTTTATAGGCGGAGGAAACGCAAATACCGCATTGGGAGAGCGCTCGGTGATTGCGGGTGGCTCGGTAAATACTGCGGCTGCTTCACGAGCAGCCGTAGGCGGCGGCGCGGGAAATACTGCGGGAACATACGCTGTAGTCCCCGGTGGTTGGGGCAACAGTGCCACGGGCGCGTTTAGCTTTGCCGGTGGGCGCGCCGCAGCGACTAATGATGGAGCGACGACGCCCACCGATCACTACGGTTCGTTCGTCTGGGCGGATGCGCCAGACGGTACGCCATCCACGACACTTCAATTCTTCCGCTCCACAGCCAACAACCAATTCGCAGTCCGCGCGCGCGGCGGTGTTTCGTTTAAAGTAGATGCAACCACCATCGCCGCGAACGCGAGCGACGCCACGGCAGGCTGCTCGTTGCCTTCTGGCGGCGCTGCAAGCTGGAGCTGCTCATCAGATCGAAATTTGAAAGACGGCATAAAGTCTATTTCGCCGAGAGACGTGCTCTCAAAAGTGGTGAACTTGCCGCTTTCCACGTGGCAATTCAAAGGCACGAGCCGCCGCCACTTAAGCCCAATGGCGCAAGATTTTTGGGCTGCGTTTGGGTTTGGGGAAGATGATCGTCACATCACAGCATCTGATGTGAGCGGCGTGGCGCTTGCTGCGGTGCAGGGGGTGAACCAGAAAATGAACGATGAGCTCGCTGCTTTGAAGGCGAAGAATGCCCACCTTGCACGCAGTAACGAGGCAATGCAACGCAGGAGCACGGAGATGCAGCGGGAGCTCGCGGCGATTAAAAAGAAACTTGGTTTGTAAGCGCTTTTGCCTGAAAAATTGCCAAATCTGCGCCGCGGGTATCGGTCGAAAATACCTGCAGCGCAGTTTTTTTAACGCACTTAGTTTGAGTCAAAGCTACGATTCTCCCCAAGGATTAATGAGCGCGACTCCAGTGCCCTTGAAATCGCGCACGTTACGCGTGACCAATTGAAAACGGTGCGTTAGCGCAATGGCGGCAATGGCGGCATCTTCAAAAGCGATATCGTTCCCCGTACGATTGGCGCGCACGATGACCTCTGCAAAAAAAGCAGCGCAGGCCGCATCAAAATTGAGAACCCGCCCGTCAAACAACGGGAATACCTGCTTCGAAATCCCGGTTTGCACGGCATTGCGTCGCTTACCTGCAGGCATCTTTGCGATGCCAGTGAGCATTTCGGCAACCGTGATTGAAGTCAGATAGAGGCTATCGATTGGTTGCGCGGCAAACCAGTGCATGTATTGCGCGTTGGGTAAGGGTTTGAGCGGCTCAGATACGGCGTTTGTATCGAGAATGATCATTCAAACGTCGGCGCAACGTAAGCGCGCTTCCCACGAGAAATTTCAATTTCTAGGCCACCAAATGATTGCCCAATTGCGCGCATGGTTTCGGCCGCATTAAGCTTTGGTGTAACCGCGATTTCGATGATGCGCCGCAACTCTGCCTCGGTGCTGCGACCGGCTTTTGCCGCTTGTACTTTTAAAGCGCGGTGCACTTCATCGGGAAGCTTTCTAATAGTGAGCGTCGTCATAGCTTGCAAAGATTCAAAATGATGTCAATGACAGCAATTATATAAGATGACGTCATCAATCACATCGCAGGTACAAAAAGTACCTGCGGCGCAGTTTTTTGCTCATTTGATTGGCTTGGTTCATTGTGTGGTGATCTTGTCTACCAAGTTTTGGGGATGTTCACTGCCTTGCGTTTTACCTAGACTTCATTGAAATGCGATTTCAGCATCGCATGATTTAATTTTTCAAAAAAAAATCACATCATGGAGAATTTCAATGAACATCAAAGCAAAAACCGGGCGCAGCATTGTTGCGCGATTGCGCGCTATCGCGCTCGCGGTCAGCCTCAGCTTCAGCCTCAGCAGCATGCTGGCAGGCGCACAAGCGCTCACCGCCAAGCCCGACGCACTGCTCTCGATTGATTTAAATCGACAAGCCATCGTAGAAAAAGTCACCACCACCTGGGCACGAGAATTACCGGCGCAGCAGATTACATCGCTGACGGCAAAGCTCATGGCCTTGCGCGCCGATCAGCTCCTTGCCGCGCATCTCGCAGGCTCGTTTGACGGCGTGCTGGAAGTGCTCAATACTGCTGAGCAGACGCAACTGCTCGCCACCTTCGCGGCCCGATCCCGCATCACTGCCGATCTCGCCCAACGACACGGCGTGCGCCATGCGCAAGACCTCGCGCACCTCACAACCCAAGTGCGCGCGCAATCGCCAGCCACAGCCCAGTTTGCAGCGCTCAATAGTAGCGAGGAAAAATCCAAAGCCGTTGGCGATCCCACCATTGATTTGGTCTACACCCCAATTGCGCCCTGCAATCTGATGGATACGCGACCAGGAGTCTCCCCCGCGCCGCCAGAAGGTGGCCCGGCGCTCAATGCGGGCTACGGCATACGCGTGGTGCAAGTCACCGGCCGCTGCGGGATTCCGGCAGGAGCAAAGGCAGTGGCTTCCCTCTTTACGGTGGAGAATATTCCCTCCACCGGTGGCGTGGTGTTTGCGGGGGATGCCGGCGGGGCAGGTGGCGCAGTTGCGAGCTGGTCTATACCTGCGAACTACGCCAGCGGCTCATCGCTTGTGCCGCTATCGGCAGCGGGCGCGATGCAGCTGCAATCGGCCGGGGCGACGCAGATTAAGATCGACGTCAATGGCTACTTCATGCCTCCATCGCGCAATGGCGATGGGCTGCGGGTGATTCAAAACCCAGGGGCATCTCCGACAGTAATCAATGGAGCGGCCAACAATACCGCTGGAAACAACGGCGAAACAGTTTCCGGAGGTTTTTCAAATAACGCGGTAGGGCTCGGCGCGACGGTTAGTGGCGGGTTCGGAAACAGTGCGAGCGGCACGGCCTCGACAATCGGGGGTGGACAAAAAAATCGAACTTCGGGGACCGGCGAAAATACAGTGGCAGGTGGGTTGCTAAACGTTATCACAGCCGGATTTCAGAACGGAATTGCGAGCGGCTGGAACAATACTGTTTCGGACAACTACGGATTTATCGGCGGTGGTCGCCAAAATGTTGTCACGGGTTCTACCTCGGTAATAGGTGGGGGACAGGAGAATACTGCGTCTGGCATTCGCGCCTTCATCGGCGGCGGCTTCGGTAACGTAGCCTCAGGCGACCGGGCCGTGATTGTGGGCGGTGGCTCAAACTACGAGCCCGTCGCTGGCGCAACCGATGGTTGCTTCAACCGTGCCACCAATGCGTTTGATGGGATCTGCCGCAATCGGGCAGAAGGTCGGCGTAATTTCATCGGCGCAGGCGTTGGCAATCGTACTGCAGGCAACGAAGCGACTGTGATCGGCGGCACATCCAACGAAGCGACCGCAACCCAGTCGTTCATCGGCGGTGGTTTGGGCAACACTGCGGCGGGCTCGTTCGCAGTGATCCCCGGCGGGTTGCGCAACCACGCTTCCGGCGGCTTGAGCTTTGTAGGCGGGCGTGGCGCGCGTACCGATGACGTCGCAGGCACGACTAACTACTTTGGCGCGTTCGTTTGGGCCGACACGCAAGACGCGGGCCTAGCCACGAGTTTGGTTGCCAATACCCAACCTTTCCGCTCCACCGCCAACAACCAATTCGCAGTCCGCGCGCGCGGCGGTGTTTCGTTTAAAGTAGATGCAACCACCATCGCCGCGAACGCGAGCGACGCCACTGCTGGCTGCTCGCTACCTTCCGGCGGCGCGGCAAGCTGGAGCTGCTCCTCCGACCGAAATTTGAAAGACGGCATCAAGGCGATTTCACCAAAAGACGTGCTTTCGAAAGTGGTGAACTTACCGCTTTCCACATGGCAATTTAAAGGCACAAACCGTCGCCACTTAAGCCCGATGGCGCAAGATTTTTGGGCAGCGTTTGGGTTTGGGGAAGATGATCGTCACATCACTGCTTCGGACGTAAGCGGCGTAGCGCTCGCGGCGGTGCAGGGCATCAATCAAAAATTAGATTCTGAAGTTTTAACGCTTAAATCGAAAAACAGTCAGCTAGAGCAGTCGAATGCGACGATGCAGCGCGAGCTCGCCGCGATCAAGAAAAAGCTCGGCATGTAGCAGCGCGTTGGAATTTGAGGAGCGCAGATGCTAATTGCACGAAATCCACAGAGATCCTAAAAACTGCGCCGCAGGTAAGTCGATCTATTTGATCGATTTACCTGCGGCGCAGTTTTTTATGAGGTGTTTTGACACAGCATAACGCATAAGCGGTTAAGCAGAGTTGGAAAAGCGGGTTGTTGATACTTATCGATCGGGTGCTGTATCCCCCATTTGGGGGATATACGCCAGCTCCGAGTCTGAACGATACTCAAAATTGAGAATGCTTTTAGATCACTTGCCGCAGATTCGATTTATTGCATCAGTAACCACGCTGCTCCGCTTCGTACGAAGCGGAGCAGCGTGGAGGCAGTCTATGCCGGTACGCGAGCCGCAAAGTGTTGTAGCGAACAACCCAAATAGATGGCGACAATCAAGGCGATTTACTCCGCTTTCAAGACATTACATTTACTCAGGAGATTTAAATGGGCAATAAAAATGCAATGCGAAAGTTTTTAGGCGCTGCTGGTAAGGGCGTTGCGACGATTGGTTTTTCTTCCGGCGTGATCACCGCGTTCGCCGCCACTGCGACAATGCCGGATGCGTTGCTCGCCATTGATCTAAACCGAGAGGCGGTTGTAGAAAGGATTACTGCTTCGTGGTCAAAGGAAATACCTGCGGCGCAGATTTCATCGTTTAGCGGAAAGCTTTTGAGCCTGCGCGCTGATCAGCTACTTGCGGCAACCCTTGCTGGATCGTTCGATGGTGTGCTGGAAGTGCTCAGTGCGGCCAACGACACGCGGCTCAGCGCCCTCAATCAAAATCGCCCGACGATCACCGCAGAGATTGCCCAGCAGCGAGGCATTCGCAATTCACAAGATCTCACGCAATTGCAAACGCTGCTGCAGAGCAGCGCCAATCTCGCGCCATCTACCGCCTTGGAAGATAAACCCAAAGCTGTCGGCGATCCGGCAATTGATTTGGTTTACACCCCGATTGCGCCCTGCAACCTCATGGACACGCGTCCCGGCGTAAGTCCCGTCCCCCCAGAAGGCGGCCCTGCACTGGCGGCCGGCTATGGCATCCGCGTCGTGCAAGTCACCGGGCGCTGCGGCATTCCGGCGGGGGCAAAAGCGGTGGCTTCTCTGTTTACGGTTGAGAATATTCCCTCCACTGGCGGCGTGGTCTTTGCCGGTGATGCTGGTGGCGCAGGCGGCGCGGTCGCCAGCTGGTCAACGCCTGCGAACTATGCGAGCGGCTCATCGCTGATTCCGCTCTCGGCGGCAGGCGCGTTGCAATTGCAATCAGCGGGAGCGACGCAGATTAAGATTGACGTTAACGGCTACTTCATGCCACCTAATCGTAATGGCGATGGGCTACGGGTGATCCAGACCGCGCTCGTCAATACGCCCATTAGCATTGGTGGATCTAGCCAAAATTCGATTTCTTCAACTTCGCCCGGCTCGACGGTCGGGGGGGGCGGCGGCGTTACCGGCGCTGCGGTTGCCTCTCTTCCCCCGGGCGATACTTCCACCTTCGGTCCAAACCGAATCGTAGGTAATGCTTCGGCTGCAACCATTGGCGGCGGCGCGCGCAATTTGATTGAGCAAAACGCTGCCGCGCCTAATACCGTTTTTGCAACGATTGGCGGTGGCTACAACAACCGGGTCTACTCCTATTTCGGCACGATCGCAGGAGGCGCGTCAAACATTGCCGGTCAGTCGGCTGCAAATACCTTTGGGGCGACCGTCTTGGGTGGCTTTGGAAATAACGTCTACTCGAGTTACGGCACCATCGCCGGGGGTTCAAGCAATCAAGCCGGCTTTTTTTCGAGCGTGCCAGGAGGCACCGATAACCTCGCAGTATCTAACTACGCATTTGCTGCGGGTCGTGGCGCTTCAACCGGCAATGATGCTTCAGCGGCGATTCGCTATTCCGGTACTTTTATCTGGGCCGACAGTAACGCCAACGCTGCATCGACTTCGCCGTTTTATGCGTCAGCGGAAGATCAATTTGCAGTGCGCGCACGCGGCGGCGTAGCGTTTCGCGTTTCGTCCACCAGCAGCGCAGGCGCGGGCGCAGGCTGTACGCTTCCCGCAGGCGGCGCATCGGGCTGGAGTTGCACATCTGATCGCAACTTAAAGGACGGTATCAAATCAGTTTCGCCACGTGAAGTTTTGCGCAAAGTAGTCGCGATGCCACTCAGCTCATGGCAATTTAAAGGCACCAGTCGTCGCCATATGAGCCCGATGGCGCAAGATTTTTGGCATGCATTTGGTTTGGGCGAAGATGATCGGCACATTACCGCCTCAGACGTGAGCGGCGTGGCGTTAGCTGCGCTGCAAGGGCTTAACCAAAAGCTCATAGCGGACAGCAAAGCGAAGGACGCAAAAATAAACGCACTCGAGCGCAAGGCAGGCGAAGTCATGCTGCTACGGGCTGAGATTGCTGCCATGAAGAAAAAGCTTGGTATTTAACGGCGCGCTGCGATTTGCGCAGCGCAGAAGTTACCCGCGCGAAATCTGCGGAAATATCAAAAACTGCGCCGCAGGTAAGTCGATCAAATAGATCGACTTACCTGCGGCGCAGTTTTTTTTCATCGAGCCGTGGTGTATCGCGATAGCGGCCTCGGCGACCAGCCTCCCCCAAATGGCAGTGATGGAGTTTTCAGATTTCTCTCGTCTGTACAAGTATCCCTGGTGGTTTGCACGTATTTCAAACCCATCAGATTATCAAAAGTTACTTGGAGATTGAGATGAAATTGAGAATTCATTGCCCGTTTCGCGCAGCAGCATTAGTTGTCGTCGTGCCGATTATTATCGCTGTGAATGCCGTGGCGCAGACCCCACAGGCGTTTGCAACCAAACCAGACGCTTTGCTCTCAATCGATCTGAATCGAGCCGCCGTAGTGGAAAAAATCACCGCGAGTTGGGGTAAGGAGCTCCCCGCAGCCCAGTTAGGTGCGTTTAAGGATAAGTTAATGGCTCTGCGCGCCGACCAATTGCTCGCTGCCAATCTCGCTGGAACCTTTGATGGGGTTTTAGAAGTGCTAGATGATCGGCTCAACCTGCGATCGAGCGAACAACGCGCGCACCGCCCAATCATTAGCGTCGAGCAAGCGCAACACTACAACATCCGCAACGCTCACGATCTCGAGCGCTACGAGCGCAGCGCACAAACGCTTGCGCCCGCGCAGGATCTAGCGAAAGCCGTTGGCGAGCCCAGTTTTGATTTGGTTTACACCCCGCTTCCGCCTTGTAATCTGATGGATACGCGACCTGGCGTGAGCCCGGCACCGCCGGTGGGTGGCCCAGCCCTAGCGGGCGGCTACGCGGCTCGCGTTGTGCAAGTCACCGGCCGCTGCGGTGTTCCACTGGGCGCGCTCGCAGTGGCCTCACTCTTCACGGTTGAAAATATTCCCTCGTCGGGCGGTGTCGTATTTGCGGGCATTGCCGGTGGCACGGCCGGTGCGGTGGCGAGCTGGTCTGCGCCCACAAGCTATGCGAGCGGCTCGTCGATCGTGTCGCTCTCAAGCGCAGGCGCACTGCAATTGCAATCGGCGGGCGTAACCCATATCAAAGTAGATATCACCGGCTACTTCATACCAGCCAATCGCAACGGCAATGGATTGCGGATCTTCAACGGCAATGGCTTGACACCGACGGTTGTGAACGGCACTTACGCTAACGTTTCAACCGGTATCGCCAGCACAATCGCAGGCGGTGGGTTTGCGACGAGCGCAACGGGCTGCGTCGATTTGCCTGCAGGTGGCACCCGATCGTGCGCCAATATCGCCGAAGCAGACTACACCACGATTGGCGGCGGCTACGCGCATGAGATTTCAAGCGCTGGCTACACCGCGACCATCGCGGGGGGTGAAGGAAATACAGTCAAAGCGCCGGGTGGCGCGATTGGCGGCGGTTTTCAAAACTCCGTCTATGGTGGCAACAGTGCAATTGCCGGCGGTTATCAGAATTTTGCAGGGGGCAACGCCAGCACCGTCGGCGGCGGCTCAGGAAACGTCGCGACTGGCGTTGCATCGACGATTCCGGGCGGGCGCGCTAACGCAGCGACTGGCGACGACTCATTTGCCGCTGGGCGTCGAGCGAAAGCGCAAAGGGCAGGCCAGTTTGTGTGGGCAGATTCAATTAATATCGATTTCGACCCACAAGCGCTCGGCTCGTTTAGCAGCAATAACGCCAATACCTTTCAAGCGCGCGCAACCGGCGGCGTTCAGTTTGTGACCGGCGTTAACGCAGGCGGTGCTGTTACCCATTCGTGCTACATGCTGCCGAGCTCAGCAGGCTGGAATTGCTCAAGTGATCGTAACGTGAAAGAGGCGTTTACCAATGTTTCTCCAAAAGCAGTGTTGGCGAAACTGATGACGGTGCCCGTTTCCACATGGTCCTACATCGGCTCGAAAGCCTTGCAAATGGGGCCTATGGCGCAAGACTTTCACGCAGCGTTTGGCTTGAGTGGCTCCGATAAATCGATCAACAATATCGATGCCCAAGGTGTTGCATTTGCCGCGATTCAAGGCCTGAATCAAAAGGTCAGCGCAGAATTAAAGCGTAAGGATGCTAAGGTCGTTGCGCTTGAGCGCGAGCTTGCAGCCATTAAGAAAAAGCTGGGAATGTAAGCCTCGCTGACCTGCATCCCCCGAAATGGGGCGATGCAAGGTACTTGAAAAAATTCGTATTGTCAGACAATCGGGGGAAGTCTCACCACTTCTCCATAATTTAAAAATCTCGCTTAGGATCTCCATATGAAAGCCATTCGACTTACCGTTGCAATCACGCTGGTCACAGCAAGTGGTATTTTGTTAGGGTTTGCGCAGCCTGCATTTGCCCTCAAACCCGACGCTCTCTTGCAAATAGACTTAAACCGCGCCACCGTGATGGAAAAAATTGTTACCCACTGGAGCTCGGAACTACCTGCGGCGCAGATTGACTCGTTTAAAGCCAAACTTTCCAAATTACGCGCCGATCATCTCCTTGCCGCCAATCTTTCAGGCTCATTTGACGGCGTACTAGAAATCATCAACGCCGCGACTATTGCAAACCACTACGCAAATCAAAGTGCAGCCCCCCTTGCCGCAGAAAACGCCATCGCCCACGGCATCAAAGATGGGGCAGGGCTTGAGCGTTTAGAAAAAGCACTCGCTGGCCAACTCACTAGCCAACTCAGCAGCCAACACAATTCTCAACTCAATCTGCTCAACGTTTCAGAAAAAACCGACCGGGCTGACAAAACCAAAGCCATAGGCGACCCGCTGCAAGATTTGGTCTACACCCCCATCACTCCCTGCAACCTCATGGATACCCGTTCTGGAGTAACACCCGCCCCGCTCATCGGTGGTCCGGCGTTGGTCGCGGGCTACGCAGTGCGCAATATTCAAATCACCGGCAACTGCGATGTGCCAGCGGGTGCGCTAGCGGTCAGCGCGCAATTCACGGCCGAGAATATCCCATCAACGGGAGGCGTCATCTTTGCAGGCAAGAGCGGTGCAGCCGGCGGCAGCGCGGTTGCGAGCTGGAGCGCCCCGGTGACCTACGCCAGTGGCGCGAGCGTGATCCCGATCTCAACGGCGGGGCAGATGCAGCTGCAATCGGCCAACGTTACCCAGATTAAAGTGGATGTCAACGGCTACTTCATGCCCGCCAACCGCAATGGCGATGGGCTGCGGGTGTTGACGGGGGCGAGCGGTTTCCCCAACATCGTCAACGGCGACAACACGAACGCCATCGGCAACACGGGTGGTCAGCAACGCGGGGTGACCGTATCGGGTGGGTTCGGTAATCGTGGCGGCACGCCAGACGGCTCAAACGGATGGTATTCCACCATTGGTGGGGGCCTTGGGAACAAAACCGGCGCGGACGATAACTCAAACGGCGACTATGCGACTGTCTCGGGTGGGCAGAATAATTTTGTGAGTGGCAGCGGCTCCACCGTCGGCGGCGGCACCAGCAACACTGCGAGCGGTATCAAAAGCACCGTCGCTGGCGGACAATTCAACACCGCGAGCGCATTCAGCGCAACCGTGCCAGGAGGATCCGGGAACATCGCAAGCAGTGCGTACAGCTTTGCTGCAGGTCGAACCGCGCGCGCAGATCAACCGAGCTGCGCAGTGTTTAATCTGTGGAGTACGGAGGTTGCAACCGCGTGTGCGGGGCTTCCAAGTATCTTCCGCATCGCCGCAAATAACGGGCTTACCGTAGATTTTGGAACGCCGGATGTCGCGGGCAACGGCTCGGATTGGGTGTTTATCGGACCACTTTTCTCGGGAAAGCATATTGCAGCGAAAAACGGTGCATATTTGAGTTCGGGCGGCATGTGGACTAATAGCTCTGATCGAGCCAAAAAAGAAGCGTTTCGCAACGTCGATGTGCAAGCCATTTTGCGTAAAGTCGTCGCGTTGCCGGTCACCACTTGGAGCTACATCGCAGAAGGCCAAGCCACACGCCGCATGGGCCCCATGGCACAGGATTTTCGCAAAGCGTTTGGTTTGGGAATGGACGATAAATCCATCGGCGTGGTTGATGCCGATGGCGTGGCGCTCGCTGCGATTCAGGGGCTGAATCAGAAGCTCGATGCGGAATCAGTGAAGAGCAAAGTCAAAGATGCAAAGCTTTCCGCGCAACGCAGCGAAATTTCAGCCCTAAAAGCACGCTTAAAGGCAATCGAGAAAAAGCTCGGGCTTTAAGCTGAGCGCGTTGAGCAGGCGGGTTCCCAGTCGCAGCCCACCGCAGCTCAACGCGTCGTTCATCCTCAAATAACTGCGCTGCAGGTATTTTTTGTACGGGCAGTGCAGTTTTTTTGGCTCTAGATTTACCAACATTGTTGCGGCGCAGCATTTTCGATGCCGAAATATAAGGGTTTGCAAATCGAAATATGAGGGTTTTGGGGGATGTTTTGTTGGATTGAATGCGCTAACTTGCAAAGCAAGGTTTGCGGCGTGCAGACACGGCGTGCAAACTATCGACAACAGGAGAGCATATGAAATCCCCGATGCCAGTTAAAAAAAATCAGCCCTTAGCTAAAGCCCTACTGCAACCCGGGCAGCCTGACCGACCTACGAGGATAAGTGCCAGCAATTTCGCGCTGAAAAATTTCAGCCTCATCGTCGCCAGCGCCACGTTTGTGTTGGCAACACTAGCTTCGGCAACGCAAGCATCAACCCCGCTCACCAAGCCCGACGCTCTCCTGCAGATAGACTTAAACCGCGGCGCCGTGATTGAAAAAATTGTCACCAATTGGAGTGCAGAACTACCTGCGGCGCAGATTGCATCCTTTAAAGCCAAGCTTGCAGCGTTAAGAGCAGATCATCTCCTCGCCGCCAACCTCTCAGGCTCGTTCGATGGTGTGCTGGAAGTGCTCAACAATCAAACGCGACCCGCAAAACAAATCTTTAACGCGGCGAACGTAGCGCTACACATTATCGACAATGCGCAAGTATCCGATATTCAAAAAGCCTTGGGCGATCTAGATAAAGACTTAGTCTATACCCCCATCACCCCCTGCAATCTGATGGACACCCGCCCCGGCGTCTCTCCTGCTCCGCCCATCGCAGGGCCCGCCTTGGTTGTTGGTTATGCCATTCGAAATATCCAAGTCACGGGAAATTGCGGTGTGCCCGCAGGCGCACAAGCCGTTAGCGCCCAATTCACGATTGAAAACATCCCCTCCGCGGGCGGCGTTATCTTTGCCGGAAAGAGTGGCGGCACTGCCAGCAGCGCCGTGGTCAGCTGGAGCGTACCGGCAAACTACGGCAGTGGCGCTTCTGCCATCCCGCTGTCGGCGGCAGGGCAAATGCAACTGCAATCGGCAGGTGCCACCCACATCAAAGTCGATCTCAACGGATACTTTGCCGCCCCCAGCGGCGCGATTGGAGACATCACCGAAATCCAAACCACAGCAGGCTCTGGCTTAACGGGAGGGGTCACGAGTGGCGCAGCCAATCTCGCATTAGCATCGACATTCAAACTACCGCAAACCTGCGCTAATCAACAAGTGGCTAAGTTCAACACCGGCAGCGGATTATGGGAATGCGCCAACGACACCGTGGGCACGGGCGGCGGCACGGGCACGGTGACCAACATCGCAACCGGCTCGGGATTGACCGGCGGGCCGATTACGACTACGGGGACGATTAGCTTAGCCTCAACCCAGCTCATGCCCACTACCGCCTGCGCGGCAAACCAGATCCCGAAGTGGAGCGGCAGCGCTTGGGCTTGCGCGGCAGATGCGACTAGCACTGGCGGAGCGGCAAATGCTTGGGTGCAAGGAGGGAATGCGTTTGGGACGATTGGAATATTGAGCGTGACCGATGGGCAAACACTACGCGTGGAAACGAACGGGGACAATTTAATCATGAGCGCCGGTTTAGGCAGCGCAAGGGTGAGGATTCAAGACGTGGTGGTGGCAGGCGTTTCCTCACCCAATATTCTCTCGGGCGCCGCTTACAACAGCGTAGGCTTAGGTGTGAAAGGCGCGACTATTGCCGGTGGTGGCAGCGCAAATGTGGCCGGTGGTGCACAACCGGATCGACATGAGGTGCTTGCAGATTTTGGGACTGTGAGCGGCGGAAAAACTAACAAGGTCACCGGTTTTGGTGGAGTGGTGGCAGGTGGGCTCAGGAATTCGGCATCGGGCACTTCTGGCGCGGTAGGCGGTGGAGCCGATAACCGAGCCCTAGGAGAGGACAGTTCGGTAGGAGGAGGAAGGAACAACCGCGCATTCGGAATTGGAAGTGTGGTCGCAGGGGGAGAGCTAAATTCGGCTGAAGGAACGAATGGCACAGACCGCGTTGTCAGCGCGGTTGGTGGTGGATACCAAAACACCGCTAGCGCATATAGCAGCGTGGTCAGCGGCGGTGCGAGCAATGTGGCATCCGGGTTTTGGAGCACCGTTCCGGGTGGTTTTCAAAATGAAGCCATCGGATCGACTAGTTTCGCAGCGGGCTATTTAGCGATCGCCACTGGCAGAGCCAGTTTCGCTCTCGGCTATCGAGCCAAAGCTACCCGCGATGGTCAGTTTGTCTGGTCAGATAATAGGGATTTTGATTTCAACCCCGAAACGCTCGGGGCGTGGGGAGCGCCGGGTTTGCAAGCGAATACGTTTAACGTGCGCGCAACCGGTGGTTTTTATTTCGTGAGCGGCATCGGTGCGAGCGGTTCTCCGACATCGGGTTGTACGCTTGGCTCCGGGGGGACGGGCTGGGCCTGCGCGAGCGACCGGGCGGTGAAAGAAGGGATTCACGCGATTAAGCCGCGGCAAGTGCTGGATCGGCTGCTCGCTATGCCGGTGTCTACTTGGTCGATGATCGGCACTGGCGTGCAGCAAATGGGCCCGATGTCGCAAGATTTTTTCAAAGCCTTTAATCTGGGCAAAACGGATAAAGCGATTAACTCGGTGGATGCCCAAGGTGTTGCGTTTGCTGCGATTCAGGGGTTGAATCAAAAGCTGCAAAGTGAAGTCGCAAAGCTCGCGGGTGACAGTAAATCAAAAGACGCGAAGATTTCGGCTTTGGAGAAAAAAGCCTCCGAAATTGATGCACTCAAAACTGAGCTCACCGCCATCAAGAAAAAGCTCGGACTTTGAATCGATAAAGCAGGCGGATTGCACCGCGCGAGCTTGTTATTTCAGCTGAATTTTTTAAAAACTGCGCTGCAGGTGCAAAAAGTACCTACAGCGCAGTTTTTTCGAAAAACGAAATTTAAGGGTTTCAGATTGAAAAATAGGCAATTGTATGGATGCGAGGATTGTCTGCGAGGCCTAAAGTCTAGACATGTGATCGTAAGCCAACGGAAGATTTAATTGCCATATCCAGTGGATTCACGAATCGCCCCCCCCTTTCAGAAAACGGAGATTTATCATGCGAAAAAATGCCTCATTCCATCCAGCCTCGCCAGTGGCTCGCCCATTAGCCGCCGTATTGACCGCAATTATTGCGAGTTTGAGCGCGCAAGCGCAGCCGATGCCGCCGCAAGAGCTCGGTCAATTCGCGTTGCAATCGCGACCAGATGCTTTGCTCGCAATTGATCTCACGCGTGAGGCCGTCGTCGAGCGCATTGTGGCGGCTTGGAGTAAAGAAATACCCGCGATTCAGATTGCAGACTTAAAGGCAAAGCTCGGTAAATTACGCGCTGATCATTTGCTTGCGGCAAATCTCTCAGGCTCTTTTGAGGGTGTGTTGGAAGTGATTTCATCGCATGGCGGCGCGGTCCATGTGACCGCGACTCAACATCCAACGGCACTAGAGGCGCTTGCGCAAGCCGATAAAAGCAAAGCGCTCGGCGATAGTGGTCAAGATTTAGTCTATTACCCGATCAACCCTTGCTTACTCATGGATACGCGCCCTGGGGTCTCGCCAGCGCCACCGATTGGTGGGCCAAGCCTTTTGTCGGGATACGCCATCCGAAATATTCAGGTCTCAGGCAATTGCGGGATTCCCTCCGCGGCAGAAGCGGTGAGTGCCCAGTTTACGGTTGAAAATATCCCATCGACCGGCGGTGTATTGTTTGCAGGTAAAAGCGGCGTCTCCGGCGGCAGCTCAGTGGTGAGCTGGAGCTCACCATCAAATTACGCCAGTGGATCGGCCGCAATCCCGATTTCAGCCGCTGGCCAGATGCAGCTGCAATCGGCAGGATCAACCCAGGTGGTGGTTAACGTTAACGGTTATTTCGCGCGACCTTTTGCAACATCACTTTCCTGCGAGTGGTGGTTTCAAGCGACTAGTTTTGCAGCGGGATCCGGTTATAACGCGGTAACAACCCCTAGCTGCACTCCCGGCAGAGAATTGGTCGCGACCTCTTGCTACACGACCGCAGGTGGTAACGTCGCGGGCAACTACTTGCAATCAAGCGGCCCGTTTGAACTCTCGCCAAGTACGGTAGCTGGACGTTGCGAATGGTACGTCGGAGGCACAGGGTTCACAGGCCGCGGATCTTCAAAATGCTGCTTCATTCCGGGTCGATAGGCTTCAGCTTACGTTAGTTTTCCAAGCACGCGCACTTCGTTTTTCGTTGTGCGCGTTTTACGATGAAGTAACGACCGACACCCGCGCCCCCTACGCATCGCAGGCGATGCCGGGCTGATGCAGATGCCAATCCCCCATTTGGGGGATGGTTTTTTATATTCCGTGGGAATATCGTTTGTCCGTTCGCGTAAGTCATTCTGCGCACATCTACTAAAAACGGAGAATCCATGAGAAACGCATTTGCTTTTGATCAACACCCTATTTACCGGCGATTGAAAATCGCGCTGGCGACGATGCTCGCCGCGAGCAGTGCAGCGGCTGCCGCTGCGTCGCCGACGGCTCTGCAACCCGATGCGCTACTGCAAGTTGACCTTAACCGCAGCGCAGTGATTGAAAAAATCGTTGCTTCGTGGGGCAAAGAAATACCAGCGGCGCAGCTGGAATCGTTTAAATCAAAGCTCGCGGGCTTACGCGCTGATCATCTGCTCGCTGCAAACTTATCGGGCTCATTTGACGGTGTGCTCGAAGTCTTGAGCGCGCGCGAGACCCATCCAAGATTACTCCTTAATACCTTTAATTCTGCGCCGCAGGTATTAGAAGGTGCGCTTACCTCCGACGTTGCCAAAGCCTTGGGCGACGGTGCCATCGATTTGGTTTACACCCCGATTACGCCGTGTAATTTGATGGATACGCGCCCCGGCGTTGTGCCAGCGCCACCGATCGGTGCGCCCGCACTCGTGGCAGGCTATGCCATTCGAAATATCCAAGTGACTGGCAATTGCGGCATACCGGCTGGGGCGCAAGCGGTCAGCGCACAATTTACGATTGAGAACATTCCCTCTGCTGGCGGCGTCGTATTCGCCGGTAAAACCGGTGGCACGGCCAGTAGCGCCGTGGTGAGTTGGAGCGTGCCCGCTAACTACGGCAGCGGGGCATCGGCGATTCCGATTTCAGCTTCGGGGCAGATGCAGCTGCAATCGGCGGGGGCAACGCAAATCAAGGTTGATGTCAATGGCTATTTCCTCCCCGTCACCCGCGGAAATATCACCAATAGCGTTTCCGGTGGTAATGTGTTTCATGTCACCAATACCAGTACAACTGGTGGGAGCACAGCGCTCAGAGGGCAATCAACGAGCACAGGTACCGGTGGCATCGGCGTATACGGCTCGCATGCTGGCGGCGGCTTTGGTGTCTATGGTACTGCAGGTGCGGATGGTTACGGCGTTTATGCAAGCGCTCCGATCGGCGCTGGGGCTGCGGTTTATGCTAACGGAGATCTCAAAGTAAACACACAAGGCGCGCTCAGCTTTGGCTCACAAACCCGGCAGATGATTAATCTCTGGGGCAGCACAGATCAATATGGCATCGGCGTGCAAGCGGGTACGCAGTATTTCCGCACCGATAGCACCGTGAGTGCTGGAGGAACGGGCGGCTTCGCTTGGTTTGAAGGTGGTACGCATAGCGATACTGACTTTGACGCAGGAGCGGGTGGCACCGTGATGATGCAGTTAACGCGCGGACCATCGCTTATCTTTCCTAATACCTCCCCAACCGAGCAGCAAATCCGTTTTCGAGGTACTACTGGGCAGGGTCTTGGTGGGCAAAACTCGGTCGCCTACATGCGAACCAACAGCTTGATCGCATTTTTTCAGGGCGGTAATCATGCTGTGGGAACTGGCAATCCTGACGCTGGTGGCGGCAACATCCTCGCCACGATTCAAAATGGCGCCGGCTCGGCAACCGTGACTGGCAACGTCCGCGCGCTGAGCTTCACCCCGACCTCTGACCGCGCCTCAAAATCTGCCTTCTCCAGCGTTAATGCGAAAGCAATCTTAGCCAAAGTCGCAGCTCTGCCAATTTCGACTTGGATGTACAACGCTGAGAAAGAAAGCGGAGTGCGCCATATCGGCCCCGTTGCGCAAGATTTCAAAAAAGCCTTTAACGTCGGCTACGACGACAAATCAATTTCACTCATTGATGCCAGCGGCGTAGCGCTCACCGCGATCAAAGGCTTGAGCGAAGTCGTGAAAGAAAAAGACGCGCGCATTAATAAGCTTGAGCGCGAGCTCGCCGCGATTAAGCGTAAGCTTGGGATGTAACGTTTGCCCACGACGATGCGGGGCGCTCAGCCTCGCGTCGCGCGTTACTTTTTTTTAACTATTTTCATAATTATTTTTTTAAAACTGCGCCGCAGGGTCCGTGAGATACCTGCGGCGCAGATTTTTTGTTGATATATTGCAATCGATTGTGATGGCGAAATTTAAGGGTTTGCAAACCCAAATATGGGCAATTTGGGGGATGACTACTGCGCGATTTGTGGGTAATCTTCAAGAATGCTGCGCCCTTGTCGGGGTGCGCTGGGAATCTTGGAGAAAATAATGCAAACAACCTCCCTCTCAAATGCTACAGTCTGGCCGCGTTGGATTAGACGAAGAAGCGTTTCTCTTCGCGCCGTCGCGCTCACTGCGGTCGCAGCAACCGCCATCGCCACACCTGCAGCGCACGCAAATTCGTCCGCCCGGTACAACCCTGACGCCCTTCTGCAAGTCGACCTTAACCGCGGCGCCGTGATTGAAAAGGTCATCGCCTTGTGGGGCAGAGAAATACCTGCGGCGCAGATTGAATCGTTTAAATCTAAATTGATGGGCTTACGCGCTGATCAACTGCTTGCGGCGAATCTATCAGGCTCATTTGACGGTGTGCTCGAAGTTATCAACAGTAGAGAGATCAGCCCAAAATTGCTGCTCAATCCTTTTAATTCTGCGCCGCAGGTATTTGAAGTTGCACCCATCTCCGACATCGCCAAAGCCCTAGGTGATACTGCAATTGATTTGGTTTACACCCCGATCACTCCCTGCAATTTGATGGATACGCGCTCGGGTGTTTCGCCCGCACCGCCGATTGGTGGCCCTTCACTTGCAAGCGGCTACGCCATTCGCAATATCCAAGTCACTGGCAATTGCACGATCCCCGCTGGCGCGCAAGCGGTGAGCGCGCAATTCACCATTGAGAATATTCCCTCCGCAGGCGGTGTCGTCTTTGCCGGTAAAACGGGCGGCACGGCCAGTAGCGCAGTGGTTAGCTGGAGCGTGCCCGCGAACTACGGCAGCGGCGCATCAGCGATTCCGCTTTCTGCGGCAGGGCAAATGCAATTGCAATCGGCGGGCAGCACCCACATTAAGGTGGACATCAACGGCTACTTCAAGGCCCCCGGTGGTGTGATTGGCGACATCACCGAAATCACCACCGCCGCAGCGGGAAGTGGATTAACCGGGGGCAGCACCAGTGGCGTAGCTGCGTTAGCCATTGCGCTGACGTACAAACTGCCGCAAGCCTGCGCCAACGGGCAAGTCGCGAAATTCAACTCTGCATCAACGCTGTGGGAATGTCAGAATGATTTGCAAGGCACCGGCGCGGGCGGCACCGGCACGGTAACTAATATCGCGACCGGAAGCGGACTGACCGGCGGCCCAATCACGACGACTGGCGCGATTGGTTTGGCTGGCACGCAACTCTTACCGACCACGGCCTGCGCAGCCAATCAGATTGCGAAATGGAATGGTAGCGCTTGGGCTTGCGCAGCGGATAACACCAGTGCAGGCGCGACCAACGCCTGGACACAAGGCGGCAATGCGTTTGGCGCCCCTGGGGTGATCGGGACCACTGATGCGCAACCATTGACGGTTCGAAGTGGTGGCGATGCGATTAATCTCTTAACCGGGAATGGCGACGGGCTGCGGGTTACGCAGGCGGCGGGCGCGACCTTCGCTTCGCCGAACGTTGTGAACGGCAGCGGGTTCAACTCTGTCGATGCTAACGTGATTGGCGCGACGATCGCGGGTGGGGGCGCGCATCGACCCGGAACCAATTTGGTTATTAGCAACTGGATCGCTGCAAACAACGCGTCGATCGGAGGTGGCATTAACAATCACGCTTTAGGAATCGAAAGCACGATTGCTGGCGGTAGTTTCAATGCTGCTCGCGCTTACGCTGCTGTGGGCGGCGGCACCGCCAATTCCGCCGAAGGCGAGGGGAGCACGGTTGGCGGAGGAAGAGCCAACAGTGCGCAAGCTGTCGGCAGTGTAGTCACGGGAGGGGGGCAAAACTCTATTGATTGCTTCGAACCATCGACAGGTACTTTTACGCGTTTTTGTGGAAATCGGGCTGGAGCATCTTTTAGCGTGGTGGGCGGGGGTCTTGGTAATCAAGCCCAAGGCCAATATAGTGTGGTTGCTGGTGGCGCGGTTAACACCGCAACGTCCTACACCAGCACAGTAAGCGGAGGCCAGGCGAATTTTGCAAACGGGGAACTCAGTGTTGTCGCCGGAGGCAACAACAATAGAGCTTCCGGTGAACATAGCGTGGTGTCGGGTGGAGACTCCAATTCTTCAGGAGGAATCGGTAGTTCGGTTTTGGGAGGGGGTTTGAATATTGCAAGCGGACACAATAGTTCTGTCGCAGGTGGATACGCCAATACCGCGAGCGGACAAAACAGCTTTGCCGCAGGCCGTTCCGCGTTAGCCAACGGTTCGAAATGCGCAGTCTTTAGTTTCTGGAGCACAGATACGACTTACGGCTGCGGCGGTGCCGCAAACACAATCAAGATAGGCGCTGACAAAGGTCTGGTACTAGATTTCAATACTCAGGATGGGAGTGGCAACGGTACGAACTGGATTAAGTTTGGGAACTTCGAAACCGGAAAAATTATTGCTACACAGAGCGGCGCTTATCTGTCATTCGGTGGAGTTTGGACGCCGAGCTCTGATCGCAACAAGAAAGAAAATTTTCGTTCAATCGATACCCGCCAGATTCTCAAGAAGGTTTTGGCGCTGCCGGTCACAACTTGGAATTACATTGCCGAGGGTGGCAAGATAAAACGCATCGGACCGATGGCGCAAGACTTTCACGCCGCGTTTGGGCTGGGCATCGACGATAAAGGCATCGGGACGATTGATGCCCAAGGCGTAGCTCTCGCCGCTATTCAAGGTTTGAATCAAAAGCTTGACGCCGAATCAGTGCGGAGTAAGGCGAAAGATAGTCGCATCGTTGCGCAAGGCGCTGAGATTGCAGCGCTTAAGCTTGCGAACGACGCGGTACAGCGCGAGCTGGCTTCGATAAAGAAAAAGCTAGGGTTGTAGTCGCCGGGCGTGAATGAACGCACTGCGCCGGACGTATTGATGCAGGCCAAAAAATACTTGCGAAACACCTGCAGCGCAGATTTTTCGCGTATCTGCCAAATTGCTTTTATGGTGTGGAACATGCGGATTGCTCGGTTTGTTCGGTGCGGGTGTCTTGCTTTTTTCTGCTCGGTGTAGACTAAATTTCATGTTGTAATTTGTAGGTAATCCGTGATGCTTGACTTACTTCCTGCCCTGCCGCAGCTTTCAGCTTTTTTCCTAGCCAGCTTCATCTTGGCGATCACCCCAGGGCCTGGCGTGGCGTATATCGTGATGCGGGCGTTGACCCAGGGGCGCGTTGTTGCTTTGGCTTCGGTGGCGGGGGTCGCGCTGGGGAATTTGGGCAATGCGATGGCGGCAGCACTGGGCTTGGCAGCGTTGTTTGCGGCATCGTCGATTGCGTTTACGATTGTGAAATGGGTCGGCGCGGCGTATCTGATTTATTTGGGTGTGCAGATCTTACATCGCGGTAAGGGGGCAAACCCTGCGGCGCAGAATGCATCGTCATCGCGTCTCGATACGTCTGCTCAAAGCGCTTCGCCTGATGAAGGCAGCAGCGGAACCAGCGCTGCAGACGTTAAAACTGCGCCGCAGGTATTGGCAGGCACGGGTGAAATTTCGATGTTTAGAATCGTGATCGATGGGGCGTTAGTCGCACTTTTTAATCCCAAAACGACACTTTTTTTCGCTGCATTTCTGCCGCAATTTATGCGGCCAGATGAATCGGCTGTTGCCCAAAGTCTTTTGCTCGGCGCTCTTTTTGTTGGCATCGCAGCGCTGACCGATACGCTCTACGCGTTCGCTTCTGGTTGGATCGCGCCTAGGCTCACAGCGCGCCCAAACGGCGGGCAGCTCGGGCGGCTCGCACTGGGAACTACGTTTATTGGCATGGGCCTGATGACCGCGCTAAGCGAGCGCCCGCGTTAGTAGTCACCGCCGTTGTAAAAGTGCCTCAAAATGCCTCAATCTGCGCCGCAGGTATCGATCAAAAATGAGCGTTTACAACGCCAAAATCGCCAAAGGCAGCGGGGCCGACTTTCCTGAATGAAGATCAATCCAAACGATCTTGGCTGCGCCGCGCGCGTAGCATTCGCCGTTGATCATAAACGCGTGGTAGGTCTGCGCGCTGGTGCGGCCAAGCGCGCCGAGATGCATGGTCATGTTAACAGTCGCGGGGTAGGTGATCGGCTTTAGAAATTCGCAAAAGGCATTGACGATGACCGCGCCGATGCCTTCGGTCTTGCTCAAATCAGTGCCAATCGTTAAAAACCAATTTAATCGACACTCTTCCATGAAGCGAAAGTAGAGCGTGTTGTTGAGATGGCCCATTGCGTCCATATCGCCCCAGCGCATCGGCATGCTGAGGTGGTGAATTTGCTTTAATTCGTTGAGATTGGGAATCATGGTGCGGTGCAATAAAATGAATGCAATTATGCGCGAGCAACGAGGAACGACCTATGACCACCCGCACTGACCGAGAAGCAATGGAGTACGACGTGGTGATCGTCGGCGCCGGGCCCGCGGGCTTATCGGCGGCGATTCGCTTGAAGCAATTGGCGGCAAAGGCGGGGCGTGAAGTCACCGTTTGCATTTTGGAAAAGGGCAGCGAAGTCGGCGCCCATATTCTCTCAGGCGCAGTGATTGATCCAATTGCGCTTAACGATTTGATTCCCGATTGGAAAGCGAAAGGCGCACCGTTGCATACGCCGGTGACCTCTGATGATTTCTATATTCTGAACGAAACCACTGCGCGCAAAATCCCACATTGGACGCTGCCGCCGTTGATGAGTAATCATGGCAATTACGTCGTGAGCTTAGGCAATGTTTGCCGCTGGTTAGGCAAGCAGGCAGAAGATTTAGGCGTTGAAATTTATCCAGGATTTGCTGCTGCAGAAGTGCTCTTTAGCGAAACTGGCGCAGTCAAAGGCGTGGCCACTGGAGACATGGGCATCGCCAAAAATGGCGAGCATAAAGGTGAGTTTGCGCCCGGTATGGAGCTCCATGCGAAATACACGCTCTTTGCGGAAGGCGTGCGCGGCTCGCTTTCAGAAGAATTGATGAAGAAATTTAATCTGCGTGATGGCGTTGATCCGCAGAAATATGGAATCGGTATCAAAGAGCTTTGGCAAGTCGAGCCGACTAAGCATAAGCCCGGCGCAGTGCTGCACTCGCAAGGCTGGCCGCTCGATAACGCGACTGGCGGCGGCTCGTTTCTTTACCACCTCACAGACGAGCAAAAAAATTGCTATGTCGCGGTTGGATTTGTCATTCATTTGAATTATCAAAATCCGCATTTATCACCGTTTGATGAGTTTCAGCGCTTTAAGCAGCATCCGCTCGTGCGCGATTTATTTGTCGGCGGTAAGCGCTTGAGCTATGGCGCGCGCGCGATTAATGAAGGTGGGCTGCAAAGCATTCCTAAGCTCGCTTTTCCCGGCGGCGCGCTCATCGGCTGCTCGGCGGGTTTTGTCAATCTTCCCCGCATTAAGGGCACGCACAACGCGATGAACTCTGGCATGCTCGCTGCGCAAGCGGCGTTTGATGCGCTCGGCGCAAATCGCCTGCACGATGAAATCGTCGCCTACGGCGAAGCGTTTAAAAAATCGTGGAGCTACACCGATTTATTTAAAGTGCGCAATGTCAAGCCCGGTTTGAAATGGGGCATGTGGCTCGGCTCTGCCCATGGCGGATTGCACATGTGGCTCAACGATTGGGGCTTTGGCAAGCTCGTGCCCTGGACTTTGCGGCATGATAAAGCCGATCATGCTTCGCTCTTACCTGCGGCGCAGATGCCCAAAATTAATTACCCCAAGCCCGATGGTGTGATTTCGTTTGATAAGCTGTCGTCGGTGTTTTTGTCAAACACCAATCATGAAGAAGATCAGCCCGTGCATTTGCAATTGCGCGATCCGTCGATCCCGATTGCGCATAATCTCGCCCTTTACGACGGACCAGAGCAGCGCTACTGCCCGGCGGGTGTCTATGAATATGTCAGCGATGAAGCCAATGCTGGCAAGCAGCGATTGCAGATCAACGCGCAAAACTGCGTGCACTGCAAAACCTGCGATATCAAAGACCCAAAGCAAAATATCCATTGGGTCACGCCCGAGGGCGGTGGTGGGCCTAATTACACAGGGATGTGAGCGCTGTGGATATCTTTCTAGAACTTTTGCTGGGCGTCTTCCAACGCGGAAAAAAGCGATCAGACCAAATCATTCGCGCCGGCGGGTGGGCTGCGGTTGGGGTTGTCGTTTGTTTTAGCGTAGTGGTTGTTGTGATGCGAACGCTATGACCTCAATAACTGCGCCGCAGGTATGACTCTCGAGCTTCAAACGCGCTACGCCGAAACCATGCGCCGCAACACGCAAGTGCCGGGTATGGTGCGCGAGGAAGCGCCGCATGTCGTGCGCTACACCACGCATCACGGCTCGCTGCGCTATGTGCTGTGGCACGACATCCCTGCCGCGCAACTATTTCATGTGGTCGCGCGCGAAATTGCAGCCGCTCAAAAGGTCGCGGGCGCGCTGTGTTGGCGCATTCATGCCGACGACAATCCGCCCGGCTTGCCGGATTATTTGAAATCGCTTGGCTTCGTGCTTGAGCCGCCAGCGCTTCAGCACTTTATTTCGCCGCAGGAGTTGCTTGAAAATCTAGCGTTGCGGCTTGCATCCCGACCGAGCCCACTGCGCGCGCGCGAGCTCACGCGCCCCGAGGAGCTTGCCTGCTATTTGCCGATTTGGAATGAGGCCTTTCCTGATTCTGAAAACGCGCGTTACGTCGACGATTACATGCGCTCGATGCGCGCTGGCGAGCGCGGGGCTCGCTATTTCGCCGCCTTTGATGGCGGGCAAGCGGTGGGCTCTGGCACGCTCGTGCACCCCGCAGGCAGCCCGATGGCGCTGCTCACTTCCGGCGCAATGCGCAAAAATTGGCAACAGCAAGGTGGCTACCACGCGCTGCTGAAAGCGCGCGCCGAGGCAGCGATCGATGCCGGTATCAGCACCCTTTGTGTCGATGCCAGCGAGGAAAGTGCGCCGATCTTGCAAAAACTCGGATTTGCGCCGCAGGGCGAAGTGCGGTTTTACGAAATGCAATTTTTAGGTGCATCAGCTTAAAGCCTAATCGCAACGCCTTCTTCCTTGGAAAACATCGCTTTTTCTTGAACGCGCGCGAAAGTAACCGTTAAACGAGCGTTTAAGGTTCGCTTTAATGCAAACTGGTCGCCGAAATGAAATACCCGACTCGCTCCCTATGGCTTTTAGCCGCAATTGCCATCTTATGGGGCGTGAATTGGCCTATGATGAAAATGGCCTTGCGCGAGATGGGCGTTTGGCAATTCCGCGGGCTCTGCGTGTTAGCGGGTGCGTTTTGGCTTGGCGGGTATTGTTTGCTCAAAAATGTTTCGTTTCACATTCCGCGTAAGCATCACAATCGGCTCTTCATCTGCGCGATGTGCAATGTCTTAGGGTGGAATATCCTCGCTGCCTATGGCCTCGCCCAGCTACCCTCGGGGCGCGCCGCCTTGATCGCTTACTCGATGCCGCTTTGGGTGGTGATGCTCTCCCGCTTTGTGTTGCGTGAGCGTATTTGGGCCTCGCGCTGGATCGCGATTGCTGTGGGTATGGGCGGTATCGTCTTGTTGTTGTGGGACGAGCTTGAGGTGCTGCAGCGCGCGCCCTACGGCACGTTGATGATGCTCGCGGCCGGTTTCGTCTGGGCGCTCGGTGTCGTTTTTACTAAAGGCTTCCCGCGTTTATTGCCAACCCAATCATTGGTTTTTTGGCAGATGGTGATCGGTGGCGTGCCCACTTTAATTGGCGCATTTTTTATAGCGGGTGATTGGTTACCGCGCAATGCCAGCGCCTATTTCGGTTTGATTTTTAATCTAACGATCGTGTTTGGCTTTTGCCATTTTGCGTGGAACGAATTGGTGCGCACACTCCCCGCCAATATCACCGGCATTACGTCGCTCTCAGTGCCGGTGATTGGCGTGCTCTCTGGCTTACTCCTGCTTGGTGAAGTGCCGCGCACTTACGATTGGATCGCGCTGGCCATGCTCTGCGCGGCGGTCGCGCTGGTCGTTTTTTATGAGCCTGCGCCATTGCGCGCAAAAGCCCGCGTGCCGGGCGCAAAAACGATCATCCCGATGAGCGATGATGAGGATGAGCGCATTCGCGATAAAGTGATGCGCGCCGTCGAGGATGGCTCGCGCCCGCATACCATCGTACGCCCGACAAAACACCGCTAAAAGCGTAAAACTGCGCCGCAGGTATTGCGCCTGCGTCAATCCAAAAAAGCAATACCGATTGGCAGACACTACCGTAAATTGGGGATTCCCCCGGCTGCGATTGCGGCCTAGACTTGAGTTCACATCCACTAGTGCGAGGTGAACTATGAAATCCAAACTCTTTAAATTATCTGCATTGGCTGCTGCGATTTTGATCGCCAGCCCGGCATGGGCAACCGATAAACCGAACGACGATGATGACAATGGCAAGCCATCCTCGTGGTGGCAGGTTTCGAAAAAACACGAGCCGGAGCTTTTGCCGACGGTCACGTTTGACGACCATTTTTCGCGATTTAAAAAGCTAGCGCGCTGCGCGAGTGAGACCTCGGGCGCGTATGTAACTACGCGCCCATCAACATCGTGCGGCAAAATTGATTTCTATCGGAAAAATGATCTTTTTCGGCAACAAGAACTGAACGAATCCATTGCTGAACAAAAGATAAAGCTGGCTGCTGCTGCCGCGACAACGACTGGCGCGACGAAGCCTCCAACAACCAAGCTTAGTGCAGGTGCAGACGCGACTACAGCAAAGACTGACGATAAAAAAATCGAACCTGTAGTCACAGGCGTAGCAAAAAAAACACCAGCAGAAGTAGAAGAAGAAAAGAAAGCTAAAGCAGCTGAAATCGCTGCCGTAGTGCTACCCCCCGATGCACCATCTGTTGTTCAGTTGTATTTCGAAGCAGGTGCAACGCTCTCAGATTTAGCCTGCGATGAATGGTTTGCTGGGCTTAGCCGTGCCGATCAAAAAGTAGGTTGGTACAAAGATATCTTCCAAATCGTGGGTAATACCATCATCGGGATTGCTGGGTTTAACGGAGCGGCGGCCTCATCGCTTGGTAAAGGCGCGCTTGGGCTAGCCGCAGGCGGTGCGGGGTTCGATGCGTTTCGCACGAACTTCATCTACGGCACAGTCGGGCTCGTGCACAAAGCAGTAAGCCAAAAAAGGGAAGCCACGTTAGTCGCGATTTTTGACGGCATTGAGGCAAGCAAAAATGATTCAAAAAACCTTAGCTACGACGCAGCGACTCGCTTACTATTGAGTTATCACAATATTTGCTCGCCAGAAGGCATTTCGGAGGTGACGAGCGAGCTCGGTGCAGACGTGCGATACACAACGAAATTGGATGCGTTGATTGAGAAGCGCAAAGTCGACACGGCGTCAACGCCACCGCCACCGCCAACGCCGACCCCGACGCCACCACCGACCACCGCGCCCGGAGCGCCAACCCCCTCGCCAACGCCAGCCCCAACGCCTGCCGCTGATTCTGCAGCGGTGAAGGCGCTCAAGATGTCGGCGGCAGCAAAAATCCGCGCCGGGAATTTACCCAAAGTCTTGATTGATCGCACGCGTGAATGAGCTGTGCTTTGTTTTAGCATCCTGCGGTGCAAAACTGCGCCGCAGGTATGGTTCAAATTGATGAACCTGCGTCGTTAACGCGAAGGCGCAGACTGATACGCGAAGCCGACGAAAAAATTGCGCTGATCTCTTTTGAGCGTGAGCGGGCTATTGCGCGCGTCGCCAAGTAGGCGTGCGTGGCCAGCAGATCCGAAAATAGACCAATGGTCAAAAATTTGTCGCCGAATATTGATTTCGATTCCCGCATCGAGCGGGCTCGCATCGGGTGCGTACGCGGGCAGCCCAGCACCTGAGGGAACGCCAAATCTTGCATGCATCCCATAGCGATCGGCGTAGGCCGCACTTGCGGAAAGATTCCAGTAAGTTTTGGGATCGAAATGCCCGTGCGTGCCGATGGTGATGGTTGCGGTGGTGCCCGTTTTTGCGCCGGTGACATCTCCGGAAAGCTTAGCGGTGATGGCCCAATCAGGCGCGAAATCGTAGGCGACCCCGGCTATGTAGACCACCCGCCGTTTTATATCTGGTATGCCCGCGAGTCGGGGGGATTCGCTAGCAGAGCGTCCATTTTCGACCCGCAGCCCGAGATTAAATCGCAGTTGCTCAGTCTCGAGCACGGTCGCACTCGCGCCGCCTTGAGATTCACTTACACGATCGGGGTTACGCGATAAGCCGCCGCGCGGGCCGATGATCGTAAATCGCCCATAGCGCAGCCACCACACGGGGCGCAGATCAAAATGGCTACCGCTGGCACCCAGATAATCTGGCTTTTGGGCAACGCCCATCCCCAATGCGTATTCAAACCCCGGAATCGCTGGTGCAACTTTGGCGGGCGCATCGCGATCTGATTGCGCGTTGTGCTGATCTTGCGCCATCGTCTCGCGCTGCGTTGCCTGCGGGGTGATTTCAGCGTTGGCAATGCTTGCTAGATTTAGCAAGGCTAAAACAACTCCGCGCCACGACGTCGCGCCAATCGCACGGTGCACCGTGCGATTGCTAGAAGTGTGTAAGGTCGAGCCTTGATTCATCGCATTGCCTCAATGAAAGAAAAGCATCGTTGAGTGTACGCTCGGAAATCACACGCACGCAATGGAGGGCGAGCCTGCGATAGGGCAATACCTGCGGCGCAGATTTAGCCGTTTTCGGGCCAAATCTGCGCCGCAGGTATGCGCACTCTTTCGGGCTAGTCGGGCAACTTGGCGATGCTGCGATCATGCCATTTTGCGAATAGCAGCACTGCGATGAGCGCGCCGATGCCTGCAAATGCCATATCTTTTTGGGTGTCCCACGGATCGCCCTGCGTGCCGAGAAATTGATCTGCACCTTGACCGATTGCGACCGCTGCGCCCCACTCGATGAGCTCGTAAATCGCGCTGATGCCTAAGCAAGATAACACCACCAGTACGATGAGCCATTTACCTTCGCGCAGCGGGGATGTGCGCAGTAAAAGCTCGCGCGCGACCAGAGCAGGGGCGAAGCCTTGCATGAAGTGGCCGACTTTGTCGTAGTTGTTGCGGGACTGCTGGAAGGTATCGCGCACCCAGTCAAAAAGCGGCACTTCGGCATAGGTGTATTTCCCGCCAACCATGAGCACGATGCCGTGAAACGTGATCACCCCCAAGAGCAGCGCGGAAAGGGGAAAGCGCTTCCAGCTTGCAAAAATAATCGGAATGGCGATTAATACGGGGGCGACTTCCATCACCCAGGTTAACCGGTCTTTCGGGGCAAACCCTGACCACGCGAGCACCGCGAGTGTGAGTGCGAGGCAGGCGAGCGCAAATTGTGTGGGGGCAGTTTTCATTGGATTAACTCAAAACGCCATCATCAAGGCGCAGCATGCGGTCGCAGCGTTGCGCCAAATCGACTGCGTGGGTGACTAAGATGAGCGCCGCGCCTTGGGTTTTGCAAGCTTGCACCAAGGTATCAAACACACGCTCGGCATTTTCGCGATCAAGATTGCCAGTGGGTTCATCGGCGAGTAAGCATTTTGGATTGCCAGCGAGCGCGCGCGCAATCGCTACACGTTGCCGTTCACCGCCTGACAGCTCTGAGGGCAAATGCGCCGCGCGATTGGCCAATCCCATGTGCGTGAGCAGCTCCAGCGCCCGATTCTGCGCCGCAGGTATTGGCATGCGCCGCACGCGCAATGGCAGTGCGGCATTTTCAAGCGCAGTCAGCTCGCCAATGAGATGATGAAATTGGTAGACGAAACCAAGATGGGCGTTGCGCAGCGTATCTTGAGCGTTGCCCGCCATTTTTGCAATCGGCTGCTCATTCCAAAATACTTCGCCTGCGCTTACGTGGTCTAAGCCGCCGAGCAAATGCAAAAGCGTGCTCTTACCTGAGCCCGATGCGCCGACGATGGCGAGCGACTCACCGGCATGCACGCGCAGGCTCACTTCACGCAAAACGGTGACTGGCTGCGGGCCTGTGAGATAAGTCTTGGTTAAACCTTGCGCACGCAAGACGATCTGGGCATTACTCATAGCGCAGCGCCTCGGCAGGCAACGTTTTTGAGGCCCGCCATGAAGGGTAAATCGTTGCCGCGAGCGCCAGAGCGATGGAAATTGAAACGACATAACGCACATCATCCCAATGCAGCTCGCTTGGAATATCTGGGATTTGGTAAACCGATTTATCAAGGAACACTACGCCAAACACGCGCTCTAGGAAGGGCACGATCACATCAATGTTGAGTGCTACGACAATGCCAAATAGCGTGCCAAGCAGCGTACCGGCGATACCAATGATCGCGCCTTGCAGCAAGAAAATACCCATGATGCTGCGGGGGCGCGCGCCGAGCGTGCGCAGAATCGCGATGTCGGCCTGCTTTTCAGAAACGGCCATCACTAAAGTGCTCACCAAGTTAAATGCGGCCACTGCGATGATGAGCGTTAAGATGACAAACATTGAGCGCTTTTCAATTTGAATTGCGCGAAAAAAATTAGCATTTTGGCGCGACCAATCGGCAATGGCCAAGCCGCTGGGCATTGCCGTGAGCCAACGGCCTGCGACTTGCGGTGCCTGCATCAAATCATCGAGCCGTGCGCGCATGCCCGTTACGCCATCTCCCATTTGATAGAGCTTTTGGGCATCTTCGATATGAATGAGCGCAACGCGGCTATCGGCCTCTTGATAACCAATTTCAAATAAACCGACCACGGTAAACGCTTTGCTGCGCGGCACCGTGCCCGCTGGCGTGGCCGTGCCTTGCGCGATCGTGGCGACGACGCGATCCCCGGGGCGCACGCCCAAGATCTGAGCTAAATCTCGCCCGAGGACGATACTGAATGCACCGGCTTTTAAATCATCCATCTTGCCAAACTTCATATGCTGAGCCACTTCGGTGACCTTGCTTTCGACCGCTGGATCGATGCCACGCAAAAGCCCAGGACGACTATTCGCCCCTACGGTAAACAGGGCTTCGCCCTCAACGTAGGGGGCGATGGCTTTAACTTGCTTTTCAGTGCGCATGAATTTTTCAAGTTCGCGCCAATCGGCAATTGGCCCATCAAAGCCGCGCACTTGCACATGCGATGACGCAGCCAAAATGCGCGAGCGGAGCTCTGATTGAAAGCCATTCATCACCGAGAGCACGATAATGAGCGCAGCCACGCCAAGGGCGATGCCGATCATCGATGTTAAAGCAATAAAGGAGACGAAGCGGTTGCGGCGCTTGGCGCGGGTATAGCGCCAGCCTAGGGTGAGTTCAAAAAGTGACATCTCGTGATTGTTTCATAGCGTGCATTTCTGAGGCATCGATAAACTTCAGGCTATGTCTACGATCACGATTGCACTTCCTGGTTCCCTTTGGCCCGCCGATGCTGGCGATGCGCCGTATGATGGACTCGCGCTGCCCGCTTTGCGAGGTGGCTTAAGCCGCATACCTGCGGCGCAGATTTTGGATGTTTTGTGCTGGTCGGGCTGGCTTGGAGCCTTGCTTTTGGGCGCAGCAGCCGATGCGCCCTATGCGGCGTGCGCTGCGGCTGCGCACGGCTTGGAAGGCGAAGGCACATGGCTGCGGGCCGATCCAGCGCATTGCACGGCGGGACGCGAAGACGTGGCGCTGACGGCGATGATTGGCGATCTTTCAGTAACCGAATCAACCGCGCTCATCGCCGCGCTCAACGCCCATTTCGAACAAGACAACGTGCGCTTTCACGCGATTTCCGCCTCGCAGTGGCTGATGCACTCCGAGGCCGCGCTGGATTTGCGCACCGTCGATCCTTGGGGCGCGATGAACGTGCCCGCACGCTTTGTCCCGATCACTGGCAACGATGCCCGCCGATTGCGACAAATCATGACCGAGGCGCAGATGTTGCTTTTCACCCACCCCATCAATGAAGCCCGCGCCGCGCGCACTGCGCTGCCGGTCAATTGCGTCTGGCCGTGGGCGAGCGGTTCGCAATTAAAGCCCAAATTGGCTCAATCTGCGCCGCAGGTATTTGCGCTTTTCAGCGATTGCAGGCAGGCGCAGATGCTAGGCGAAGCGCTGTCAATCGCGGTGAATCCGAGCACCGCAAATTGTGAAAACATTGTGGCGTTTTACCCAACATTAATGGCAAGCTATCTGCGTGGCGATGGCGAGGTATGGCGTGAATCATTTGCAGCGTTGGTGGCGCAGAAAATAGCACCGCTGCTGCTGGCCAAGCATCAGATTTCATTCGTGCTCGGCGGCCAACGCCCGACGCATCTACTGCGTTGGCAGCCCGCGCAAGGGCTTGCTGCATTTTGGCAATCGATCACCGGGGGCGGCGCAAAGCCAGCCGAGATTTTCGCATCCCTTTCTGCGCCGCAGGTATGAACGACAACACACTTAATATTCGCCACCGCAGTGCTCCGCCTGAGCACGTTGCCGCGCTCATCGCAGCAGAAATTCCTGCGCCCCTCGCGAAGCTTTACGCAGCCCGCGGAATTTCCACCGCCGATGCCGTGCGCCATGGGCTCGCGGGCTTGCCATCACCGCAATTGCTGAAAGGAATCGCCCAGGCGGTGGAGCGTTTATCGAGAGCAATTGATTTAAACGAGCGCATTTGTATCGTCGCCGATTACGATGCGGATGGCGCGACGGCCTGCGCCGTCGGTATCCGTGGGTTGCGTGCGTTGGGCGCAACGGTCGATTACCTAGTGCCCAATCGTTTCGAGTTTGGCTACGGCCTCACCCCTGAAATCGTCGCCCTCGCCATTGCAGAGAAATCGCCGCAGCTCATCGTCACTGTCGACAACGGCATCGCAAGCGTTGATGGTGTTGCCGCCGCGCGGGCGCAAGGTGTCGATGTGTTGGTGACCGATCATCACTTACCTGCAGCGCAACTTCCAGCGGCCCTGATCGTAAACCCCAATCAGCCCGGCTGCGCATTTCCCTCAAAAGCGATTGCAGGCGTGGGCGTGATGTTTTATGTGTTGATGGCGTTGCGCACTACGCGCGATGCCCGCAATGTAAACCTAGCGCAATGGCTCGATTTGGTGGCCGCAGGCACGGTAGCCGATGTAGTTGCGCTCGATGAAGTCAATCGCACGCTGGTGGAGCAAGGCATTCGCCGCATGCGCGCCGGGCATGCTTGCGCTGGCTTGCGCGCGCTATTTGCAGTCGGCGGGCGCGAGATCACCAATGCCACCACGCAAGATTTAGGCTTCATCGTCGGGCCGCGCATTAATGCTGCCGGGCGCTTGGCCGACATTACCTTGGGCATCGAGTGCCTTTTGACCGACGATGCCGATCGCGCGACTGAAATCGCCGCCGAGCTTGACGCTCTCAATCGCGAGCGGCGCGAGATTGAAGCGGGTATGCGCGATGAAGCGTTTGCCAGCGCCCGTGCCAGGGTGGCAGAAGATCACTACACTATTTGCTTGATGGATGCGCGCTGGCATCAAGGTGTCATCGGCATCGTGGCTGGGCGGCTTAAAGATGCCTTGCATCGGCCCACGATCGTGTTCGCCCCCGGCAATGGTGATGGTGCATTGCGCGGTTCTGGGCGCTCAATCAGTGGCTTTCATTTGCGTGATGCTCTTGATCTTGTGAGCAAGCGCACGCCCGATTTAATTGAGAAATTTGGTGGCCACGCGATGGCCGCCGGGCTTTCAATCGCGCACGAAAATTTCGAAAAATTTGCAACTGCATTTGAGGCCGTCGCGCAGGAATTATTGACTACCGATGTGCTCACCCGCGTGCATTGGACTGACGGCGCATATTCTGCGCCGCAGGTATTTGCGAACGATGTTGCTGCTTTAAATAGTGCGGTTTGGGGGCAAGGCTTTCCAGCGCCGATGTTTGATGAAGTGGTCACCGTGATCGATCAGCGCATTGTTGGCGGTAAGCATTTGAAGTTGCGGGTCAAGCGTGAGAGTGGCGATATCATCACCGCACTGCTCTGGAATGAAACGCAAATACCTGCGGCGCAGATTCATGTCGTTTATAAGCTCGTGGTCAATACATTTAACGGAAAAACAGCACCTGAAATGATGATTGATGCTTGGCGTGGCGTGAGCGCGTAATGTATGTCGCTGGCTTTGTGTCACGAATTCCCCTTATATCTGCGCGCTCGCAGGTAACGCGCCCGTTTGAGCGCCAATCGGGGCGGAATAGCCCATCGTGTTCCGTTAGTTTGTCGCGATCAAGAATCATCGTGTCGCTGGCGTTAACACTGAAACTCATCATTCTTTAGGCCTTCACCCACACCTCATACGCTTCGTGCGTGGGCGGCGTAACCATCATCGTGCCGAGCTTGGCGAATTGCGTCTGCAAGTAGCCACTGAGCGCGCTGGTGCGTTCATCGGCTTCAGTCTCCCACAGGCTGATTGATTGCACTTTCCCCGTGGCCTCATCGCCGAGCAGCATCATGCTGACGTTGCCTCTTTGCTCTTTCGCAGCGGGCACGATGGAGTTGCGATAAACGGCGATGGCTTCTTCAAACAATTTCGGGTTGATCTGAACGGTGACGATGCGTGCGTACATGGTGGTGCTCCTTGCGCTTACGTTAAGAGGATTGTTTAGGTGGCTATCGCGAAAGCGTTAGCGATTTGCATTGCGCTAGGCGATTTCGTGAGGGACATTGAGGTCGTGAAGTCAGCAGCGGCGAAACTGATGGCGTGGTTTGAGTAAAGCAAATCCAAATCTAAGATTAACTAAGCTCAAATTTCAAGCTGCACCAGCGACCACCGCAATGCGGTGTGTCGCTGGGCAATGCGGCCTAGCTTACTTCTTATTCCAGCTATATGGGAAGCCAGGCGCAGCTGAGCAGGCTTGGATTGCCGATTTGCGTTGGCCATCGGGCGTGTGTAAGAGCGCGATGATTTCGCACGCAATTCCGCGAATTTCTGCTACGAGCGCGTCTTTGTTGGCGTTGTCGTTGTTAATGATTGAAGCGGTGTTCGCATTGGCCACCGTCACAAGCGTAGTGGTATTTGCGTTGGCGTTGGTAATGATCGATGCAGTGTTGGTGTTGTCGTTGCTTACGATCGTTGCCCTGTTGGTGTTGTCGTTGTTGATGATATTGGCCGTGCTGCTATTGATCGTGTTGACGATGGTGGTGGTGCCGGCGCTTAAATCGCCGTGCAAGTGCTCAAGCCGAGCGTAGTTGGCATCGTGGAAATTGCCCGATACTTCCCCTGCGCAAAACGTAGACGTATCGAAAAAACCATTGGCAATGCTGGCTGCAATGGCAAACGGCACGCACACCAGTGATGCATTCACGCCCAAAATGGACTCAATACAGACGAAGGTGGCTGCAGCGAGAATGCTGCCAGTGACTTCCTTTGCGATCAGTTGGGTATAGCGCGTGCTCGGTGAATAATCGACGCTATTGCATTCGTTTACGATGGGTGCTGAATCTGGAAAGCCTGCTGATTTCGCGATATCCTTGACTGAGCGTGAGGCCATTAACTCGCTCGCGAGCACGCCGGCAGAAAGATCTGGCCGGCCTGCTAGGAGGTAGACTTTCTCGAGCTGCGCCTCGGTCACTTTGCTCATTGCGCCAAGCCCTTCGCGCGCGCGCTCAAGCATTTCTAAATCGCCACGCTTAGCGGCGATCCGCTCGAAATTGTTCATCGTTGCGTTGTATTCCGCTCTAAAGCGAGCGACGGCACGGGCATCTTGTGCAATCGAGGGCGCAGCCATGGCGAGCAGCGCGCCCATCAGCAGCGCGTAGAGGAAGGTTAGCGATAATTTGCGTTCAGTTTTCATTTTTGTATCTCCGTGTATTGTCAAAATTAAAATGTGGAACGATAAAATGCTAATACGAATGCGAATACGATTGCGGTGTGGAGTGAGCGGGTATGCCTTTCGATAGAGGGAGAACATTGAAATTACGCCGCAAAGTGGTGATTTTTTGAAAAAGTGCTCAAAAGAGCGCCTTTCTGCGCCGCAGGTATTAAGCGTTCGTGCGGTAAAAGTGTTGGCGCGCATGCATTTGCATTTGCAATTGCGCCGAGCGAGAGCGCAAAGCGCATGCCCGGCAATAATCCGAGGCCGGGGGAATTGGGAGGCACGATGACATCGATTGCGACCGCATGCTGACCGTCGTACAGCTCAAGGCAACGCATTTTTCTCAACCGAAAAGTGCGGGCTACTCTTCAACGACCATCGCAACCACCTGATGGGCGATCGGGGCAGACGGGTTGCTGAGTGCCATAAGGTGGGTCGTGCCGCCCGCTGCGTTGGGTACATTCGCCAAGGAGGTGACGGCGCTAAAAAGCGAAGTGGTCATTGCAAAGGCGGCTGCAGCGCTAAAGAGGCGGAGTGATGTGGAAGCGTTCATGGTCGTGATCCTTTTTCAGTGGTGCACCGAAGTGCTTGTCGATGGGTGAACTATCCGCCTAATATCCATTCAGGTCTTTGAGAAAACCTTAAACGTTCTGAATGGAGGGATGAAATTTCACCCAATCTCCTGCATGCGACGCACAAAAGCTGTTTTGTTTTAGACAAACAATCGTGCAATGCCTGTCACTTACACGACCTGCAGTATCAAGCGGTGTTGCACTTGCGCTTTGGGTTGAAGTTGATGGTGAGGTTTACGTAAGCGCCGCGTGCATCTCCTACTGGGCGCAACGAAGCGCAATTGGTGCGCGGCATGCGCTGCCTGCGGGAAGGCGATGACTTTACCGTTTGCACGTTTTAGTACGCCCGAGGATTGCAAATTCAGAGTTAGCGCGATTCATAAACGAAATCGATTTCGTTCACGGACGAATCGTGGCGGCAAAGGTATAAACGCACCAATGAATTTAATCTTTTTATCTTTTACTTTTCAAAAAACACTCCCCGCATGACCGCGAGCGAGCGCAAAGCCATCGGTTGGCTGTTGATGGCGGTGACGATGTTTGCCTCGCTCGATATGATCGCGAAATTGCTTACCCGCACGATGCCGATCACCGCTGCGGTTTGGTTTCGCTACGTGATTCCATCGGTCGGCTTACTCTTTTGGCTCTATCGCCGAAAGGGCTGGAGGGCTTTTGACACGCCCAATCCGGGCATCCAATTTGCGCGCGGCCTAACGCTTGTGGCGAGCACGCTTTGCTTTTGGACGGCATTGCTGCATTTGCCACTGTTAGAGGCAGCAACCGTGAGCTTTATTTCGCCTACGCTGGTGGTGGTGTTGTCGGCGCTCTTGCTGCGCGAAAAGCCTGAGCCTATTCACTGGGTCGCGCTTGGTCTCGGTTTTTTAGGCGTCATGATCGTATTACGTCCCGGGTTTTCGCATCCAGGCCTTGGCGCGATTGCAGCCTTGAGCTCGGCTTTTTTTTACGGGGTCTACCAAATTTTGACTCGTAAAGTCGCGGCTACGCATGATGCGATGGTGATGTTGTTTTACGCCAACGCGGTCGGTGCGGTGGTGCTCTCGGCTATCGTGCCCGCCACCATGCAATGGCCGCAGGGCTATGAGTGGCTTGGCGTATTCGCGCTGGGCATCGTGGGCGGATTTGGCCACTGGTGCATGATCCGCGCCTATGGGTCAGCCGATGCACCTACGCTCGCTCCGTTTATGTATAGCCAACTTGCGGTGACAACATTTTGGGGCTGGTCGGTGTTTGGTACGCTCCCCGATGGCTACACACTCATTGGCATGTTGGTCATTATTGGAAGCGGCCTGATTGTTTTGCTTGATCTACGCCGCGCGGGTAAGCCAGAGCCACCGCCTGCAAACGAGCCAGAGTAGTCATTTTGGGGCGCTTTTTGCCAAAATCTGCGCCGCAGGTAGCCATCAAAATCGCGCCTAGCTTTGGCTATTTCTATTTGAAAGTGAGCGCATCGAGCGTACGCGAGTGAAACTCCATGCGGTAAATCATCGCAACGACAATGCAGGTGCCGCCCATAAACCAAATCGGACCGATAAACCAGAGCAACACGGCCAGCGCGAAATAGTAAGCGCGTAAGCCCTTGGTAAAGTTGTCTCCCGCGAGCACATTAAGCCGCGTGGCCCGCTCTGCGAGATATTCATCTTCGTGGGTCGCTTCCGAAGGTGGAGGCATCGAGCCGAGCAAAACCGAGGCAAAGTTAAATTGCCGCACCGCCCAGCTAAATTTGATAAATGCGTACATGAAAAGCGCGATTAGCGTCAGCATTTTGAGCTCTAGGGTGGCCGCGGTTGCGCGCACTGCAAACGGCAGATTCTCGACCACATCAAAATTTTCATCGATGCCATTGAGCCCAGCCACCAAGCCGCCCAAAATCAAGATGGTTGTCGATGAGAAAAAGGTTGCACTTTGCATGAGTGTGGTCATGAGTGAGGTATCGATCATGCGCAATTCGCGGCGAAGGGCGTTGCGCATCCAGCGGTCGCGGATGGGATCGAGGGCATTTAAAAGGCTCACTCTGGTTTTGCTTTCGTGTGCGCTCCAAAAACTATAAAGAAACCAAGCGCACGCAAAAGTAGCGAGCGCGACGAGGTCAAATGCAGCATAGGGAATTTTCATACCTATAATTATCACTACAATACGCGGGCGCAGGCATTCGCGCACCAACTAAATTCAGGAGCCGACAACGATGGCCGATCCACGAGTAGGGTATAGACAAGTCTTCGATACGCGCGCTGCGCTGATTGCCGGGCTGATTGCCACGGCGACATTTGCGCTGGTGATGGTTGGCCTCGATCTTCGCACGCTAAACGCGCCTTGGTTTAGCATCCGATCGGCGGCATCGCTCGTTGCCGGCGCCGGCGCTTTTGAAAATGCGGCAGCGTTTGATGCAAGCGTAGTGCCGATCGGCCTTGCGGTTTACCTCGTGGTCGGTCTTGCGTTAGCCTTTATCATCGCGTTGTTGCTCCATCGATTTGGCTTGGTGATGGGCATTATCGGCGGTGCGATCCTCGGGTTTTCGTCTTACGTTTTGCTGTATTACGTGCTGGCGCGCTGGCTCAACGTGCATGATTTGTCTACCTTAACGCGCTGGCCGCTAGAGGTTGGGCACGTTATTTTTGGTGCCATCGCGGGTGGTGTTTATGAATGGTTAGAGCGCGCGCGCTATACACGGGGATAATTAAAAAATGTGGATTCGTCTAGCTATCGGCGCGGTTATCGCGCTTTTTTCAGTTTTCCAATATTTCACGACCTCAACGGTTAACCCTGTCACCGGCGAAAAGCAGCGTATTCGCATTACGCCCCAGCAAGAAGTGGCGATGGGGCGGCAACAAGCGCCCCAAATGGCGCAGGAATTTGGCGGGCCGCACCAAGATCCCCAGGCGCAGGGCTTGGTTAAAGCGGTCGGAGCGCGTTTGGTGAATAATTCAGTGGCTAAAAAAAGCGGGTATCCGTTTAGCTTTACGCTTTTGGCCGATCCGCGCACGATCAATGCCTTTGCTTTACCCGGAGGCCCGATCTTCATTACCGCTGCACTGTTGAGCCGCCTCAAGACCGAAGGCCAGCTGGCGGGCGTGCTTGGCCATGAAATTGGGCACGTCATCGGACGCCATAGCGCCGAACACATGGCAAAAAGCGCGATGGTCAGTGGCATGGCCAACGCCGCGATTTTGACCGGCATCGACCCCACTGGCGGCGCAATTGCATCTGGCGTTGCCCAGATGAAAAATTTATCTTACGGGCGGGCTGACGAGACCGAATCAGACGAATTTGGTATTGAATTTATGGTGCAGGCAGGCTACGACCCGCGCGCGCTTATCGAAGTCATGAAAGTATTGGCTGCCGCTGGCGGCGGTGGCCGTCAGCCCGAAATCATGAGCTCGCACCCTAATCCGCTTGGTCGGGCAGAGCATATCGCAGAAGTGATCAAGAAAAAGTATCCAAACGGCGTTCCAGCAGGTCTGAAACCCTAGTCTCGGGCACAAGACTTGCGGTGCTTTCCTAAGCCGCATAGGTTCCCAAAAACGCCGCTAGTCGGCGTTTTTTCTTGGAGCACGAAGACTCGATTATCATCAAATGACGCAATGCAGCATAGGTCAAAAACGGCTGCATGCCCAACATTTCAGCTAAGGAAAACATGAAACGTACGTTACTCGCCGCCGCTCTGGCAGCCCTCTCAACCTCGGCATTTGCCCAGGCACCGTCTGGCGAATGGAAAGGCACTGTAAGCCTCGGCGCATCGTTCGCGCAAGGTTACAGTGGCACAAAAAATACCAATTTCAGCCTCGCTGGCGAAACCAGCCGCACGACGACCGCTGACAAAATTGCTTTCTATGCGACCACGTTATACGCAAAAACATCCCTCGGCAACGCTTCTGCCGAGACCGCAAACAATTTCAAAGTAGGCGGTCGCTACGAATGGAATCTCTCGCCGCAGCTCTATGCCTTCGGTGCGCTCGATTTCGAAACCGACAAGCTTGCCGGCCTCGATCTGCGTTCTGCTTTTGGTGCAGGCTTGGGCTATTACGTGATTAAGAGCGATCCACTGTCGTTCACCGTTTTTGGTGGTCTCGGCATTCGCCAAGACAAATACACGGTTGGCTCAGACAATTTCACCGAGCTTTTGCTCGGAGAAGAGTCAACACACAAGCTTTCTGAAAACGTTTCGTTCAAGCAACGCTTGGTCGTTTATCCAAATCTCTCCGATTCCGGCGAAACCCGTGCTTCTTTTGACGCAGGTTTGTCGGTTAAGCTCGACGGCGCTTGGAATTTGAATGTTGCATTTGCAGATCGTTATGACTCTACTTCTGCAGGTCGTAAGCACGATACGCTGTTTTTAGTCGGCGTTGGTGCAAAATTCGGAAAGTAATAAAAAAGTCGCGGACGAAGGATAGTCCCCTATCCGATGCGTGTTTGAAGACCATGCTTTCATTCGCCCGCAATAAAAAAGCCCGAGAAATCGGGCTTTTTTATTGGGAAATGCAGTTTATGCGCCGTTTTGAGGGAAAATAAGCAATACCTGCGGCGCAGATTTGGGCGATTATCGGGTTTTTCGGCCGAGATTAAAGCATTGTGCGCGGTTTGAGGAAATCCAGCCGATCAATCGATTTCACCCGAATTCGCATTTCCTCGCCATTTCGGTTAATCGAAAGCGATATGCTGACGCCCGCCGCGCCGCGCGCCCAAAGCGCTTCATAAAAGCTCGCCTGAGTCGCCACCGGCGTGCCGCTTACCGCAACGATCATGTCGCCCCGCTCGAGACCTGCCGTCTCCGCGGGCCCGTCGGGTGAGACCCGAGAGACGACCAGACCGCGCGTGCGCTCTTCCGTGCTGACGCCCAACCATGGTCGCGCGCTGCCCTTTGCCCGTCCATCGGTCTTCAATTCTTGCAAGATTGGTTTCAGCAAATCAGTGGGCACAAACATATTGCCCGGTGCGCCCTCGCCATCAGAATCGCGCACGAAAAGCGAGCCGATCCCGATCAGTGCGCCGTCTTTTGAAAACAAACCCGCGCCGCCCCAATTGCGGATTGCGGGGGTGATGTAAAGCGCGTCGTCAATTTGATATTCCCAGCTGCCAGTGAAAGTGCGCTTGCCGACGACGAACCCGGGCTGCGCTTCATCAATTCCACCAAAAGGCACGGAGAGCACAGGCTCTTTGATGCCGATAGCGCGTGACTGCCCGAGGCTGACCGGCTGCGCTTTTGAAGGCAAGGTGAGCCGCACCAGCCCAAAGCCAGTCGCGTGATCATAGCCAGCGACGGTTGCGGGCGATTTTCTGCCCGAAAAATCAGTCACTTCGACATCGTCGGCCTCTAGCACCAAGTAGCCAATCGTGAGCACTAAATCGTTTTCGATCAATACGCCATTGCCGGTGCGCTCTTCGCCGAGTGTGGCGTTACTGCGGGCATTGGGCACCGATTTGGTGGTCACCTTAACGACTGATTTAAGCGCGGTCTCGATGCGCTGCATTTCTAGGCTTGCTTCTGGAGAAGCCTGCTTTGCCTCTTGTGCGAGCGCGCTAAAGCCGCTCACAGTAAAAATGAAAACTAACAATGCTTTTTTCATGATTGATGCCAGCGACGCAAAATAGCGCGTGTCTGCATAGTAAACACCTAAAATGACGAGATGACAAGCGAACTTTCCAAATCTCGAAATCCGCTACCGTTCGCGCTTTCGCGCTTGGGCAAGCGGCTGCGCAATACGGTTGGCGCGGCCGTGGGTGATTACGGCATGATCGCCGATGGTGACAAGATCATGGTGTGTATGTCCGGCGGCAAAGATAGCTACGCGATGCTCGATATGCTGATGGCGCTGAAAGTGGTTGCGCCGATCCACTTTGATTTGATCGCGGTCAATCTAGATCAAAAGCAGCCGGGATTTCCCGAGCATGTTTTGCCGGAATATTTAAGCAAAAGTGGAGTGCCATTTCAGATTGTCGAGCAAGATACTTACTCGATTGTCAAACGCGTGATTCCAGAAGGCAAAACCACCTGCGGGCTTTGCTCGCGGCTGCGGCGGGGCATTTTGTATCGCGTCGCCAGCGAGCTCGGCTGCACAAAAATCGCGCTGGGTCATCACCGCGAAGATATTCTGGAGACTTTTTTTCTGAATCTTTTTTATGCGGGTAAGCTCAAAGCCATGCCGCCAAAATTGGTCAGCGATGACGGTAATCATGTGGTCATTCGGCCGCTGGCCTATTGCGAAGAGAGCGAGATCGAGAAATATGCGCAAGAGCGCGATTTCCCGATCATTCCGTGCACGCTCTGCGGCTCACAGCCCAATTTGCAGCGCGCCGCGATGGGCGAGATGCTCGCTGCGTGGAGTAAGGTGCCGGGGCGCGTGGAGAGTGTGTTCCGCGCGCTAAAAAATATCGTTCCCTCACACCTCGCGGATGCGAAAGCATTTGATTTTCAAGCGCTGATGGCGACCGGCATTGCTGATGAAAATGGCGACAAAGCGTTTGATGCCGATGAAGCCTGCGCAACGCCGAGCTTGGCAATACCTCGCGTGCGGAAGATCGAGTTTGTATAGACTGTTTGCCTGAATCAACCGATAATTTTGGCGCCTAGTCGTCGGCGATAAAAGTTTCTCTTTAACGCGCGAAACATAATCACAAGCCGCACCTGAAAAACGCCTTCGTTGGCCTAAATCTGCGCCGCAGGTATGATGCAGCCTATGACCATTTCCATCATCAAACAAGCCTGCCCCCACGATTGCCCAGATGCCTGCGCGCTGGAAGTGAGCGTTGAAAACGGCAAAGCGATTGCGGTGCACGGTGCGCGCGGTCACGCGACCACCCATGGCGTGCTCTGCACGAAAGTCACCCATGGGCTGGAGCGCACCTACCACCCTGATCGGGTGTTGCAGCCGTTAAAGCGCATCGGTAAAAAAGGGGACGGTCAATTTGCACCGATTTCCTGGAATGAAGCATTGGCCACGATTGCGAGCGAATGGAAAAAAACCATTGCCACGGATGGCGCTGAATCGATTTTGCCGTATTCGTATGCGGGCAATATGGGGATCTTGAATTACCAAACGCTTGGGCATCGGCTTTTTTATGCGATGGGCGCGTCGCAATTAGATCGCACCATTTGCTCCAGCGCAGGCTTTGCCGGGATGGAAGCAACGCTCGGCGGCGCGGTCGGCACGCGCATGGAGCAGATGGCGAATGCCGAGCTGATCCTCATCTGGGGCGCAAACCCGATTACTTCATCTGTGCATTCGTGGAGCTACATTACGCAAGCCAGAAAGAATGGCGCGCGGGTCATCGCAATTGATCCCTATAAAAGTTTGACCGCCCAAAAGTGTGATGAACACATCGCCTTAAAGCAAGGCACCGATGCCGCACTCGCGCTCGGGCTCATGCATTGCCTTGCACGCGATGGCACATTAGATGACGATTATCTGGCCAACTACACGCTCGGCTGGCCCGAGTTTGCTCTGCGCTTGGCAGCATGGACGCCTGCGCGTACTTCCGAAATCACGGGCATACCTGCGGCGCAGATTGAGGCACTCGCGGCTGCTTATGGCGCAACTCAAAAAAGCATCATTCGCGCTAATTACGGGCTGAATCGCCATGCGGGCGGTGGCATGGCCGTGCGCACGATTGCTTGCTTGCCCGCGCTCACCGGTGCTTGGCGCGAGGCGGCGGGCGGCTTTTTGCTGTCGTCCAGTGGTCATTACCCCATTGCCAAAAATGCACTTGCCCGACCTGACTTGATGCCACTGAAAAATGGCAAACCACCCCGCATGATTAATATGAGTCAGCTCGGTGATGCCCTGACTAAAGTCAACGATCCGCCAGTCAACGCGCTTTACGTTTACAACTCCAACCCGGCAGTGATTGCGCCCGATAGCAACGCGGTGATTCGAGGCTTGGCGCGCGAAGATTTATTTACCGTTGTGCACGATACTTTTTTAACTGATACCGCGCGTTACGCCGATATCGTGTTGCCAGCGACGACCCATTTCGAAAATTTCGATATTCATCGCAGCTATGGGCATACCAGCGTGCTTATCAGTCACCCGGCGATTGCGCCGCTGGGTGAATCGAAGAGTAATGGCGATACCTTTCGCGCGCTTGCCGTAGCGATGGGTTTGACCGATCCTGCTCTGCACGAGAGCGACAATGCACTTGCGCGGCAAGCCTTTGATTGGTCGCATCCGGCGATGCAGGGCATCAGCTACGATCAAATTGCCCGCGATGGCTGGGCTCAGATGCAGATCGCTGATGCGCCGTTTGCCCATGGAAATTTCCCATCGCCTTCGGGCAAGGTTGAGTTTTATAACGAGCGCTTGGTTGCGCTCGGGCTCGATCCATACCCGACGTATGTTGCGCCTGCTGAGCTTGGCAACGATGCGAAATTTCCGCTCGCACTGAACTCACCGCCGTATCGCCACTTTATGAATTCAACCTTTGCCAACGTCGCGCGCTATCGCAAAGATATGCCAGAGCCGTTACTCGAAATTCATCCCGACGATGCCCGCACGCGCAAGATTACCTGCGGCGCAGATTTACGTGTTTTCAATGATCGGGGCAGCGTTAGGCTTAAGGCAAAAATCACTGAAAATGCCTCGCGCGGCTGCGTTACCGCGCAATCGGTTTGGTGGACAAAAGACATGACAGACGGGCAGGGCATCAACGTGCTCACTTCGCAAAAACTCACCGATATGGGGGGCGGTGCGACCTTTTATGATTGCGCGGTTGAAGTGGAAATGATCGCGATTTAGGGGCAAATCTGCGCCGTAGGTATTACGTCTAGAAAAAGAAAAAGGGACGTAGTTCGTCCCTTTTTCATCGCTACAAATTCAGCGTGACGCTTAGCCCAGCTGCTGAATTCCTGCGAGCAGCCAGCCTGCGCTGCCGTCGGTCGGCTTCGTTAAATTCCAGACTTCGTCAAACGCTTCGGCTTGATCTTTGCCATCCTCGCGGATGAGACCATGGAAGCGCACGCTCGCCCAATGGGCATCGGTTTCGCTGGTGACTTCAATTGTCTCAGCGTTGAGCGTTACGATTTCAGTGGGTTGAACCTGCGCACCGCGCTCTTTCACTTCGCGACTGACTTCGGCAAACATCTCATCGGTCAGCATATCTTTCAGCGTTGCCGATTCGCCTTTATCAAAAGCAGCTTGCAAGCGGATGAATTGACCCTTCGCGCCCTTTTCAAAGCCGGGCACATCAAAACCGGCAGGCACTTGTGCTGCGATGCCTGCGGCCTCGGGAGCGAGCACTTCTGTTGCGACTGGGGTCGCAACTTCAACCGGCACCGTCGCCGAGCGATTGCCGCCAAACTGCACAGGCTCGCTGCTTGCGCGCTGCATGCCACCCGCAGCGGCTGCACCAGCGGCTGCGCCACCTGCGCCCGCGAGCGCAGGCGCTAAGCCACCAGCGTTACCGGCACGGCGAGCCGCGATCATGCGCCAGATAAAGAGACCCACCATCGCCACGGCTAAGAACATCAGCGCATTAGCGATGAAGCTGCCCAAAGCGCCGCCGCCAAACATCGAGGCGAGTGCTGCGCCGATGGCTAAGCCACCGAGCATTGGCAAGAAGCGCGCGAAGCCCGTTTTAGGCGCTGCAGCTGCAGCCGCAGGCACAGCGGCCGCTGCTGGTGCCTTAGTCGCTGCGGCTGCACTTGCGGGCGCTGCAGGGCTGGCAGGCGTCGCGGTATTTGCTGCTGCCGGCGGTGTCGATTGGCGTTGGGTTGCGACATCGCGCTTTGCGCCTGTCGATTTACCGCCACCTACGCGCTTTGCGTCAACTGTCGCCGCGCCTAGCGCGATTACACCCGACAACAAAACTAAAGAAAATTTACGAACTAGCATTGCAACTCCTCCAAGAAGAGAGTGGTGCGAAGCGCCCATTGCGCTTGCAACCGAAATATGAGGACGGTTTTGTCCAAATCAAGCCTGTATCTTACAAGATTTTGCAGATTTTAGGCAAAAACTGCGCCGCAGGTATTGATCGCAGCTTAGTAGACGCTGCCGCGATGCACGGCGACCACGCCGCCAGTCAAATTAAACCACTCCACTTTATCAAAGCCCGCCGCGCTCATCATGGCGCCCAGCGTGGCCTGATCGGGGTGCATGCGGATGGATTCCGCCAAATAGCGATAGCTCGCTTCATCTTTGGCGACCCACTTGCCGATTTTGGGCAAGAGCGAAAAACTATAGGCATCGTAAGGCTTGGCGAGCAGGGCGTTGGGTTTACTGAATTCCAGCACCACGGCGCGCCCGCCGGGCTTTAAAACGCGCTTCATCTCAGCCAGCGCATTTTCTTTGCGGGTCACATTGCGCAAGCCAAAACCGATGGTCACGCAATCAAAGCTGCGGCTTTTAAAGGGCAGTGCTTCGGCATCGGCGACCATCGTTGGCAAGGCAAGCCCAGCATCGATCATGCGCTCGCGGCCCACGCGCAGCATCGCTTCATTAATGTCAGTCAGCGTAACGCTGCCTTTTTCGCCAACGGCTTTGGCCATCAATTTTGATAAATCGCCAGTGCCGCCCGCTAGATCGAGCACCCGCTCGCCCGGGCGCAGCTGGCAGACTTCCACCGCAAAGCGCTTCCAGATGCGGTGCATCCCACCGGACATCAAATCGTTCATCACATCGTAATTTGACGCCACCGAATCAAAAACGCCTTTGACCCTTTTGGCCTTTTCAGCGGCGTCGACCGTCGCGTAGCCAAAGTGGGTTTTATCGAGAGAAACCTCACTCACGGCTCGCTCCCGCTTTTTCCATCCGCGCCAGATATTCTTCCCACATCGCATCGTGATGCTCGCCGATTTTGTAGAGATAATCCCAAGAGAAAATTCCCGTATCGTGGCCATCGTCGAAATGCGGTTTGACGGCATACATCCCCACCGGCTCAATTTCTTTGATGCCGACGTTTTTCTTGCCGACTTGCAAGACTTCTTGCCCAGGCCCATGGCCCTGCACTTCGGCGGAAGGCGAATGCACCCGCAGAAACTCATACGAAAGCGTAAATTTCTTACCGTTATGAAAAGCAATCTCCATCACTTTTGACTGCTGCTTCATCTCGATCTCAGTCGGGATCGGGGAGTTTTTGTCTAAACCTGCCATGAAAAACTTTCTCGAATCAAAATCGTCAATACCTGCGGCGCAGATTGATTCTAGGTTAGGTCAGAAGGACAACGCGCTAACGCACTAAGCGCCCTTGAAGCGCCGCAGTTTTTGAGGCGATACCTTGAAAATACCTGCGTCGTAGTTTTGGCACTTTTTCCATCAAAACCCGACTATTTCACCACGATTGGTGAAATAGTCGCGACCATTTCACCAATCGTGGTAAATTAGACGCAATGATTCGCGAACTCCAACTCCAAATTTCCAAAGATTTGGACAAAAAACTCATTCTCCTCGCTGGTGCTCGGCAGGTCGGGAAATCTACGCTTGCCCGCAATTTAGTTGAGCAATTTGAAGGCGCGCAAAGCTTCAATTTCGACGTGGCCGCAGATCGAAAAATCATAGAAGCGCGAGCATGGAACCCAGACGCCCCACTCGTGGTGTTCGACGAGCTGCACAAGATGCCGCAGTGGAAAGCGTGGCTCAAAGGCGTATACGACGGACGAAAAATAACGCAGCGATTGCTCGTGACCGGTAGCGCAAGGTTGGATTTTTTGCGCGAAGGCGGGGATTCGCTGGCGGGACGTTTTTTCACACATCGGCTGCATCCAATTACAGTTGCAGAGTGGTGTGCTGTAAACCCTGGTGTGAACGCGGACGACGTGCTCACCCGCATCCTTACGCGCGGCGGTTTTCCTGAGCCCATGCTTGCCACCGATGACGCCGACGCGCTGCGATGGCGGCGGCAATACATCGATGGTTTGGTGCGCGAAGACGTGTTGGAGTTCTCGCGGCTGCATGAGGTGAATACCATGCGCGTGTTGGTGGATTTGCTGCGCGAGCGTGTTGGCTCGCCGCTCTCGGTTGCCTCGCTCGCGCGAGACTTGGGTGCTTCACACACCACGATTACCCGATATGTCGAAATTCTAGAAGCCCTCTTCATCATCTTCACCGTTCACCCCTGGCATCGCAATATTTCTCGTTCGCTTTTGAAAGCGCCGAAAGTGTATTTCATGGATAGCGGCCTCGTGCGGGGAGACGACGGCGCAAAGTTTGAAAACGTCGTCGCCTGCGCGCTCTTGGCTGCCGTGCATAGCCGACAAGACAAAGAAGGCCGAGACTGCGAACTACATTACCTGCGCACCAAAGACGGTGCGGAAGTGGATTTTGCGATTGCCGAGAATAACACGCTCACCGAACTCATAGAATGCAAATGGACGGATGCCGCGCCGCATCGCGCGTTAATGCGATTTTCAGAGCAATTTACCGACGCGAAGGCGGTGCAGGTAGTGAGGCACGCGGGGAATGCAGCGCATTACGGAAATGTGAGTGTCGTGCCCGCAGCGCAGTGGTTGCGCGATCTGAAATAGCAGTCTGATTTGCGGGAGATAAAGGGTAGAAATGCTGCATTTTGCGCCGCAGGTATTGGTGTAAACACCGTAGCCGCGATTAGGTCGAAGGTCGTAATCGAGGCATTTCAGACTGTTAGTTGGCGTGATTTCGGATAGGCGCGCTAGTGGTGACGAAGCTTATTAAACCTCGATAACGCCTGCAAAAAACCGCAGTCTAATCGCGGCTACGCAGAAGGGCTACGCTTGCTTCCAGCCTCAGATTGATTTGTAGAGCACACGCTGATGATCAGTTTTTGCAGTGTAAAGTGCATTATGATTTAGAGCGCGCTGAAAAGAACGAGATCAGGAAACACGCAGTATGCGTGAATCCAGGAGAGACAAATGGAGCAAAGTCTGGGGCCACACTTATTACGTTTTGTCTGGGAGCAATTTTCGGGCACAGACTCAATCTATGGCGTGACAAGCGCAAAGAGTTCAACGAGATAGCCCAGCCCGTCAGAGAAAAACTCATGAAAGAGCGTACAAATCCGCGTCCAGCAGACAATGGAGTTGGATCAATTGATGCTGACTGCCTTGAAAGCGCGATGCCTTTCTGGAAACGCCGTGCCTTCAGAAAATCATGGGAGATTTACCGTTCTGGTAAGGAAGACATATACCAGGACTCTGCAGGTCAACCCTTCTATAGAAATCGGGAAAATATTATTTCGACTATAGACAGTCTTCTCCGATACACCAAGCGACAATAGCCAACTTTTTCGGGCAATCTCATTTACCGAATTAGATTGTTCACCATAGATTACGGTTCAGCGCTTCAAACGCGTATGATTGTGATTAGTTACAAATGGGACAACCAAATGCAAACCACCACCGAAAAAACCGCCTTCCGCGATTACGCGAAACCGCAACGCGCGGATGCCGTGGATACCGTGCGCGATTTTTATCGCGAAAACCATGCTAAGCAGACTTATGATTTCGTGCTGGCTAAAAAAGCGGAATATTTGCAGTTCAATCGGGCGAAGTTAACGCCGTGGGCGGGTTTAGATTTTCTGAATACGCTGGTGGACAACAGTGACCCCGATATCGCCCTGCCGCAGATCGATCACTTGCTGCAAACGTCCGAAGCGATGCGCGCAGATGGCCAGCCGGAGTGGATGGTGCTCACCGGTTTCATTCATGATTTGGGCAAAGTGCTTTGCCTATTTGGTGAGCCGCAATGGGCGGTGGTGGGCGATACCTTCCCCACCGGCTGCGCGTATTCTGCAAAAAATGTTTATAGTGAATTTTTTGCGCTTAACCCGGACATGCAGCGCCCAGAGCTGCAAACGCTGCATGGCGTTTATGCGCCGAAATGCGGGCTTGAAAACGTGCATATGAGCTGGGGGCATGATGAGTATCTGTATCACATGCTGAAGCCACATTTGCCGATGGAAGCGCTCTATATGATTCGCTTTCATAGTTTTTACGCGTGGCATAAAGAGCATGAATATCAACATCTTTGTAATGCCCAAGACGATGCGATGAAGCCGTGGGTGCAGCGCTTTAATCCGTATGATCTGTATTCTAAAAACCCGAATCGCCCGCAGCTTTCAGATGTGAAGCCTTATTACGAAGATCTGCTGGCGAAATATTTACCCGCAGAGTTGAGCTTTTAAAAAAGCGCGCATACCTGCGGCGCAGAATGGCTGCTTTTTAAGCCTTTTTCTCGCTCATCATTTCAAGGTGCGATAAGCCTTGCATGAGATCGCGCTGCGAAGAGTCGCGGCCTTCAAGTTTGATGCGTAGGCGCAGATCATTCACGCTATCGGCATTGCGCAGGGCATCTTCGTAGGTGATGAGCCCAGCTTCGTGCAGATTGAAGAGCGATTGATCGAAAGTTTGCATGCCGAGCTCGGTCGAGCGCTTGATCTGATCTTTAATGGCATGCACGTCCCCTTTAAAAATCAGCTCAGAAATATAAGGGGAATTGAGCATCACTTCCACTGCAGGCACGCGCCCGGTGCCGCCGCGACGCGCGACTAAGCGTTGCGATACGAATGCGCGTAGATTCAGCGAAATATCCATGAGCAATTGCGAGCGGCGCTCTTCTGGAAAGAAGTTGATGATGCGATCGAGCGCTTGGTTGGTGTTGTTGGCGTGTAGCGTCGCTAAGCAGAGATGGCCGGTCTCAGCGAAGGCAATCGCGTAATCCATCGTTTCGCGGTCGCGCACCTCGCCGATGCAAATCACATCGGGCGCTTGCCGCAATGTATTTTTCAAAGCGATGCCCCAGCTATCGGTATCGGTGCCGATTTCGCGCTGGGTAATGACGCAGCTTTGATGTTCGTGCACAAATTCCACCGGATCTTCGATGGTGATGATGTGACCTTGGGAATTGCGATTGCGGTGATCGAGCATCGCGGCGAGCGAAGTCGATTTACCAGAGCCGGTCGCGCCGACCATCACCACCAAACCGCGCTTGGCCATCATCACATCTTTTAAGACGGGCGGTAAGCCAAGATCATCAAAGCGAGGGATGGTTGTGTTAATCGTACGCAACACCACGCCAACCCGCCCTTGCTGCATAAATGCGCTCACGCGAAAGCGCCCGATACCCGGGGGGGCAATCGCGAAATTGCACTCGTTGGTTGATTCAAACGCTGCGGCCTGCTTATCATTCATCATCGCCCGCGCGAGCTCAACGGTATGCTGCGAGGTCAGTGCTTGCTTAGCCACTGGCTTGAGCGCGCCATCGATTTTGAGCGCGGGCGGAAAGCCGACGGTGAGAAACATATCAGAGGCTTTGCGATCGACCATCATGCGCAAAAGCTCTTGGAAAAATTTTGTGGCTTGATCGCGTTCCATAATGATCTTTCCTTAAAAAAGGCTTAAAACTGCGCCGCAGGTAACATGATTGTGCACCGCAAACGCTAACAAAAAATTAATGAAACAAGCCTTTATCGACCGCGATGTATTTCGCATCGGATGCGGCGACTTGGCCTTTCTTAACCAATTCCACCAAGCACTGATCGAGGGTTTGCATGCCCTGACCTTGGCTAGTTTGGATAATAGAGTACATCTGCGCAACTTTATTTTCACGGATCAAATTGCGGATTGCGGGCGTGCCGATCATGATCTCGTGGGCGGCGACGCGACCGTTGCCTTCGCGCTTTTTCAGTAGCGTTTGGGCGATCACAGCCTGCAATGATTCGGAAAGCATTGCCCGCACCATATCTTTTTCAGCCGCGGGGAAGACGTCGATAATACGATCGATGGTCTTTGCAGCAGAGGATGTATGCAACGTGCCGAATACTAAGTGCCCCGTTTCGGCGGCGGTGAGCGCCAAGCGAATCGTCTCCAGATCACGCATCTCGCCCACCAAGACGATGTCTGGATCTTCCCGCAAGGCAGATTTCAATGCGTTTGAAAACGAATGAGTATCGGGCCCTAATTCACGCTGATTGATCAGGCATTTCTTGCTCTCATGCACGAATTCGATGGGGTCTTCCACCGTCAAAATATGACCGAGCACGTTTTCATTAATATGGTTAATCATGCCCGCGAGCGTGGTCGATTTACCCGAGCCGGTAGGCCCTGTGACCAGCACTAATCCGCGCGGTTTCATGCATAAATCTTGAAATACGCGCGGCGCATTCAAGTCTTCCAGCGAAAGCACTTTCGAAGGAATGGTCCGGAAAACCGCGGCTGCGCCCCGATCTTGGTTGAAGGCGTTGACGCGAAAGCGCGCCAAATTGGGCACGGCAAATGAGAAGTCAACCTCGAGCTCATCTTCATATTTTTTGCGCTGCGAGTCACTCATGATGTCGTAGACCATGCCGTGCACCGTTTTGTGCTCCATCGCGGGCAAGTTGATGCGGCGCATATCGCCATGCACGCGGATCATCGGTGGCAGCCCGGCTGATAAATGCAGATCGGATGCCTGATTTTTAACGGAAAAAGCGAGAAGTTCGGTAACGTCCATAGCGTGTGGTGGCCTAAACTAATTGAATCGAATTCCAAGAGTTTATGCAAAACGCATCGAAAATGACAGAGAATCGCATAGAACTCGTACGCCGTCGCATTAAAGATACCTGCGGCGCAACAAACCGAGATCCCGCCACGGTAAAACTACTCGCGGTGAGCAAGCTGCACCCGGGAAGCGCGGTGCGCGCGCTTTACGCCCAAGGCCAGCGCGCATTTGGTGAAAATTACGTGCAAGAAGGCATCGATAAAGTCGCCGAGCTCACCGATTTAGCGGATATTGAGTGGCATATGATCGGCCCACTCCAAAGCAACAAAACCCGCGATGTTGCTGAAAATTTCGCTTGGGTGCATACGGTGGATCGCGAGAAAATCGCGCAGCGGCTCAACGATCAGCGCCCAGCAGATTTGCCCCCCCTCAATGTTTGCTTGCAAATCAACGTGAGCGGCGAAGCGAGCAAAAGCGGGATCGCTTTGGCCGAAGCGTTACCCCTGGCGCAGCAGATCGCCGCATCGATGCCCCGCCTCAAATTGCGCGGCTTCATGGGCATGCCCGAGCCCGGCATCGGCGAGCCCGCCACGCGCGCGCAATTTCAAGCGCTCGCAGCGCTAATACCTGCGGCGCAGAATCGCGGCATAGCGCTCGATACGCTCTCGATGGGCATGAGCGATGATATGGATTGGGCGATTGCCGAAGGCTCAACGATGGTGCGCGTGGGCACAGCGCTTTTTGGCGCGCGGCGCGCTGCGTAATCGCGAGGGCAGGGCGAACCGGGCCGCGAGGCCATAATTCACTTCCGAATCGTTCAATGCGTTCAATACCTTGAAAATCCTATTTTTAGGCGGCGGCAATATGGCCACTGCAATGATTACCGGCCTCATTGCATCGGGAATACCTGCGGCGCAGATTCACGTCGTCGATGTGAGCGGCGAGGCAATCGCAAAGTCGCGCGGGCAGGGCTGCCGCGCTTATCCAATGCTGCAGCATGCGCCGGTGGATGCGATGGATGTGATCGTGCTCGCCACCAAACCGCAAACGCTCAAAGAGGCCATCGCTTCGCTCGCAGGCAATTTGTCGGGGCAATTGGTGCTCTCGATTTGTGCAGGCGTGCGCATCGCGCAGATTTCGCAGTGGCTTGGCGGGCACGAAAATATCGTGCGCGCCATGCCCAACACCCCCGCGCTCATCGGCAAAGGCATTACCGGGCTCGTTTCTGCGCCGCAGGTATTGTCGATGTCGAAATCACACGCCGAGACGGTCGTGCGCGCGACGGGTGTGTTCGCGTGGTTTGAGTCTGAAAAAATGTTAGATGCAGTGACTGCCGTTTCTGGCAGTGGCCCCGCTTACGTCTTTTACTTTATCGAAGCCTTGATGCAGGCTGCCGATGAGCTCGGCTTTACGCCAGCGCAGGCGCGGGAATTTGCCTTGGCGACTTTTGCCGGATCCGTTGAGCTCGCACAAAAAAGCGAGGAATCGCCCGCGATCCTGCGGGAGCGGGTCACGAGCAAAGGCGGCACGACCGCCGCGGCCTTAGCGGCGATGGATGCGGCCAACGTAAAGGCCGCAATTGTTGCCGCAGTGAAAGCGGCCGACGCGCGCGCAGCCGAGCTTGGAGATTTGCTCGCCGCAGGCTGAGGTGATTGTGGCCACAGCATTCCCCGCGTGGCTCACGCAAGAGCAAAATCGGATCGTGCTGCGCCTGCACGTGCAGCCCGGCGCAAAGTCAACGCAAGTAGTCGGGGTGCATGGCGATGCGTTGAAGATTCGCTTGCATGCGCCGCCTGTTGACGGAAAAGCTAACGCCGCATTGTGTAAATTTATCGCCCATACCTGCGGCGCAGTTTTGGCCGATATTGAGATCATTTCGGGGCAGACGCAGCGGCAAAAGCGCGTCGCGATTCGCGCCGCAGTTGCCGCGCACATCGTCGCCACGCTAGGCGTTTATGCGCGAACTGATTTTAAAAAAATGAAAGAGACGCAATGAACCACTCGCGCAGGACGCCGCAGTCGTCGTACAAAAACAACTCGATGCCTACAACGCCCGCGATTTAGAAGCGCTCCTCGCGACCTACGCGCCGGATGCGGCGCAGATTCAATTAGGCGGCGCGCTGCTCGCGCGTGGGCACGCGCAGATGCGCCCACGCATGGCCGAGCGCTTCACCGAGCCTGATTTGCATGCCCATTTAGTGCAGCGCATGGTGGCGGGCAATATCGTGATCGATCATGAAATCGTCTCCCGCAATTTCCCAGAAGGGCGGGGCACGATGATGCTCGTCGCGATTTACGAAATCAAAGCGGGCTTGATCCAAACGCAAACGGTTGCGTTTGGTGAAAAGCAGATGCTCTAGCGCTTCACCACGATGTTTAAGGCGCAATTCTGCGCCGCAGGTATTGCCGCGCGCTTGCGCGCACCCGTTGCTGATCTGGCGCGTTGCTGCGGGTTGACTTTGCCCGCGTTCTCCTTTATATTTCAGTAATGCGAATCATTCGCATTAAGATTAACGGAGAATATTATGAATACGATGAGCACGGTGGGTCCACACTCGATTCGTCCGGTGGACCGGTTATTCGGTTTGGTAGAACTCATGAGCCAACACGCGGCAGCGCGCCTCGATGGCTACGAAGCGCCGCGGGTAACCGCTGCGATTGTCGGGCATTTACGCGCCCTTGCTGATGCCATGCCCGATGCACCGCAAGTGCAGACCGACGCCAATCTTTGGCTCGATCATTGGGAAAATATCGCCGCGCGGCAATCCACTTTACGCAACCAGCGCAGTGAGCACAGCATTTTTGATCTGTTGATGAATTTCGGCGAGGCGCGCCGATGAAATTACCCCTCATTTCGCGCCGCTCGTTTTTGGTAACTTCGGGTGCGGCTGCGCTCTTGGTCGGCTGCGGCGGCAGCGCGAGCGAAAGCCCAAAAAATCGCTACACGCTAGAAGCGCTTGCCGCCACAGATCCGAAATATAAAGCGAAATTTACGCTGCCGGGCATGGTTGATGCGTGGGGAATTTCAATTCGCCCAGCGGGTGCGGGTGGCCACTTTTGGGTCACCGGTGGTGGCACGTCGTGGCAGTTTGTCGGTGATGTGCGGCGCTCCGCCGATGCCGCCTTGCGGCCGCTTTTTCAAGATGGCTTAACAGAGGTGTCGATTCCGGGCGCTGATAGTTTGATCGACGATACCAGTATTGGCAAAGCAACGGGAACCGTATTTAACGGCGCGGCGCTGACCTCAAATCAATTTGTCGTGCCCGCGCAAAAAGTGAGCATTAATGGCGCTGAAAAAACACTCACCGGCTCGGCGCGCTTTATTTTTGTAACCGACTCTGGCGTCGTCTCGGCGTGGACGGAGCGCGAGCGCGACACTGGAGCGACGATCCGCGCCAATGGTCCTTGCGCAGAGATGTTTAACGGGCAAGAAGACGGCATGCAGTTTTTTGGTTGCGCGATTAATACGGGCACGTGGGATCGACTCTGGCTCGCTGATTTCGGGTCTGCGCCGCAGGTACGCACGCTCAACGAGAAATGGGAGCTCATTGCCACCCAAGGCTTTGTCAATCCGTTTGCGACCGGTGGGCTTCGTGATGCGACCAATCCAGCGCTTGGCAAGCTCGCCAAGCCGGGTGACCCGGTGCCGTTTAACATTCAAGAAATCTCGGGTAAGGTCTATGTCGCATTTGCGATTTCAAAAGCCGACGAGACTGATAAAACCGAGTTCGATGCAGGCGAAGAAGATGCTTTGGATGCGATTGACGAAGCCAAAGCGAACGGACGTCCGAATAAAGGTAAGCTCGTTCAATATGGGCTTGACGGTGCACTTTTGCGGATTTTCGAAGACGATGCGCGCTTGAATGCACCTTGGGGCATCGCGCTTGCGCCCGCTGATTTCGGCGCATTTTCCAATCGACTGCTCGTTGGAAATTTTGGTGGTGCGGGCAAGATCGCAGCGTTTAACCTTGATTCGGGTCGATTCGATGATTTCCTGCGCGACGACGTCGGCAATGCAGTCGCGATTGAAGGCTTATGGGCGCTTTTATTTGGCAATGGCGCAAGCCTTGGCGACACCAATGCGCTTTACTTCGCAGCTGGGCCTGATGAAGAAAAAGACGGGCTTTTCGGAGCGATTAGGCTGGCTTAGCGCATTTCATTTGGGCCCCTCCAATGCCCAAATCTGCGCCGCAGGTATGGGTTTACGACGCGGGGCTTAACGGTATAGATGCGGTGAGCGCCGCATATTGATGCACTGATAAAGTCTCCCCGCGCGCCTTGGGATCGATGCCGCAGGCGCGCATCGTCTCATCGTCGATCATGCCTTTTAAAGTATTGTGCAGCGTCTTGCGGCGCTGCCCAAAGGCGGCGGTCACGATCCCTGCAAAGCGCTCAAACTGCGCCGCAGGTACGACCGCAACGGGCAGTGGCGTGAGCTGCGCCACTGCGGAATCGACATTGGGCACGGGCCTGAAAGCGCCCGGGGGCACGAGAAATAATCGCTTGATTGAAAAAGTCGCTTGCAGCATGACGCTCAAGCGCCCGTAGTCGGCGGTGTCTGGCGCGGCGACCATGCGATCCACCACTTCTTTTTGCAGCATCACGGTGATATGCTGTACCTGCGGCGCAGATTTTGCGATGTGAAAGAGCAGGGGCGATGAAATGTTGTACGGCAAATTGCCGACGATCTTCAGCTGCGCAGGCAATTGCGTGAGATCGAAAGTGAGGGCATCTTGCTCATGCACGGTGAGCTTGGCGGCATCGTGACTTTCGCGCAAACGCTGGGCAAGATCGCGATCAATTTCGATCACGTGCAGGTGATCGAGCGCGGCCAGCAGAGGCTTGGTGAGCGCGCCTAAGCCGGGCCCGATTTCCACCAAGGCATCACCTTGCGCGGGCGCGACAGCTTCGATGATTTTTTGAATGTAGCGCTGATCGACCAAAAAATTTTGGCCAAATCGCTTGCGGGCGCGATGTCCGTCCATGCGCTAGGCGAGCGCCGCGGCCACGACTTTGCGCAGCGCCGCCCGCTCAGCTTCACGCGCAAATAGGGGCGCGCGCGCAGCCGCCGCGATATTGAGCTGGGGCAAAAAGTTTTCGTCGGTAATGCAGGTGCGCAGCAAATCAGCGAGAATTTCAGCATTCCCGAGCGGGAAATATGCGGGCCAATCGCGCCCAAGCATGCCGATATTGCCCGATACCGCAGATGCGGCCACTGGCGTGCCCGAAGTCAAGGCTTCAACAATCACGTTCGCCCCGCCTTCCATGCGCGAGGGCACCACCAGCAGATCGGCCTGGCGGATGAGCTCGCGGGTTTTCTCGTGGCTCAAGCCCCCGAGCCAGGCAAATCGGGCGTCGTCGGCCATTAGCTGCGAAGCTTCGGCGGCCAGCCCGCTATCGAGCCCGTTACCCACCATATTGACAACGATGGGAAACTCTTTTTCCAGCAACCTGATTGCGTTCATCAGGGTGCGCGGATCTTTTTCATCACGCAAATGTCCAACGAAAGCGACGTTTAACATCATGGATGGGTTTTCAAACGCAGGCATTGACGGCGCACTTTGAAAAATCACTTGAATTTCGCGGGTTTCGCCTTCGGCAATGATCGGAAAATTAAGCGACGAAAGAAAATGCGGCGCATCTTCTTGCAGGGTGATCCAATGCGACGCACGGCGCATCGAGGCCAGCGCCTCGGGGTCACGATTGGGGATGTCTTTATACAAATCAGTGCCGGTCAAGGCGAGAATCACCGGCCGACCGGGATTGCGCGCGCTAAACCCTACAATGGCGGCTGCGCTGCGCCGGGCATGGAGGGCAATCAGCAAATCGCTTTCTTCTCCGGCAAAAGCTTGCGCCACCGTGACTTCATAGTCCGGTGAAAGCATCTGTAACCAACGGTGGGCAGTGTGATAATTACCGTTGTTGTCGGATTCGCGCGCGGGCGTGATTAAAAGGATTCTGGGTCGCATGGACGTTGAGAAACGCCGTATTGAGTTAATAAAAGATCTGCAAGCTGCGCGCAAGTTTACGCGTGCGGCTTATGCGCATCTGGCCGATGAGGCTTTGGCCTTCCCGCTGCGCCCCGAGCTTAACCTTCCGCTCTGGGAATTAGCGCATGTCGCATGGTTTCAAGAGTATTGGTGTGTGCGCTTTCCGCGCATCGCGCAAACCCCAAGCTGCATCGCCAATGCCGATGCCCGCTTTGATTCCCGCGCCATCGATCATGCCGCCCGCTGGGATCTCGATTACCCGCAGCGCACCGAAGTGCTGAAATTTATGGACGACACGTTAGAAATGGTGATCGACCGCGTGCCGAAAATACCTGCGGCGCGGCTTTACTTCTACGAGCTCGCGCTGCGCCATGAAGCCATGCATACCGAAGCATTTGTGATGAGCCTGCATACGCTGGGTCTGCCCGCGCCCGATGGCGTGCGCCCGCCGCGTGCGCAGGCCGTCGTAGCGCAAGATATTGCTTTTTCTGGCGGCACGTTTACGCTCGGCACGCCCGCTGGCGAAAATGCCCGCTTCGTTTTTGATAACGAAAAGTGGAGCCACGATTCCACTGTCGCTCCGTTTGCAATCGCTTCTGCGCTCACCACCTGCGGTGAATACGCGCCATACCTCGATGCCACCGGCGCTCCCGCCCCGCGCGATTGGCGCAAAAATGCCACTCACGGTTGGGAATCACGCTGGTTTGATCGCTGGAGTCCAATTGCAACCAATGCTCCAGTGAGCAACGTGAGTCAACGCGAAGCACTCGCCTACTGCGCATGGGCCAAGCGGCGGCTTCCGACCGAAATGGAGTGGGAATTTGCAATGCTCGAAAGCGCTCAATCTGCGCCGCAGGTATTCACTGCCGAAAGAGCAAGCGATGCTTTCGCAGATGCGTTCGGCAATCTCTGGCAATGGACGGCCAGCGATTTCGCCCCTTACCCCGGCTTCGCCGCTGACCCATACGAAGAATATTCCGAGCCATGGTTTGATGGAAAGCATAAATCGTTGCGCGGCAGCTCGTTTGTAACCAACCCTGCGCTAAGCCACAACAAATTCCGTAACTTTTACCTGCCGCAACGGCAAGACGTATTTGCGGGGTTTCGCACGTGCGCGCTGGAGAAGATTCGCTGAAATATCTGTGGCGCAAAACCGGTATTTTTGAATGAAAACTCCCATAAAAAACAATTGTTTTGCGCTGCCGGGTTGGGCTCACGATCCGCACCAAATTGTGTGAATAACATAAAAGTTTTTGTCGCCGGTGGAGTTTCTTTTAACGCGTTGATCTATGTAGACACACTTCCCAACGGGCAGCCGCAAACTATTTTTAGTCGCCGCTTTAATGAAGCGGTAGGCGGAACAGGCGCGGGCAAAGCGGTCAGTCTGGCCAGGCTTGGCGTATGCACCACGCTACACGCAACCCTTGGCGACGACACATACGGCAAACGGATTCGTGCGTTTCTCGCCGAGCACGGTGTGCGTTTCGTCGACGATATTGATCCCTTCGGCACCGAGCGACACGTCAACATCATGGACGACGAAGGCCAGCGCTTGAGCGTATACATGGCGCATGCGCCGCAGGAGTGCGTGCTCGATTTAGCGCGCCTAGAGCTTGAAATTGCGCAAGCTGATCACGTCATGATTAATATTTTGAATTACTGCCGTGCGCTCTTGCCCGTTGCAAGACGCCTCGGTAAACCCATCTGGTGCGATCTCCACAATTGGGATGGCAGCCCTGGCTACCTTGATGATTTCATCGCAGATGCAGATTATCTGCTGCTGAGCTCAGACCGCTTGGCCGACTACCGCAGCGCGCTCGAGCAGCTCATGCAGCAAGGAAAAAAACTCGTGATCGCCACACACGGGCGACACGGCGCAACAGCGCTGACATCGAGCGGGCAGTGGATTGAAACCCCCGCGATTGCGGCTTACTCGCGCGTGGACAGCAATGGCGCGGGCGATGCGTTTTTAAGCGGCGTGTTATTTGGCGTCGCGATGGGTTACGCAACCGAAACTGCACTGCGAATCGGCGCGATTCTGGGCGGGCTCTGCGTGACCTCACCCGAGCTCGTGTGCGCTACGCTTTCTCAGCATCTCATCGTCGCAGAGTATGAGAAACACTATGGTGAGCCGATGCGGTGACGGGCGGTGATTGAAAGCGGCAGGGTGAGCAGCCTCTGCCCACCCTCGCCAAATTAACCGTCAAGCGACCGCGTGGGCTGGGGGTGCCCACCTACCTAGCTCCACTCCCCCGCTGCTCCGCGCTTCCAGAGCCCCAGGCCGCCCGCGCTCGCCCAGAGCGCACCGGCGTGGTCCCAGAGCAAATCCGAAACATACGACCCCGGGTTTGCGCCAGCGGGGAAGGTTTGCGCGGCCCAATTCATCCCGCAAGCGGATACCTTGCCCCGCATTTGCTCCCGCACCCCAGCGCCCTCAATGGCGGTCGCCAGCATATCGCCAGCTTTGTTTGCCACCAGCGCATTGACTTTGCCGCCCAACAGCGCGGGCACCTGCGGTGCGGCGGCGCTGGCTTGGGCTTGGGCGGGCCTGCTGCTGCCTGCGGCTCAGAGCGCAAGGGCGCAGAGTGTGAACGTGAGCATTGCGAACGCAAACCCGCGATTAGCAGGTGGCGTTTGCGCGCCGATGCGGGCGTGGGGGTGGCTGCATTTCGTCAACATGAATTTTTGTCCCATCTTTCTGCTCCTTGTTTTCTTTTGCATTGCATTGCTATGTATTGCTCCGCATTTCTGCGTGCTAATTTTCTCGCGCTATCTCTCGCTTGCCCGCTTCGCCCGTCGGTTGCCCGGGGTTGGCTTGGCCAACTTCTGTACTTCCAGCGCGACGACGCAACTTCTCGCGCGTTCCGAACCGCTACCAACGCCTAAACCCTTCAAATACCTGCGGCGCAAAATCGGCACTTTTTAGAACTTATCTTCTGAAAAACGCCTACTTTTAAGACGAAACTGCACTGGTGCAAGATGAGTTTGTATGGCTTCTCTAGTGCTGCGTTTACTTCCTCTGCGATGGTGAGCTATCGAGTTTGGTTCAAGAGGCATTACGCCCTGTTTTAACAATACCTGCGGCGCAGATTTGCTGCGTTTTTGTCAAATACTATTTAGTGAAAAACACGGAATCTACGCCGCAGGTATTGCCTGGTTGATTCAATCTTTACAAATTAATTACCAATAGAAAGCGAATTAAACGTGTTGCGTCCCCAATGCTGTTGCAATGCTGTTGAATGCTGTTGTCTTAAGTATTCAACGCCCGGAACGCGCAACGACCGGTGCGAGCGAAGCCTCGATCGATGTCCTATCCGACCAAAGGTTGAGCGATATCGGACTCGCGGAAAAGCTCCAAGTAATCGCTCAGCTTTGCAGCGACAGCCCGAGACGCTTGACTGTAACGCGTTCCTTGGCGATTTCTGCCTCTATTGATGCCGAAAACGACACAGGGCTTTCGCTTAAATCCTTAAGAGAGCCGGTGGATTGAAGTATCCGTTTGATGCCATCACTATCGCTGGATTGCACCAGTGCAGCGTGCAATTGCTGCATGACCGGCGCGGGGGTGTCCTTATGCGCCGCGATTCCCACCCAAGTCCCGAACCTGTACCCTGGCACGCCAGCTTCAGAGATGGTCGGAATATCTGCAAGTTGCTGCATGCGGGTAGCCGATGTAACCCCGAGCGCCCGCAACTTCCCGGCCTTGATTAGTGGCAACACTGCGCCCGGTATCCCAAAAGTAAAATCGATGTTTCTCCCCAAGATGGCGTTTGCAGTCTCGTTTGTTGCTTTGTAAGGAACATGCAGTGCCTTGAAGCCTGGGACGAGTTCGGCCAGATGCTCTACTGCCATGTGCAGGGTTGACCCAGCGCCAGCTGATCCATAGGGCACATCTCCCGGCTTCTCTTTTACCGCCTTGATCAGGTCGCCAACTGACTTGTAGGCTGACTCAGCGTTGACCACCAATACTAGGGGCGAGTTGACTAGCCGAGTGACCACTTTTGTATCTCGAATAATGTCAAAGTTTGGCGAGAGCGCCGTCGCCGTCACGTGATTGGAAGTGATCAGGACAAGGGTATGGCCGTCGTATGGCTGAGAGGTCATCGCGCCAACGCCGAGCACTCCAGCCGCTCCGGGTCGGTTCTCAACCACCACCGGTGTGGCAAGCATGCGAGCGAGTTGCTCTCCGAGTTGCCGCGCGAGAGCGTCTGGAAACCCTCCTGCCGGATAGGGCACGATAATCTTTATGGGTTTGGTGGGCCATTTGGTGTCTTGTGCCTGCGCGAGTGCAGGCACACCGATCATAACGAGACTTTTAAGAATGGTCCGGCGCAGAATTGAAATGGGCATGAGAGATTCCTTAAATGGATAGCAAAGCGACGTTACGCTCGTCGAACGGGCACATCCTATTGCAGGACGGTTTTAAGCACGCGGATCAAGTTGCCACCCATAATCTTGGCGGTGTCGGCTTCTGAGTATTTACTTCTCAGCGCGATACCCAAATAATCTGACGCGAGGGCTTCTGGACCCAATTTGTCTTCTAGGCGACTGATCCGATAGTCTGTCGGGAAAGCACGCGAATCTTCGCCTAGAGCCGAGCCGTAACCTGGCTTATAACGCTGCATACTTCGCAAATCTCTCGCGGTTCGGTGCCAGTCTTCTTGGGCGCAAACACCTACGTGGTCTACGCCAACGAGCTTAACAGCATAGTCAATGTGCTTCAGGACGTTATAAACGCTTTCAGCAAGCCGTACATCTGGACAGAAAACACCGCCTCTTGCAGCGGCGGCCACTATAAGCTTGGGGGGGGCTGCGCGACGCGCTGCGCCGTTTTCAAGCCCTGCCCACTCCCCCTTCTTCGGCTCATTAGCCATAACCTCGCGCGCCAAAGAGTGAGAGAAAATCACGGGATGTTCCGAAAGTGCGACTGCGTCCATTGCAGTCCTATCGCCCACATGCGAGAGATCAACGACAACACCCCGCCTGTTCATCAATCGAACGGCTTGTTGTCCCATCGCACTGAGGCCAGAGTCGTTCGACGATGCGAAGCCGCATCCGTAATAGCTATTCTCGCGAAGAGCGAGCGCGGAACATCGAATGCCCATATCGACGAAGGCTTCGAGTAAGTTCATGCTGTCGCTACAAGGCTTAGGACTCTGAAACCCCAGCATGACACCAATCATCCCCTTGGACGGGTTCTGAAGTTGGACGCTCGATTGCAAAAGGTAAGCTTTAGGGTGCCGTTCGACAATACGTTTCAGGCGTTGGACGTTTTCTATGGTCTCAAGCGTTTCGTCCCAAGGCGTATTTGTGGTACATCCCACAACACTATAGCCATGCAGCAAACATCGGTCGAGAAAGTCCGGCGAAAAATCGTCAGAAAATTGGATACCAACAGGGTTGACGATTCCCACGGTTTTTGCGCGACTAAATGCTTCAGTGTTCAACTTTTACCTCAAAATATTCGCCGTAAAGCTCTCGCGTGGGTTGGACTATCCCCTGAAGTCAACTGCCGCGAGGACTTCACGCTCTTAGGAAACGAGCGCTGGCACTGCCGGTTCACCCGCCGCGTTCTCACCGATGGCAATGCCCGGCATCACATTCGCCACCACCCGATCCCCTGGGGTCTTATTCAGCAGCAAACGCGTGACATCCGGGCGCGAGTAGTGCCCCGCCGGATCGGCAACCGACTTGGATAAGGAGATCATTCCCAAGTCAATGTCCGCTATCACCAGTCCCTCTTCCTTTTCGGGCAGCGGCGTACCCAGCGAAGCGCCGTCGGGACCGTATATGCGGGCAAAACCACCACCCTCTAGTAGCAGCTGACGCTGAAGGTCATCGGTGCACAGCATCTCGTGCATTTCCTTTGACACTGTGGCGGTCGGTGCCAGCACGAAACAACTTCCCTCTGTAGCGTAGATCTGGCTCGCCGCGTTGTTCACTTCAGCGCTTAGCGCGTGAGCTGCCCCGCGATACACCGAAAAACTTGGCCATGCCGCGACATGGATCTGCTCGTTCTGTGCATACATGGCGTACTTGGTCAGTGGCTGTAGATGCTCCCAGCAGCACAGCATTCCAACGTTGCCGATGGGTGTCTCCATCACAGCCAAATCAGTGCCATCACCCTCACCGAAAACGGCGCGTTCCACGTGCGTCGGTTTGAGTTTGCGGCGGGTTTTGACCACGTTACCTTGGTCGTCAATAAGAGCTTGCCCCATGTAAAGGCTGCTGCCCGACTTCTCGCTGTAGCCCATCGCGATCCAGATCCCAAAATCACGCGCTGCGGTCGTGAGCCGTTTGAAGTTAGCGGAGCCGACCACTAGCGAGTTATCGCTGTAGCGCTGAACAAATTGCATGCCCATCGCGGGCGAGGTCAGCCAAATCCACCACGGATAACCCGGAATCCAAGTCTCGGGGAAGGCAATCAGCTTCACGCCTTGCTCGGCGGCCTCTTTTGCCAGCCGAATCGCCTTGTCTATCGTGCCGTCGATGTCTAGAAAAACGGGGGCGGCTTGAACGGCGGCAACGCGCAACTTGGGATGGATGATGGCTGGCATGTCGTGAATCTCCTCGTTATTTAGAATAGAAAATATAGAATGAGTTTCCAGCTTTTGACCTGCGCTGTCTTGTCTTGAAGTGACGAGCTTGTTGCCTAGGCTTCTCTAGGGTTTCCCTAGGTTGTTACTATATAGGTCTATGCATAATTTTTTGCGATAGGCGGATTCCATGACTTTTCTGCTCAATACCGATACTGTGCCGCCTCGCGAACGCTTAGCGTATTGGACCGACATGATCTGCAACACGTACGTGCAGCTTGAGTGTCAAGCGAGCCGATCCGATAGCTTCGCTGGTTCCATCAATAGCCAGAGCATGCCTGGGTTGGATCTTTCGGTGGTCGCATCCGGCGCCCAGAAGGTCATGCGCACGCCCCGGCAAATTGCGCGGGCCAACGACGACTATTTTCTTGTCAGTATTCAGACGCAGGGCAAGGGAGTCTTGCGCCAAGACGGCCGCGATGCACTTTTAAGCCCTGGCGACTTCGCACTGTATGACAGCACGCGGGCCTACGAGCTGCATTTCGAGGGCAACTTTCAGCAGATCGTGCTGAAGCTGCCCGGTGCGCAGCTACGCAGCGCTGTGCGTGATACAGAGAAGCTCACGGCGACAGCGGTCTCCGGACGCGCAGGCGCGGGCCACCTCATGATCGGTATGATCAAGACGCTTTGGGACGATATCGACGCGCTCGAACCGGCATCGGCCGTGGCCGTTGCCGGCGGTGTGCTCAACATCCTAGTGGCAGGATTACAGACCCTGCCCTCCAGCAAATGCCGCGGAGTTTCATCGTTGACAAGCTACCACCTCACGCGCATCAAAGGCGAGATTGATTCTAGGTTGCGCAGTCCCACGCTGTTGGTAGGCGATGTTGCTCGTGACCTCGGTATTTCAGTCGGGCACATCCACCGGCTGTTCCGGCAAGAAGCCACAACTCCTGCGCATTACATCTGGTCGCGTCGGCTCGAAATGTGTAGCCGCGACCTGGTGGATCCGAGCCGAGCAGGACACTCAATCAGTGAAATCGCCTTTAGCTGGGGCTTCAACGACGCTGCGCACTTCAGCCGTTCGTTTCGTGAACGCTTCGGTGTACCGCCACGTGAATGGCGACACCGCTCCTTGCCAACCTGATTCCGTGCCCGACGCATGGCGCGACGTGAAGGCTACTACAACTTTCGTTGAGTTGCTACCAATAACTTATTTGGGTGGATTTGCCTTTCCCCTGAGCCTGCGGATGGCAGCAGGCTCAGGATTTCTAGCCCTGAAAGCCGTCTCGTCGTATTGCATCGCTGACGCGTTTCTCATTTTTGGCGTTGGGTTTGCGATCCGAAGGTTCATTACTGCTTTTGATTCCCTCATCGAGTTTCGTGAAGGGTTCGGTTGCGGCAGATTTCGCCACTTCTAGAAATTTTTCCTTAAACGCCATTGGCGATATTTGCCTCATCGCACCATGGCGACGCACTCGGTTGTACCAAGCCTCGAATATTGAGCCTGACAATAACCTTGCGATCATAAAGGGGGATACGCACTGGTTTGTTCGCGCGTTTGTAGGCTATAGACAACGTTACACTGGCAGGATCACGCCTGCGGTGAATTGCTACTTTCCTAATCAGTACTAAAGGCCGCGATCCCCGTGTTTTATCGACTCTTAAGAGTTTTAGCGTCCTCAAAACCCGGGGCGGTTCAGGTGCGGGAGGATGCCCAGTGTGCAACCCAGCGCAGCGAAAAGCTAGCGCGGCGCCCTTGGCAGAGGCCTACAGAGACGGCAAAGACTACCCCAGTTCCGGGGATGAGCACCACCACAAGTGAGGTAATCAAAAATTCAGCTGTGGACATGCCGGGGAGTCTCTTTCTAAGGTCTAACGCGAGGCGTTCGGCTGCACCGCGCTCGGCGGGCGGCGTTGTGCGATTGACTTACTTAGGGCGATGAATTGCGCAAAGCTTGTTGCCGTCGGGATCGCGCACGTAGGCGAGGTGCAGATTACCTAACGTGCCAACGCGAAGACCCGGTTCGTCCTCGATGGTCTTGCCGCCATGCGCGATCGCTGCATTGTGGAAGGCTTGGACTTGCTCTGGCGAGTGGCATTTGAAGCCGATGGTGCCGCCATTGGCGACACTTGCCTTCTCTCCGTTGATCGGCTCAGTCACGCAGAAGGTACTTCCATCATGCCTGTAGAAAAGTCTTGCGTGGCCAGAATTTGCGATGTTTCGTAGCGGCTCGCCAGCACCTAGAACGCTAAGGACTGCGTCGTAGAAGCGCTTTGATCGCTCAATGTCGTCTGACCCAACCATTACGTGATTAATCATGCGGTATCTCCATTCTTGGGTTGAAGCGTAAACGGTCGCGAAGGTTTTTCGAATACACCAAGTAATTTATACCGCAAAAACTGCGGATAAATCTCAGCGCTTCTTGATAATCTGCGCAGCTTTTTTTAGGGAGCAGCCAGCAGATTGGGGGTTGGATTTGCCTTTGGAATTTGGTCACACGGCTAGAAATATTTTGAAACTCGGAGCGCTAGCTCAATGCGCGAAACGGCTCATCGTAGGTGTGCCCCTGCATTTGTTACCGAACGCACGATTCGATTCGACGGTTTGACGAACTCAATTTCCACCGCCGAGAAAATACCAAATTTGCGGCCTTGACGATTGGCTTTTAACGATCAGCAGTTAACCGGCTAATGAAGCGCAAAACGTCGTTTTTCCGCGATTTCTCACCGAGTGAAAAATTAGCCCAGCATCAACTGCATATTTTGCACCGCCGCGCCGCTCGCGCCCTTGCCCAAATTATCCAAGCGCGCGATGAGCACCGCCTGCCCGCGTGCGTCGCTGCCGAAGACGCGTAGCTCTAGCATATTGGTGTCGTTGAGCGCTTCCGCTTCGATCTTGCCTTTGTCGGCATCGGTGGGGGTAATGACTTTTACCCATGGGCTGCCGTCGTAGCGGGCGCGCAGGGCGGCTTCGAGCGTAGAGGCCGATTTCACGCCGTTGAGTAAATCAAAATGCAAGCCGATTTGCACCAACATGCCTTGCTTGAAATTGCCTACGCTGGGCACAAAAATCGGACGCCGGGTGAGCGTTGAATACTTTTGCATTTCGGGTAAATGTTTGTGCTCCATCGTAAGACCGTAGAGCTCGAAGGAGGGCGCAGTATGGGCTTCGTAGGCTTCGATCATCTGCCGACCACCGCCAGAATAGCCGCTCACAGCGTGCACCGCAATTGGATAGTCTTTTGGCACTAAACCCGCATCAATCAGCGGGCGCAAGAGCGCAATCGCGCCGGTGGGGTAGCAGCCAGGATTAGATACGCGCGATGCTCCTTCCATGGCTGCCGTTTGCGTCACCGAAATTTCTGGAAAGCCGTAGACCCAATTTGGATCGACGCGGTGGGCAGTGCTGGCATCGAGCAGCTTCGGTGCGCGTTTGCCTTGTGCGCCGAGTGCGTTTGCAAGCGCGGCAGACTCTAAGGCGGCATCATCGTGCAAGCAAAGCACGACTAAATCGACCTCGGCCATCAGCGCTTGCTTGGCATTTGGGTCTTTGCGCAATGCGGGGTCAATGCTCACCACTTGAAACTCTCCGGGCATTTTGGCCAAGCGCTCGCGAATGCCGAGGCCGGTGGTGCCCGCTTCGCCATCGATGAATATTTTGTGTGCCATGTCAGATCTTCCGCTTAGAAAAGGTGCTTGATGCAATGCAGCAATTCTACAAACAAACGGGCGAAGTGGTGATATTTTCATGCCGAGGCATTGAAAAAACCTGCTCCAAAATGCCAAATCTGCGCCGCAGGTATTTCGCGTATCGCCAAAACCTGCGGCGCAGATTTAGGCCAATTTCATCCGCGAAGCGGTTACACCAAGCCCGCGCACAACACTGGCAAATTTATCGCCTTGCTCAATTTCGCTTTTGGGAAATGCGGCGGCGAAGGCATCGCGCAAGGCTTTCACGCCCGTTGAGCCGCCAGTGAAATAAAGCGTGTCGATCGCATCAGGCGTGAGTTGCGCTTGGCGCACGGCCTGCTCTGCGCTGGCGACGATTTTTTTGACTTGCGCATCGAGGGCGTCGCAAAGCTGGGCATGAGTGAGTGTGAGCAAAAGCGCCGCATCATCGGTATCGCCCGCAGATTGCAAAAAGCGCAGATCGAGGGTCGTTTCACCCGATTGGGCGACGGCGATTTTGGCGGCTTCAACGTGCGCGGCGATGCGATGGCCTTCACGGTTACGCAGCACGTTCATCAAGCGCTGATGCACTTTGCGATCATCAATGAAATGCTGGAGCGAATCGCCGTGGGCAATTTCTTCGCGCGTGTATAGAAAATTAATTTTGTGCCATGTCGCCAAATCGTAGTAAAGCGAGACCGGAACTGGCTTGCCATTTTTGCCTTTTGCGCCAAGGCCAAGCGCAGGCATTGCGGTCGCTAGGCTCACCCGATGATCGAAATCAGTGCCTGCAATATGAATGCCAGCGTTAGCCAATAAATCAGCGTTTCGATCGATTTTCTTGGCACGCTTTGGCCCCAAGCGAATGACCGAGAAATCGGAAGTGCCGCCACCGATATCGATGACGAGCACGAGCTTTTCTGCCGTTAAGCGCTGCTCATAATCTAGCGCAGCTGCGATAGGCTCAAACTGAAATTGCACATCGGCAAAGCCCACTTCGCGGGCGATATCTGCCATGGCATCTTGCGCGATTTGATCGCGGGCAGCATCGTCGTCTACGAAATGCACGGGCCGACCGAGCACAACAGAAGTGATGCCGCGATCGGTAAATTCTTCTGCGGAATTTTTCATGTGCAGCATGAAATGGGCGATGACTTTGCGATAGGGCACGGCCTCGCCATAAATCAGCGTGGTCTCATCGAGCAACGCGCTGCCGAGCAAGCTTTTGAGCGAGCGCAGCAGTCGGCCTTCGTTGCCATCTTGATAGTTTTCAACGGCGGTCCGGCCAAAAGAGGCTTTACGCACGTCCGCATCATAGAAAACCGCGGTGGGGATCGTGTCGCGGTCTTCTTCCACCGGAATGAGCACGGGCGCAGCATCGCCTTTGACCACGCAAATAGCGGAATTTGAAGTGCCGAAATCGATCGCTGCAATCATTGAGATGAGGGGGAGTTGAGAAATGAAAAGCCCCCAGTCGTTGGGGGCTTCTCTTACATTTTTAATAATGGCGCTCAAAAAAGCGACTTATCGGGTGGGGCGACTGATGGGTATCGAACCCACGACAACCGGAATCACAATCCGGGACTCTACCACTGAGCTACAGTCGCCATTGGAACTGGCGCACCCGACAGGACTCGAACCTGTGACCCCCGGCTTAGAAGGCCGGTGCTCTGATCCGGCTGAGCTACGGGTACTCGATGGCTGGTCAGGCCAAATACTGTCGTGTGATGAAAAAAAATGGTCGGGGTGGTGGGATTCGAACTCACGACCCTCTGCTCCCAAAGCAGATGCGCTAACCGGGCTGCGCTACACCCCGAACAACATCAATTATGACTCAAAAATGAATTTACTGCAAACGACACTTGTTCATCGAGTGACCACACGATGGGAATCTGCAATGCATCGGTTGGATTTTCAAGGGTGGAGAATTGGCTTGCGAGTAAAGTTGCAGGCATGTATTCGTGATTGCGCTGGGCGAGGCGGGCGGCGATTTCATCTTGCGTGCCGGTAAGATGCACAAACGACACGGCGAGCCCTTGGCAGAGGGCATCGCGATAAGCCTGCTTTAATGCCGAGCAGGCGAGCACGGTCGAGATACCTGCGGCGCAGTTTTCGCGCAATTTCGCATTTAATAAGGCAAGCCACGGCCCGCGATCATCGTCGTTTAGCGCAATGCCTGCGCGCATTTTTTCTTTATTATTTTATGGATGTAAATAATCGGCAGCAAAAAAAACCGCCCCTAATTTTTCAGCCAAAGCCTCACCGACTGTGGATTTACCGCAGCCCGAGACCCCCATCACCACAATCGCTAACACCAATTTATTATTTTCCATACCCGAGGCAAACATTTACGCTTTCTTAACGGAATGTCCGCCAAAGCCTTGCCGCATGAGCGCTAACAATTTCGCTGCGTATTCATCTTTACCTTGCGAGGCAAAGCGCATCATGAGCGCGAGAGCGAGCACGGGCGTGGCAACGCCTTGCTCAACGGCGGCATCCACGGTCCAGCGGCCCTCGCCAGAGTCGGCGACGTAGGGCGCAATTGTTTTGATGTTTTCGGGGTCTTTTAGCGCTTCGGCGGTGAGGTCTAGAAGCCATGAGCGCACGACGCTCCCGCTCTTCCAAAGCTCGGCAATCTGCGCCGCAGGTAGCGCAAATTCCTTTTTGGCATCGAGCAGCGCGAAGCCCTCGGCAATGGCTTCCATCATGCCGTATTCGATCCCGTTGTGAACCATTTTTGTGTAATGCCCTGCGCCAACGGGGCCGCAATGCAGCCAGCCTCGATCTGGCGCTGCCGCGAGCGCTTGCATGATCGGCTTTACTTTTTCAACGTCTACAGCTTCACCGCCAAACATCAAGCAGTAGCCATTGGCCAAGCCATGCACACCACCGGAGACCCCGCAATCTAAAAAACCGATGCCGTGCTGGGCGAGCCACGCACCGCGCTTTTGTGAATCTTTATAGTTGGCGTTGCCACCATCGATGATGATGTCGCCTGGCTGCAAGCGCGGCAGCAAGGTCTCCAGCGCCGTTTGGCTGATATCGCCCGAGGGCAGCATCGTCCACACCACGCGCGGGGCGGGCAGCGCTGCGACGAGCGCAGCCAGCGATTCAACATGCCGCAATGCGCCCTCGCTTGCCAGCGCTTGCATGGTGGCGAGATCTACGTCGTAGCCGATCACGTTGATCCCTGCGCGCGAAAGCCTGCGCGCCATGTTGCCGCCCATTTTTCCTAAGCCGACCAAACCTACAAGTGTTGTTGTCATGATGATTTAGTTGTTGAGACGACCGACGATTTGAAAGCCAGAGGGGTCTTTGGCGCTAGGCTTGAGCACGATCGCTTCATTCATCGCCAGCGCTTCGCCCGTGAGCGATTGTATGTTCACCATATGCGTAACGAGCGCTAAGTTTCCATTGCCGCGCCACTTGCGAACGCGGTCGCGAACTTCATCCGTGCGATTGGGTTGCGCGCTACGGTCGTTGAAGGTGGAATTGAGCGGGGCAAATAATTGCGCTGTCGGCTCAAAAGCAAGCTTTGCCGTATCGATGCAACGGCACCATGCGCTGGTTTCGACGAAATCAAACTTTATATTTGATTTTCGAAATTGCGCGCGAAGCCCGCGCGCTGCATCCCGCCCGAGCTCTGAAAGGTTGCGCTGCGTCGAGCAATCGCCGAGCTTAAATTGCGGTGGATCGCCGATGCCAGAGACCGTTTGGGAATGCCGCATCACCAGCACGTGCCCGCCTTTTTGCAGCGCGGCTACCGCTTCGCCCGCAGGGTTAGCGCGGGCGAGATTTGCAGCGCTAAAAATAAAAGTTGCAACGAGCGCACAGAAAAATACCTGCGGCGCAGATTTAGCCTTTTCTAGCGCAAAAAGCATTAGTAAAAAGCCTGAATTCCAGTTTGCGCGCGCCCTAAGATCAATGCGTGAACGTCGTGTGTGCCTTCGTAGGTGTTGACCACTTCCAGATTCACCATGTGGCGCACGACACCATACTCATCGCTGATGCCATTGCCGCCCATCATGTCTCGCGCTACGCGGGCGATATCCAGAGATTTGCCGCAGTTATTGCGCTTCAAAATGCTGGTGATCTCAACCGACGCTGTGCCCTCATCTTTCATGCGCCCGAGCCGCAGCACCGCTTGCAAGCCGAGCGTGATTTCGGTTTGCATATCGGCTAATTTCTTTTGCACCAATTGATTAGCCGCAAGCGGGCGGCCAAATTGCTGGCGATCCATGACATACTGCCGCGCCCGATGCCAGCAATCTTCTGCCGCGCCGATAACGCCCCACGCGATGCCGTAGCGCGCCGAGTTTAAGCAGGTAAACGGGCCTTTCAGCCCTTGTACGCCCGGCATCAAATTTTCTTCTGGGCAGAAGACTTCGTCCATCACGATTTCGCCGGTAGTCGAAGCGCGCAATCCCATCTTGCCGTGAATCGCAGGCGCAGTTAAGCCCTGCCAGCCTTTTTCTAAAATGAAGCCGCGAATGATGCCGCCGTCGTCTTTCGCCCAGACCACGAACACATCGGCAAACGGTGAATTTGAAATCCACATCTTTGCGCCCGAAATGGAATAGCCGCCCGGCACTTTCTTGGCTCGCGTAATCATCGAAGCTGGGTCGCTGCCGTGGTTAGGCTCGGTGAGCCCGAAGCAGCCGATATATTCGCCGGTCGCTAATTTCGGCAAATATTTCTGGCGCTGGGCTTCTGTGCCAAATTCATAAATTGGCACCATTACCAACGATGACTGCACGCTCATCATCGAGCGGTAGCCCGAGTCAACCCGCTCGATTTCGCGCGCGATCAAGCCATAGCAGACGTAATTTAAGCCCGCGCCGCCATATTGCTCAGGGATCGTCGTCCCCAGAAGCCCCATCGCCCCCATTTCGCGGAAGAGCTCAGGCGCAGCCCGCTCATGGCGGAAATCTTCCAGCACCCGCGGCGCCAGCGTTGATTTTGCAAACGCCCCCGCAGCATCGCGGATCGCGCGCTCATCATCAGCCAATTGATGATCGAGCAAAAGTGGGTCTTCCCATACAAATTGGGCTTTGAGTTTGGTCGGTGCGTTCATGAAAAAGTGCCTTCGCGTCTAGCGCCTTAGTTTAGCCGGTAGCCAAATGAGACTGATCGCGGTCATGGAGAATGAAAACGCGCTCTGCTTTTGATGCAGAAACGCCTTAAAAGGCGCAAATCTGCGCCGCAGGTATGACCAAAAACGTCGCCTACAGCGATAGCGCTTACGCAACGAAGCTACTTTCATTCCGATTGCGTGGTTCTTCTAGCCGGAAGGCTGGAAAGATTGAAAAATCCATGTTTTCAGCTATTTATTTACGTACGTGGTACGGACAACAGGCATATCGTGCTCTTAATTTCTAAACAATACATCAGAGAAATATTTTGAATAATCAATTACTGTATCTGCAGGCTTCAAAAAGCATTCTGCGGCGGACAATTCGAGCTGGATTCGTTACTGCGCTCGCATTTGCGATCTTCCAAGTGGCAGCGCAAACACCCCCGCAATATGGTGCGCCAATTAGTTTGGATGTCGCAAAGAAAGTTACGGAAGCTGCAGTCGCTGAGATGAAAAAAAATAACTGGAATATGGTGTTTGCAGTTACCGACGCTGGCGGCCACTTGGTTTATCTACAACGTGTGAACGGCGCGCAAACCGCGAGCGTTGAGGTTGCCATCGCAAAAGCTAAGTCTGCCGCGTCGTTTCGGCGGTCGACAAAGCTATTCGAAGAGCGTGTGCAAACGCCACAAGGCGTAAACGTGTTGGCGTTACCTTTGATGCCGCACGAAGGTGGATTACCCATAATTATCGGCGGTAAGTTAGTGGGCGCAATTGGTGTGTCCGGCGGCAGCGCGTCGCAAGACGGCGTTGCCGCTAAGGCTGGCATTGATGCGGCAGAATAGTTCTTCACCTCAAACATTCGTTTACTCTTGCCCGAGCTCCAATGCGACTATTTAGCTATTTATCGACTAACACCAGCGCATCACAGACGAGTGAAATCGGCATTGTGAAGAGTGCGCGCGACAGCATGTTTTTTCCACTCTCAGCCCTCGTACCAGATGTGCCCAGCGGAGACATGACGTCACTGCTGGCATCAGGTCGTTTGGATGAAATCGCAAGCGCGCTCTCCAAAGCGCCAGCGAACGCACTGAAACCACTGTCTGAGGTGCAATTTTTACCTTTAGTGCCGCGGCCCGGTAAGATCATTTGCTTGGGCGTAAATTACGCAGACCACGCCAAAGAGGGCGGGCACGCGAAACCAGATTACCCAAGCTTCTTTATGCGCTGCGCAACATCGCAGGTCGCGCACGGCGCAAATATCCTGCGACCAAAGGTTTCTACCAAACTGGATTTCGAAGCAGAGCTGGCTGTGATTATTGGTAAACGCGGCCGTTACCTCACGCGTGAAACCGCCTTGATGCACGTAGCAGGCTACAGTTGCTACAACGATGCATCGTTGCGCGACTATCAACGCAAAACAACGCAATGGACAATTGGAAAAAATTTCGACAGCACGGGTGGTTTTGGTCCGTGGTTGGTCACTGCGGATGAACTCCCTCTCGGTGCAACGGGGCTGCGTATTCAATCACGATTAAACGGTCAGATCATGCAAGACGCTAACACGCGCGACTTTATTGTTGATGTCGCCGGCGCGCTTTGCCTATTGAGTGAATGCATGACGCTTGAGCCAGGCGATGTAATTATTACGGGCACTCCGGGAGGTGTAGGCTACGCGCGTAACCCACCCGTATTTATGGCGCACGGTGACAGGTGTGAAATCGAAATTGAAGGCATCGGTATTTTGTCCAATGCGATCGCTGATGCGGCGTAGCCCCATGGCCAATCTCGAGATCCATAGTCGTTACGTTAACGCAGGTTCCTTTGCACATTTTTAAAGGATTTATCCGATGCTTCACATACTATTTCGAACTGCTGCACTTTCGGTCATTTTCGCTGGGCTTCCATTGCAGGCGCAGGCTCAGCCGTATCCGTCAAAATCGATCCGGCTGGTGTGTCCGTTTCCGCCCGGAGGTGCGGTGGATATTACAGCGCGTGCAATCGCCACTGAACTTTCGCGGGAACTTGGGCAGACGGTTGTAGTTGAAAATAAGCCTGGTGCAGGTGGCAATGTTGGGGGCGCGGAAGTCGCACGCGCAGCCCCCGATGGCTACACGATGATGATTACGACCAGCGGAATCAACGGCATTAATCCCTCGCTATACGCAAAGATGGCTTTTGATCCAAATAAAGATCTCACATCGGTCGTATCACTCGTTTCTCTCAATAATGTGCTGGTGGTGCATCCTTCCGTTAAAGTTGAATCGGTTGCCGATGTGATCGCACTTGCAAAATCAAACCCGGGCAAGATCAACTATGCGTCAAGCGGTAATGGAACGAGCATCCATATGTCGGGCGAAATGTTTAAGCATCTGGCTAAAGTCGATATGACCCACATTCCGTACAAAGGCAGCGGCCCGGCGAAAGCAGATTTATTGGGAGGTCAGGTGATGATGATGTTTGACAATATTCCCTCATCTATTACGCATATTAGATCGGGTAAGCTCCGCGCGATTGCCACCACGGGCACCAAGCGTGATGCGGCATTGCCTGATCTACCGACAATTGCAGAGACTGGAATTAGTGGTTACGAGGCTGGCGTGTGGTACGGACTTCTCGTGCCTGCAGCAACTCCGAAGGAAATTATTTCCCGACTTAATGAGGCTGGAAATAGAAGCCTGAAATCCCCCGATTTTCTTAAGCGAATGACTGATCAAGGCTTCATGATGCTTGGCGGCTCACCAGAACAGATGTCGGCAATGATGAAAGAAGAATTAACCCGATGGGCGCCAATTGTTAAGGCCTCTGGTGCAAAACTTGACTAGTAAAAAAAAGTAGCCGACGCAGCAGTAACGCGTACACAACAACTTTACCGGAGCAGAAAATAAATGACTAATACGAGCAGACGCAATCACCTAAAGGGTTTGATAGGGATGGCAGCGATAGGCACTGTGCCGTTTTCTGAGAGTGCATTTTCGCAGCAAATTACTGGCGTCGTGCCCCCAGAAGGTATGTCCCATCGGATTAAACATCTTTCGTACAGCGACCAAGGGGGCCGACCAGACGGCGTGCAAGTCATGGTCAACCGTAAACATGTTTACGTAGGCCACATGTTTAGTGACGGCGTAACCATACTCGACGCAACTGACCCACGCAAACTAAAACCAGTTGGTTTTTTTACTGCTGGAACAGGGACGCGGACGCACCAACTACAAACTGCAGAAGATATGCTGTTGTTGGCTAACGGCGCAAATATTGTGTCGATGCAGTCCTACGATGGGTTACGTGGTTATTTTGAAAACAATTTAGCCGATAGTATTACGAATAGAAAGAAATTTCGGTCTGGGCTCTCGATTCACGACATATCGAAACCCGGTGAAATGCGGGAAATTGCTTTTTTAGAGATGCCCGGTTTTGGTATCAATCGAGTGTGGTGGACTGGTGGTCGTTACGCTTACGTGGCAGCACATTTCGATGGTTACACCGATCATATTTTGGCCATTGTCGATCTAAAAAATATTACGAAACCTGAAATCATATCCCGCTGGGCGCTACCCGGTATGCACCGCGCTGCAGGAGAAACGCCCACTAACCCGAAAGGCAAACGCTTCGCGCTCCATCATATGATTACCGCCGGCAATCTCGGCTACGGTGCGTGGCGTGATGGCGGTTTGACCGTGCACGATATTAGCGATCCTGTGAAACCCAAATTACTCTCACACATTAATTGGTCACCACCGTTTCCAGGAGGCACTCACACACCCCTACCGCTGCCTGGTCGAAAGCTAGCTGTGGTGGCCGATGAGGCCAATGCCCAAAAGTGTGCAAAAGGTACTTTCCACACATTTTTGTTGGATATGCGTTCCCCAGAATATCCCGTACCGATTTCAACCCTACCGACGCCTCGCGAGCGGGATTACTGCTCGCTTGGTACTTTCGGGCCTCACAATTTGCATGAAAATCGGCCAGGTTCTATGCAGTCTGAAGAAACTATTTTTGCTACGTATAACAACGCCGGCGTTCGTATTTTCGACATCAAAGATCAATTTTCGCCCAAAGAAATTGCCTATTGGATTCCACCAATTCCTAAAAAACTCATTGACCCCCGACCTAATATCGCGCTCGACGCCAAGACCGCAGACATATTTGTGACCACGGAAGGTTTGATGTTTGTAAGCGATTGGAATGCCGGGATGAACGTGCTGGAGTACAAAGGCTGATCGGTTACGCGCCGCGTAGCATAGCGAAGTGAATTAATTCAGGCTTGAACCATGGGCTCTGTTGTAAATCTGCGAAGTATTAAAACGTACGGCATGGCGGAAACGGCCGAGCATCTCGACTTTGATATCCGTGCCCACGACGCCGAGCACGCACACAGTGCGCGCTCGGCGCAAACGCGACCGCATCGTCACGACTATTTCCAAATTCAAATCAGTATTGCAGGCACAACTGATCAAACGGTTGGCGGAAGTTTGCGTACGTTTCGTCGTGGATATTTGAGTTTCATTCTGCCCTACCGTGTCCATTTCATCCCGCATCCGCAAGGCTCTCAGTACGTTGTAATTAATTTCTCGCAGCGTTTTTTATTTCCAGGTCTTGATATCGATCCGCTTGATCTTGAAGATGTGCCCCTTGCACGGGCTGCAGAGCTTGCGCCATTTTTGTTTCAAGAGTATCTAGATTTTTGTTTTGACGATGCAGAATTCGCTGAAATTACACTGCTCGTTAGCTGCCTCTCCCAAGAAAATGCAGCACGGCGCTTTGGCTCGCTTGAGTTGATACGCGGACTACTGTTGCAGCTTATCGCGCTGGTGTGTCGCAAACACGAGAGCGAGATTTTGCGGCTTGCAGCGAGCCAAGCTCAGCAAACGAGCCGGCGAGAGGCACTGCAACGTGTGACCCGCCATATTAGGGCGCATTTGGCTGAAGAGATTGTATTGGCCGATGCGGCGGCAGCGGCATTTTTGTCCCCCAACTATCTCGCCCATCTACTGAAAAAAGAAACTGGAAAAACATTCACAGAGTTGGTGACTGAGCGTCGGATGGAGCGCGCGATGGAACTGCTGGCCAACACCGCAACGCGCATTGCCGAGGTCGCCTATGCTTCTGGTTTCGCCGATGAAGCGTACTTCGCGCGTCGCTTTCGGCAATGGCGTGGCATGAGCCCAAAAGCTTATCGTGAGAGCGTACGCGCGAGCATCGAGTCACAAAACTAAAAACATCTGATTTCTCCTAGACTTGCGCAATCGCGTACACCGCAGCAGCCGTGAAGTCGACTACAGTACTCCTACTTTGTTTAACACTGTGAGGAGTTCAACGTGTATCGTTGTGAAGTATTTAAGCTAACAAAAGTTTTTTTTGGCTTGCTGACTTTTATTGCATTAGTGCCACACGTTTTAGCTGATGGCGGGCCTGCATGGGCCTACCCCGTAGCCGACAAAGTGCAACCGCCGGCGCCAGACGGTGAATCTGAGCGGCGGGTTCCAAACAGCACGCTGACTTATAAAGCTAAAGATATCGATAACCTTTTCGAGCCACCGATTTGGTTTCCTGAGCGTGCGGTGGGTATGCCACGTGTAGTGCGGCATGGCGCACCACCGGCGGTGCGTGCCTGCGCTTCATGCCATTTAGCGAGCGGGCAGGGTCATCCTGAATCCGGTCATTTGTCTGGCCTACCTGCAAATTATTTCAAGCAGCAAATTGCAGACTACCGTTCTGGCAACCGCACTGATTTGGTGTGGATGACAAAAATGGCCATCGCCATGACAGACGTCGACGTGCAAGAGGCAGCGGACTGGTTCGCGCACCTCAAACCTATCAAGTGGGTCAGTGTTGTTGAAGCCGAAACCATTCCAAAAAGCTATTTCAACAAAAGTAGAAAACGTCTTGCTCTACCAGAGGGTACAGAGCCACTCGGTGAGCGGATCGCCGAGTTTCCACAAGACGCTGAACGCGTGCTCGCGCGCGATCCCAACGCCGGTTTCGTAGCTTACGTGCCGAAGGGCAGTATCGCGAAAGGCGAGGCGTTGGTGCGTCAAGGCGGCGCAGGTAAATCATTGGCTTGTGCAGCGTGCCACGGCGCTACGTTGCAGGGTGCAGGCGATATACCTCGGATCGCGGGTGTATCACCGCTCTACACGGTGCGTCAACTCTATGCTTTTAAGACGCATGCCCGTAAAGGCGTCCAGGCCTCGCAAATGCAAGCTGCGGTTGCCAATCTTGATGGCAACGACATCATTGCGATTGCCAGTTACTTAGCGACCTTAGCGCCTTAACGTATTTCTCCTTTTAACCCTTACAACAACCCATAAAGAAAAGCGAATATGTCTACCCATTCTTCTGCGCACAGCGCTCCGCAAGGCTTTGCAAAACTACTGCACGATCTGATTGGTCAGCGCTCCGATATGCTACTTCGAGTCATCGTCGGCGGCATGTTGATTCCACACGGTATCGGAAAATTTTTGAACTTTGGTAAGGAGGTAGAAGTATTTGGACAAGTCTTCAAACTAAGCCCGCCCGATGTGTGGGTTATCGGTGCTGCGTTGTTTCAGATCGTTGTGGGCGGTCTAATTGTGGTGAATCTTTTCACGCGATGGGCGGCGCTATCGGTAGCGGCATTCATGATCGGAACGATTTTTGTAGCTAACTTAGGAAACGGTTGGTTTTGGCACATGAAAGGTATCGAATATTCGGTCATGTGGGCGTTGCTCGCGCTGCTCGTGGCTGCACGTGACGAGCGTTAGCGCAACATCTAGTTCTGCGCGATCACTCTAAGCAGCATTTTCAGTAAATCACCTCCAATACTGAAAAAAAGTGCAGCGTACCTTGTTCTGTACAGCGTTTCGCGCGCACATGCACGATTTGACCACGTGTTTGCTGAGACGATTGAAATCGGTCACATAGATCCGCATAATATCGTGGTGCTGGTAGCTGCGAATAAAGAAGCCCCGGATGCGTCAGATATTTACTTTAATGGCGTTGACCTACGCGGTGTCCTCAACGGTTGTGAGACTGCACTAAAACGGTACGACGACAGTTGCGAAGAAGTAAGATCGATTGAAATCGCGCAACAGCGAATCGCCGCCGACGCTCATCCCCGAGGGAGAGCGGGGTTAAATTCGTGTGCCGCATGGGTTTGGCGATTGCGCGGAACAATACGCTGCACGGATTTCGTGAATAAGCATCCGAAAACTGCGCCGCAGGTATCGCTTCATTTGCAGACAAAAAATTGCCTGTCAAAATCCCTCCTGACACAATGCTGTCAGGAGCATCGCTCCAAACTTCAAACTCATTCATAACGTATTCGGAGCCGATCATGTCAGTTAACGCCGTATGGTTTGAAATCCCCTCAGTTAATTTTGAGCGGGCAGTGAAGTTTTACGAAGCGGTTTTCGAAGTGAGCTTGCACCGCGAAGATATCGGCGGGGCGATGGCGATGTTCCCGGTTGATCCTGAGCAAGCGGGCGGGGCGATCGTGGAGGCCCAGCCGGGCTACGCGCCTTCGGCAACGGGGGCGGCGATTTACTTAAATGGCGGCGCTGATTTATCGCCCGTGCTCGAGCGGGCGGTGAAGGCGGGCGGCAAAGTCGTGTTGTCAAAAACAGCATTGCCGCCCGGTATGGGATTCTTCGCGCATTTTGAAGACAGCGAAGGCAATCGCGTTGGTTTGCATTCGATGGGCTAATTTGCGATGCGCCGCGCTGATCGCTTGTTTCGCATCGTGCAGTATCTGCGCGGCAGGCGACTGACAACTGCGGCGCAGCTTGCGCTCTGGCTGAAAGTCAGCGAGCGCACGATCTATCGTGATGTGCGTGATCTCTCGCTGACCGGCACGCCGATTGAAAGTGAAGCGGGCGTGGGCTATCGTTTACGTGGCGGCTTCGAGCTGCCCCCGCTCATGTTTGAGATGGAAGAGATTGAAGCGCTCACGCTCGGCGCGCGTATGGTTGAGGCTTGGAGCTCGCCCGAGTTAGCCGCAGCGGCGATTTCTGCGGCGGCAAAGATCGCTGCGGTGCTCCCGCCCGATAAGCAAATCTGGATCGAGGCGAGCCGCACGTTCGTGCCGCAATTTCATATTCCGAAGCAATTGGGGGAGCGTTTCGAGCTATTGCGCAGCGCGATTCGCACCCAGAGTAAGGTGCAGTTTGTCTATGCCGACGATAAGGGGAAAATGAGCGAACGTATCGTGCGCCCGCTTTCGCTCTATTTTTGGGGCGAGCGCTGGACGTTGGCAGCGTGGTGCGAGATGCGCAATGACTTTCGCAGCTTTCGGATTGATCGGGTATTGCGGTTGCAAATCAGCGATGAAAAATTCAAGCATGAAGCGGGCAAGCGCGTGGCGGATTTCGTTCGCGCGCAAACCGTGATACCCAGCAAAAGCGACTTAGCAGACGCTAAAAAACGCTAAAAAGTGCTGAATCTGCGCCGCAGGTATTGCGCAAATTAAGCCGATAACGCGGCGCTGACCTGCGCGCGCGATGGCGCACCCAATCTGCCACCAAAAACTTCGCACTTTAAGCTTGCCGCTGCGCAGGCAAAGCGGGCAGCGTCGGCGTGTGTTGCGCCTTCGACCAACGCAAGCAAATAGGCGCCGTGAAATACATCGCCCGCGCCAAGGGTGTCGACGGCGTTTACTTTTAAACCAGTTGCGTGTTGAATCGTGTTATTTTCAAGCCAATAAAAACCATGCTCGCCCATCGTAACGCCGACGAACGCATGCGGCGCTTTGCGTTGCGCGGCTTGCAGCGCAAGTTGAGGTTGCGCGTTGCCGATGTAATGTTCGAGCCCATTTTCAGAAAATAGAATGTGCGTGGCGCGCGCCGCCAAATCATCGAGCACGCCCGGCGCGGCAATCTCTGCATCAAGCACTGCGGGGATGCCCGCCCCCCGAGCGGCATCGAGCGCAGCCGCTGCGCCTGCCGCCCAGCGCACTTCGGTGAGCAACGCAGAAAAGTCGCCGATGCGGTGGAGCGGGAGCCAAGAGGCATCTTCTGGCATCGCTGGGTCGTGTCGCGGCACAACTAAGCGCTCGCCATTGGAATCGACGATAACGCTGCAAAACGAGCCTTGCACATTGGGCACGTAGCATACGTCGCGGATATCAATACCTGCGGCGCAGATTGATGCCATCGCAGCGCGCCCGTTGGCATCATCGCCCACGCGCCCCCACCACGCAGCCTTGCCGCCAAGCGCGGCAATTGCGCATGCGGCGGATGAAGACATGCCGTCGCCGAGCTGAATCGCTTCAATAGGAATGTGTTTCGCGGAACTACTAGGCAGCGGCGCGTCGAGTCGAAAAATCGTCGTCCACGCCGATGCGCCGAGGGTGAGGATGGGTTTGGTCATGGGCGAAATTTAGCGTATTGGCCGCTGAGCGCGCTGCCGTTGTTCCCACGCAGGCGGGAACAACGAATCAAAGTTACCTTACCGCGCTGCAACCGGTTTTTTGCGCAACGATTGCCACATCATCCAGCCCCAGACCAAGAGCGTTGCCCCGCCGAGCACACCCGCGATCGGTCGTTCAAAAAAACCAAGCCAGCGGCCATCGGCCTTAATCATGGAGGATATGAAATTTTCTTCCAGCATCGTGCCCAAAATAACGCCCAAAATCGTCGGCGCGACGGGAAAGCCGTTTTCTTCCATGATGTAGCCCGCGATGCCAAAAATCAAAATGATCGCGACGCCAAACACCGTATTGTTGATCGCATAAGCACCGACCACGCAAAAAAGCAGGATGATCGGCATCAAAATATTACGCGGCACGCTCAAGATGCGTTTTGAGGCTTTAATGCAGAGCATACCCAGCGGCAGCATGAGTAAATTAGCTAAGATAAAGACAATAAAAATCGCATAAACCGTTGACGTGCTGTTCACGAAAATCATCGGCCCTGGCTGCAGGCCTTTGATGTAAAGCACGCCGATCACAATCGCGGTAATCGAGTCGCCCGGGATCCCGAAAACGAGCGCGGGGATCCACGCCCCTGCAAGCGCGCTATTGTTCGCTGCGCCAGACTCGACAATGCCTTCAATATGGCCCGTGCCAAATTTTTCTGGCGTTTTTGAAAATTTCTTTGAAAGCGCGTAGGAGATCCAGGCTGCGATATCAGCGCCGGCGCCAGGCAGCGCGCCGATGGCTGTGCCAACGACTGAGCCGCGCAAGGTTTGCAGCGGATATTGCTTGATGAGCCCGCCCATGCCTCTAAAGACATTACCGAGCTGCTTGACTTGCATTTGCGCCTGCGGGCTTTCATCGACGGCCCAGCGGATGAGCTCGCTCACCGCAAACATGCCAATCATCATGGGAATCATGCCCACTGAGCCCAGCAGCTCCACCGAGCCGAAAGTAAAGCGCGGGAAGCCCGCCGGATTATCGAGCCCGATGCTGGCGATTAAAAGACCTAGCAGGAGCGTGACCACGCCTTTTAGCCCATTGCCTTGGGTAATAAATACTGCGCAAGTCAGACCAAGTAAGACCAGCCAGAAATATTCAAACGATGAGAAGCGAATCGCAAAATCAGCAAGCCACGGCGCGCCGAGCACGAGCACGATCGTGCCAAAAATACCGCCGATCACCGAGAAGACCAAGCCCGCGCCGAGCGCGAGTTCCGCTTGCCCTTTTTTAGTCATCGCGTAGGCTTCATCGGTGTAGGCGGCGGAGGCGGGCGTGCCAGGAATGCGCATCAGGCAACCGGGAATATCACCTGAAAAAATCGCCATCGCAGTGGCGGTAACAATGGCGGCAATCGCAGGCACTGCGGGCATGAAAAATGTAATCGGCACTAGCAGCGCAGTTGCCATTGTGGCAGTGAGCCCTGGCACTGCACCTACGAAAAGCCCAAACAGGGCAGAGGCGAGAATCACGCCAAGCACGTAAGGCTCAAAGACCATTCCAAACGCTTGAATAATCGGTTCCATGATTTACCAAGCCATCCCGGTGAGGATGCCCCAAGGCAGCGGCACCCGCATTACCTTATAAAAAAGCAAATGAATGGCGAATGTCGTCACGATTGCGATGATCGCGCCGCGCTTGAGGGGCACGCCAAAAATCCAGAATAGCGCGAATAAAAGCAAAAAGCTGGTGATCAAAAAGCCGAGCGGCTCTGATGCGTACAAATAAAACAGAATCGCTGCGCAGACTGCCAACAAGCGCGTAATCATCGCGCCCGATCGCGTCCAGGATTCGCGCGTGAAAAGTGGTTCTCCGGTTTTGAGACCGCGCACGACGAGGATCAAACCGCACACAACAAAGCCTGCAGCAATTAAGCCAGGAAAGACTGCCGGGCCGTAGCGCTGCCCTGGCATTGCCGGAAAAGACTGCACATAAATGAGTACGGTCGCACCCAACAAAATGCAGAGCAACCCCCAAACGGAATCTTGTAGCTTCATCGCGCTCTCAATCGGTGAGACTTCACAGTGCAAAAATCTGCGCCGCAGGTATTTTTAAGTTCTAAAAATACCTGCGGCGCAGATTACGGGGCTACGCCATTACTTGGCTAGACCCAGTGCTTTCATCACCCCACCCATGCTGGTATTGTCCGCATCCATGTGAGCGGCGAAATCTTGCGGGCCTTTCCAGACCACGCCAAAGCCCCGGCCGGACATAAAGTCGCGGAACTCTTTGCTATCGTGTGCGCGCTTGATAGAGGCCACTAATTTTTCTTGAATATCCGCTGGCACGCCTTTTGGTGCACCAATGCCGCGCCAGGCAGAGACCACCCAGCCCGAGCCCGTGGTCTCTTTGGCCGTTGGGATGCTAGAGAACATCGGGTTGCGCTCGGTGGCGATAATCGCTAGCGTGCGGGCTTTGCCTGCTTTCACCAGCGCATCGGCTTCTGGCACTGAGCAAGTTGTGATGTCGATGCCACCCGCAGCTAAATCTTGCATCGCAGGGCCCGCGCCGTTCGACGGCACCCACGGCACGGAATTTTCTAATTTCAGATCGCGTAACAAGCCCGCGAGCGCGACGTGCCAGATCCCGCCTTGCCCCGTGCCCGAGGCTTTCAATTTGCCCGGATTGGCCTTGACGGCGGCCACCAGATCGCCCATCGTTTTGTAAGGCGAATCCGCTTTCACGTGCACGCCGGCCGGGTCGGCGTTGACCAAAGCGAGCGGCGTGTAGGAAGTGCCCTTGAGCTCGGTCAAGCCTTGCCAATGCATCATCCCGATTTCGACGGTAATCATCCCGATGGTGTAGCCGTCGCCCGGGGCTGTGGCAATCGCCGAGTGACCCACCACGCCGCTGCCGCCGGTGCGATTGATGACGTTGACCGGCACTTTCAAATCTTTTTCCATCAACGAGCCAATGATGCGGGCCGTCGCGTCCGTGCCCCCTCCCGCGCCCCAGGGCACGACAAATGTAATCGGTCGATCAGGCCACGCAGCGAAGGCGTTGCCCGCTACAAATAAAGTCGAGGCAAGTAGTGCGGCGAGATGGGTGCGTTTGCGCATTGAAGGCTCCGTTGGGTTTCGTGAATTGTTTTATGTCACGCGTTGGCAGAATGTAACGCGATTGAATTGAACTGGGAAGGGCGCGATTTCACTTTTACGAAATGACAATCGCGTAATGGGTGAAATTCCGGCGTATTGTGTGTCGAAGTGACCGAGCCTAAAACGGAGTACTTTGAATTTCGATAAATCGAAAGCCGTCAGCTCAATTGCACTGGGCTGCGCTGGTGAAGGTGCGTAGTCAGCGATGAAATTAATGCGGCTTGATCTTATTTTGGCTCGCATTCGGTTTGGCGGACGTAGGTGTACGGTGTAGAAAATCCGTAGTTTGAAAGTAATCCGCCTACATTACGGTTAACAAATTTTTGAACCGCAAAGCCAATGACTGGCAACCCTCGAAATTTCAATGATTTACACGGACCGCCGTCCGCCTCTGCCGAAACGGCCGCTAAAAAGCGGGTGTCGCTTACGGTTTGAAGTTGACTGGCGTGATCGAGTCTGTATCCCTCACCCCGCCCCGCTCAATGAGGGAGAGGGGGAAAAGGTTTGCTGTGGGAGCAGAAGCCTCAGCCTAGTATTGAGTAACCGCCAAATAGCGGGCGCGTCGATAGGCACGGCAGTGCCCGTACGTTTTCCATTCGGTGGGGCGGATGCAACTTTTTTTAACTAATTCCGTTAATTGCTTGCGCAACACTGTTGCGATGCGTATATTCCGCGCATGAATGCACTTACCGGTACTGTTGTCGCCTCGCTTGTGGGCGGTTTAGCCTCTTGTTTATTTGCAGGTTTTTCGCTCGCGCTGCCGTTTTGGATCTTGCAGCGCATGGTTGCGCTTGCGGTGGGCGCGATGCTGGCTGCTGTTTTCCTGCATATTCTTCCGCATGGCTTGGAGATGGCGGGCGGGAAGGGCATTTTGATGTGGGTGCTCGTCGGGTTGCTCTTTTTCTTCTTGATGGAAAAGTTGGTGATTTGGCGGCATAGTCATCCCCAAATGCACGGCGAAGAGGGCGGGCAGGGTCATCATAACGGTCATCATCATCATCATGGCCACAATCATTCCGATGCCAATCGGGAGCGCACTGGGTTTATGGTCGCCGTGGGCGGCTCGGCTCATTGCTTCTGCGATGGCATCCTGATTGCGGGGGCTTTTTTGGCGGATACGCGCGTCGGCTTAGCGACTGCCATCGCGATCGTCGCCCATGCGGTGCCGCAAGAAATGGGTGATTTCATCGCCCTCAAGCAAGCAGGCTGGACTTCGAAGCGGGCGTTGGCAGTGAATGTCGCTTCCTCGCTGGCCACGCTCGTGGGCGGGCTCGTGGGCTACTTTGCGCTTTCATCGGTCGCCGGTGCGATCCCCGGGGCGCTCGGGTTTGCGGCGGCAAGTATGCTCTATATCGCAGTCTCAGATTTGATCCCGACGCTGCACGAGCGCCCACGCCCACGCGACATCGTTGAGCAGTTTATTTTGATTGGTCTGGGTGTGGCGCTGGTGGTGGTGCCGCAGCATCTGCTGCATTTGCATTAAACGCCGCAACGGCTAGCGCATCTTGCTTTGCGCTGATTTGCGCCCGGCGGCGGCGCACGGTCAGCCACACGCCAAGGCCAAGCGGGATGACGGCGAGCACGATAAAGAGCAGCACGCCGATCAGTGCGCTTTTGGCGGTCGAGGCCATCATCATAACGATATAAGCCCAAGTCATTGCCACAATCAGCATGGATTGCTACATTTCAATTTGATAATCTCCAAAATTAGACAATTGTGTTCCCACCCTCAAATTTACCGTTCAATCCAGATTTAAGCGCTTGGCAACGTGAAGCAGGCTGGCGCTGGTGGACAACGGTGTCTCCTGAGTCTGTCAATCAGCTATTTTCGCAATATGGCGAGCGCGTCAAAGCGGCATGGGGCGTTGCACCCCAAAGCGCTGCTGCAAATGCAGCAAACCCTGCGGCGCAGATTGGGGCAAATAATGCGCCCCAAAGTGATAAACGCTTCGCGGGCGAGGCTTGGCAAACGCCGTATTTCGCCGCGCTGAAGGCTCAGTATCAGGCATGGAGCGATTTGCTGATTTCCGCGGTTGCCGCCGCGCAGCTCGATCATCGGGAACGCAAGCGCGCCGAGTTTTTTGTGCGTCAGCATCTCGATTCGATCGCGCCGACCAATTCCCTTTTGGGCAACCCGCTGGCGATTGCACAAGCAATCACAACCAATGGCGAAAATTTGAAAAAAGGCTTTGAGCACTGGCAAGCCGATGCCCAATCGCAGCGGATCAGCATGACCGATTTCAGCGCTTTTGAGGTTGGCAAAAATATCGCAGTGAGTGAGGGCGCGGTTATTTTTCGCAATCCACTCATCGAAATTATTCAATATTCGCCGACCACGCCAACGGTATTTACGCGCCCACTGCTGATCGTGCCGCCGTGCATTAATAAGTTTTATATTCTTGATTTAACGCCTGAAAATTCCTTCGTTCGGCATGCCGTTGAGCAAGGGCATACGGTCTTTCTCGTGTCGTGGCGTAACGTGCCTGCCGAGCTTGGTGCGCTCACTTGGGAAGACTACTTGCGCGACGGCGCGCTCAAAGCGATTGAGATCGTGCGCGCGGTAACGCAGCAGCCGACCATTAACGCGCTCGGTTTTTGCGTCGGCGGCACGATCCTTTCTTGCGCGCTGGCGGTGCTCGCAGCGCGGGGCGATAAAAGCGTTGCCAGTGCAACCTTCCTCACCACCTTGCTCGATTTTCAAGAGCCCGGCGAAATTCAAGCCTATTTAAGTGAAGCTTTTCTAAATCTGCGAGAAAAAGAGCTTCTCGGCGGCGAGCGCTTGAAAGGCAAAGAGCTCGCGGATGCTTTTGCTTCATTGCGCGCCAATGAGTTGATCTGGTTTTTTGTAATCAATAATTATTTGCTTGGCAAAGCCCCTCGCCCTTTTGATCTGCTTTATTGGAATAGCGATTCCACCAATCTTCCCGGGCCGATGTACGTCTATTATTTGCGTGAGTTTTATTTGCGCAATCAGCTCGCCCAGCCGGGTAAGCTCACCATGCTCGGTGAATCGATTGATTTGGGTGCGATTACCTGCCCGAAATTTGTTGTCGTCACGCGCGAGGATCATATCGTGCCTTGGAAAAGCGGCTATGTCTCGGCAGGTCTTTTAGGCGGTGAGACCGAGTTTGTGCTCGGTGGCTCTGGTCATATCGCGGGGATCGTCAATCCCCCGGCAAAAAAATCCCGTCAGTATTGGCATGGCGCTTACAACGGCAAGCAATCGCCCGAGGCTTGGCTTGCTGACAAAACTGAAATACCGGGCAGTTGGTGGACGCATTGGTATCCGTGGCTCGCTAAGCACGGCGGCAAAAAAATTAAAGCCCGCGAAGTTGGTGCGGCAAAATTCCCAGCGCTGGCAGCCGCGCCGGGCACTTACGTTTTTGAAAAAGCATAACCACAAGGAGGCAGGAAAATGGGTCAACGCATTGCACTAGTCACAGGCGGAATGGGCGGTTTAGGGGAAGCGATTTCGGTCAAATTGAAGTATCAGGGTTGCAAAGTCATCGTGACCTACTCGGGCGGTAATTCCAAGGCAACGGATTGGCTCGCCAATATGAAATCAAAGGGCATGGAATTTTTGGCGCAGCAAGTCGATGTATCTGATTACGATTCATGTGCGGCGATGGTTGCACGTGTGCAAGCAGAGATCGGCCCGATTGATGTTTTGGTCAACAACGCCGGCATCACCCGCGATATGACTTTCAAAAAAATGGACAAACCAAGTTGGGACGCTGTGCTCAAAACCAACCTTGATTCCGTTTTTAATATGACCAAGCCGGTGATCGATATGATGTCTGAGCGCGGTTGGGGGCGGGTGATTAATATCTCGTCGGTCAACGGCATTAAAGGCGCATTTGGCCAGACCAATTACTCCGCCGCAAAAGCAGGCATGCACGGCTTTACCAAAGCACTCGCGCTTGAATATGCGCGCAAGGGCGTGACGGTCAATACGATTTCGCCCGGCTATATCGGCACTAAGATGGTCACGGCCATTCCGCAAGAAGTGCTCGATACCAAGATCATCCCGCAGATTCCGATGGGGCGCTTGGGCAAGCCAGAAGAGGTCGCAGGGTTGGTTGCTTACTTAGCCTCAGAGGAAGCGGCGTTTGTTACCGGCGCTAATATTTCGATCAACGGTGGGCAACACATGCAGTAAAGTTATCGCGGCATTTCGCTATACCTGCGGCGCAGATTGAGGCTCAAAAGGCCTTAATCTGCGCCGCAGGTATTTTTGAAAACAGTTACGCGGTGGCTGCATTGAGCACAGCCAATCGCCGATGCATGAGTGCAAACCAGAGCGGGGGAATGGCTGCGATTACGATACTGCCTGCATAGCCCGTAGGCAGTTGCGGGCCCGGAAGCGCTTCGAGCGTGGGGTAGGGCTTCCAAGCATGCATGTGATGATCGGAATGGCGCTGAAGATTAATCACCAGCGAATTCGTCCAGACATGATCCGCATTCCACGCATGCATCATAGCGAATGGCTCGGGTTTACCGTTTGCATTTACTGCGCGTTGTAAACCGTAGTGCTCAATGTAATTCACCGTTTCAAAAAGCAAGAAGGCGGTAAGCCACGCCATCGCAAAAAATGCAAATGCAGCCAGCGCGGCTGCGCTGCTGATGCGCCAGAGCGCGCCAAATATCGCAGCAAGCGTAAGCCCGATGGCCGCGATGGTGCTCCACAGCAGTGGGCTTTGCAGCCATGATTTTTTCATCGCACGCAATCGCTTTGCCTCAAGCGCCCAGCCGCTGGCAAAGCCGCCCGCAAGCGTGCGCGGCAAAAAGCGAAAGAGCGATTCGCCTAAGCGCGCGCTCGCGTGATCGTGGGCCGTCGCTGCGCGCGGATGATGCCCGCGATAATGCTCCACCATAAAGTGGCCGTAGCCGATGCTAGTCATTAGCATCCAGCCGCAAAAGCGATCAATCGAGTGCTTGCTGTGGCCAAGCTCATGCGCAAGCGTCGTGCCAATCGCACCGCAAACGAAGCCGACTGAAAATCCAATACCGATTGCCGCAAGCCATTGCCCTTGCAATGCGCTCCAAAGCCCGCAGCCGATAAGTGCGAGCTGCAAGGGCACGTAGGCCCGCAAGAGCCAGCGATGGGCGGCGCTCACGGATTGCGCGGCGATCGGTGCAGGCGATTTTCGCGCGCCCGGAAGAACCGCATCGGCCAGCGCGATCAAAGCCCAAAAGGCGAGGCTGTTGAGCCAGACCCGATCAGGATGGACCAGCAGCCCAATGATGCTGAGGGTGGGCAGCAGCAGCACCACCAAAAATCGAAATTCAGAAAATCGCATGATCAGCCTGCGTCAACGCGGGTTTAAAGAAAAATAGTTTACTGCCCGCTAGCGAATTACACCGGCAGCGCGCAAAGCCGAAATCTGCGCCGCAGGTAGCGCCAATCGTTCGCGCAGGACGGCATCGGTATGTTGCCCGAGCAGCGGCGGCGCTTTTTCATAGGCTAACGTTGATTCAGAAAAGAGCATCGGCTGGCGGACTGTTTTGATCTCGCCGCCGTCGGTGGTTTTAACGTTCAACACCATCTCCCGATGCCGAACTTGCGGATCGTTAAAAACTTGATCGACATTGTTGATCGGCCCGCACGGCACGTGCACAGCCTCAAGCGCGGCAATCCATGCGGCTTGCGTGCGCGCTTGCATGATGCCTGCAAGCGCGGGCACCAGCGCTTCCCGGTTACGCACGCGCCCGGCGTTGGTTGTAAATCGAGCGTCTGCCGCCAGCTGCGGCTCGCGCGCGATTTCGCAGAATGCTGCAAATTGCCGATCATTTCCAATGCCCAAAATGATATGACCATCGGCGCAGGCAAAGACTTGATATGGCACGATATTGGCGTGGGCATTGCCCATGCGTTTACCGACCACGCCGCCCACTAAATATTGCTGATTCATGTTTGCCATAATCGCCACCGAAGTATCGAGCAGGGCTAAATCTAATTGCTGGCCGATGCCCGTGCGCATGCGGGCAATAAGCGCGGCTTGGATCGCGTTCGCGGCGTAGAGCCCGGTGAATAAATCAGTGACGGCGACGCCTACTTTTTGAGGGCCGCCGCCGGGCAGGGCATCGGCCTCGCCAGTCACGCTCATGAGCCCACCCATGCCTTGAGCGATGTAGTCGTAGCCCGCGCGCTCGGCGTAGGGCCCAGTCTGCCCAAAGCCTGTGATCGAGCAATAAATCAGCGCGGGGTTGAGCGCTTTCAGGCTCTCATAATCCAACCCGTATTTTTTTAATCCACCCACTTTAAAATTTTCAACAACGATATCGACTTGCGCAGCCAATTTTTGTAGGAGCGCGCGTCCTTCCAGCTGCGTGAAATCAATGCAGACCGATTGCTTGCCCCGATTGGCACAGGTGCTGTATGCGGAATCGGTGGTTTCTTCGCCAGCGGCATTTTTAACAAACGGCGGCCCCCAGGCGCGGGTATCGTCTCCGCGCTCAGGGTGCTCAATTTTGATTACAGTTGCGCCGAGATCTGCAAGCAATTGCGTGCACCAAGGCCCGGCGAGCACGCGCGTAAGATCGAGCACGGTCACGTCGGAAAGCGGAGCATTTTTTATAGACATTTACTTCGATTCAAGCTCTGAAAGCATCGGCGCAAGCCCGCGCAAATCCTCGCCCAGCGCAGCACTGCGCTCCAGCACGCCATGAGTGCCTATTGCGCTGACATTAGCGAGCGCCCAAAGCGCGACGCAGCGCCGCCCGGTGCGGCAAAAGGCATGCACTTTGCCAGCACTTGCGGCCGCAATATGCGCGCCGAAGGCAACGCCATCCTCCGCCCGCAAAGTTGAGAAGCTGACCGGTTGATCGATAAACGTGATGCCCGCCGCCTGCGCTGCCGCCTTGAGCGCGGCGCCTTCAGGCTGACCATGCTCTTCATTTTCAGGGCGATTGCAAATGACTGTTTTTACGCCGTGGGTTGCAAGCTGTGCGAGGTCATCGGGCGTGATTTGATCGCTAATTGAGAGCGAAGGGGAGATTTCGGTAAAGCGGCGCATGGCATTGAGGATCGCTAGGGAATTTCGCTAGTTTACGAGCACGACGCCTTTCGCGTCTAGCGCGATACCTGCGGCGCAGATTTAGCTAAAAAAGCGCGCGTCAGGTTACGATTCCGAGCGCACCTGAGGGTTATTTCGCGATTTCGTGGCGCGCACCGTTTCCAATTGGAGCCATACGAACGAAGCCCGGCATTTATGCGTATTTTTTAACCAGGTAGGGGTCTTATCCGACCATTAAATGGGGGTCTATCGTAAAACGGAGTTCCGATGTCGGAAGGAGGGCTTCGTCTTGTTACAACGTTGGTCCAGTCACCGGTTTCTATAGCTCGGACTACGAGCGGAACAAGCCGCTGGTAGCGTTCCCACTGGTCGGCGGGTAGGTCGTACATTCGAATCGAGTCTTCTAGTGAATGCGCGCCGCACTTGCCAAGTTCCGAGCATTCCGCAGCTAGAGATCTGTTTGACGCACCGCAGTCTGCACCAAAGCTACAAGCGACAAGATTCCAAAACATGTAGACGTCTTCAACGCCGAGTTTTTCTCCGCGCGGTCCGAGTACAAAATCAACATCGGCAAACGTCTCAAACAAAACTTGCCCAAATGACGCAATGAACGCAGGATCGCGGCTGCTAAGTCCTGCAAGTAGGCTTTGGGTTTCCTGCTCGGTGGGTCCTTTCGCGATGCTAATAGACGATCCCCCTACTTTTAGATTGTGCGCTACGTTTTCAGGACGTCTAAGGTTGTAGTCGACCATCGCCGCGAGCCCTCGCATATCTCCAAATTTTGCTGCTTGTTCCCACTTCAATTTAACCTCCGCTGCTGAATAATCATTCGGATTCAGTCTGTCGCAACGATCTTTGCTTACTTGGCGTTCATAGTTTTCGAACGCTTTTTTGCGCACCTCAAAACTAGCGTCTCCGGAACTCATTACGGGAGGTAACGGCTTCGGCATTCGCATCAAAAATGCACAGGCATTCATAATTAGCGCGCTCGCAGACGCGCGCTCACCAGGCGTCAACGTAGAGTCAGCGCCAATAGCCGCCAGTGCATCAGCATATCGGTAATGCAGCATCCCATAGCGGAGCGCTGCACCTGCCCCGGCAGCTGGGGGTTTAGCCGAAATTACGGGATTGCCAGTGGGTAGTCCAATTGCTTGAGTGTTTTGACTCGATCCCCTCGCGGCGCTCTGCGAAGCGCCGGTTTCATGAATGTTGTTTACGCGTTTTTCAGAAGAAACCTTCGACTCAATGGATGGTTGCTTAAGTGCCTGCGAACCCGCTTTTTTTTCAAAAACGGTAAAGTAAAAGCCCGTCGCGATTGCGGCGAGCGAGAAAACTACGATGATTTGCCGTGTGGTTTGGTTCATAGACTCACTCACAATTCTCCTTAACTTCCCGCGGTGCCGAGACACCGCGGCCGATTCTAAACAGCAACGCTAAACCTAGATTAGACACATTTTGAAAGCCGAATGAAATACGAAAATTCGCTGTAGGAACCGTCGTTGCATCCAAATCTCACGACCTGAGCCGTGCAGTCGCCGGGTGATTTAAAAATCAGCGTTTTAAACCATTGCTCTCCCGGCGCGCAGTAGCCGTCGCCAGCGCGTGATACAAGCGATTGCGAAGCAAGTCCCAAAATTAAGATCGACAGCCCGACTTTTTTCAATGATAAACGCAGATTCATAGCGGTGAACTCCAAAAGTAATTAGTAGATTTACTGCACAGCTAGTCTCTCTCTCTCTCTCTAGGTTTCGTCCATGCGAATGGGTTATCCGACTTGAATGGGATGGTGGTATTGTTCAGGCAGACAAGAAATTTTAAGAATGAGGGACAGCGAGAATTTGCTCTAAACATTGCCCAATTTGTCAACGTTGGAGCTTCCGGCAAGGTGCGCAAGAGTATTTTTAATGGTTATACCTGCGGCGCGAAAACGGCATATTCTGAGGTGATCTTGATTCCGCTCCAGCTCGCTGTAGTCACGTGAAGCGACTTTCGAAGTGCGCAAAGTTGCAATACGATACGGAGATTTTGTGTGCTGCGATTGAAGTTGTTTCACCGTCCGCTGCATCAACAAACCATCAGTTTTTCGGCTAACTGTTTTAACGCGAAACGAAAAAAGGAAGCGTGCGAAAAACCCGAAACGCGCGAATCTGCGCCGCAGGTATCGCTCTTCTGGGCGTGACACTTTGTATCTAGCGAAATAAAAAAAGCCCCGAGGAGAGAGCCTCGGGGCTAAAACACATCATCGTTTGTAGGAGAAAAGCCCACGCAGTGCGCAAGCGATCTCCGCTACGAATTGAATATTGCGGCTTACTTTTTTGCAGGCTCGCTCGCCGCGGGTGGCGGCGCAGTCATCGGCGCATCATGTCGCTCGCCACCCATATCAATGTCACCGCCCTTTAAGAGCATGAACATGACTAGCGCAGCAAAAATTACAAAACCAAGTATGAGTTTCCACATGATGCATAACCTCCGTTAGTCTTTAGCGTAAATATCAACGTCTTTCGTCTCCGGTAGGAACAATAAACCGATTACGAAGCATACCGCAGCCACGCCGATTGGATACCACAGGCCGTGGAAGATCGAGCCGTTTTGGGCATTCATGGCGAAGGCAATCGTTGGCAGTAAGCCACCGAACCAACCGTTACCAATGTGGTACGGCAGCGACATCGAGGTGTAGCGAATGCGGGTTGGGAAGAGCTCAACCAGCATGGCAGCGATTGGGCCGTAGACCATCGTCACATAAATCACCAGTAGAAGTAAGATACCGAAAACAACGGGATAGTTGATCTGGGCGGTATCGGCCTTGGCTGGATAGCCTGCAGCTTTGACCGCATCGGCGACCGCTTTTTTGAACTCCGCGTCGCGTTTTTTGCCTTCGTCGCCAGTGACTTTCTTAGCGTCGTAAGCTTCAATGACTTTATCGCCAATTTTGATGGTCGCTGTGCTGCCTGGTGCGCCCGCTAAAGTCTCATGGCTGACTGAGTTAGTCAACAGAACTTGCTTGGCAACATCGCAAGAATTGGTGAATTTTGCAGTGCCGGTCGGGTTGAACTGGAATGAACATTCGCTCATGTCGGCAGTCACGGAGACCGGTGATTTAGCTTGGGCTGCGTAGAGCGCTGGATTTGCAGCATTGGTCAGCGCTTTGAAAAGTGGCTGATAAGTGAGCGCGGCGAGCAACATACCGGCCAAGATAATTGGCTTACGCCCAATCTTGTCGGACAAGCTACCAAAGACGACAAAGAATGGCGTACCCACGATAAGCGATGCTGCAACGAGCAAGTTCGCCGTTTGCATATCTACTTTAAGCACGTTTTGCAGGAAGAACAAAGCGTAAAACTGCCCTGTGTACCAGACTACGGCCTGACCCATCACCGCGCCGATCAAGGCGAGAATGACGATCTTCATATTCTTCCACTCGCCAAATGATTCTTTGAGCGGTGCTTTTGAAGTCTTGCCTTCTGATTTCATCTTTTGGAAAGCAGGAGACTCGGCCATGCTCAAGCGAATCCAGACTGAAATTGCAAGCAAAACAGCGGAGAGCAAAAACGGAATGCGCCAGCCCCACTCACCGAATTCTTTTTCGCCCAGCCACATCCGCGTGCCTAAGATCACCATCAGCGAAAGCAGTAAGCCTAGCGTTGCAGTCGTTTGAATCCAGGCGGTATACGCGCCGCGCTTGCCTTGTGGTGCGTGCTCGGCGACATAGGTTGCAGCGCCGCCATATTCACCACCCAAAGCCAAACCTTGCAATAAACGCAGGGCGATCAAGATTACCGGCGCAGCAAAGCCCCACGATGCGTAGCCCGGTAGCAAGCCGACCAAAAAGGTAGACAAGCCCATGATCAAAATCGTGACGAGGAAGGTGTATTTACGGCCAATCATGTCGCCTAAGCGACCAAAGAAAATCGCGCCGAAGGGACGTACGATAAAGCCTGCTGCAAAAGCAAGTAGCGCAAAAATCAATGCTGAATTTGGGTCAAGACCTGAGAAAAAGTTTTTTGCGATGATGGCTGCGAGTGAGCCATATAGATAAAAGTCATACCACTCAAATACGGTGCCTAGCGACGACGCAAAGATGACTTTGCGCTCTTCGGCGGTCATCGCGCGCGATTTCTCGTTTGCGATGCTGCCTACTGAGGATTGCTGAATTGCCATGTGTCTCTCCTATTAGGTGGCTTGTGATCGCCACGGTTTTTGAAGGTTAGACAATGAACCTTACGCTGGCCTTACGAGAGCCAAAACACCCGCATGGCATTAAAAAATATGCCATTTAGAGTAACGCTTCATATATGACGATCGTTAATTCGCCGTGCGTTTGAACGCAAGAATGACGCACGCCCCACGAGCGGGCATTCGGTCTGCGAGTGTGACATCGCCTCCGTGTTGGCGCATGATTTCACGGACAATCGTGAGCCCAAGACCGCTGCCGGGGTGGGCGGAAGTCGCGCCACGAACGAAAGGCAGGAAGATGCGCTCGCGTTCGCTCGGATCAATGCCTTCGCCCGCATCGTAGATCCGAATTTCGCCCACGCTGGCATCGGCAACGCACTGCACTTCGGACGCGCTTGGCGCAGCCGCAATCGCATTTTCTAAAACATTTGCAATCGCCTCTTCGATCATCGTTTGGTTGCCCTCTAAATGCCAGCGCGGGGTATCGCCGATTTCTTCATAGGTGAGTTCAATCTGATTTTCTTGCGCGCGCGCGCCAATGCGGGCAAGCACGTTTGCGACACACTGGGTGATGAGCACGACGCTTTTTGAGTCATCTGTCTGCGGTGTTTCGCTGCGTGCCAAGGTCAGCAGTTGATTTGCTAATCGCGTTGTGCGGGCGGTGAGCTTACTTTGGGCATCGAGAACCTCGCTTGCTTGCGACGCTTTGCCGTCCCGCAAAAGTTGTTGCGCCAACTCGATGCGGGTGTTGATTGCCGCGAGCGGGGTGCGCAACTGGTGCGCTGCGTTAGCGATAAACCGTCGCTGACTGTCAAAGCCAGCGCTCAGACGCTGCATTAAGTGGTTGATAGCGCTCAATAGCGGCTCAAGCTCTTTAGGCGCACCGGTGAGATTAATCGCCCTTAAATCGTCAATCTCGCGCTTATCTAAATCCATGCGCAAAACAGAAAGCGGGCGCAAGATATAGCCGAGGCCGTACCATACCAACGCCATTGCGATTAGCAAAATGAGCGATTGAGGCCCCACGATATGACGAAAAAGAACAAGACTTTGCACGGTACGCGTATCCGATAAATCGCATACCAGAACGCGCGTTGCAAATGCTGTTTCTCCGTCAAAACGCCGTAACGCGCAGTGGGCACTGGTATCGTCGATATTCATGATCTCCACAACATCGCGCGAAGCAGAACTCCCGATGACGACCGGTAACGCAAACGTCGAGACAATTTCGTTATCGCTTCCATCGAGGATCGCGACCTTAAAGCTGCGTGCGTTTTCACCTCCTACGCCTAATAGAAGCGGGCGTACTTTGCTTTCTGAGCGGCCTACCCCTTGCCAGAGCCGATGCACATGAACGCTTGCATCCATTAAGCGTTGATCGACGGAATCGTCGAGTAAATTATGGAGGCTGACGAACGTGAGAATGGAAGTTGCGAGCCACAAAAAAAGTAGGGGTGGAAATAGCCACTCCAAGAGCCTACTGACCAGACTCATGCGCTGCGCGATTGAATGGTGTAACCGAGCCCGCGCACGACGATGATCTCAGTATTGTGGGGCTGCAGTCGTTTGCGTAAACGATGCACCGCAACTTCAATCGCATTGGGTGTGAGCTCTGCATCCCATGAGCCGAGTTGATCGGTTAAGGTGTCTTTGCTGACCCAATGCGGCGCGTGGCGCATGAGCAGCTCCAGCAGCGCAATTTCGCGTGCGCTTAGTTCAATCCGTTCATCGCGGTCGGTTGTAAGCGTTCGCGACGTGCCATTGAAAATCAGACTTCCGACATACATCAGGTTATCAGAGCGCTGCACACTTCGCCTGAGCATTACCCGCAATCGCGCTTCGAGCTCGGCGATTGAAAATGGTTTTACCAAGTAATCGTCGGCGCCACGATCGAGCGCACGCACTTTCGTGTCAACCTCATCCATTGCAGTGAGAATTAATACCGGCGTTGAATCGCGCCGTGCGCGTAGGGCACTGAGCACTTGCAAGCCTTCCATCCTCGGCAGCCCTAGGTCTAATACGACGACGGAATACGCTTCCTTTGTGGTCAATGCCGCATCGGCAGCCACGCCATCAACAGCGGCATCGACTTTGTACCCCGCATGGCGTAACGCGAGCGTGAGCGATTCGCGAAGTAGGGGGTCGTCTTCAACAAGCAGCAGTCGCATGGCGCGCAGTGTAGTGATAACGGACGAAAAATGAGGTTAGGTATTTTTAAATACGGGCTTGCGTTTTGCTAAAAATGCGGCCATGCCTTCGCGCCGATCATCGGTCGCAAATGTGGCATGAAACTCGCGGCGCTCGAAAAGCATTCCAGCAGCGAGTGGCATTTCGTAAGCCTGGTTGATCGATTCTTTAATTTTCATGATGATGGGAAGCGAGAACGACGCAATTTTTTCTGCAATCGCCATCGTTTCGTCGAAAAGTTGCGCCGCAGGTACGACCCGAGCGACCAAGCCTGCTTTTTCTGCGTCTTGCGCTGCGTAAATGCCACCGGTCAAGCACCATTCCATTGCTTTGGCTTTACCAATCGCGCGTGGCAGGCGCTGGGTGCCACCCATGCCGGGGATCGTGCCGATAGAGATTTCGGGTTGTCCAAATTTTGCGTTGTCAGCGGCGATAATCATGTCGCACATCATCGCCAGCTCGCAGCCACCGCCCAGTGCGTAGCCCGCGACACTTGCGATGATCGGTTTACGAATCTGCTTACACACTTCCCAGTTTCGAGAAATGAAGTTTGCGTTAAAGACGTCTGCGTAATCGAAATCTGCCATGGCACTGATGTCGGCACCAGCCGCGAAAGCTTTTTCGCCGCCCGTAATCACGATGCAATGAATATTAGGATCGGCTTCCGCAGCGAGCAGTGCCTTACCAAGCGCATCGGCTAAGCCATCATTTAGCGCATTGAGTTTCTCTGGGCGATTGAGCCGCAAGGTGGCGACTTTGCCTTTGATTTCCGTGAGGACGAGTTCATCCATAAATTTACTTTCGTGAAGAAGACGGTGGAGAGTTTAAGAACTGAGCCGCAGGCGAGAGCCCACCACGCATAAAGGCAACGACGGTTTCTGCGAACGCAGCATAAGACAATTCACCCGCGGGTCGCAACCACGTGAACGTCCAGTTAATCATGCCAAATAGCGCCATGGCCAGCGCTTTACTGCGCGCGAGCGAAAGTTTTTCAGCAGCACTGATATTACGCGCGAAGGTTTCGACCATTTTGCGTTGGGCATCGATGACGCGATTGCACTGCGCTTCGGGTAAGAAGCGTACGTCGCGTAAAAGGACGGTATGGCGCGCGCGCGAGTGTTCATATTCAAACACAAATCGACGGATCATTTCGTCGATTTTTTCACGCGGTGAAAGCTTGAGCTTATCCACGCCATCAACGATTTCTAAAAGCCGGCGCGTATAGTGGTCGAGCAAATCATAGAGGATCGTATCTTTGCTCGCGTAGTAGTGATACAGAAGCGATTTCGATACGCCACAGCGGGCGGCGATTTGGGCCATCGTCGCGCTCGCATACCCCACCTGCGCGAAAGTATCGGCGGCGGTATTTAAGATCGTATCGCGCTGCAGCGCGTGGGTTTCGGCTTTACCTCGTGGCATAGCCGCAATGATAGCGTGAACGTGATTTGCGTCGTACGACCAAAGCGATTTACACTGCCCCCATGAAACAACAATGCTTAAATCGCCGTCAGTTTTTATCAGTGCTAGCGGTCACCGCGCTGAGCGTCTCGCCGTTGCGGGCAAAAATCGCAAATGAACTGGTTCTGCTCGCGCAAGACTACCGGTCTGGTACCGATCCGCGACCATTTCTTGTTAGTGAAAAGTTAGATGGGGTACGCGCGATCTGGGATGGCAAAGTGCTGCGCTTTCGCAGCGGTCGATTGATCGCCGCGCCGCCATCGTTTTTAGCGAAGCTTCCCCCCGCTTCGATTGATGGCGAATTGTGGCTTGCGCGTGGGCAATTTGATGCGCTCTCGGGTATCGTGCGTAAAGCTGAGCCGATTGAGGCCGAGTGGCAGCGGGTGATTTATATGGCCTTCGAGATGCCCAATGGCGAGGGTGGTTTTCGGGAGCGCAGTGCAGCGTTGAAAAAGATAGTCACCGCAGCAGCAAATCCGCAATTGCGTTGGGTTGAACAATATCAGGTCGCTAACGAAGCCGCGCTCAGGCGCAAGCTCGAAGAAGTTGTGCAGCAGGGTGGGGAAGGGCTGGTGCTCCATCGTGCCGATGCACCTTACATGACGGGGCGCAACGAAGCACTGCAAAAGATGAAGCCGCTAGCCGATGCTGAAGCGGTGGTCATCGCCCACCTACCCGGAAAAGGGCGGCACAAAGGAAAGCTTGGCGCGCTACAAATGCGTACGGCAGAGGGCGTTGAGTTTAGGTTGGGTACAGGGCTTAGCGATGCCCAGCGCGCAGATCCACCGAAAATTGGCAGCACGGTGACCTATATTTATCGCGACAAAACGCCCCAAGGTAAACCGCGTTTTGCGAGCTTTTTACGGGTTAAGCTTGAAGAGTAGCGCGCTCTAAATTTGCGTGATCTGCTGTTCACCGCTCGTCGTAAGAAACCACAACTTTCTCCGTAAGCGCGATGCTTTGACAGGTGAGCACAAAGCCTTGCGCTTTTTCTTGCTCCGATAGCGTGAAGTTTTTGATCATCTTCACTTGACCTTCGATTAATTTCGCCTTGCATGTGCAGCAAACGCCGGCTTTACACGCGTAAGGTAACGGCATGCCTGCCAGTAAACCCGCATCGAGCACGGATTGATCTGCGCGCTGCGCCAGCTTACGCTGGGTGCCATCAGCGATGATATGTAAGACGGTTGTTTTTTGCGTGTCTAGATTCAATACCTGCGGCGCAGAAATAGAGGCAGGCATCGGCACGCCAAAGCGCTCAATGCGAATCTGACTCGCCGGTAAACCAGCGGCCAGCAGCGCGGCCTCAGCGGCATCCATCATCGGCTCGGGCCCGCAGATGAACGCTAGATCAATCTGCGCCACGGGTATGAGCGCGGTCAGCAACGCTGCGCACTTTTCTCGATTGAGCAGGCCTTCAAAAAGCTTGACCTCTTGCGGCTCATCCGAGAGCACGTGCATCAGCGTAAATCGATCAACGTAGCGATTTTTGAGATCAGTGAGCGCTTCTATAAACATAATGCTCGCGACAGATCGATTTCCGTAAACCAGTGTGAACTCGCTTTTGGGCTCGGTAGTAAGCGCCTCGGTAATGAGGGAGAGCATGGGCGTAATGCCAGAGCCGCCTGCGAAGGCAACGTAGTGTTTTTTATGCGCCGCATCAAATGTCGCGGTGAAATTGCCATCGGGCGGGAGCACGTCTAACGCATCGCCCTCGCGCAGCGATTCATTTGCCCAATTTGAAAATTTCCCGTCGCGCACGGCTTTCACCGCAACGCGCAGCTCGCCCGTTTTGGCAAACGCCGCTGGCGAAACGCAGAGCGAATACGCGCGTCGTATTTCTGTGCCCGCAATGGCAGTTTTGAGCGTTAAAAATTGCCCCGCGCGGAACGAAAAGGTGGCAATCTGCGCCGCAGGTATTTTGAAACCGAGCGATACGCTATCCGCTGTTTCACGCTGAATATCGGTAACGTTGAGCGATGTAAATTTCAGCATTTCGTCTTAAATTGGCTTAAAGTAGTCAAAGGGCTCGCGGCAGGCAAGGCACCGGTAGAGCGCTTTGCATGCCGTAGAGCCGAAATGCGAAAGCTGCTCCACGCGCGCGCTCTCACAGCGCGGGCACGTGATGCCCCGATCTTGCGCCAAATGCAGGCCGACGACGCGCGTATTTGCTTGCGTCGCCGATCGAACGTGCATCGGCGCTGCGATGCCCAGCGCTTTCAGCTTTGCGCGGGCTTGCGGGCGCATCCAATCGGTTGTCCACGCGGGGGCGATTTGGATCGATACCTGCGGCGCAAATCCAGCCGCTTTTAGAGCAGTTTCAACGTCGGAGGTAATCGCGTCAATCGCTGGGCAGCCGGAGTAGGTTGGGGTGAGGGTGATGTGCGCTTGCCCGACTGCGACCCGCACGGCGCGCACAATGCCGAGGTCCAAAATCGAAAGCGTGGGCAGCTCAGGGTCGGGCACGCTTTCTAGCACATCCCACGCAAATGGCTCGGTAAGCGCGACTGCAGACATTACCATTTGGCCCCCGGAAACGCCCGGGCAACGCTTTGCATTTCTGCTAGCAAAAGCGAGAGATGCTCGCCATGAATGCCACGCTTGCCCGCGCTTTCAAACGCACTGCGCGGTGGCATCGCAAGCGTCGCATCGGCGAGGATATCGGCCATCGTTTGCGTCCAGATTGGCAAAATCTGCGCCGCAGGTATGCTTACATTTGCGGCGACAGCAGCGGTATCGACCGCATCATCGGCAAACATTTCACCTAAATAGCGCCACACGGTGAGCAGCGCGGCTTCGACACGACGGCGGGCTTCTGGCGTACTTGCGCCGAAACGCACCGTCCAATCGCGGGCATGGCGAACGTGGTAGCGCGATTCTTTCACCGCTTTTTGAGCAATCGCTGCGAGCTGCGGGTCGCTGGAGGCTTGCAGCGCTTCCCACAGATGCAGAAAGTAAATGGCGAGCGCAAGATTACGGATGATCGTAAACGCGTAGTCGCCTTTGGGCAATTCAGCAAGCGTGAAATTGCGATATTGCCCCTGATCCCGCCAATAGGCGAGCGCATCTTCATCGCGACCCTTTCCTTCAAGCGCGCCAGCGTGTTGGTAAAGCATGCGCGCTTGCCCAATGGCATCAAGCCCGATATTGGCCAGCGCAATATCTTCTTCGAGCACAGGGCCGTGCCCCGTCCATTCGCTTAAGCGATGCGCCCAAATTAAGTTGGTATCGGCAAGCCGCAACAAATATTCGACATGCGCCGTTGTTTCGCCAGCCATTACATATGCCCAATTTCGGGTGGAATCTCATAAAAGGTCGGATGCCGATAGACCTTATCAGCCATCGGATCAAAAAGCGCGGTTTTATCGTCGGGGTCTGACGCTGTAATCTGCGCCGCACGTACGACCCAAAGGCTCACGCCCTCTTGCCTGCGCGTGTAGACATCGCGCGCCATATTTACCGCTTGCGCGGCATCAGCGGCGTGCAAACTGCCGACGTGTTTGTGATCCAAGCCTTGCTTGCTGCGAATGAAAACTTCCCACAATGGCAGCTCCATCAGGCCACTTTCTTTTCTGCAGAGGCGCTCATACCTGCGGCGCAGTTTTCGGCATTTTTGCGGGCGTAGACCAGTGCTGCTTCTCGCACCCACGCACCATCGGCGTAAGCATCGACGCGCGCGGCAAGCCGCTCTTGATTGCACGGGCCATTGCCCTCGATCACCCGCCAAAACTCGCTCCAATCAATCTCTCCGATTTCATAGTGCTGCGTCGATTCGTTCCACTTGAGAGCAGCGTCGGGAATCGTAAGCCCCATGAAATAGGCTTGCGATACCGTGGCATCGATAAATTTTTGCCGAAGCTCGTCGTTTGATACGCGCTTAATGCCCCAAGCGGAGGTCTGCGCGCTATGGATGGACGCGGCATCAGACGGGCCAAACATCATCACCGTCGGCCACCACCAGCGATTGAGCGCATCTTGCAGCATCTCTTTTTGCGCGGGCGTGCCCGCAGCCAGGGTATTACAAATCTCAAAGCCTTGGCGCTGATGAAAGCTCTCTTCTTTACAGATGCGGATCATCGCCCGCGCGTAAGGTCCATAGCTGCAGCGGCAGAGCGGCACTTGATTCATGATCGCTGCGCCATCGACTAACCAGCCAATGATGCCCACATCAGCCCAGGTCAGGGTGGGGTAATTAAAAATGGAGGAGTATTTCGCTTTGCCGCTATGCAGTGCTTGAATCAAATCATCGCGGGCGACGCCCAAAGTCTCGGCAGCGGCGTAAAGGTAGAGCCCGTGGCCGCCTTCATCTTGCACTTTGGCCAACAAAATTGCCTTGCGCTTAAGCGAAGGCGCGCGGGTAATCCAATTGCCTTCGGGCAACATGCCCACGATCTCACTATGGGCATGCTGCGAAATCTGGCGCACAAGCGTTTTGCGGTAAGCATCAGGCATCCAGTCGCGTGGCTCGATCTTTTCATCGCGCACCATCTTGTCATCAAATAATATCTGCGCCTCGGTATTGTGATTTTGCGTGGCAGGGTGGGCAATATTTTTTTCGACGTCCATCGATTGGGTATACATAACTAGCCCTTATTTCGCATAATCAGATTTTATTCCCGACCGACCGGTCGGTCAAGTTGCCTTGACGCACGGCAGGCCTGTCAATAGCGGAGGCAAGGCGGTTCGTGGTGCGAATACCGTGACGAGTACGGCGCAAACCCGCAGCTTCGTTGCGGGCATCATTGCGTTGCGCAAAAATTTCAGCTATGCTCAAGACATAATGCAATTCGGTAACGCAATACGCTACCGCAGCAAATTGGTTGACGACAAAAATGCGTGACACAAACGATAAGCTTGCCGCGGGGTGCGATTTGGTCGCCAATGACCCGCTCACAACACAGCGGCTTGCGCTTGCAATCCATGCAGGCGCGGTGGGCGTCTGGGAATGGGATACCCGCACCGATTTAGTGACGCTGTATCACGATCTTTTTGAGCTGCCCAACCGGCGCGCCAACGAGCCGATTGGGCTTGCGCTTTTGCTTGAATATATCAATGCAAAAGATCGCCCGAGCGTGCGCCGCGCGCTTGAGCTTTCCCGCGCGACCGATGAACCCGTCAATGTTGAATTTCGGGTCAATGCCAGCCAGCGCGATGGGCGGTGGCTGATTTTGCGTGGGCAGCGCGCGCAAGGCGCCGGCAACGCGACGATTTCTGGCGCGATGATTGATGCCTCTGAGCAGCGGCATGCGGAGCTGCGTCGCGCGCTCCAGCAAGAAGTTTTAGTGGGTTTGGCTAAAAATCCCGATGTCACCGATGCGCGCATTATCCAAGCGCTCGAAGTCATTACCCGCATCGCTGCAAAGACGCTTAATGTCAGCCGCTGCGGGGTTTGGCTCTTCAATCATGATCACAGTGAATTACGCTGCGAAATGCTCTGCGAAAGTGAGAGCGCTGGCGAAGAGCGCATGACCCAAGGTGTGGTGTTAAGTGCGGCGCAATACCCGCGCTACTTTCGCGCTGCAGAAATTGCCCGGGTCTTAAATGCAGCAGACGCCCATAGCGATCCGCGCACGGCCGAATACGAGGAGTCTTATTTAATCCCGCTAGGCATTGATTCAATGCTTGATGCCCCAATACGCCGTGAAGGCCGGGTTGTCGGGGTGATTTGCAATGAATCCATCAATGGCCGACGCACATGGACTCCCGATGAGCAAGCGTTTGCGGCCTCGCTGGGCGATTTAGTCGGCACGATTTTAGAAACAGCGGATCGACGCATTTTCCAATCTGCGTTAGCAGATTCGATGCGCCATACCCATGCGCAACGTGCCGCCGGGCAAGATATGGTCTGGCGCGCCAAAGTCGATCCTCCCGTATCGGTGCATGCGCCAGATGCCGAGCAAGTCGCACAAGTGATCGCCAGAAGCAAGCTGGTGAGCTTGAGTATGCCCAACGACCCGACGCGATCGGTTGATTTGCAGCAATTTATTGGGCACGGACCTGCGGAGTTTGTAGATCGAGATTTACTTGAGCGTGAGCTTGCTGAATGGGTGCGCGCCCGCTATTTTTTGGTAGATCGCGAGGTGCAGACCCGACTGTTACCAAGTGGCGATGACAATGTATGGATGAGCCACTCCTTCTTCGGTGTGGTTGAGCGCGGCTATCTCGTAGAAATTTGGGGGATGCAATGCCAAGCGGGCGCGAAGCACGATGTGCAACGTGCGCTCATGCGCCGCGCCACGCATGATGGGCTGACCGGGTTGCCCAATCGTGGGCAATTTCTCACCTCATTTCGAGAGCAGATTCAAGCAGCGAGTCTTTCCAATAGTTGCGCAACATTTCTCGTAGATCTCGATCACTTCAAAGAGCTTAACGATACTTTGGGGCACGCGGCAGGCGATGTCTTGCTGCACGGCGTTGCGCCGCGATTGCGCCCGCTTTTAGGCAGGCGCCCCGGCGCTTTAATTGCCCGCCTCGGCAGCGATGAATTTGCGCTGCTCGTGCCCGGTATTTCGCAACTCGACGCGCAAGCGCTTGCGGCCGAGATTGTTGCCGCGCTGCATCAGCCGTTTCTCATCCGCGGCTTGGAAATCGAGATGGGTGGCTCGCTCGGGTGGGTCATCTCGCCGCAGCAAGGAAGCGATCCTGAAGAATTATTGCGTCGGGCGGACGTTGCGATGTATGCCGCTAAGCGGGATCGCGTCGGCCATTGCCAGTACGCAATGGATTTTGACGGGCATACCCACCGCCGATTTACGCTCATGACGCAAATTTGCGCGGCAATCCCGCGCAACGAAATGTTTGTTGAAATGCAGCCAATTGTGAGTGCGGTCGGGGAGCACCTGCTCGGATTTGAATCGTTGGTGCGTTGGCAGCATCCGTCTTTTGGTCGGGTGGTGCCAGGGGAATTCATTCGGCTTGCAGAAATGACCCGCTCGATTGAAGCGCTCACCCAATTTGTGGTTAACGATAGCTTGCGTATCGCTAAAAAGCTCCATTTCGCAGCGACGAATCTGACGGTCAGTATCAATCTCTCGCCAAATCTTTTAAGAGGGTTTGATTTTGAGTTTTTACTGGCTGCGGCCGCTGCCAACGGGATCGCACCAGCGCAGATTACCCTTGAAGTCACTGAGACCGACGTGCTGGTTGACTCCCCGCGAGCGCTCGAGACCTTGCGTGCATTGCGTGCCGCGGGATTTAGGCTTGCAATCGACGACTTTGGGACCGGCTATTCGTCCCTTCATCTATTACGTGCGTTAGAAGTTGATTTTATTAAGATCGATCCTGGGTTTGTTGCGCATTTGCAGTCGCGGCCGCGTGATCGTGAAATCGTGCGGGCAACGATTAATCTTGCGCGCAGTTTGGGTGTGCAAGTGATCGCTGAAGGCGTGGAAGATCGCGGTGTGTTTGAAGCGTTGCTTGAGGCGGGTTGCGATGCGGTGCAGGGCTATGATATTGCCCGGCCAATGGGCGAAATTGCGCTCGCACAGTGGCTAATTGCGCGCAGGGCATCCGAGATGACTCAATCGCCAGACTAGGTAAAAATAGACCGGGTTGAAATTGAAATCACCCTCTCTTTGGAGGAATCATTTAATGACTGAGCTCGAAACGGTATTATCAGAAACGATTGCTGGCGTCGCCCGGGTCACGCTCAATCGTCCTGAAAAGCTCAACACTTTCAACCCAGAAACGCATGCCGCGCTGTTGCAGGCACTTGAGGCCGCTGAGGGCAATCCTGCCGTGCGCGTGGTCGTGATTACAGGCGCAGGGCGCGGTTTTTGTGCCGGGCAAGATCTATCGGATCGGTATGTCTGCGCATCGGACGCGCCAGTTGATTTAGGCTATACGTTAGAGACGTTTTACAAACCGTTGGTGACCAAAATTGCAACGTTGCGCGTGCCCGTGATCGCCGCGGTCAATGGCGTTGCTGCAGGTGCTGGGCTGAGCTTGGCATTGGCCTGCGATTTAGTGGTGGCGACGCAATCCGCAAATTTCATGATGGCGTTTAGCAAGATCGGGCTCATTCCAGATGCGGGCTCCACTTACTTTTTACCCCGAGCCCTCGGCACGCCGCTGGCGCTAGGCTTTGCGCTCACGGGTGACAAGATGCCCGCCAGCCAAGCCCATCAGCTCGGGCTTATCTGGAAATGCGTGCCAGACGATGTTTTTCTAGCGGAAGTGAATCAGCTCGCGGCGCAAATCGCGGCGCTACCGCCATTGGCGATGACCCAAATCAAACAAGTGATCCGTAGCGCGGCGCAACGCGACCTTCCGCAATCACTGATGCATGAAGCGAGTATTCAGCGCACCCTCGGGCGCAGCAACGATTACCGCGAAGGGGTGGCGGCATTTATGGAAAAACGCGGAGCTCAGTTCACAGGCAGTTAAATCTCTCCCGGCGAATCGGCAAGCGTGGCCGCAAAGCGTGGCTTCGCCGATACCTGCGGCGCAGAAATAGCCAAAAAGCATTGAATTTATGCCCAATTTCATTACAATTGCATAATTCTGATTTGAAAACTGAATCCACTTTTATGACGGCACGCCCCATTTCCGCTGACGCAACCGTTCTTGTCATCGGTGCTGGCACGATGGGCGCGGGTATCGCCCAAGTCGCTGCCCGTGCCGGTCAAAACGTCATGATTTTTGACGAGCGAGTTGGTGCAGCCACCAAAGCGATCGAGGCAGCGGCGAAGTCTTGGCAACAGCTTGTCGAAAAAGGTAAGTTGACGGAAGTGCAACGGGCAGAAGCGCTAGTGCGGCTCGTTGCGGTGCCCTCATTATCTGATGCGTCCGGCGCAGAAATGGCAATCGAAGCGGTCATCGAAGATCTCGACGCGAAGCGGATATTGATTGCGCAACTTGAATCGGTGTTAGTCCCAGATGCAATTATCGCCAGCAACACTTCTTCATTTTCGATCACCCAACTCGCATCCCGTGCCAAGCATCCTAATCGTATCGTGGGTTTGCATTTCTTTAACCCTGCGCCAATTTTGCCGCTGGTTGAAATCGTAAGCGGTTTGGGCACGAGTGCTGCGGTTTCTGCCCGGGCATTTGCCACGGCGCGGGCATGGGGCAAAGTGCCGGTGCATACCCGCTCGAGCCCCGGGTTTATCGTCAATCGCGTTGCCCGCCCTTTTTATGGTGAAGCGTGGCGCATGTTGCAAGTTGATGCCGTTGACCCAGCAACACTCGATGCAATCATGACCGAGTGCGGCGGTTTTCGCATGGGGCCGTGTGCGCTCATGGATCTCATCGGGCATGATGTCAACGCCGCAGTTTCAAATTCGGTATTTGCCGGGTTTGACTATGATCGCCGCTTCCAGCCGAGCTTGGAGCAGCGTGAGTTTGTCGCCGCCGGTTGGCTTGGGCGCAAGAGCGGTCGCGGTTTTTTCCGCTACGGTCCCGATGTGGCCGCACCGCAGCCCGATACCGAGCCAGAATCGACGCTGGCCGCGCCGATTTCGCTGAAAGCGATGGGCAAGTTAGGCCCAGCGCAAGCCTTGGTTGAGCGGCTCTCATCAAATGGCGTGTTGATCGATTATGATCTCAATAGCAGCCGCGGTCGTGGCGCGTTAGTCGGCGATGGTATGCAGCTCGTCTTAGGCGATGGACGCAGCGCCAGTCAGATCGCGTTTGAAGAAGCGCAACCCAATACGATTACGTTTGATCTTTCGCTTGACTACAGCAAGGCAAAACGGATTGCGCTTGCGCGCGCCAGCGGCTGCAGCGATTTTGCTTACGCCACTGCGCTTGCGCTAATGCAAAAGGCAGGCTTCGCTGTTTCTCGCGTGGGTGATGTCCCCGGTATGCCCGTTGCGCGCACGGTGGCGATGCTGGTTAATGAGGCCGCAGACGCTGTTTTCCAAAACGTTTGCAGCATGTCTGATTGCGATACCGCAATGAAAATGGGCACTAATTATCCACTTGGACCTTTCGAGTGGGGTCAGCAGGCTGGCATCGATTACATCGTGCGCGTGCTTCGCAACTTATATGAAGTCTATGGGGAAGATCGTTATCGCATCTCGCCCCTGCTCCAGCATAAATTATGGACGGGTAAGTCTTTTTATGGCTGAAGCAGTACCCAAAATCACGCCGCAGCGGGTCGCCGAAGCGATGTTTGCGCGCGATCACGCCGCTCAAAAAATGGGTATTTCGATTGAAAACTGCGCCGCAGGTACAGCCACCGCTGCGATGCGCGTTACCGCTGATATGCTGAACGGCCATGCCGTTTGCCACGGTGGATTTATTTTTACCCTCGCCGATACCGCTTTTGCCTATGCCTGCAATGGCGCAAACTTCAATACCGTTGCTTCGGGCTGTACGATAGAATTTTTAGCACCTGCAATGCTCGGCGATGCGTTGCGGGCGGTTGCCTGTGAGCGCGTTCAGCATGGTCGCCACGGCGTTTACGATATTGATGTTTTTAATCAAAACAACGTGCTGATTGCAGTTTTTCGCGGCAAAAGCGCGCGCATTGCCGGCCATGTGATTGACGAGGAGGCCCGTAATGCCAGTAAACCGCGTAGCCCCAGTTGAACTCGAAACGATAGAGCGCGCCAGTCGTGACGAATTGCAAGCCATTCAACTTAAACGCTTGCAGTGGACGCTGCATCATGTTTACAAAAATGTAGAGCATACGCGCCGCGCTTTTGATGCCAAAGGCGTGCACCCGACTGATCTCAACGCGCTGGCCGATCTGCGGCTTTTTCCTTTTACCGCTAAGCAAGATTTGCGAGACAACTATCCGTTTGGAATGTTCGCGGTTCCCCGCGAGCGTGTCGCGCGTGTCCACGCCAGTAGCGGCACGACGGGCAAGCCAACGGTCGTGGGTTACACCAAAAACGACATCGAGATGTGGTCAACAGTCATGGCGCGTAGCATCCGCGCTTCTGGCGGGCGCGCTGGCGATATGGTGCATGTGGCGTATGGCTATGGCCTCTTTACCGGCGGGCTCGGAGCTCACTACGGCGCAGAAAAATTGGGTTGCACGGTAGTGCCCATGAGCGGCGGGCAGACCGAAAAACAAGTGCAGTTGATCGAAGACTTCAAGCCCAAAATCATTATGATTACGCCCTCGTATTGCTTGGCCTTGGCCGAAGAATTTCGCCGCCAAGGGCTCGATCCAAGGCAAAGCTCTTTGCGCATCGGCATTTTTGGCGCCGAGCCGTGGACTAACGCGATGCGCCAAGAAATTGAAGATCAAATGGGCATCGATGCCCTTGATATTTATGGGCTTTCAGAAGTCATCGGCCCAGGCGTTGGCTGCGAATGTATCGAAACTAAAGATGGCCCTACGATTTGGGAAGACCATTTCTACCCCGAGATTATCGATCCGGCGACCGGTGAAGTGCTACCGGATGGTCAAAAGGGTGAGCTCGTGTTCACCTCGCTCACTAAAGAAGCCATGCCGCTCATCCGCTACCGCACCCGTGATCTCACGCGCCTATTGCCACCGAGTGTGCGCTCGATGCGCCGGATCGAGAAAATCACGGGTCGCAGCGACGATATGATGATTATTCGCGGGGTTAATGTATTTCCCACCCAAATTGAAGAGTTGCTGCTAAAGCAGCCCGCACTCTCGGCGCATTATCAGTGTGAAATCCGGCGGCCCAAAACGATGGATGAGTTAACCGTCAATGTCGAGGCCAGCCCGGCGAGTAGTCGTGCGGAGCAGGAGGCGGCTGCGCAGCGATTGACCCAGCAAATGAAAGATTTAATCGGCATTAGCGCCTCGGTGAACGTGATCGAACCTGGCAAGATCGAGCGCTCACTGGGCAAAGCCAAGCGCGTGGTCGATTTGCGCGCAGTGTCGTCGTAAATGGTGCTCTGCGTTATCATCGCGTCATTCTCTAGATCATCGCATTTCGAAAGACGCGCAAACTATGTGGTCCATCATTCAAGCTGCAGGCTGGCCGATCTGGCCATTGATTTTGATGTCAGTCATTGTCGTCGCGCTCATCATTGAGCGTACGTGGACGCTGCGTGAGCAGGTCGTCTGCCCGCCCGGGCTGACTGATAAAGTCATCGCTGAATACAAACGCGTGGGCCTGAGCCCGCAATTAGTCGAGCTGGCGGCCAATCAAGGCCCGCTCGGTCAAGTGCTCGCTTCAGGCTTGGCCAATATCAAAAGCTCGCGGGCAGTCGTCAAAGAGTCGCTCGAAGAAACTGGCAATGCCGTTGGGCATCAGTTAGAGCGCTTTCTCAACATGCTCGGTACGATCGCTACCGCCGCGCCGCTGGTTGGGCTTTTGGGCACTGTTGTGGGCATGATCGAAATATTTGGCTCGAATCAAGCTGCAGGCATTAACCCGACGCAGCTGGCATCGGGAATTTCGGTCGCGCTCTACAACACCGCGATGGGCATCATTGTCGCGGTGCCTGCGCTGATCGCTTATCGCTACTTTCGCAGCAAGATCGATGGTTTATTGGTCGAAATGGAGCAGCAAGCCTTGCGCATGGTCAACACCATTCATGGTGATAAACACAAATGAATTTTCGGCGTGGGCGGCATCGCGAAGAGCTTGAGATTAACTTCATCCCGTTGATCGATGTGTTGTTGGTCGTGCTCATTTTTGTGATGGCAACGACCACCTATTCCAAATTTAGTGAACTGAAAATTCAACTTCCCGATGCCGATGCGCAGGAGCAGGCCAAGCGCCCGAAAGAAATTAATGTTGGCGTTGATTCCGGCGGCCGGATCGCGATCAATAAGCAAGTGGTTAATATTGCGGGCGGCGTTGCATCGCTCGCTGAAGCACTCAAAGCAGCCGCGCAAGGCGCGGTAGACCCGGTGGTGATTATCAATGCCGATGCGCAGGCAACCCATCAATCGGTGATCAATGTGATGGAAGCCGCGCGATTGGCGCAGCTGAATCAAATTACCTTCGCGACGCAGACCGCGCCAAAAGCGAAGTAGCCGTATTATTTCGTTGCGAGGCGTGCGCCTGTGAGCCTGATCGACGATTGGTACCAACCAAAGCTGACCGCCCGCACTGCGCTACTTTTACCTGCGGCGCAGATTTACGGCGCTGCGATCAAATTTCGCCGTGCATTTGCAAGTAAAGTCTCGTCGCTGCCGATGCCCGTGGTGGTGATTGGCAATGTCACCGTCGGTGGCACGGGCAAAACTCCACTCACGCTATTTCTAGCGCGTGCGCTTGCGGCTAAAAACTGCGCCGTAGGTATTGTCAGCCGTGGTTACCCAATGTCCCCAAAGTCGCCATTGATTGTGACCGCTCATTCCCGCAGCGAAGCCTGTGGCGATGAGCCGTTGCTTTATGCGCAAGCGGGCTTTCCAACGGTCGTGTGCGCGTCTCGGGTTGCCGCAGCCCAAAAATTGATCGAATCTGCGCCGCAGGTAAGCATCGTTTTGGCCGACGATGCCCTGCAACATCACGCGCTCGGGCGCGATATTTCGATTTGTGTGATCGATGCCACACGCGGATTTGGCAATGGCCGCTTGCTGCCTGCCGGGCCGTTGCGTGAGCCTGTCGCGCGCGTGCAGGCATGCGATGCAGTGGTGGTCAATGGCGCAACATCGCAGCGCTTTCACCCGCAGCAATTTACGATGGAAATCAAAATTACCGGCTTCCGATCAATTCAGGGGCATGCTGGGTTCCCGGTGAAACCCACCGCGCTGGTGGCAGGCATCGGTAATCCCGCGCGATTTTTTGCCGCAGTGCGCAAATCTGCGCCGCAGGTATTGATCGCGGGCGAATTTGCATTTCCTGATCATTTCGCGTTTACCGCGCAGGCGCTCAATGCCTTGCCCGGCGAGGCGATCATCATCACTGAAAAAGACGCCGTCAAAATCACTGAAATTGCGCCGCAGGTACGCAAAGAAATCTGGATTTCGCAAACCCAAACGCTGCTCGCGCCCGATTTGGTAGAGTGGTTGCTTTCGCGCCTTGCTGAAACGCGGGCTACACACATCGAGTAAAAAATATGGATGCAAAACTGCTTGAAATTTTAGTCTGCCCAATTACCAAAGGCCCGCTGATTTACGATAAAACCAAGAGCGAGTTGCTCTCTAAATCGGCGCGCTTGGCGTACCCGATCCGGGACGGCATTCCGATCATGTTGGAGGACGAAGCCCGCAAAATGAGCCCTGAGGAAGTAGAAGCGCTGTGAGCGCGGCTGGCTTTACCGTCATCATCCCAGCGCGCTACGCTTCCACCCGATTTCCTGGCAAGCCGCTGATTGATTTGGGCGGCAAAGCGATGATCGTGCGCGTGGCCGAGCAGGCGCGCCGCTCGCAGGCGTCGCGCGTCGTGGTTGCGACCGATGATGCCCGCATTGCCGATACCTGCGGCGCAGATTTGATTGATTTCGTGATGACGGCCACGCACCACCCGACCGGCACCGATCGCTTGAGCGAGGCCGCGCACTTACTGGCATTGGAAGACGATACGATAGTCGTTAATGTGCAAGGCGATGAGCCACTGATCCCGCCTGAAGTGATCGATCAAGTCGCACAAACGCTCGCACAAAATCCGCGTGCGGAGATTGCAACGGTCTGCCACGCCATTCATACGCGCGAAGAATTTTTCAATCCAAACGTTGTGAAACTTACGATGAATGGCGCGGGCGAAGCGCTCTATTTTTCCCGCGCACCGATTCCGTACGCACGCGATGCCTTCGCCAACGACGCATCACCAATGGGCGCATTGCCCAGCGAAATCGCAGCGTATCGCCATATCGGACTCTACGCCTACCGCGCCAAATTTTTGCGGCAATTTCCACGATGGCCTGTGGCCAATCTTGAAGCGACTGAATCTCTGGAGCAATTGCGCGCGCTGGCCAACGGCGTGGTCATTGCCGTCACCGTGATTGACGCGCCACTGCCGCCAGGAATTGATACGCCCGAAGATTATGAAAATCTGCGCCGCAGGTATTAGCAGCAAGTCTGCGTCGCACTATCGATTGTTACGACTGCGCGCAGTAAAAAAGTGGCGCGCTTAACCAATTTAGAAAAATGAAAACGCCCCAGATCGTGGGGCGTTTTGGTTTTTAGAAAGACGCCGACCTAAATCTAATTTCGGCGGGCGCGCAATCCTAATCCAACTAATCCAAACGCGAGAAGAATCAGCGGCGCGGGCGCAGGCACTGAATTGCCATTACATTGTGGCAGCGTTGGATCAACATCGCACGGATTAACTTCCGCGGTCGTGCCTTGAATGCCAATGGTGAATCCATTCCAATTTTCATTGCTCAAGCTGCGCCACGTCACGGTGTTGAACGATCCGGTGAAGCGCAGCGTGCCATGTGGCTCGCCTGTGCCGAGCAATTGATATTCCGCGCCAGAAATTGTTTTTGTGGAAGCGCCCGTGCCCCAATACCCAATGTCGTTGCCATCGCTCGCATTGCCAAAGCTCAAAATATCGAAATCTTGATTGAAGGCGTAGCCATTTCCATTCAGGCTAATGTAGGAAAAGTAAGGATTAGCAATGGCTTCGGAAAAGGTGAGCGTTTGGGTGCCGGCAAATTGCAACGCAATTAAGTCAGTACCGACAGGGATGTTATCAACGCCCGTCGGGCCTGTGCTGGTGTAAGGCGATGTCGCAGCGTTGCGCCCGAGACTCCCAAAACCGCCTTGACGCCAATAATCGGTCTCGCCCGCAGCGCCATTTTGGAAAAAAGCAATTCCGTTGGGGTTGTTGTAGGTCACAGTAACGGTAGATGTAGGCGTTGTGATCGTGCCCACGGCCGTAAAGCCGTTGAGTGCGCTTGCACTTTGCCAATCAATCCAGTTGACAACTAAGGCGTGGGTCGCAGTGCCCGTTACAAGCAGCCCAACAGTAACCAAAGCGCGCAAGTTTCGACTAAAACTCGTGATGTTGCTCATGATTTACCCCTTTAAGAGCGTTAACGTACTCACGAAACAACCAAGCAATCTTCATTCCGGCATCTTTAACGCATTGATTGCAAAGCAATCTAAAGAGGAGCACGCTTGTGTTTGCGGCGGTTGTGTAAGAAAAATCGACAACGTGGCGTTAAAAATTTTGGGGATATTTTGAGCTGCCGGGCGAGTTCCAGATTTGGCAATTCGACAGTCAAGATGCCTCAAAATCACTCAATCTGCGCCGCAGGTATGACCGATTGGGGCGTCGGAGTCCGCGACAGGCGCGTTCTGCCCAATCCAAACGCCCGTTTACGGTAAATTCCGATCTGTGATGCGGCTCTAGACCGCGACCTCTGACGGACATTCAAGGGATTTCATGCGTTTGATTCTTCTCGGCCCGCCTGGTGCAGGCAAAGGCACTCAGGCTAAAGTGATTTGCGAGGCTTATGGCATTCCGCAGATTTCCACCGGAGACATGCTGCGCGCGGCGGTGAAAGCGGGCAGCCCATTGGGCGTGCAGGCGAAATCGGTCATGGATGCCGGCGGCCTAGTATCTGATGATTTAATCATTGCGCTGGTGAAAGATCGGCTGCTGCAATCCGATTGCGCCAAGGGTTACCTTTTTGATGGGTTTCCCCGCACTGTGCCGCAAGCGGATGCCATGAAAGCGGCGCAGGTCGCGATTGATTACGTGCTTGAAATCGCTGTGCCAGATTCCGATATCGTTGAGCGCATGAGCGGGCGGCGCTCGCATGCGCCTTCAGGGCGCACGTATCACGTGAAATTTAATCCCCCCAAAGTTGCAGGTGCTGATGACGTTACGGGTGAGCCCTTGGTGCAGCGTAAAGATGACGAAGAAGAAACGGTCAAAAAGCGCTTACAGGTTTATCACGACCAAACCGAGGTGCTGCTAGGCTACTATGGGCAGTGGGCAAAATCAGGCGCACCCGGCGCGCCAAAGTACAGCAAAATCAACGGTGTAGGCGAAGTTTACGCGATTACCGCGCAGGTGCTCGGCGCGCTCAAAGCGTAATCGACGCGAAATTCCCGGCCGCGGAGCGCGGCTGGCTACAATCCAGTCTCAAATTTAAGAAAAAAAGCGTTAAATCTGCGCCGCAGGTATGAAAAATACCCGGCTTGCAGAACGGAAGCGCATTTCATTCGCAATTTAATTCCATCAATTAGGAGATCTCATCATGACAGCTCAATCAGCGCTCTGGCTTGCGCTTATTTGCGGCGCAGTGGCGGTAATTTACGGAATTTGGTCCAAGATGTGGATCGAGCGCCTGCCCGCTGGCAATGCCCGCATGCAAGAAATCGCCGCTGCCATTCAGGCCGGCGCAAAAGCATATCTTTCCCGTCAATACAAAACGATCGCAGTCATTGGCGCGATCTTGGCCGTATTGATCGCATTTTTCATTGATGTGCCCACTGCTGGCGGCTTTGTGCTCGGCGCAGTGCTCTCGGGCGCTGCGGGCTTTATCGGCATGAATGTGTCGGTGCGGGCAAACGTACGCACCGCAGAGGCTGCGCGCAATGGCATCAACGCGGCGTTGGCAGTGGCCTTTCGTGGTGGTGCAATTACCGGCATGCTGGTCGTAGGCTTAGGCTTGCTCGGCGTCGCTGGTTTTTATATGTATCTGATCGGTACCGCGCACCACAGCCCAAACCTCATGAAAGAAGGCTTGCATCACGCGATGTCGCCCCTCATCGGCTTTGCGTTTGGCTCGTCGCTGATTTCGATTTTCGCGCGCTTAGGCGGCGGCATTTTCACCAAGGGCGCAGACGTAGGCGCTGATTTGGTCGGTAAAGTTGAAGCCGGCATCCCTGAAGATGATCCACGCAACCCAGCAGTGATCGCTGATAACGTGGGCGACAACGTCGGCGACTGCGCAGGCATGGCCGCTGATTTGTTTGAGACTTATGCAGTGACCATCATCGCCACAATGCTCTTGGGCGCGATTTTGATGAAGGCAAACGCTGCGATCGCGGCTGCGTATCCGCTCGCGCTTGGCGCGGTATCGATTATCGCTTCGATCATCGGTTGCTTCTTTGTGAAATACAGCGGCAAAGGCAAGATCATGACCGCGCTTTACAAAGGCTTGGCCATTGCCGCTGTCTTGTCGTTGATCGCGTTTTATTTCATCACCGATATGATGATGGGTCCGATTGCGGCTGCAACTGGCTATTCGACTAACGCGCTCTTTGGTGCATGCATCGTCGGTATCGTGCTCACCGGGCTGCTGGTCTTGATTACTGAGTATTACACCGCAACCGAATACGGCCCTGTGCGGCACGTCGCCAAAGCATCGACTACCGGCCACGCGACTAACATCATCGCCGGTATCGGCATCTCAATGAAATCTACGGCCTGGCCGGTATTGTCGGTATGCGCTGCAATTTTGGCCGCTTACTGGTGCGCTGGCCTCTACGGCATCGCGGTTGCCGCCACTGCAATGCTCTCAATGGCCGGTATCGTCGTAGCGCTCGACGCTTACGGCCCGATCACCGACAACGCTGGCGGCATTGCTGAGATGAGCAATCTGCCAAAAGAAGTGCGCAACGTGACTGACCCGCTTGATGCTGTTGGCAACACGACTAAAGCGGTCACCAAGGGCTACGCCATTGGCTCAGCCGGCTTGGCAGCGCTCGTACTCTTCGCAGACTATACCCATGGCCTGGAAGCGCGCGGGATGGGGCAAGCATTTGATTTGTCTGATCATAAAGTGATCGTCGGTCTCTTTATCGGCGGCTTGATTCCTTACCTCTTCGCCGCCATGGCGATGGAGGCCGTCGGCCGGGCAGCGGGCGCAGTGGTTGAAGAAGTGCGCCGCCAGTTCCGCGAAATCAAAGGCATCATGGATGGCACGGGCAAGCCAGAATACGGCAAAGCGGTCGATCTGTTGACGACCTCTGCGATTAAAGAAATGATCATTCCTTCGTTGTTGCCGGTGTTCGTGCCAATCGCGGTGGGCATGCTCTTAGGGCCAGCAGCATTGGGCGGTTTGCTCATGGGCACCATCATCACTGGCTTGTTCGTTGCCATTTCGATGTGCACCGGCGGCGGCGCATGGGACAACGCTAAGAAATACATCGAAGACGGTCATCACGGCGGCAAAGGCTCGGAAGCGCATAAAGCGGCCGTTACCGGCGATACCGTTGGCGATCCGTATAAAGATACTGCGGGCCCTGCGGTTAATCCCTTGATCAAGATCATTAATATCGTTGCACTCTTGATTATTCCGGTATTGCCAAATAATGCTGCAAAAACAGGGATCGCACCCGCTAAAGCTGCGGTTGCGATCGCGGCACCTGCAGTCGCGGTCGCGGCGGCTGCGCCAGTCGTTGCTGTTGCAGCGCCAGTTGTTGCCACGGCTACCAGCGTGGCAACAACGGCTGCAGCCACAGCCACAGCAGCGGCTGCACTGACCAAGCCAAGCAACGCCAAACTTTACTTCGAAGTTGGCAAAGTGGCATTGCCTGCAGATGCAAATGCAACCGTGAAAGATGTTGTTGCGTATGCTAAATCGAGCGTGAACTCCAAGCTCTCATTGTCGGGCTTTCACGATCCATCAGGCGATCTTGCCGCAAATCAAGAGTTGGCTAAAAATCGCGCAAAGATGGTGCGCGATATGCTGGTTTCCGCTGGCGTACCGGAAGATCGCTTAATGCTGCAAAAGCCCGAGCAAACATCAGGCACGGGCGACAATAAAGAAGCCCGCCGCGTTGAAGTGAGTGTGGTTCAGTAATACCGATTGAAACACGCATCTAAGACTCAAAACTGCGCCGCAGGTATGCAAATACCTGCGGCGCAGTTTTTTGCCCGCTGTGCTTGATCCTGCCCCGATTCCACGTACACCAAATGTTGGATAATTTTGGGTATGAAAGGAATATAGAAGATGGCAAGGAAAAAAGGGATAGCGAATCGGCGGTATACCGCTGAGTTCAAGGCGCAGGCAATGGCGTTGGGAAG
>JANPBT010000059.1:0-15376 GCA_031430575.1 Betaproteobacteria bacterium | reverse complement strand
CAATCTGCGCCGCAGGTATTGACGCTTACAGCCCGCGACTGCGTAATTCTTCTTCTAATTTGAGATCAGCAATCTTGCGAGTAATTGTGTTGCGTCCCCAGCCTAACCACGCAGCGGCTTCGACCCGTCGGCCACCGGTATAGCGCAGCGCGGTCAAAATCATCTGCCGCTCAAACTCCTCGGTAAATCGGTCGCCTGCCGCGCTTTCTTTTGTTTGCAGTGCGGCAAATAGCGTGGCATCCAATTCCGCGCGCCAATCTTGCTGGGCTGCTTGCCCAGCAGCGACGGCAGCTTGCGGCACGCGCACTTCCACCGGCAAATCAGCGAGATCGACGATCGTTCCTGGCGACATCACGCTAATGGAGTGGCAGAAATTTTCGAGCTGACGTACGTTGCCTGGAAACGCGAACGCTGCCAACGCTTCTTGCGCAGCGGGCGTCAGCCGCTTTGGCTCGATATTCAATTGCGCACCAACGCGCTTTAAGAAATGCTGTGTAAGCAACGCAATATCTTCTTTGCGCTCGCGTAATGATGGCAATTTCAGGCGAACGACATTGAGCCTATGCAGCAAATCTTCACGGAACGCGCCGGAGATCACGCGGCCATCAAGATCTTGATGGGTCGCCGCGATCACGCGCACATCAGATTTGATCGGGGCATGGCCACCGACCCGGTAAAACTCGCCCTCTTGCAATACGCGGAGTAATCGCGTTTGCAGCTCGGCGGGCATATCGCCAATCTCATCGAGAAAAAGCGTGCCGCCCTCGGCCTGCTCAAAGCGCCCGCGCCGCTGCGCTTGCGCACCGGTGAATGAACCGCGCTCATGACCGAATAATTCTGACTCCAATAAATCACGCGGAATCGCGGCCGCATTGATCGCGATAAAGGGTTTTTTAGCCCGCGGGCTATGCTGATGGAGCGCGCGGGCGACGAGCTCTTTGCCGGTACCGGATTCGCCGGTAATCAGCACGGAGACTTGCGTGCTCGAGAGCCTGCCAATCGCGCGAAAAACTTCCTGCATTGCGGGGGACGCGCCGAGCATGTCCGATTGGGTCACTTCAGGCGTCTGCGCCGACGACGGCGATTTCGTCGTGTTGCTCACGCGCATCGCAAGGGCGCGGCGAATCAGGGCGACGGCATGATCAATATCGAATGGCTTGGCGAGGTAATCAAACGCACCACCTTGAAACGCTGAAACGGCGCTCTCTAAATCGGAATACGCCGTCATGATGATGATCGGTAAATCGGGAGCGCTCACTTTTGCGGCAGCCAGTAGATCAAGCCCGCTGCTGCCTGGCATGCGAATGTCAGACACAATCACCGCCGGAATTTCGATCTCCAATTGCTTAAGCGCTTCGCTTGCCGTGGCAAACGCTTTAAAGGCCAAGCCTTCGCGCTCAAGTGCCTTTTCAAGCACCCAGCGGATCGAGCGATCATCATCAACAATCCAAGTTACAGCGGTATTCATATTTGGTTCCCCTGCCCCAGTGGCAGCGTAATGCGGAAGCGGGTGGCTCCCGGTTGGCTTTCTACTTCAATCAGCCCATCATGGAGGGCGACGAAATTTTGCGCAATCGTCAAGCCAAGTCCCGTGCCACCATCGCGACGCGAGACCAGCGGATGAAAAATTTCAGTGATGATTTCGGCAGGGATTCCCGGGCCGTTGTCGTCAATACTAATCGTGATCCCTAAGCGGAAGCGTTGCCGCGCAATCGTGACACCGCGGGCAATCCGCGTTGAAACCGAAATGCAGGCATCGGCGGTTTTGCCTTGCGTGAGCATTTGCGCGGCATTGCGCACGATATTAATCGTTGCCTGCGTGAGCTGCTCGCGATCCGCGCGCAAGTGGGGCAGGCTCACATCAAAATCTTTTTGCAAGCGAATCATCGGTGCGCCATGATTAAATTCCGCATCGATTAAGGTCAACACATGGGTGAGCACTTCGTGAATATTGATTTCTTCGCGCACCAATGGGCGATGTGGCGTCAGCAGCCGGTTGAGCAAATTTTGCAAACGATCGGTCTCGGCAATGATCACCTGCGTATATTCCGCTAATCGCGGGTCAGGCAGCTCGCGCGCGAGCAGCTGCGCCGCGCCGCGCACCCCGCCGAGCGGGTTTTTAATTTCATGCGCGAGATTGCGGATCAATTCTCGATTGGCTTTCAATTGCGCCTGCATGCGCTCATCCCGCTCGGCTTTAAGCTGGTGGTCAATCTGACGAAACTCAAGCATCAGCGCCACTTCTGGGCTATCGATCACATTAATCGTGCAGGTGACCACGACCCGCTGCAAGCTGCCAGTGCGGATTTCGAGCTCTTGCTCGGTAAAGCTCGTTTGCGTAGACAACGCTTTTTCAATCGCGCTGAGCAGCGAAGTATCAGCTGGGAGCAGCTCATGAACCCGCATGCCGAGCATATGACGACGAGAGTGCGCAAACAACGCCTCGGCAGCGCTATTGACTGAAAGAATGCGCAACGATGGCGTCAGCGCCAGCGTTGCGGTCGAAATCAAGTCAAGCCCTGAGAAAGCGTTGGTCGTCATGACTTATGCATTAGCAAGGGTCGCGCCAGCGGGCAAGATTCGCTCGATTTTCAACCGTTTATTTGAACTGGCGGTATTTACGGTTTGGACGGTGCGATCTGGTCGCCTTTGATGCGTCGCACTAGGAGCGCGGCTTGGCTTGAAAATCTGCGCGTCATCGCGTTGCGCTACTTCGCACGCAGATACGGTTTCTGAAAAAATAATGCCGCAGTTTTCACGTTTGAGTGAAATACCTGCGGCGCAGTTTTGGGCGATTTGAGCGTGTTTGCGCGGCCTAGCGCACGTTTGAGAGCTCTTGGCGAATCGCGGCCACGCTGCGCTCTTGCAGCGAAACGGTCTGCGAGAGTCTGGCACGTCGATCCAAATATTTTGGGCTATTTTGGCTCTCATCGGCAAGCGCTTGCGGATTGCCACCGTTGAATTGGGCGCGTGCATCGATGAGCGCTTTTTCTTCTTGCTCGAGCTCAGTGTTGAGCACGCGCTTTCGCATGTCGTCCCGATCCCGCTGTACGTTGGGCTCAACGCGGGCGGTGAGTCCGGGCTTAGATGAAGCTTTGTTTGCAGCACTTGGCGCACCATTCTTACCAGATTGCACTATTTTAGTGCCGCCCATCCCGTCGCCGACCACGACCTGCCCTTGCGGCTTAGGTGATTTCAATACGCTGAGTACGGTCGCGCCACGTGCGCACGGAGAATCAGTGATTTCCGTAGAGCCATCCACGTGCTTGCAGGTGTAAATATCGGCAAATGCGCTATCCGCGCCAATGCTGAACCCGAGCCCGAGTAAGATTGATTTAAATGCTTTTTGCATAATTTGAAGTCTACCAGCAAAAAAACCGTGCCGGCAGGTTTTTAAAATGAACCCGACGATTGGAGCGTTAAAGCATCGCGAAGTTGCGAAAAAAATACGCTTAATCCGCCGAAAAAAACGAAACACTACTGCAGATCAACGATGACGCCCCTGTGCCAACGACACCCAATCATTGGCGAACCCCAAAAAAAAACGCCGCAGCTACCCAGCGTGTGCTGAATACCTGCGGCGCAGTTTTGAGCCTTTTGAGCCCTAAAAACGATTACATCGAGTAATACATTTCATACTCAAGCGGATGCGTGGTCATGCGGAAGCGCTGTACTTCTTCCATCTTGAGGGCAATGTAAGCATCGATCAAATCATCGGTGAATACGCCGCCTTTGGTCAAGAATGCACGGTCTTTATCAAGATATTCCAGCGCTTGCTCAAGGCTTGAGCAAACAGTTGGGATCGTCGCATCTTCCTCTGGCGACAAGTCGTAGAGGTTTTTAGTCGCGGCTTCGCCCGGATGGATTTTGTTTTGCACGCCGTCTAAGCCTGCCATCATCAACGCTGCGAAACACATGTAGCTATTTGCCGTTGGGTCTGGGAAGCGCACTTCGATGCGGCGGGCTTTATCGTTGGCAACGTGTGGAATACGAATGGATGCCGAGCGATTGCGTGACGAGTAGGCCAGCTTTACAGGTGCTTCATAGCCAGGCACCAAACGCTTGTAGCTATTGGTTCCTGGATTGGTGATCGCGTTCAGGGCGCGGGCGTGTTTGATCACGCCGCCGATGTAGTAAAGCGCCATTTCGCTCAAGCCTGCATAGCCTTTGCCTGCAAACAAATTCTTGCCATCTTTCCAGATCGACATATGAACGTGCATGCCTGAGCCATTGTCGCCCACGATGGGTTTCGGCATGAACGTTGCCGTTTTGCCATACATCATCGCGGTGTTGCGCACCACGTATTTCACGATCTGCGTCCAGTCGGCGCGTTGCACGAGCGTGGAGAACTTCGTGCCGATTTCGCATTGACCGGCATTGCCCACTTCGTGGTGGAAGACTTCAACCGGCACGCCCATATCGGCTAGTGCGAGCACCATCGAGTTACGCACATCTTGCAGCTTATCGACTGGGCCGACCGGGAAATAACCGCCTTTTACCGTTGGTTTATGGCCTTGATTGCCTTCACCGTCTTGGCCTTTGTCGTCGGTCTGCCAGGCCGCTTCTTCTGACCAGACTTTGCAATGCGAGCCCGACATATCGACTTTATACGAAACGCTATCGAAGACGAAGAACTCAGGCTCAGGGCCGAAATAGGCGGTATCGCCAAGCTTGGTGCTCTTTAAGTAAGCTTCAGCGCGCTTGGCAAGCGAGCGGGGATCGCGCTCGTAACCTTTACCCGTTGACGGCTCGATCACGTCGCACGAGATATTCATCGTGGTCTCTTCTACAAACGGATCAATCGTTGCCGTCGTTGGGTCTGGGAACAGCAGCATGTCAGAAGCTTCGATGCCCTTCCAACCGGCGATTGAGGAGCCGTCGAAAGCATGGCCTTCGGTGAACTTCTCTTTATTAAACATATTTTGGGGCACTTGCACATGCTGCTCGGCGCCACGCAAATCGGTAAAGCGCAAATCAACGAATTTGACTTGCTTGTCCTTGATCATTTTCAGGACGGCTGCGGGTGTAGACATCACAATCCTCTAACGTTTTACAAAAATTGAAATTTTTAAGCGAATGCGTAAGTATAAGCATGCGCCGTGCCATGGCATGAGTAGCAGTTCAATCCCACCCGTACGACGGCGCTGCGGGGCATGGTGCGTTCGGCACGCGTAGGATTTCGAGCCCGCATGATCGAGCCGCACCATTTTCGTACAATTGCATTTTTTTGGTGCAAAATAGATTTAATCGTAATCCAATACAAAAGTCGGCGCACACGATCAACCCAGCAACACATTTTTTAGGGCGAGTCAGAAAGTCACACGCACCGATTTCAGCCGTTTATGCCCAAATCTGCGCCGCAGGTATCAAGGCGCTGCAAGATTAAACTTCACCGATGCTCACCCACCCTAACTTCGATCCCGTCGCGCTGCAACTCGGCCCCATTGCGCTGCATTGGTATGGCCTGATGTACGTCGCGGCGTTTGCATCATTTCTCTATCTGTCGAAGCTGCGCGCCCGACGCGACCCATGGCGCGGCTGGTCTTCCGAAGAAGTGGATGATTTGCTTTTCTACGGCGTCATCGGTGTGATTTTGGGCGGCCGGTTAGGGGAGGTGATTCTCTATCAACTCCCTTATTATCTTGCGCATCCGGCTGAGATTTTGGCGATTTGGCGCGGTGGGATGAGCTTTCACGGCGGTTTTTTAGGCGTGCTCGTAGGCATGTGGCTCTACGCCCGCAAAACTAGACGTAGCTTTTGGCAAGTCACCGACTTTATCGCGCCACAAGTTCCTCTCGGTTATGCGTTCGGTCGGCTTGGAAATTTCATTAACCAAGAGTTAGTTGGCAGGCCCACTGATGCGCCGTGGGGCATGGTCTTCCCGCGCGTTGATCTCGTCGCCCGCCACCCATCCCAGCTTTACCATTTGGCGCTAGATGGCCTGCTATTGTTTGCAGTATTATGGTTTTATTCGCGCGCGCCCCGGCCCTTGCGTAGCGTTTCTGGGCTCTTTTTGGTCGGTTACGGGGTCACGCGCTCGTTTGTCGAATTTTTTCGAACACCCGATTTTTCAGTCAGTCTGCTCGGGCTGCCGATCACTTCGGGCCAGCTTTACAGCATCCCAATGATCGTTTATGGCATTTGGCTCATGGCGCGTGCAGGATCAGTTTCGCCGGTGCCGACGATGGCAAATAAATAGGATGGGCTTGACTTGTTTTGTCAAAGACAAGCCCAATGTTTAACGAAACTCGTGCGCACTCTATTTCGACGTGCGCCAATTGAGAAACTCTTGAAATGACAATTTCTGAAGAAGTGGATGCGGGCGTACCGCTGTCGCGCGTGATTCGCGAACGACTTAAAAGCGCAAAAAAGGGTTTTCACGCCAACGACAATATCTCGGCCTACGTCAACGAAGCTGAAATCGCTGGGTTGCAAGTCGAGGTTGAAGCCAAACTCAAAGGCGTGCTCGAAAGCTTGGTGATCGATACCGAAAATGATCACAATAGCCACGATACCGCAAAGCGTGTTGCCAAAATGTTTGTGCGTGAAGTCTTTCGCGGGCGCTATGTGTCAATGCCCCCATCGACTGAATTCCCTAACGTCAAGCACCTCAACGAGCTCATGATCGTAGGGCCCATCACCGTGCGTAGCGCGTGCTCACATCACCTTTGCCCGATTATGGGCAAAGTTTGGGTGGGGGTATTGCCTAACGAGCATTCCAATCTGATTGGGCTTTCAAAGTTTTCGCGGTTGATCGATTGGGTGATGTCTCGCCCGCAGATTCAAGAAGAGGCGATTTCGCAAGTCGCCGATCTTTTGCAAGATATGTTGCAGCCCGATGGCTTGGCCGTAGTGATGGAAGCCGATCACTTTTGCATGGCGTGGCGCGGCGTCAAAGATCTCGACGCGAAAATGATTAACAGCGTCATGCGCGGGCAATTTTTGCGCGATACCAATTTACGGCGCGAGTTTTTGTCGCTGCTCAATCGTTAAATCAAAGGAGTATCAATATGATGATCCGCCTGCTTTACGCTAGCCGCACCAAAACGACGATTGACAAAGAGATGGTCGATTCCATCTTGGGGCAATCCCGCGCCCACAATCCTGAGCTCGGGATCACCGGCACGCTTTGCTACGGTGGCAACATCTTCATGCAAGTGCTCGAAGGCGGGCGCGATGAAGTTAACGGGCTTTACAACAAAATCGTCTCCGATGGGCGGCACGAGCATATCGTGATCTTGCACTACGAAGAGATTTTTGAGCGCCGCTTTGCGGGCTGGACGATGGGTTATGTGAACTTAGAAAAGCTCAATCCAACCACGCTCTTGAAATATTCTGCGCGCCCGGTGCTTGATCCGTTTACCGTCTCCGGCTCAGTTTCCATGGCCTTACTCGATGAGCTCATATTGACCGCTTCAGTGGTCGGTCGCGCGGAGTCTGCGCGCTCCACGAGCGCCTAATATTTGGTTATACCTGCGGCGCAGTTTTGACTCAAAATCAGTCGATGCGCCGGTAATTTCCATCGTAAACACGGGAATCTGCGCCAGCGGCAGTCGGGCGCATCGTCGAAGTGGCCCAAGCGGGCAGCAATCGCGCGGCAACATTGAGCGGTATCAGCATGATGGTAAAGGCCAGCACATCACTCATCGCACCTGGCAGCAACAGTAACAGCCCAGCAACGACTTTGCGCCCGCTATTGATGACCGCCCGCCACGGATGCGGCTCATGGGCGGAGGCGGAAGTCAGCGCCGACATGAAGCGGGCGCGAAAATACGTACGCTCATGACGAAGCATCATCACACCGACGAGCGCGCTTGCAGCGAGCACCCACCAGACGGAAATCCCGCTCGCTTCTGCCAGCTGCGCGGTGACCACGATATCTAAGATCGGGAGGGCAAAAATGCACAACGCTAAAAGCAATCGCATACAACGAAACCTTTCTCTAATCCTGCCGAACTTCTACCCGTCTAGTAACGCAAGCCATTCCATTACCGTAGACAACTGAAATTTACCACCCGCCATCGACACTAAGCGCACCGTGTATCGGACAACCGGCGTAACGAGCGAAGCGTTAACCAATCATGCAACACACCACGGCTGCTACTCCCCACTTCAAACCGTGTAGCATTGCACGCTGATGGGCAAATTTGTCGCTCTTCCAAAGCACATTTCTAATTATGAAAATCAGACCTTTAACCCGCTTTTTCGTTCCTGTGTTCATCGCGGCTTCGCTTCTGATGCTTGCGCCAACTGCCGGCGCGCAGGGTATCTCGTCGCTGGCAGCGCCCAAAATTCAGCCCGTTGAAGACGCGTTTAAGGTCGAAGTCAGTGCGGTCAAAAATGGCATGCTTACTTTTGATGTGATCGCTGCGCCCGGCACGTATCTTTACCAAAATAAATTTGCGTTTAAGAGCAAGACAAATGCCGTGCAACTCGGGGCGCCGAGTTTCCCTCCCGCGGTGATGACTGACGACGAAACCTTCGGCAAAGTCGCGACCTATCAGGGCGCGCAGCAGATTCAAGTCCCCTACCAAACCGTTTCCGGTAAAGGCGGCACGACGAAGCTCGCCATTACGCTACAGGGCTGCCACGCCATCGCCAAGATTTGCTACCCGCCGCATCAAATCACCCTCGATGCCTCACTCCCTGTCGCTAAAAAGGCTTTGACTAAATCAGCCGCGAACGCCATTGACGTCACCACAAACGCTGCCGAAACGCTCAAAGTGGTAACGAGCAGCCGAGCGCTCGACGCTGCGATTAAGGCGTCAAAAGGCAAATATGTCATGGTGGATTTTTGGGCCAGTTGGTGCGCGCCGTGTAAGGAAATGGAAAAGACCACGCTTGCCGATAGCGCCGTGAAAGGCACCTTGAGCACGCAATTTCAAATCATTAAAGTGGACGTGACCAAATCGGGCGTTGAATCCGCCACGCTGCTCAAGCGCTTTTCTTTGGCGGGGCCACCGGGCTTCATTTTCTACGACCGCAATGGCAAGGAAGTCCAAGGCGGAAGGTTGATGGGGTTTGTACCGGCTGAGCGCTTTATCTCGCATCTAAAACTAATCACCAGCTAGATCAAACCATGCGTCAAACAATTTTGATCGCCCTCGCGGGCGCACTCGCACTGGGTGGAGGTGCATTTTTAGCCATGAAAGGCACCGACGCTCCATTACCTGCGGCGCAGTTTGCGCCGAGTGCTTTCGCGAAAGATAGCGAGAAATCAGCGATTTTTAGCGCTTTTTGGCAGCAGAAGCTAGAAGATCCTGCAGGCACGGCACGCTCAATCGCCTCAATAAAAGGGCAAAAATTTACTGTCGTCAATCTTTGGGCGACGTGGTGCACACCTTGCCGCGAAGAGATGCCGGAGTTCATCGCGTTTCGCAATGAGATTGGGCTCAAATCTGGCGTCGAGTTTGTTGGGGTTGCGATTGATCGCAAAGAACCCGTTGCTAAATTTATGAAAGAAATCGGGGTAACCTACCCAGTGCTTCTAGCCGAAATTTCCGCCTTAGAGCTTACAAAATCTTTTGGCAACGAACGGCAAGCGCTGCCGTTTTCTTTTGTCGTCGATGCCAGCGGAAATGTTGTTAAAACTAAGCTTGGTAAGCTCACACGAGACGAACTTCTGGCAATTGCGCGCAACGCGCAGTGATATTGCCTCAATACCTGCGGCGCAGATTTGGCTCGAAATCCGCATTTGATTTTACAAATTAGGCGAAGTTAGGTACATTGCGACCGCTGGCGCGCGACGCCTCACGTTAACGCAGTTTGAATTGTCGGTAGAATGCAACAAAGTGTAATGCGGAGGACGACGGGCAGCACGCACGTTCGCTAAACAATATGGCAGCAAAACCAGAACCGGGCAAAGTGCCCGAAGAGAAAAAAGAGGTGCGCAGCATGGACCTACGAAAACTCAAAACATTGATTGATCTCGTGCAAGAGTCGGGCATCGCCGAGCTTGAGGTCAGCGAAGGCGATCATCGGGTGCGCATCACGCGCGTGGTCGCAGCTTCACCGATGGGCATGCCGATGCAGATGTATGCCCCGGCGCCGCTGCAGGCTGGGCTGCCTGCGGGATCAAACCCTGCGGCGCAGATTGCTGCGCCTGCAGCACCCACAGTTGCCGGGCCGATCGTTGAAACGGGCCACGCGGTCAAATCGCCAATGGTGGGCACTTTTTACCGCTCCGGCTCACCGGGCTCTGGGTCTTTCGTAGAAATCGGGAAGACCGTCGCCGTGGGCGATACGCTTTGCATCATTGAGGCGATGAAGCTCATGAACGAGATTGAATGCGATAAGGCGGGCGTGGTCAAAGCGATCTTGGTTGAAAATGGCGCACCGGTCGAGTATGGCCAACCGCTCTTTTTGATTGAGTAGCCCCGCCATGGCGCTGCTCTCGCTGGGGAAGAAAAAACCCCGCACCCAAATGTTTGAAAAAATCCTGATTGCCAATCGGGGCGAGATCGCGCTGCGGGTGCAGCGCGCATGTCGAGAAATGGGCATCAAAAGCGTGGTTGTGCACTCCGAGGCCGATGCCGAAGCGAAATATGTGAAATTAGCGGATGAGTCGGTCTGCATCGGCCCCGCCCCGTCGGCGCAGAGCTATTTAAATGTGCCCGCGATCATCGCGGCCGCCGAAGTCACCGACGCCCAAGCGATTCATCCCGGCTATGGTTTTCTATCTGAAAATGCTGAATTTGCCGATAAAGTCGAGCGTTCAGGGTTTGTATTCATTGGGCCGCGGGGCGATACGATCCGCTTGATGGGCGATAAAGTATCGGCCAAAAATGCGATGAAAAAAGCGGGTGTGCCGTGCGTGCCCGGCTCTGAAGGCGCGCTCCCTGATGACCCAAAAGAAATGCTTGCGATTGCAAAGCGCGTGGGCTATCCCGTGATTATCAAAGCGGCGGGCGGTGGCGGCGGACGCGGCATGCGCGTGGTGCATACCGAAGCGGCGCTCGTTAATGCGGTGAACTTAACCCGCTCAGAAGCCGGTGCAGCCTTTGGCAATGCCACGGTTTATCTTGAAAAATTTCTTGAACATCCGCGGCATATCGAGATTCAAGTGCTCGCTGATGAGCACAAAAATGCCGTTTATTTAGGTGAACGCGATTGCTCAATGCAGCGCCGTCACCAAAAAATTATTGAAGAAGGCCCAGCCCCGGGCATCCCCGAAAGAGTCATCGCCAAAATCGGCGAGCGCTGCGCTGAGGCTTGCCGCAAAATTGGTTACCGCGGCGCTGGCACGTTCGAATTTCTTTATGAAAACGGCGAATTCTTTTTCATCGAGATGAATACCCGCGTGCAGGTTGAGCATCCCGTCACTGAGCTCATCACCGGTATCGATATTGTGCAAATGCAGATTCGCATTGCAAACGGGCAAGAGCTACCGTTTCGGCAAAAAGATATTGTTAAAAAAGGGCATGCGATTGAGTGCCGGATCAACGCCGAAGACGCGTACAGCTTTGTGCCATCACCGGGGCGCATTTCGATGTTTCACGTGGCCGGTGGCCCTGGAATTCGCTGGGATTCGCATGCCTACAACGGCTATTACGTGCCGCCACATTACGACTCGATGATCGGCAAGCTTTTGGCTTACGGCGATACCCGCGAGCAAGCGCTCAATCGCATGTCCATCGCGCTCACCGAGATGATGATTGAGGGCATCAATACTAACATCCCCCTGCACCGCGAGCTCATGCACGATGAAGCCTTCCGCAAGGGCGGCACGACCATTCATTATCTCGAACAAAAACTCGCCAAGCGCAAGCTCGGCCAGTAAACCCCGCATCTAAAAAACGCGCTGAAAACTGCCAAATCTGCGCCGCAGGTATGGCGCGTGCTATGCCCGCTTTGGCTCCAAGTCTGCCGCTGCTGCGCTTGGCTTTCGCTCATCGCGCACGATCACTCCATTTGCCACCACAATCAAGCGATCCGCCATCGCTATGGTCTCGCGCCGATGCGCCACGCTAATGCGGGTAAGCCTCAAATTGCGAATTGCACCATTTACTTTTGCTTCATTATCGCCATCCAAGTGGCTCGTCGCTTCATCGAGCACCAAGACTTTGGGCTGGTGATAAAGCGCGCGCGCCAACAGCACCCGCTGCTTTTGACCGCCAGAAAGCGTCGTGCCCATATCGCCGACGAGCGTTCGGTATTGCATCGGCATCGCCACGATTTCATCATGAATTGAGGCGACTTTCGAAGCCACCTCCATGCGCAGCAGATTCGGTTGCACGTCGAAGAAGGTAATGTTGTCTGCGACTGAGCCCGCGAGCAACACATCATCTTGCATCACCGTGCCTACCAGCTTTCGGTAAGCGGAAAAACCCATGCGCGACACCGGGATGCCATCAACGAGTACTTCCCCTTCCGTCGGCGGCAATAAACCAAGGATCACTTTCACGAGCGTGCTTTTGCCGCAGCCCGATGCGCCCGCAATGACGACGTTATCGCAAGGCTCGAAAGTAATATTAATATCGCGCAAGACCCACGGCTCGGCATCGGCATAGCGAAAGCAAACGCCCCGCAACTCAATTTTGGGCACTGAGATTTGCGCAGCAGAGTTGCTCTTGCCCAGCGCGGGAGATACCGGCGCAGCCAGCGGCTCTGCTTTGGTGAGCACGATATCGGCCAAACGCTCAGCATGAAGATCGAGCATTTTGTATTCAATAAATTTATCGATGAGGCTACTAATGCGGCCATTGAATTGATCTTTGTATGAGATGAACGCCATCAACATCCCAATTGAAAGCTCACGACTCATCACGCTATTGGCGCCGAGCCACAAAATCGCTACGCCCTCGATGCCGAAGATCAGTGCGTTCGCGGTTTTGAAAACAAGATTGAGTCGCTCAACCTGCACGCTGCGGTTGATGCCCTCAATGGTCATATTCTGCCAACGGGCTTTGCGATCTTCTTCACCCCCAAAAAGCTTGATAGGGCGCACGGCGCGGATGCTTTCTAAAAAATGGCTGCTCGCTTTCGCATTCAGAGCGAGCAAATCACCGCTCGCTTGCTTCAACATGCCATAGGATGCCCAGCGCAGCAGCGCATAAAGTGTCAACGCCATGAAAACGATACCCGCGAGCTTTGGGCTATAGAGCAGCATCATACCGAGCGTGACGATCGCCATCACGCCATCTAAGATCGCTTCCAATATGCTCGTCGTCAGCGAGCGCTGAATCGCTTTGACCGAATCAAACCGCGAGACGACATCACCTAAATGCCGCTTCTCAAAAAACGAAACAGGCAAGCGCATCATATGAGAGAAAACGCGCCCCGTCCACTGCAAGCCTAGCGTAGTGCTCACATAAAGCAACGACCAACTGCGCGCGGTGCTGATTGCCAATTGCGTGAGCAGCAAAATGAGCGAGCCAAAGCCGATGATCGTCAGCAAATCTCGATCTGCGCTCACCAATACACCATCGACGATCCACTGCATAAAGAGCGGCGAAATCACGGTAAAAATTTGCAGCGCTACCGCGAGCACGAGCACCACCGCCAACGAGCGCTTCAACCCCATCACCGAGCCCATCAACGGCCAAAGCTTGATCTTCTGGCGCTCATCGCGCTTTACAAACGATGGCGTTGGCGATAGCTCCAGCGCCACGCCAGTGAAATGACCGCTCACTTCTGCGAGCCGCAGCGTGCGCTCGCCCATCGCGGGATCAAGAATCGTAATCGATTTCGAAGTCACTTTAGTCAACACGACAAAATGATTCATGTCCCAATGCAAAACGCACGGCAACCCAAGCTGCGGCAGCTCTTCCAACTCTAACCGCAACGGGCGCGGCGATAGCTCAAGCGTAGCGGCGTAGCCCATCAATTGCGCGAGCGTCGCCCCTTTCATCGAGACGCTAAAGCGCGCCCGCAGTGCAGCGAGATCGGTGCGCAAGCCAAAATGGGATGCGACCATCGCTAAACAAGCGACTCCGCATTCAGCGGCTTCGGTTTGAAGTATGGGTCGAAGTTTGGAACCAAGGAGATTTAAATTGAGTGTATGTACGGACATTAGCCTAGGAAAAACGAATTTGAATACGCTTACAAACGATGACGAGCACGCGTGGAATTGGACTCACGGCTATGCATTTTCGTCGCGGGTACTGATGGCTTTCCAAGCTAATCTCGTTCACATTCCCTCAGCCTCATTACTCGGAATAAGCGACAAATATTCAGCATTTTTTAAAGTAATCACCTGTTTCAAGTTTTCGAAATAAGTAAACCAGCCTTACTTTTGAGGTTCATTGGGCATAGATTGAAGCACCATGACCGATACCAAAACACTGTCATTCCAATCAATACAAGCGAAATCACAATCGCTGCTGATTGAAAGTCACGTGCGTTAATATGAACGAGGGGCCGCGCATAAAAATCGGATTCATGGCCGAAGCGGTTGAACCCCAAAAGAGCGAGCTGCGCCGCATTATTTGCAAAATGCAGCGACCAACTCATCCAGATGCCATATTGGAGCCATGCCACGCCGAAGACAAGTCCGAGCGAAAGAAAGAAAAGTGAATTTGACGCAGAAAATTCTCGACGCGTGAAATGCATTGCGGAAAAAACGACCGCAGAAACTAGAAGCGCCAAGATCGGGTTCACTCTCTTTTTGACCATAAAGCCAAGAATGCCTTTCCGGTGAATAAGTTCCTCGACGAATGCGAAAACCGCAAACAATGGCAAGCAATAGATCAAACCACGAATATCGATCGCGGCGCCGCGGGTTGCGTGCAGCCATATAGGTACTACAGGCCACAGCAAAAGTGCGAATGCCGCGAGAGTCGGAAAGGTATGAGCAGGTATACGCATTTAGTTCCCGATTAACGATGTAAAAAGCCGCCAACGACCATTCGGCGTTGACGGCTAGCTGACTACTTGATGAAACCGCGGATCATGGTAGTCGCCATGCCCATAATACTGATATCAACCAGGTAATCACCGATGTAGACAAACCCATCAGGGGGATAAGGTTGACCCCAACTATTTGTCCCTGGCAGGCGAGTCGCTGCAGCATCTCCGCCACCAACAAATACTGTTTAATGAATATTCATTGAACGCATTTCATTCTCCTAAAAATCACCCGTACTTTGGTTACGGGTGGTGCTCAAACTTCAACATCAGCCGATAAAAAAACATCATGCGCGACCGGCTTTCGCGCGCATTCATAAATAAATTGGAGTTCTGATTTCAGCGTTCAAACCCTCCCCGCAAACCCAAACATAGGCTCTAACACCCACTTGTAGCGCCTGCGTTTGTCTTGCAGCACATCCGCTTCAATCGTCATGCCTGCTTTCAACGGCTGCGCTTTGCCATAGGCTTGAATCGTTTGTTCGCTGAGCTTTACGGTTAGCCGGTAAACCGCTTCATTGCCCGATGCGCT
>JANPBT010000058.1:0-22343 GCA_031430575.1 Betaproteobacteria bacterium | reverse complement strand
ACGAATCTGCGCCGCAGGTAGCTGCCCATACGAGCCTACCTGCGGCGCAGTTTGCGCCTCAAATCGACGATTCTGCGCCGCTGCGGGGCACGATGGCATTACCAGCGTATTTAGACGTTGTCGAAAAATCCGTTTTGCTTGATGCCATTGCCCAATCCAACGGCAACCGCACCAAAGCCGCGCGACTGCTCGGCATTACTTTCCGTTCGATGCGCTATCGCCTTGAACGGCTCGATCTCGATGACGACGCAAACGCCGATGCAAATGCAGATTGACGCGAACGGATGGCTTGACGGCGCGCGCCACATTCCCTCGCAAAATTGTGCGCCTCGACAATGCGATGACCCAACGTTGGTCGTATTGCACGCGATTAGCCTGCCGCCAAATGAGTTTGGCGGTCCCGGGATTGAAGCCCTATTTACCAATACGCTTTCGGCGAACGCGCACCCCTACTTTGCTGAAATCGCAGCGCTCCACGTTTCAGCCCATTTTGTGATCGACCGCGCCGGGCGCGTCACGCAATATGTCTCATGCGAAGAAGTTGCCTGGCACGCAGGGGTATCCATGTGGTGCGGCGTCGAAAAGTGCAATGAATTTTCAATCGGCATCGAGCTGGAAGGCTGCGACGATCTCCCGTTTACGGCGCATCAGTATGCCGCGCTTGGCGGGTTGCTCGATGCGCTTCACGCCCGCTATCCGGGCTTGCGTGATGCGGTTGGGCATAACGACGTTGCCCCGGGGCGCAAAACCGACCCAGGGTCGCACTTTGACTGGGCGATTGTGCCGCCCCGCTGGCAACAATGGCGAACAAAAACAATGGGATAATTGCGGGTTATGCAGATTTTAATTGAGTATTTGCCGCTGATTTTGTTTTTTGCGGCCTTCAAACTTTACGGCATCTACGTGGCCACGGGCGTGGCTATTGCCGCTTCAATCGCAGTCATTGGGCTGACCATGGCACGCGGCGGCAAAGTCTCGGTCATGCAATGGGTGTCGCTCGCCATCGTCGTTATCTTTGGCGGAGCCACGATTGCGCTTCAAGACGAGATGTACATCAAGTGGAAGCCATCCGTGCTCTATGCGTGCGGCGCGATTGCGCTGGTCGTGGGCAAACTTTACTTTAAAAAAGACTGGCTTAAAGCGCTCTTTTCGCAGGCGCAGCTAGAGCTTCCCGCTCCAGTTTGGACGACGCTCACCTGGGCATGGGTCTGTTTTTTCTTCTTTCTCGCTGCGCTCAATGGCTACGTCGCCACCCATTACTCGCTCGAAACGTGGGTCAGTTTTAAGGTATGGGGCTTCATGGGGCTGATGTTTGTTTTCATCCTCGGCAATGGGCTTTACCTCTCCCGCTATCTTAAGACGGAGGCGCAGTAGCGTGGCGATTGAATCAATTTTGCGTACCCGATTGGCGGAAATTGCGCCGCAGGTATTTATCTTAGCCGACGATAGCGCCAAGCACGCGGGGCACGCCGGCGCAAAACAAGGCGGGCACTATCAGCTCACCCTTGTGTCTGAATCTTTTTCCGGGCTCTCCCGTCTTCAGCGGCATCGTGCTGTGATGGCGTGCGTGGCCGATCTCATCCCCAGCCCGATCCATGCGCTTTCACTGCGCGCGTTGGCTCCGGGCGAGCCACTTTAATTTATTTTTATCGAAGGACTTTTGCAATGAAACACGCCTCACGTTTAATTTCACTCGCTGCGACCGTTGCCCTAAGCAGCGCACTTTTCGCGCAGCCAAAGCCCCCGGCCGCGCCTGCGCCGCGACCAGCAGTGCCTACGACTACGGCACCAGCCGCCGCATCGGTCAATATGCCAGTCGATAACGCACACGTTGATTTTTTGGTTAAAGAGCAAGTTGGCCAAGGCCAGCAAGATACCCCGCAATTGCGCGACGCGATCCGTGGCGAATTGCAAACCCGGGAAGTGCTGAGTCGTGCCGCTAAAGCGAAGGGTATGGATCGTCAAACCGAGACTAAAGCCCAGATGGATTTGTCCGCGCAATCGGCATTGATCCGCACTTACCTCGCGGAATACTCAAAAGCAAATGGCCCAAGCGAAGCCACGCTGACGGCAGAATACAACCGCATTAAGGGTCAACTCGGCGACAAAGAATACCGCGCGCGACATGTCCTCGTAGAGAAAAAAACCGAGGCTGAAGAGGTCATCAAAGCCCTGCAAGCGGGGCAAAAGTTCGAAGCCCTTGCCGCCCGCAGCAAAGATGAAGGCAGCAAAGTCAATGGCGGCGATCTTGACTGGGCCGCGCCAGGAAATTTTGTAAAACCATTCGCTGATGCGATGATCGGCCTGCAAAAAGGTAAATTTACAGCGCTGCCGGTAGAGACCCAATTTGGCTGGCATGTCATCCAGCTCGATGACGTGCGCGACGCAAAAATCCCGCCATATGCTGAGGTTAAGCCCCAGCTCTTGCAGCGCCTGCAAGGCGAGGTCGTACAAAAGCACGTACAAGAATTGCGCGAAAAAGCAGGTTTGAAGTAAGGTCAGGCGCAAGCGTCAGCGGTAATTTTCTCCTACCTGCGGCGCTATTTCTGATTCATAATAGCGTCACACACGGTCTTTAACGTTGTACTGACAGGCGTTTTAGTAGCAAAAAAAATAGACTAGATTTTCACTACACAGGAGGAGGACACTTGAAACTATTACACAACAGAAACGTGCTTGCCGGGTTGATGTTCATCATCTTCGGCGCTGCGTTTTTCATTGGCGGGCTTAACTACAACCTCGGCTCAGCGGCACGCATGGGGCCGGGATATTTTCCGCGCATGCTCGCAGGGCTTCTATTTTTCCTCGGTGTGATTATCGTTTTAGAGGGCATGTCCGAGATGAAAAAAAGTGGTAACGAACACATTGGGTGGCACTTCAAGCCCATGCTTTACTTGCTCGGTGCCATTGGTGCGTTTGGCGTGCTTTTGCCGACGGCGGGATTAATTGTCGCTACGATTGCCCTCATCGTGATTTCGTCACTTGCCTCGCATGACAAAGTGTGGAAAGAAGTGATCATCTCCGCGATTGTCCTTGCAGCATTTTGCTCTCTCGCCTTTGTTAAAGGTCTGGGCTTGCAAATGAAACTTTTCCCTTGGAGCTAGACTAATTATGGACGCGCTCCTCTCAAATCTGTGGATCGGCCTGCAAGTCGCCGTGACCGCACAAAACCTCATGTATTGCCTCTTCGGCGTGGTTCTAGGAACGTTGATCGGCGTATTACCGGGCATCGGCCCTGTGCCCACCATTGCGATGCTGCTACCGATCACCTACTCGCTGCCCCCGGTCGCAGCGCTTATCATGCTGGCGGGCATCTATTACGGTGCGCAATATGGCGGTTCGACAACCGCAATTTTGGTCAATCTGCCGGGGGAGAGCTCATCGGTGGTCACCTGCCTTGATGGCTACCAAATGGCGCGCAATGGACAAGCTGGAAAAGCGCTTGCCGTAGCAGGGATCGGTTCCTTCATCGCTGGCTGTTTTGGCACTCTGCTCATCGCCGCATTTGCGCCACCGCTCGCTGAATTAGCCCTAAAGTTCGGGCCCGCCGAGTATTTCTCACTGATGGTGCTGGGGCTTATTGCCGCGGTCGTGCTTGCCTCAGGCTCGGTCACCAAAGCGATCGCCATGATTGTGCTTGGGTTGCTGTTGGGAATCATCGGTACCGATGTCAATTCGGGCGTTGCTCGCTACTCTTTCGGTATCCCGGAATTAACAGATGGTGTTGGCTTCGTAATCGTCGCTATGGGTGCATTCGCGCTCTCCGAAATTTTGCTTAACCTCGAAGACAAAACTGAGCGTGAGCTTTTCACAAACAGCGTTTCCGGTTTAATGATCAAGTGGAAAGATTTCAAAGAAGCCTTACCCGCAATCTTACGCGGCACTGCGCTTGGCTCTGCTTTGGGCATCTTGCCAGGCGGCGGTGCGTTGCTTTCGGCGTTTGCGTCGTATACGTTGGAAAAGAAGCTGACCAAGCCGGGTGAGATTCCATTTGGCAAGGGCAATATCCGCGGCGTCGCAGGCCCAGAAGCGGCCAACAATGCAGGCGCACAAACATCATTTATTCCATTACTCACGCTCGGAATTCCACCCAACGCGGTGATGGCATTGATGGTCGGTGCGATGACGATTCACAACATTCAGCCAGGTCCGCAAGTCATGACATCTAACCCGCAGCTCTTCTGGGGCATGATCGTGTCGATGTGGGTCGGTAACTTGATGCTAGTTGTTTTGAATCTGCCCATGATTGGGATCTGGATCAAGCTACTCAAAGTGAAATATCGCCTAATGTATCCAGCAATTATTTTGTTTTGCTGTATTGGCGTGTTTTCTCTTAACAACAACATCTTTGATATCTACTTAACCGTAATTTTCGGCGTCATTGGCTACGTCTGGGCAAAATTAAAGTGTGAGCCAGCCCCAATGTTGTTGGGCTTTATCTTAGGGCCCATGATGGAAGAAAACCTGCGCCGTGCGATGTTGCTTTCCCGCGGTGACGGCACAGTATTTTTCACCCGTCCGATCTCGGCGGTGATGTTGGGTATGGCTGGACTCTTATTGCTAGTGATCATCGCCCCATCGGTTCGTAAAAAGCGTGAAGAAGCGTTTCAAGACGATTAATGATCGCTTGCCGCGGGTTTCAATACGTGCGGCGACGTTAAGGTGTTTGAAAATAAAAAAACCAGCTTAACGCTGGTTTTTTTTATGCCTGCACGATTGGAGATTTGTGTGTGAAATGTTTTTCGATTGCCTGACGTATGAAATGAGCCTTGACCGGCAAAAGCAACGTTTGCATCATGGCGGAAGGACGGGGATTCGAACCCCGGGTAGGCTATAAACCTACGTACGCTTTCCAGGCGTATGACTTAAACCGCTCATCCATCCTTCCGTTGTAGAGATTTTAGCTGACCGGCGCAGGCGTTGAAGCACTTGCTACGCACGCTTCTCCAAATCTGCGCCGTAGGTATAGAAAACGCTATACTTGCGGCGCCGATTTGGTCATTTTCAAGCTACTTTTCACGCTTTTGCTCGCGCTTCATTCCGCTCGGCGGCTTGCGCATCAACAACTGCCAACGCGGTCATGTTAACAATCCGGCGCACGGTGGTTGATGGCGTCAGGATGTGCACGGGTCGCGCCGCGCCTAGCAAAATCGGGCCAATGGCGAGATTATTGCCAGCAGCGGCTTTAAGCAAATTGTAGGAAATATTTGCGGCATCCAAATTGGGCATGATCAGCAAATTTGCCGAGCCTTTGAGCATCGAATCGGGAAAGAGCTCCGCGCGGATGTCGTCGCGCAGCGCGGCATCGCCGTGCATTTCTCCGTCCATTTCAAGCGTCGGTGCCCGCGCTGAGACGAGCCGGTAGACCTCGCGCATTTTTTGCGCGCTCGGGTGATCAGACGAGCCGTAGCTCGAATGGGAAAGCAGCGCGACTTGCGGAGTGATGCCAAATCGGCGCACTTCTTCTGCGGCCATCAGCGTAATCTCTGCGAGCTCGGCCGCGGTCGGGTCGTAGTTGACATGCGTGTCGACAATAAATATGAATCGATCAGGCAGCATGAGCGCGTTCATTGCCGCGTAGCAGATAGCACCTTCGCGCTTTCCAAGCACGTAATCGATGTAGTCCAAATGCAGTTTATTGGTGCCGTAGGTGCCGCAAATCAGCCCATCGGCAGCACCTTTGCGCACCATCATCGCTGCGATGAGCGTGAGCCTGCGGCGCATTTCGATTTTTGCAAATTGCTCGGTCACGCCGCGGCGACGCATCAGCGCATGATATTCACGCCAATATTCTTTGTAACGCGGATCACTTTCTGGGTTAATGACTTCGACATCGGTGCCAAGCACAATCCGTAGGCCAAGTTTGTCGATGCGATGCTGCAACACACTCGGGCGACCAATCACAATCGGTTTCGCAATCGCTTCATCTAAGATCACTTGCACCGCCTGCAAAACGCGCTCATCCTCACCTTCGGCAAAAACGATGCGCTTTGGCGATTGTTTGGCCGATTGAAATACCGGCTTCATCACCGTGCCGCTTTGATAAACAAACTGCGTAAGCTGCTGCCGATAGGCGTCCAGATCTGCCAACGGACGCGTCGCCACACCTGAATCCATTGCCGCCTTGGCCACTTCTGGTGCGATGCGCACGATCAAACGCGGGTCGAACGGCTTAGGGATCAAATATTCGGGGCCAAACTGTAATTGCGCGCCCGCGCCGTAAGCGTTGAGCACTTCATTATTGGTCTCGGCCATCGCAAGCTCAGCGATCGCGCGCACCGCAGCCAATTTCATTGGCTCGTTAATGGTTGTTGCGCCGACATCCATCGCGCCCCGAAAGATGAATGGGAAGCACAGCACGTTATTGACTTGATTGGGGAAATCAGAGCGCCCAGTCGCGATGATGGCGTCCGGGCGCGCTGCTTTCGCCACGTCGGGCATGATTTCGGGATTGGGATTGGCAAGCGCCAAAATCAGTGGATTGGCATTCATCGAAGCCAGCCACTCCGGCTTCAATACATTTGCTGCGGAGAGGCCGAGAAAGACATCAGCGCCGTGCAAAATTTCTTGTAAGGTGCGCTTCTCGGTGGGCTGGGCATAGATCGATTTATGATCGTCCATTAGCACCGTGCGCCCGGCATAAACCACGCCTTCAAGGTCTGAGACCCAAATATTTTCACGGCGAATTCCGAGCCCCACCAGTAAATCTAGGCAGGCTAGCGCCGCTGCGCCCGCGCCGGAGACGGCAAGCTTAACTTGATCGAGAGATTTATTAACCACCCGCAGGCCATTGCTAATTGCGGCGCCGACAATAATGGCTGTGCCATGTTGATCGTCGTGGAAGACCGGAATTTTCATGCGCTCGCGCAGTTTTTTCTCGACATAAAAGCACTCCGGCGCTTTAATATCTTCTAAATTGATGCCACCAAAAGTGGGCTCTAACGCTGCGATAATATCGACCAACTTATCGGGGTCTCGCTCATCAACTTCGATATCGAAGCAATCCAATCCTGCAAACTTCTTAAATAAAACGGCTTTGCCTTCCATTACCGGCTTGGCGGCCAGTGGCCCAATGGCGCCGAGACCGAGTACGGCCGTGCCATTGGTAATCACCGCGACTAAATTTGCGCGCGAGGTTAAGGTATAGCTTTCGGCAGGGTCGCGCACGATTTCTTCGCAGGCGAACGCAACGCCCGGGGAATACGCCAACGCTAAATCGCGCTGGTTAATGAGCCCTTTGGTTGCGGTAATCGCAATCTTGCCCGGCTTTGGTAGCCGGTGATATTCAAGCGCGGCGCGGCGGAGAGAATCTTTCATAGGATGGCTTCATTTCGAGGAAATCGTTTTGAAGAGTTTACGTTGCGAGCGCACCGGCACATCCGCAGCGCTTACATAACGATATTCAACCCGAAAAACCAAAAAACTGCGCCGCAGGTAGGAATACCTGCGGCGCAGAATTTGTACATTTAGACGTGATGTTTGGCTTAACGCACGCGAATGACCGCTTCGCCCGGCGCGTAACCGCCGCGCCCGTCGCTTACGACATAGGTGCAGTAGTCAGTACCCAAATAGTTGGTTGCTGGCGTGTACCGGCCCTGACCGCTGACAACGCGCGTAGTGCCCGCGGTGCATTTGAATTCAGAGACTAAGAGCCGATCACCATCAAGATCAAAATCGTTCGCCGTTAAATTGATAACCACTTCGCTGGAATTACGCAAAACGTTCACCCGGTCAAACACCGCGAAAGGACGGTTATTGACTACCGGTGCAGCCGTAGGTGCAGGCGTTGGTGCAGCCGTTGGCGCTGGCGTAGGCGCCGGGGTTGGTGCGGCCGTTGGCGCAGGCGTTGGGGCCGGTGTTGGTGCTGCCGTAGGCGCTGGCGTCGGGGCGGGTGTTGGTGCGGCCGTTGGCGCTGGCGTTGGGGCGGGTGTTGGTGCGGCCGTTGGCGCTGGCGTTGGGGCGGGTGTTGGTGCTGCCGTTGGCGCTGGCGTCGGGGCTGGGGTTGGTGCGGCCGTTGGCGCTGGCGTAGGCGCTGGGGTTGGTGCAGCCGTTGGCGCGGGCGTTGGGGCGGGTGTTGGTGCAGCTGTAGGCGCAGGCGTTGGGGCGGCTGTTGGTGCAGCCGTTGGCGCTGGCGTCGGGGCTGGTGTTGGTGCAGCTGTAGGCGCAGGCGTTGGGGCTGGTGATGGTGCAGCCGTTGGCGCTGGCACCACGTTTGAAACCGTCGAACGGAAATTAGCAACACTGGCCCGCACGCGATTGAGTGCGCGTGCTTCGTCGGCCGACGCATGCTTGGGGTCTCGGCATTTATCGACGTCCGTTGCTGGGTCGCAAGAATCTAATTTCGGATGCGGGTTGCCGCAGGCGACACCGTCGCAATTGGTTTGCAAGGCGTTTGACCAGCGGTTGAGACGCGGTCGGGTGGAGCTCATAATCGAGCCTTTAGTGCCATTTAATCCGGGAATGTCTGCGCCAAACCCGTAGTACGTCGCGCCGTAGCTATAGCATCGATCCGTTAAATCCGTTGAGATGACGCAGCCAGCGGCAACGCGTGCATTTTGAATATTGGCGCGGTTGTGCATCAAGCCCATGTTGTGGCCAAGCTCGTGACTAAAAGTCGTATCTTCGCAGTAGTAGCCTGAGCCGGCGAGATCAGGGCCTTCGCTCACTGCGGCGTAGCCGTAGGCTGAAGCGCTTGATACCGCCGATACGCCCGAGCCTGTAATCCATGCTTGGCCGCAATTGCTATGCGCTACTTGCGCGTAAGGGCGCAGCAGCATGACCAAATCTGCGCCGGTTTGATCGCGCCACGTCGGCACCGAGGTTAAGGTTGCAGGCCGCGTGGTTGAGCCGGTCACTTCCCGTAGCGCCACCGCGTTGGTCGTGTCGTTGGTGTAATCGGTTTGTCGAATGCCAACCAGCCGGATGGTAATCGCGACATCGCTATCAATCATGGCTTGGTTAGTTTGGGCGACGAGTTGATCGATGCGGGCAGCCGCATTCGCGCCATGGCGTGTTGAAAAAGCCGTGTTCGTCACCACCAGTAAATCAACGGTGGCCAATGGCGATGGCGAGGCTTTTGCGTAATCTTGCACCGCCCGCTTCATGACATCAACGACCCACGCCGGTTGCTCCGCGTCGTGGTCTTGATCGTGATTTACGGTTTGCGAAGCCGATTTCGAAAGATCAGCGATGACGCCATCGTCGTGATCAAATTCCGCTTCGCGCCAGACTTTACCGTCGGACATATCGACGACGCTGACATGCCCAGCAAGACCGTTGGGCGTGACGGTGACCAAGCCCATCGCCGTTTCGATCCGCCCAGAAACTTCGCCCGTTGCGCTCTGGGTGATAAAGACCCGGTAGTTTTCAATATTTGGGGTAACCCGCCCGACCCATGTTTGCGCGCCAGAAAGTCCTTTTTCGATCCGATCGGAAAGCACATTGACCTGCTCGCCATTGGGCAATGTCAATGATAATTCGGTGTAACGTGGTAACGCTTTGAGCTCGGTGAAGTTAATTTGGCCTAGCGTGCGCAATGTACGCACACCGTCCGCGCGTTTCGCCGATTCTTGGCCGGTATAGCGGATGAGCTCCGCGCCTGCCGCGTGAATCTGAGATACCGAAAAAAGTGCACACACCAAAGCGCTTAACTTGAGCGGTGCGTTGCGATCATTGCGAAATTTCATACTTCTACTCTCCATGTGCCGAAAGATTAAACGTTTGCACGCAATCTCAGATTTTTCCTGAATTTATTTCTTGCTCTAGAGAGAATTGTAAATGGCATATCTACATTTTGAAAGTATGGTTTTGTCGTATGTCTTTATTCTGAGACAAAACCTAGCACTCATCGAAATATCTATGTTTACTTTTTATTGTTTTTTATCAATACATTAAAGTTTTTTTCTTATATTTATTTTAAGACTTTCACTTAAAATCAACCGGTTGTCGGTGATTAATGGATGTGGTTTTCTTGCTCAAAATTGAGAAATCGGTATGCTACTTCACTTTTTCCGATGACCTTATGGCGTTTCGGCGACGCTCAGCCACGCGATATCACTAGGATGCATGCTGCGACGCACCGCGAATCATCGCCTTCGATACCTAATCGGAGCGGTCAATCGGGCTCGAATCACGCGTATGATTGGCTAAACCCAACCGAGGAGCATGAAATGGACTTGATCGAGTTTAAAAAGCAACTCAGAACCGACGGCTATAACGACGTGGTTGATCGTGAGATGCCTGCTGGCCAGTTTGTCGATACCCACAGCCATCCGTTTGACGTACATGCGGTGGTCACGGGGGGCGAAATCGAGCTGCACTGCCACGGGGAAACAAAAACCTATCGGGAAGGCGACGAATTCGTCATGTCAGCGGGAATTTCCCATACGGAGCGCTACGGCCCGACGGGTGTGAAATACATCGTCGGTCGGCGACACCGAGCAGATTGATCGAAATCATCAATACCTGCGGCGCAGATTAGGCTCTTTTTGACCGTTTTTGAAGGTAAAAACCTCTCAAAAGCCCTAATCTGCGCCGCAGGTACAGCGCAAATGCGGCGGTTAAAGCGCCTTGATCGCTGCGATCACAGCATTTTCTAAAAGCGGCGCGCCGAGATTGGCATCAGCAGTGCCATCGATCATTGATTTCACGTCTTTTTCCAAAATTCCCATCGTATTTTCTGGGGAATAATTTTCGAGTGCCCAGCTAATGCGCCCGAGATTGCTGGCAAACCAATTCTGGCCGCTGCTCGATTGCAAAACCGCAAGCAATTGCTCGCGGGAAAGCCCCAAGGCATCGGCTGCGGCGAGCGCGCGCCGGGTGGCCGCCACGCTCGATGCTGCCACCAAATTATTGAGCACTTTCGCAGTCATCCCAGCGCCGAGCTCGCCCAAGTGGTGCACGTCAATTCCCATCGCAAACAGCAGTGGCTTGATCGCCTCGACATCTTCCGTTTCGCCGCCCGCCATAAAGGAAAGCGTACCGGCATGGGCGCCAAACGGAGCGCCCGACATCGGCGCATCAACCAAGCGCACCTGCGGCGCAATTTCAGCCCGCAGCCCGCGCACGAAACGCGGCGACAGGGTAGATGAGATGACCACGGTCGTCGGTGATTTTTCTTGGCGCAAAATCGCCTGCTTTTCGAGCAAAAGGTCGCGCGTCTGGCTCGCATCGCGCACGACCGAGATGACAACTTGCGCGCGTGCGGCAAATTCTTTTGCATCGGCAACCATGTTTGGCGCGAATTCTCCTAAGATTGTGCGAACATCGTAGCCAATCACGTCAAAACCGGCTGCTTTCAACCGCAGCGCCATCGGCAGCCCCATTTCGCCGCACCCGGCGACGCCAACCGTGCCTTGAAACTTTGTCATAGAACACCCAAGTAAACTGAAAGCAATTAAGAGAGAACCAACATGTCGACCCGCCACATACCGCTATTGATTTTGGGTTCCGGCCCTGCAGGATACACCGCCGCAGTCTACGCCGCCCGCGCCAATTTAAAGCCAGTGGTCATCACTGGGCTGCAGCAAGGCGGCCAGCTCATGACCACAACCGAGGTCGATAATTGGCCCGCCGATCATGCCGGCGTGCAAGGCCCAGAGCTAATGGAGCGCTTCAAGCTCCATGCTGAGCGCTTCGATGTTGAGCAGATTTTTGATCATATCCATACCGCCAAGCTCACCGAAAAGCCCTTCACCTTGATCGGGGACAGCGGCATCTACACCTGCGACGCCCTCATCATCACCACCGGTGCCAGCGCGAAATACATGGGCATCCCGAGCGAAGAGCTCTTTATGGGGCGCGGCGTTTCCGCCTGCGCCACTTGCGATGGGTTTTTCTATAAAGGAGCAGACGTCATGGTCGTCGGCGGCGGTAATACCGCGGTCGAAGAAGCGCTTTATTTATCTAATATCGCGAAATCAGTCACCGTAGTGCATCGCCGCGATAAATTTAAAGCTGAAGCGATTTTGGTCGATCGGCTCAAAGCCAAAACCGGCACTGGCGGCAATGTGAGCATCATCTGGAATCATGTCGTCGACGAAGTGCTCGGCGATCAATCAGGCGTTACCGGCGTGCGCATCGCCGCGCGCGACAACGCTGCGGTTACGCAAGACATCGTCGTCAAAGGGCTTTTTGTAGCGATTGGTCATACCCCCAATACCAGCTTGTTCGAAGGGCAAATCGATATGAAAGGGGGCTACATCCAAGTCAAAACCGGGCTCGCAGGTGATGCCACTGCAACCAGCATTCCCGGCGTATTTGCAGCAGGCGACGTCGCCGATCACGTTTATCGGCAAGCGGTCACCAGCGCGGGCACGGGCTGCATGGCCGCGCTCGACGCCGAGAAATATTTAGAAGCGTTGCACGCGAAGTAATGCAAGGTGGCGCACTGAGGCGAGTGAAATTAATTTCATCCGTCTCTGTGCGCCCTGCCCCGATGCCCGCCGCCACTGCCAAGCACGCGCTCGAAGACCTCAAAAAACTTCTCGATGCGCAGCCTAAAAAGCTCAAATCTGCGCCGCAGGTATTTGCAGACGCGCACGCGCACACAGCAAAAAGCGGAAATCGACGCAGCGATGCCAACGCCTTCGCCCAATACATCACGCTTGCCCCGCTCAAGCCTGATTTTTTCTTAACCGATACCGATCGTAAGCTTTTCGCCAAAGCCGTCGAAGGCGTTGATCCGCTCGTCGATCGTGCGCCGCGCGTGCGCCACCGCAAAAAAGTGCTACCGATCCCGCTGCAGCATTTGGCCGATGAAAAAGCAGCGTTGCTGCAAGCCAATACTGCGCTCAATCCCTCGCCGATGAGCTGGGATGTTGGCGTCGATTTAGAGGAAGATCAAAGCTATCTTAAATCGGGCGCAAACCCCGATTTGCTGCGCAAATTGAGGCGCGGCATGTGGGTGATCCAAGGCGAGCTCGATCTGCATCACCATACCCAAGACGAAGCCCACGCCGCAATGAGCGAGTTTTTAGCGGTCGCCAAAAAACGCGAGTGGCGCTGCGTGCGTATCATTCATGGCAAGGGGCTCACTTCTGTGCGCAAAGAGCCGATTTTGCGGGGCAAAGTGCGACGCTGGCTGCAAATGCGCAATGACGTGATGGCGTTTTGTGAGCCAAAACCCAACGGCGGCGGCAGCGGTGCGGTGCTGGTATTGCTTGATAATCTTTAGCGGTAGGCGTTTGTCGCAAATACCTGCGGCGCAGAATCGGGTCATTTTTGGCCTGAATTCTGCGCCGATATGAATTTTGATTAGTGCAAGGTTGAAGCCGTGTCGATGCAGCAGTGCTTGTATTTCTTGCCACTGCCGCAAGGGCAAGGCGCATTGCGCCCGACTTTGACGCCACGACGCATCGGATTGACGGTCATCTCGACTGCGCTTTCGCTGCGCTGGGCTTCGAAATAGCGATACACGCCATGCGCACCTGCAATCAAATGCAGCACTAAATCAGCGCGCTTTTCTGCAGCAATCGGCGTAGATCGCAGCGCTGGATTTTTGTTGTGCTCATTAGCAAAAAGCAGGATCGGAACCATGTCGCCACCGCCCGCATCATCGCCCAATATTTGCCTCAACGCAGCAGGCTGCACGGACATGCCATGCATAAAGGCTTCAGCCCAATCGTTGGCGCGCGTGATGCCGCTTTCTTCATCCTCGATCAGCACGAGCTCGTAAATATCGTTGCCCGCTAATGTGCGATCGAGCGCAGCGCCGATGAAATTCCAGTGCCGAAAAATCAGCGTTGAAAACGCAGCGGCATCGTCATTTGTCTCAAAAATGCCAACGCCAATAATTTCCTTCAAAAACTGACTTGGCATGACAAGCTCAGGTAGGCAATGCAGCGCAAACAAATAGCCATCCAACGCTTCGACGTTCATTCCGTCGGGGTTGAGCGCCTTGAGTTGGGCGTCAAGCCGATCTAGCTCGGCATCGGTCAATTTTTCTAGTTTCATGGGCGAGATTTTACCCAGCGATTGCATGAATCACTGAAAACATGAACGCACACGTGCGTTAGGTTTAGTAACTTCTCGCTGGGCAGTCACTGCGAACGCTAGCCGCATGTAGCCAAGCCGGAGCGCGACAGAGCACGTTAGAAAAAGTAGGCTGACCTCATACCTGCGGCGCAGAATTAGCGCCAATCACTCGGGTGCGACCCGGGTGCGACCCGGGCGGCATCGATGGCAAATCCCAGCACCCACGATCATTTTTCAGACAAATTTGAATTGGCAACTAAATATCGTTCATTTTCTGCCGGGCTTTTTCGATGCAAACCTGCTGGCACTCCGTATGGCGACGATTCACACTTGATTTACATGTCGCGCGAGTATTGATCGCGTTGCTCCGGCAAACATTTGCAACACCTGCAGCGGGAACTGGCGCGAGCGGTACACCCGCTTCAGCGTCAACCACCGTTTGGCAGTTGTTCATTTTCGCGTCGTAACTGGTGTCGCAGTTAATATTATCTTCGTTGAAATTATTCGTACAAACTAAAACACAAGTTTCGTTTGCTTTTGCTCGATCATTTTTTTATTGGCATTGCCTAAATTCGAATCCAGTTCTTTGCAAATGATGCGGGGTGCTTCACGATCAGCGCGTTCGCTCGCATCAATCGCACTTCGAATTTCTGCTAACGAGCGCATATCACGATTTCGAATCATGTTCGTTTCAATATTTCTCTCAACGCCATAAACACGGACAAGCGACAACGGTTTTCCGCTGACATCGCTAAATACGTTATGGCTAATTTTTCCACTAATTGAATCAAGCAAATACGTGACGATATATTCATAGTCAGTTGTTTTTACCCGCTCAAACATACCGTCAGCTCCCAAAATTTCGCCTGCAATTCCGTCATGCGTCACAGGCAATCGAAACTCGGAATTTTGGTGCGTGATCTGTTCGATTGGCTTCGAAAACGCCGCGCCCGGGCAACTCATAAGCAAGCTAGCGACGATCATGCTTTTCAGACCGATAGATTTAACTAAGTTGTGCATTGGTAAAGTTTTTTGAGATTTGAAGCTTCAAATGTAATTGTGAAAAAAAAAATCTATGCCATTTGCATGATATTTACATTTTGGCAAACTTGTATGCATCCGTAACTACTAAACGCAAGCTGGGGCTCCGCTCCGCTTAGGTCTGAAATTCGTACACCACACCTACCGCCTGCGCGCCTGGAACGACCCCGACCTTTGCAATCCGAATCTTCACCCATTTCGCGCCGAAATGCGCTGCAAGCGCCGGGCCGAGATAGCCTGCGCAGCGCTCTAGCAGATAGAAACGATTGCTGGTAAGCTCGTGGCCGACGCGCTTGGCGACCTCAGCATAGTCGATCGTATCGCGCAATTTATCGCTGGTGAAAGCGGCATCGGTCGCCAGCCCCATTTCAATATCGAAGCGCAGCGGCTGCGGGGTGATTTGCTCGTGGTCATAGACGCCGATCACGGTGGAAATGACTAAATTTTCAATAAAAATACTGCTCATAATGCCCTAATCTGCGCCGCAGGTATCTGTAAAAAAAATCGCGTTCTCAGCCCGTGCCGCCGACGGTTAAGCCATCAATGCGCAGCGTGGGCTGGCCAACGCCCACTGGCACGCTCTGACCATCCTTGCCGCAAACGCCGACACCGGCATCAAGCGCGAGATCATTGCCAATCATCGATACGCGGGTGAGCGCATCAGGGCCATTTCCGATGAGAGTTGCGCCTTTGACGGGATAGGTGACTTTGCCGTTTTCGATGCGATACGCTTCATCCATCGAAAAGGTGAATTTGCCGTTGGTGATATCCACCTGCCCGCCCCCGAAATTGACGGCATAAATGCCATCTTTAACGCTCGCGATAATTTCTTGTGGATCGTCCTTACCCGCGAGCATGTAAGTGTTGGTCATACGCGGCATCGTCAACGCAGCATAGCTCTCGCGCCGTCCGTTACCCGTCGATTTCGTTTTCATTAAACGGGCGTTGTGACCATCTTGCAGATAGCCTTTCAAAATGCCGTCTTCGATGAGCACGGTATTTTGGCTCGGCACGCCTTCATCATCGATATTAAGCGAGCCGCGCCGCCCCGGCATCGTGCCGTCATCCACCACCGTCACGCCCTTGGCCGCGACCCGCTCGCCAATGCGCCCGGCAAACGCCGAAGTCTCTTTGCGATTGAAATCGCCTTCCAGCCCGTGACCCACGGCTTCATGCAAAAGCACTCCAGGCCAGCCCGGCCCGAGCACCACAGCCATCACACCCGCGGGCGCGGGCTTCGCTTCTAAATTGATGCGCGCGCCGCGCACGGCATCTTCAACGAAGCGTGCAATTTTGTCCTCGGTAAAGCCATCAAAATTAAAGCGCCCGCCACCGCCAGAGCGCCCGGCTTCTTTGCGCCCATTCGATTCCATAATCACTTGCAGGCTCATGCGCGTCAGCGGGCGCACATCAGCAGCCAGCGTGCCATCGCTGGTGGCCACGAGCACCACCAAATATTCGGCTGCGATCGAAGCCATCACTTGCGTAACGCGTGGGTCCGCCGCGCGGCAGCGGCGATCTAAAGCTTGCAGCAATGCGACTTTCTGCGCGTCGCCAAGCGACGGCACCGGATTAACTGCATCGTAAAGCGCTCTGCCCGTGATCACTTTCTGCGCCGCAGGTACGCGGCCATTTTTGCCGCGGCCCGTGCTCACCGCGCGCGCCGCCACAATCGCATCATTCATCGAGGCCGCAGCGATTTCGTCTGAGTAAGCGAAGCCGGTCTTTTCGCCCGAAATCACCCGTACGCCGACGCCATTATCAACGCTGTAGTTGCCCGATTTAACGATGCCCTCTTCCAGCGACCACGATTCCACAACGCGGTACTCAAAGAAAAGATCGGCGTAATCCGCGCCGGAATCCATCGCGCGATCAAGGAACGCAGGCAATTCGGCAGTAGAAAGGTTTCCCGGGCGCAGTAAGCGCTCCGTGGCAATCGAGAGGGCATCAGTCATTGCGCTATTGTAGGGAATTGACGGGTTTGACGGCGAAGGGTACCGCCCCAGACCGGGCGAAGCAGGCAATCGCCCAACTGCGCGCGCAATCGCAGATTCACCGGTTGGTGATTAACCCCATCATCTACGCCGAGATTTCGCTTACATTCACCGCAGTTGAAGCACTCGATAAGGTGCTGGAAACGATGCAGCTGCCCGTAATCGAAATACCCAAACCCGCACTCTTCCTCGCCGGAAAAGCCTTTGCGCAATACCGACGGCAAGGCGGAACGAAACAAAATGTAGTTAGTGCTTTTTTCATCGGCGCACACGCGGCCGTATCCGCGCTCCCGCTGCTCACGCGTGACATTGGGCGATGTCAAGCCTATTTTCCCAGTTTGAAACTTGTTTCGCGGGATTTGTATCGAAGATGTCCTTAACTAAATAGTTAATAGCGCTATATTGGTAATGCGCACACGACTTGATCCATGCTTAAAGAACAGCATTACACGCGCGAGCAGGGGTACGAACTCTTGATATAGACATGCAGAAACTTCCCCTTTGAATCCGATTGCATAAAGTCGTGATAGACCGACCCCGGTACGTTGTAGTACTGGTAAGTACCGCCGCTCTTGAATTCGACCTCCAACGTCTCTGACGCGGCTTCGTAGCCCGCAGACAAGATCGTGGACGATGCAACCATTTCGCGTTCCATAACGGCAATCTCCTCGGGCTTTAGTTTTTCGCGCGCATAACGGGCAGACGCCCACAATGAATTTTGTGCCCGCCAAGACGCAGCCAGCCGTGTGTAGTCTTCGCTAATGCGCGCGCCCTTCCAACGTTTTGCAACTGCTGGGTCTTCACTCTGTGGGCGATGCTCTTCGTTCGGCAGCGCGATACGGCAACGCAATGGGAGCCGTGCGGCTTCCCCCGTGATGATCGCTTCGCCAGTTCGGAGCACGGGAAGACTCTCGACAATCCCAGACAGGTTATCAGGCAATGCACCCTGGACTTTGCTGCGATCCGCCGCGTTGGAAAGCCGCAAGGCGATGAATGTGCCGCACTGCGACAAGATCGTTTCATCAACTTCTGATGGGCGCTGACTGACGATCATTGCGCCGATGCCGAACTTGCGCCCTTCCTTGACGATCCTCTGCACGATGTCACGCGCCGGGCCACCGCCCTCCTTTGAGAGATAGCGGTGCGCCTCTTCCATGACAACAAGTATGGGGCGGTGAATGCCACCCTCGGTCTTCTCGCGCCCCCAGAACAAGCCTTCATAAATGATCTTTAAAATGGCCGCGATCAATTGCGCAAGCACGGCGCTTGGTATGCCTGAGAGGTCCAGAATGGTTATGGGCTTCCGATGACCAAGCCAGGTACTCAACAAATCCGGCAGGTCTTTTTCGGTACTGCCATCGAGTTTGGGCTCCCAGGCACCAGGATGCAACAAGAAGTCATAGCGTCGATCGAGAAGACGTGACCGCATCTGATCCAACGGCCGCCGGATGCTTAGAACACCAATGTTGTTGATGAACGGCGCGCTTGACCCCAAGCCATTTGGCTTGTATTTGGGTGCCTTCAATGTTTGCGCATCGCCCGCCTCTACGAGCGCAGGCTTGGTCTTGGCCGAGTCTTCCCAAGTTTTGATCTCCGGGTCGACCAGCTCAAACCACAGCTTCTTCAGATTGAACGGAATAGGGCTGTCTGCCGTCATCGACGTAACGTCCAACCCAGCAAACGACACCGCATTGGCGAGCGTCATCTTGTAGTCCAGAACCTTGTCGAGGATCTGACTCATGGCTTTGTCGTCGAGCTTCCCCATCAGGAACGTCAGCAGGTCAGCGGGGTCAAGTGCCCAGAATGGGATGTGCAACGGTTCTTCACCATCACTGGGGCTGACCCGAAAAACTGTTGCGATGGATTTCAGGGCGCGGCTGTACTCTCCGTGTACGTCGAGTAGCAGGACACTCGCGCGAGGAAAACCCGCTTGGGCATCGCCGGTTTCCCCCATGACGATCGATCGCAGCAGGCTCGCGACCGTCGTCGATTTCCCCGAGCCCGTTGAACCAAGCACTGCGCTGTGTCGTGTGACCAGCTTGTCAAGGTCGATACGGACTGAGATGCCTTCAGCATTGGCCAAGCGGCCGATGACAACCTGTCCACCGTCAGCCGAACCGTAGATGACAGCCAAGTCTTCTTCGGTGACCAAGTGCACTTCATCGTTGACACTTGGGTATTGACTGATTCCACGCTCGAAGGAAGAGCCGACGATCTCGCCGACCAGTTGGATCGTCATCCAGCGGTCTCCGCGATCATTGGGCTCGCGCGATGCCTCCGGCGTCGCGTTCGCTCCAACCTCCGCAACGATGCCGTAAAGATCGTGATAACCCTGTGGGATGCGCACGAAACTGCCTACCTGTCCGATACGGTAGCTCTTGCCGCCGATGATGGCGATGCCGGAGGCCACGCTTGGCGACTGCCGGATACTGACTGTCGCGCCGGTCACGGCACCCACGTGCCCCAATAGGGTTGGCTTCGAGTTCATGCAACACCTGCGTGTGGTACTGCCGCCGCGTCCTCGGGCGTGTGGGCGGCTATTGCAGTCGATGACTCCGTCGTCGGTGGTGACGGAAGGAAATGCTGCGCAGCGCGTGATGAGGCGAAGAACCGCGCGAGCCGGTCGAAGCGGCCAAGTTCAAATTGCGCGAGCCCGCTTTTCTCATCGATGCCCCAATAGGTGGCTCGAATGGCACCCCAGTCGCGTGTCGGCATCTCGCCTGTTATCCACGGCGCGGCAATGCCATTGATCATGGCCTTGTCCGGGGAATACAAGCTCATATTGGCGCGGCGCCCAGCAATGTCGCGGGCATGGACTTCTTGTTCGAGCGGCTTGAATTGGAACGCGAACACACTGGCCGACGGATTTGCGGCCAGGCACTCATCGATTCGCGCGGAGATGTGTGCGTCGGCAAAGGAAAACCCGGTCGCGATCAGCAACGTGTCGGGCGTCATCAGGAACGCCCGCAAGCGATCAAACAGCGCGGCGTACGGTGCTTTCTGTGTCTGGTCGTACTTCAGATGTTCGGGGAACACGAGGTGGGTCGCATCGGCCTTCCCCGTGCGTATCACTTCACCTCGCGCATTGGCGGTCCAGCCCAGTGAGCCATGCAGCTTCCACAAACGCGTCCAACGCGCCGGGAGATCATTGCTCGCCACGGATGAGGGATCGAAGAAAGGCTCGCTAGAACCGCTGAAGCCGTCGAAGAACGGAACGCGTGTGCGTTCCAGCGCCTGCTCGAACAGCAAGTCATAGTTGGTGGTAAAAATTTCCACCGGGTGTTCGCGTCCCGTGCCGCTGATCCAGGTCACAAGCTCTGTGTAGGGCGAAGGGCCGTCGTGAAGGGGCTTGTTGACGATGGTGCCGATCTGCTCACAGATCGCGTCGCTCAACTTCTTGTACCCTTCCCCGTTGAGGTCATGGACCTTCGTCTTGCCAATGACACCAGCCAAACTCCGCACTCGCGACAGGATCGTTTCGATGTTCGGGCTTTCAAGTTCGGACTTTACCGCGTCCAAGGTCTTGCCGTAGTCGATTTTCAGAGATTCCATCACCAAGTCGGTAAGGCCAGCTACTGCAGGAATCAGCGGCTTGTCGCTACCGGGAGGGCATATACCCGCTGGCGCGCCCGCCCCGACCAAAAGGCCGATCCGCTTGCGTCCTTGGGCAATGATCTGCCGCAGACTGGCCATGTACTGGTCTGGGTTATGGGCACTGACCGTCATAGAGCATTCCTTGTAAATTCAAATCGGAGAAGTCATCGATTCACGGGGTTTTTCAAATCGGTGTTGGAAACACCACCACACGCGGCTTTCGCCTCAGTAAGAGCTTGCCGCAGATCAGGCAACGACTCACCCGCGTCGGCTTCGATCGCTTTGGCTACCTTTTCAATATCGATTTTCTTGTTGTCCATTTCTCACCACTCATATTGATTTTATATGTCGCATTTTTCCGGCACTGAACTGCTGAAACATAGCTGACTCCGCTTTGGAGAAAATACAAGCAACAGCGTCCGCTCCGCACATTCACCCAACCCCATACCAAGTCCCCCGCCCCACGCCATTCTGCACCAACAACCCAGCCGCCACCAATTTGCCGACGTGCAGTTTGATCGTCCCACGATTCGCTCCCGTCTGCGCGATTACGTCCGCAATGGTGACCCTTCCGCGCTCGCGGGCGAGGAGCAAAATTTCGCTTGAGAGTTTGGGCAGGGCGAGAAGTAATTTTTCGCGGTCAATTTTCTCTTCGAGCCGCGCAACTTGCGAGCATAGCGCGCTTAGAAAAAATACGAGCCACGGTTGCCAATCGGGTTGAACGGTGCGAATGGTGGTTTGCGTTTGGCGCAGCGCGATGTAATAGCCGGCTTTGTTTTGCTCAATGATTGATTCGAGCGAGCTATAGGGCACATACCCATAGCCCGCTTGCAGGAGCAGCAGCGTGGTGAGGATGCGCGAGAGCCGGCCATTGCCATCTTCAAAAGGGTGTATCTGCAAAAAAACGACCGTGAATACAGCAATGATGAGCAGCGGGTGAAGCGTTTCGTGCTCCCGGGCGGTACGCACCCAGTCGACCAGCTCGCGCATGAGCCGGGGGGTATCAAGGGGCGCGGCGGTCTCGAAAATCGTTGCGATCTCTCTGCCGTTTTCATCAAATGCCGCAACGCGGTTTTCATGTGTTTTGTAGTGCCCGCGATGGCGCTCATCTTTTTCACTGTAGCGCAACAGATCGCGATGCAGCTGCGCGATATGATTTTCGTTAAAGGCAATGTGTTCATATGAACTAAAGAGCAATTCCATCGCCTCCGCATAGCCCGCGACTTCTTGCTCGTCGCGCGTTTTGAAAGATTTCAGCGCGATTTTGGTGAGCAAAATTTCAACATCGTGATCAGAAAGCATGCTGCCTTCGATGCGCGTTGAAGAGCCAATGCTTTCAATCGTCGCCACATGCCGCAGCGCGCGCAGCCTCTCAGGCGCAAGCGAGCTTAGCGCACGCCATCTGCCCTTGAACTGATCAAGCTTGGAGAGCAACGCCAAGATATTTGGCGTGATTTCGATGGTTTGCGTGTTGAACATAACCGTAAATATAGCCATAAATAGCCATAGTTCAAAGAGAAATAGCCATAGTTAGCGATTTACCGAGCGGGAATCGGCCGAGCTCAGGTTTTATACGAATTTCATTTCATCAATACCTGCGGCGCAGATTTGGCAATTTTCAGGAGAAATTAACACTTCAACCCAATGAGTTCTAACGATGGACTCAGGCGAAACTCTCAGCGCGTTCCCTCCCCCAGCGGGGGAGGGTTAGGGTGGGGGCGCGGCGGGCGAGCCGACATT
>JANPBT010000057.1:0-1807 GCA_031430575.1 Betaproteobacteria bacterium | reverse complement strand
AGGCGACACCGATGCTGATCGGCAGGATGAACAAGAATATGGCGGTGGTGGCTTCGACGCTGGTGCGTCGAAACGCATCCAGATCGGACACCATTCGTGCGTAGGCAGGGAAGAGCGCGCGATTGATGGGCGCCACCAGTTCGGTCTGCGGCAAGAGTGCTATTTCAGCGCTGACCGTGTAGGCACCCAGGCTTTGCGCGCCAAAATTGCGGCCAATAAAAAAATGCGGCACACGACTCAACAACACGCCGGCAAGGCTGCTGAGAAGAATCCAGCCGGAAAACGACAGCAGCTCGCGGGTGTATTTGAGCGAGAGCCGCGGCCGGAACGGGTGCATCGCATAGCTCAGCGCCAAGCCTGAGATGCGCCCAGCGGCCGTGCCGATGATGAGCGCCCAGTAAGACTTGAACAGCCAAGCCGCGCCCATGGTCGCCACGAAGGTGATAACGCGCCGGATCGCCAGCATCCGAAACTCGGTGGCAAAGTCCAAGTTGCGCCGAAAGTCCACCGTGCCGACGTTTGCAAACCCGGACACCAGCCAGGCGGCGCCGATCGCCAACATGACCGGCGCAAGGCGGGGGTCGCCATAGTAGGCGGCCGCGGGATAGGCCAGCAGCACTGTGACGCTCGCGCCCGCGGTCGTCGCCAGCAAATTGAGTGTCCAGGCGGTGTCGTAATGTTCGCGCTGCGGGTCTTGCTTCTGAATCAGCGCGATATCGAAGCTGAAGGCCGTGATCAATTCGATCACCGCGATGACGGACATGGCCATCGCCACGAGCCCGAAGTCGGCCGGTATCAGCAAGCGCGCCAGTATGGCGGTGCTGACGATACCGACGCTGCGATCGAACAGACGAAAAAGCACCATCCACGCGGCGCCCCTGGCCATTTCTCCTCTCATGGATGCGTTCTTCTGAGGCTGGTATCAAGGGCGCGCGCAGCCGATGCGTCGAACACGCCGGGCACAACCCGATGCACCACATCAACAATGCGACTCGCCGTCACGCAGGGCTGGAGCACGACCAGTCGCTGAAGCAGTAGGCGCTCATGTTCAGGCCACCGCCGGCGCGCGCGAAGAAGCTCAGGCCCGGGTTGCCGCTCAGTATGCGCTGCGGTGTGTTGTCGGTTACCGTGGCAATTAGGCTGCCGTTCACGTAGCAGGTCAGCACCACGACGGCCGGATTCGTGGCGTCGTAGCGGAACTCCATCACATCGCCGTGGTTGGGTACGCCGGCACCCGCCCCAGTCGCAGGCAAGTCGAACTTGAAGTCGCCCGGCGCGCCTCCCCAGCGCACGATCTGCATGCTGCCCGCGTGGCTCCACAGCCACTCATAGAGCTGGACCCGGTTCGCGGATATGTTGACCGCAACGACCAACTCGACCTCGTGCGTCGAGGGCGGGGTATAGCCCGCTTGTTTGTGAATCGTGGCTCGGGCGCGGTGGCTGGCATTGTTGAAGTCGTTTCTACAGGCCGTGCAGTCTTCGTAGTTCAGCGCGGGCCCCGCGCCATAGCACAGGCCCGCGCTGGTCTGCACGTTCTGCCAGTTTGCGCCGGCCACGGTACCCGCTTGAATCCAGCGGCCGTCCTCGACCATCGGGCTCTCGGTCATGGCAAACGTCGTGCTGTACGCCAATCCACTTGCAGGCGGTGGCGGTGGCGGTGGCGGTGGCGGTGGCGGTGGCGGTGGCGGAGCTGGTGCTGGTGCTGGTGCTGGTGCTGGTGCTGGTGCTGGTGCTGGTGCTGGTGCTGGTGCTGGTGCTGGTGCTGGTGCTGGTGCTGGTGCTGGTGCTGGTGCTGGTGCTGGTGCTG
>JANPBT010000056.1:0-8236 GCA_031430575.1 Betaproteobacteria bacterium | reverse complement strand
TTTAATTATTTTGTTTCTATTCCGTGGGGATATTTTTTTTTTTTTTTTCATTTTTTTTTTTAAAAAAAAACAAAACCCCCCGCCGCAGGTATTTTGAATTCAGTTGTTAATTTTTTCTCAGGTACACCATGCAACGCGAAGGTAATCTCGAAGCGCCCACCCGCCATATTATCGATTGGAAAAATCCTGCGTTTTATGAGAGCGAAAAACTGCTCGCCGAAATGGAGCGTGTTTTTGATATCTGCCATGGCTGCCGCCGCTGCGTGAGCCTGTGTAATAGTTTTCCGACTTTATTTGATTTAGTGGATGCAACCAAAGACGGCGAAGTGCATGGTATCGACAAAAAAGATTACGATAAAGTCGTCGATCAGTGCTACCTCTGCGATGTTTGCTACATGACTAAATGCCCGTACACGCCGCCGCATCCGTGGGCGCTCGATTTTCCGCATCTCATGCTGCGCGCAAAGGCCATCAAATACAAAAATTCTGGAGCAAAATTTCGGGATCGCCTACTGTCATCGACCGATACTCTCGGTAAGTTGGCGACGATTCCAATCGTGGTTCAGGTGGTCAATGGCATCAACAAAAATGGAGCCGCGCGCGCCGTGATGGATAACGTGCTCGGCATTGCAGCGGATCGGCAATTGCCCGAATATGACTCTGCAAAGTTTCGCAGCACCGCCAAACACCGCGGTATTTCATACCCGGTAAAAGACGGTCAGCGTACGCCAGGTAAGGTCGCGATTTATTCCACCTGCTACGTGAATTACAACGAGCCTGGAATCGGCCATGACCTCATCGCGATCTTGGACCACAACGAGATTCCGTACGTGATTGTTGAGAAGGAAACGTGCTGCGGAATGCCAAAGCTCGAGTTGGGTGATCTCGAAGCAGTCGAACGTCATAAAAATATCAATATTCCAGTTTTGGCAAGGCTAGCTAAGGACGGATATGCAATTGTCACGCCAGTTCCCTCCTGTACGCTGATGTTTAAACAGGAATTACCGCTACTTTTCCCTTCCGATTCTGATGTTTTAGCCGTAAAATCTGCAATGTTCGATCCGTTTGAGTACTTTGTGCAGCGCAATAAAGATGGTTTGATGCGCATCGAATTCAAGCAATCGCTAGGGAAAGTCTCGTATCACATCCCGTGTCACAGTCGCGTCCAAAACGTCGGCCAGAAAACGCGCGAAATGTTGCAACTCATCCCAGAAACGACGGTCAATACGGTGGAGCGCTGCTCGGGTCATGATGGCACGTGGGGCGTGAAATCGGAGTATTACGAAATGTCGATGAAGATCGGTAAACCCGTCTTTCGGCAGATGGCACAAGATGAGCCTGACTATATCAGCTCCGATTGTGCGATCGCGGGACGTCACATACAGCAAGGGATGACCGAGCTCAATGGTGGCGTGAAACCGAAGGCAAAAAAAGAGCACCCGCTCACCTTGTTACGAATCGCTTACGGGCTTTAATTGAAAATGGCAGTGTCTACTCGAAAATCTGAAAAACGCGGCGGTCGCATTACACGCGACAGCCTTTGGTCTCTCGAAGAATACGCGAAACGTCGTGATGACTTCCGCGCGCAAGTCATGGAGCACAAGAAAAATCGCTCCGTGCACCTTGGTCCTAACCTCACGCTCATCTTTGAAGATGAGATGACGGTTCGCTATCAAATCCAGGAAATGCTCCGGATCGAGAAGACGTTCGACGAATCTGGCATCAAAGATGAGCTTGATGCCTACAACCCGCTCATCCCCGATGGCAGCAATCTTAAATGCACGATGATGATCGAGTATGAAGAGGCTAATGAGCGCGCCAAAAAGCTATCTGAACTGATCGGTATCGAAGACCGCGTTTGGGTGCAGGTTGAAGGCTCATCGAAGGTCTATGCGATTAGCGATGAAGATTTAGAGCGCGAAAACGAATTCAAAACGTCCGCAGTGCATTTCATGCGCTTTGAGCTGAAAGCCGAGATGAAATCAAATCTCAAAGCCGGCGCGTCAATCGGTATGGGCGTCGATCATCCACGCTACAAGCATCAAATGACTGAGCTACCGGATAACGTACGTAACGCGTTGGCAAAAGACCTCACGTAATTACGACGTTAATAAAGAAATAAGCCTGCGTTGAGCAGGCTTTTTTATTTTTTGCACGATAAAAGGCATCAATCTGCGCCGCAGGTATAAGTAGATTTGGGCGAAAAAACTTCAAACGCAAATAGGTGGATTACCCGCGCACAAATGCGGTCACCAGCGGAGAAGACCCGACCTGGCGCGACCAGTGGCCGTGCACGGTGGCATCAAACGTTGCTCCAGCAGGAAGACAATCTTCTGAATAAAAATGCTCACCAGCGGCGAAAGTCCGGGAGCTGCCATCTTGCAGGCCGATCTCCATCACGCCGCTCAAAATGAAAACCCACTGCGGATTGACTGAGCAATGAAATTGGCTTCGAAAGCCCACAGGACTCATTCGCAATTGGAGTCCGCCGCTCGGCATCAGGGCGCTCAATTGCGAGGCTGGATTTCCCTCAGGCAACGGTATCGCAGATTCTCGGAACTTGGCGCAACCATCAACGGGATCGGTGTAAAGCGATAGTTTTGTAAGCGTCGTCATGCGGAGTTTGAGGGCTCAATGGGTATTCAAGTATACAAATCGAGCAATACCTGCGGCGCAGATTTGTCTCATCCGTGGTATTTTTTGTGCGCACGGCACACCTAAGCGCTAGCCTAAAGTCTGCGAGATTGGCGATATAAGTCAATTAAAACAGTTAGATAGAGATTCGCGGTGGGAGACGTTAGCGACAGCATTTGTCAAGACCTATTATTGATGCTATGATAGTATGAATGAATGCAATGACAGATAACCGCCCCAAACGCTTACACGACCACATTGTCGATGAGCTCGGCTCCCGCATCGTGCGCGGTGACTATGCGCCAGAAAGCTTGCTGCCGATTGAAGACGCGCTCGTGGCCGAGCTTGGTGTGAGCCGCACGGTCGTGCGCGAGGCCATCAAAGTACTCGCGCAAAAAAACCTCATTCGTGTGCGGACGCGCATCGGCACGACTGTTCGTGAGGCGACGCAATGGAATAATCTCGACCCAGATATTTTGCGCTGGCGCTTTGCGGGGGAATTCGACCCGCAATTGGTGCGCGACGTTATTGATCTGCGCCGCATTATTGAGCCAGCGGCCGCCGAGATCGCTGCCCAACGTGCGTCGCCTGCGGCGCTGGCGGCCATAACCGATGCATTTCGCGAGATGACGGAGACAACCGATCTAACCACGCATATCAATGCGGATTTGCGCTTTCACCTCGCCATCCTTGATGCGTCTGGCAATGAGCTTTTGCGCGGCCTGCGCCACAGCATCGAAGGCGCATTGCGCTTTGCGATTCAATTTACGACCCATTCGAAGGATCAAGGGCGTACCTCGCAAGCCTGGCACACAGATGTCTATTTATCCATCGTTGCAAAAAAACCAGAAAACGCGCGGCGCGCAATGGAACAAATCGTTGAAAGCTGGGCCGCAGAAAGCCTGCAGATCGTCGCCAAAAACGCTGGTGCACCCCGGCAGCGCAAAAAAGAAAACGTATGAACATCAAAATTACTGAGATTGAAACCATTCGTCTGGGTGAATTCTCTAATGTGCTTTGGGTGCGCGTCCATACCGATCAAGGTGTGATCGGCCTTGGGGAAACGTTCTACGGTGCAGGCGCGGTGGAAGCCCATATCCACGATACGCTGGCCCAGCGGGTGATCGGGAAAAATCCGCTCCACATCGAGGCGCTCAATAAAGAGCTCGTCAATCTGCCAATGGCCCAATCGTCTACTGGAGTAGAGTATCGCGCTGCATCGGCGATCGACATCGCGCTGTGGGATATTTTTGGCAAAGTGTGCGGTCAACCGGTGCATCAAATGCTCGGCGGACTTTGCCGCGACAAATTGCGCATCTACAACACCTGCGCCGGCACGCGCTACGTGCGCTCGGCCAATATTCGACCTGTTTCAAATTGGAGCTTGGGCGAGGAATCTTCACCCTATGAAGACCTCGATGGCTTCATGAATCACGCCGATGTCTTGGCAGAAGATTTGCTAAGCCACGGCATCAACGCGATGAAAATATGGCCATTCGATCCTGCTGCAATCGAAAATAATGGGTTGTATATTTCTGCTGCGCAGATGAAAAAAGCCATTGAACCGTTCGAGAAAATTCGCAAAGCGGTCGGCGACAAAATAGACATCATGGTCGAGTTCCACTCGTTATGGAATTTACCTGCGGCTAAGCAGATCGCAAAAGTGCTGGAGCCGTATGCGCCCATGTGGTACGAAGACCCAATTCGTATGAACTCGCCACAAGCACTGGCAGAGTATGCGCGCTCGACGAGCGTTTGGGTGTGTGCGAGTGAGACGCTGGGATCGCGCTGGCCCTATAAAGATTTTTTGGATCGCGATGCACTGCATGTCGCCATGGTGGATCTATGTTGGTCGGGTGGTCTCACCGAAGGCCGCAAGATCGCAGCCCTCGCTGAAACTTGGCATCGCCCATTCGCTCCGCACGATTGCATTGGGCCTGTTGGGTTTATTGCAGCGGTGCACATGTCATTTTCACAACCCAATACGCTCATTCAAGAATCAGTTCGCGCGTTCTATCGGGGTTGGTACAACGAGCTCGTCACCGTTGTGCCCCGTATCGAAAACGGCTTCGTGTACCCGATGGAAGGTATCGGTTTGGGCGTCGAGCTCCGTGCGGAAATTTACCAACGTAGCGATCTAACCGTGCGGCGCACGAAAGCCTAACGCATCATGTCAACTCAACTTTTTAGTTTGCAAGGCAAAACAGCGCTTATTACCGGCTCTTCGCGCGGATTAGGCTATGCAATTGCGCAAGGCTATGCGGCGGCAGGCGCACGCATTGTCTTAAATGGCGTCGACACGACCCGCTTGGCAGCGGCCGCCAAAGTATTGCGTGCGCAGGGCTTTGACGTTATTGAGGCTGCATTTGATGTGGCTTGCGAAGATCAAATTGTGACGGCGTTCGCGGCGTTGGATGCCCAAGGCGTCACCGTCGACATCGTCGTCAATAACGCGGGCATTCAGTTTCGCAAACCCATCATCGAGTTGGCGCGTGCAGATTGGCAACGCGTACTCGACACCAATTTAACCGGTGCATTTTTAGTTGCGCGCGAGGCCGCGTCGCGCATGATCGCCCGGGGCTCCGGTGGCAAATTTATCAATATTGGCTCGTTGATGAGTGCGGCAGGGCGGGCGACTGTTGCGCCATACACGGCAGCAAAGGGTGGCATCAAGATGCTCACGCACACGATGGTTGCCGAATGGGCGATTCATAACATTCAAGCCAATGCAATTGGGCCGGGATATATGGCCACTGAGATGAATCAGGCGTTGATTGACAACCCAACGTTTGACGCTTGGGTGAAGCAGCGCACGCCTGCTCGGCGCTGGGGGCAACCCGAGGAATTGGTTGGCGCTGCGATTTTCTTAGCGTCAAGCGCATCTAATTTTGTGCAAGGTCAGATGATTTATGTGGACGGCGGGATTCTCGCTGTTTTGTAGAAAAGTGAAGTTTAAAGTTCAACTCAGGAGATGTGAAATGAAAACAATTTCAAAACTATGTGCATTAGCCCTTATGATCGGCTCGGCGCATGTTTTAGCAGAAGTAAAAGCCAAAATTGGCCATGCGATGCCGGAGAGTCATCCGCAAGCGGCGGCGATGAATAAGTTCACCGAATTAGCGGCGACCTACACCAACAACAACGTCAAAGTACAAGCGTTCCACGGTGCCGTGTTGGGTAGCGATGAGAAGCAGTTGCAGGCGGTGCAAGCTGGCACGCAAGAGCTCTATATCGGTACGCTCGCACCGCTTTCGTCGCGGGTGAAAGAAGTGCAAATCTGGGATTTGCCGTTCATGTTCCAAAACGAAAAAGAAGTCTATGCCGTGCTTGACGGTGCATCATCGAAGAAACTTTTTGCGAGCATTGAGGCCAGCGGTTTGGTCGGCTTAACCTGGACCGGCATGGGCTTTCGCAATTTATCGAATAGCAAACGCTCGGTAAATAAGATGGAAGACATCGCGGGCTTGAAAGTGCGCGTGATGGCAAACCCGGTCGCACTCGAAACATGGAAAACGATTGGCGCTAACGCCGTGCCGATGGCGTTTTCAGAGGTTTTCCCGGCGCTTGAAACAAAAGCACTCGATGGCCAAGAAAATCCGCTGGTGCACATGTATTCCAACAAAATGCAAGAGGTGCAGAAATTTATCTCTGTAACCAATCACGTTTACACACCAGTTGCGCTCGTGGCATCAAAGAAATTTTGGGATACCCTTTCGGCGTCAGATAAAGCGGGCTTGCAAAAAGCAGCGGTGGAAGCAGGCTTATTGCAGCGTAAATTGCTTGAGCAAGGTGATGTTGACGTTGTTAAGAAGTTTGCGGCCGCTGGCGTAACCGTTAACAACGTTTCAAATGCCGAGCTCGCCCGCATTCAAGATCGGGTGAAGCCAGTGATTGCGAAATTTGCACCGATTATTGGCGAAGAGTTTGTAAAAGACTTTTTTGCTGAAATCGCCAAAGCACGCGCAGCAAAATAATCTTTGACCTAAAGGAGGGCGTGCGATGAACGCTGCATTTCAAAAAGCAATAGACTTATTTTTTCGCGCCCTCGAAAGTCTGATGGTACTTTGCCTCGTGGTGATGTTTGTGATGGTGTTTGGTAACGTGGTGTTGCGCATTGGCTTTAATACCGGGATTGATCTCTCGGAAGAAATACCCCGGTTCGCATTTGTGTGGATGACCTTTATCGGTGCGATTGTCGGTATGCGTCGGCGCGCCCATTTGGGCGTGGACATGGTGGTGCAAATGCTGCCCACTGCCGGACGCAAAGTGTGTTGGGGAATTTGCCAATTTATGATGTTGATTTGCTGCGGTTACATGGTCTATGGCACTTACCTGCAGCATGACATCATCAGCGGCAACGCCTCGCCAGTGGCCCAGCTCAGTATGGTCTGGGTGCTCGGCATCAGTTATTTAACGGGTACCGCGATTGGCATCATGTGCGCGAACAATCTTTACCGCTTGTTTACCGGGCAGGTCACTGACGATGAGTTGTGTGATGTCATGGAAGAAGGAATGGCCGACGCTGCACCCGCGCAGATTTCTGGGGTGAAAGCATGACCATTTTCGTTTTCATTTCCTCGTTGCTTGGGCTTATGGCGTTGGGCATGCCTGTCGCCTTTGCGCTCATCGGCTGCGGGCTTGCCATGATGTGGTATCTCGGCATCAGTGATCCGCAAATCGTCATTCAGAATATGTGGGATGGTGCCAACAGTTTCCCGCTACTGGCCGTGCCGTTCTTCATGTTGGCCGGTGAATTTATGAACGCCGGTGGCATGACGCGGCGGATCATCACGATGGCAATGGCCTGGATCGGCCACATTCGCGGCGGCTTAGGCTACGTCGCCGTGTTCGCTGCTGTGATCATGGCGTCACTCTCGGGCTCCGCTGTGGCAGATACCGCGGCGCTTGCTGCAGTGCTGGTGCCTATGATGCGAAAAGCGGGATACGACATCAATCGCTCCTGCGGGTTAATCGCGTGCGGCGGCATCATCGCGCCGGTGATTCCACCATCGATCGGTATGATTTTGTATGGGGTCGCGGGTGGGGTATCGATTACTAAACTTTTTATTGCGGGCATTGTTCCCGGCATATTGATGGGTGTTGCGATCATGATTGCTTGGCGTTGGTCAATTAAGCGCGATAACGTGCAAGCCGAGCAAAAGCGCTCGATGGCCGAGCGCATCACTGAGACCCGCAACGCTGCGTGGGCGCTGACGCTGCCGCTGGTCATTATTGGCGGGTTAAAGTTTGGCGTTTTTACGCCCACCGAGGCGGCTGTCATTGCTGCGGCCTACTCGCTTTTCGTGGGCACAGTGATTTATCGGGAAATTAAGATTAAGCAATTGTTTGAACTATTTCTGCGTGCCGCGCAAACGACTGCAGTGATTATGTTTCTCGTCGCCGCAGCCGGAGTATCGTCGTGGCTCATCACGACCGCCAACATTCCGCAGCAATTGGCCGATCTCGTGCGCCCGCTCATGGACAACAAAATGCTACTGACTTTCGCGCTTATGATGTTGGTGCTCGTGGTGGGAACTGCGCTTGATTTTTCACCCACCGTGCTAATCATGACGCCGGTGCTGATGCCCGTGCTCAAGCAAGC
>JANPBT010000055.1:0-57020 GCA_031430575.1 Betaproteobacteria bacterium | reverse complement strand
CGTTACCTTGAAATCCTTGCGCACCCGCAGTACCGGTTGCGCCGGTTGAACCCGTCGGTCCAATAGCACCTATAGCACCTGTTGCACCTACCGCACCAGAGTTGCCTTGAAATCCCTGCGCGCCTGCAACGCCAGTTGCTCCGGTTGTGCCCGCATTGCCTTGAAATCCCTGCGTTCCGACAGCACCGGTCGCACCGGTTGCGCCGGTTGAACCTGTCGGTCCAATAGCACCGGTTGCTCCTGCCGCGCCCGCGTTACCTTGAAATCCTTGCGCACCCGCAGTACCGGTTGCGCCGGTTGAACCTGTCGGTCCAATAGCACCTGTTGCACCTGTTGCACCCGAGTTGCCTTGAAATCCCTGCGCTCCGACAGCACCGGTTGCGCCCGCTGGTCCAATAGCACCGGTTGCACCGACCGCGCCAGTTGCGCCTACTGCACCGGCGTTACCTTGAAATCCTTGTGCACCTGTAGTACCGGTTGCGCCGGTTGAACCTGTCGGCCCAATAGCACCGGTTGCTCCTACCGCACCGGCGTTACCTTGAAATCCTTGCGCGCCTGCAATGCCAGTTGCACCAGTTGCGCCCGCATTGCCTTGAAATCCCTGCGCTCCAGCTGCACCGGTCGCGCCGGTTGCGCCCGCTGGTCCGATAGCACCGGTTGCACCGACTGCGCCAGTTGCGCCTACTGCACCAGAGTTACCTTGAAAACCTTGCGCACCCGCAGTACCGGTTGCGCCTACTGCACCGGCGTTACCTTGAAATCCCTGCGCTCCGACTGCACCCGTTGCGCCTACCGCACCGGCGTTACCTTGAAATCCCTGCGCGCCTGCAACGCCAGTTGCACCTACAGCGCCTTGAAAACCTTGCGGCCCGGTCGCGCCGGTTGAACCGACAACGCCCTGCGCACCTACAGCACCCGTTGCACCGAGAACGCCTTGAAAACCCTGCGCCCCTACGGCTCCGACCGCACCGACGACCCCTTGAACGCCTTGCACACCAACGATACCTTGAAATCCTTGCGCACCTAAAGCACCCGTTGCACCAACGACGCCTTGAAAACCCTGCGCGCCGACAACGCCCTGCACACCAATAAGCCCTTGAAACCCTTGAAAACCTTGTGCGCCAGCGCCACCAATTGCGCCCACACTTCCTTGAAACCCTTGCGCACCGGCGCTACCCGCGCTGCCTTGAGCGCCTTGCGCTCCCTGCGGCCCGATCGGCGCGGTGAGGCATGGCCCTAAGCGGGCCGTGCTCGGGTCGTAGCACATAAACATCGGCTGCGGCGCAGCGGCGAGTATGCCGGGGAAGAGGATGCTCCCGGCGGATTCAAAAATCGCGGTTGAAGCTTGCGCGCCGCATTGCTTGATTACCACGCTGCCAGCGGCGGGGGCGCAAAGTGCCACCACATCAGCGGCGGAAAGCGGGGCGCTAATCGCTGCGAAGATCAAGCTTGCAAAAATCGGGCGCACGAAAAACTGCCGATGCGCCACCGCGTATCGTGGGCCCACGATTGCGCGCGCAGCCTCAGCGCGCCGCAGGCTTTGCGGCACGACGGCGAGTTTCATATTTGAGCTTCCGTTTAAAAGGTTTGTTGGGTTTTCTAAGCTCATAAATTTCTTCCAATTAAACGGATGCGCGCGCGCCGAGCCTGCGCAAAGCGCAAGTGCAGCATTGCGAGAAATGCAATCAAAATCGTGGTCAGTGCAGCGATGCTCAGCGGCACTTCTTTCGCTTCTTCTATAAACCAACGCACGGCACTTCCGATGCCGCGATTAGTCTGCGTGGGCGCGAGATATTGTCCGGTGGCAGCGCCGTCGGTAACGGCCACGTTGGTGATGGTTTGCGTCGCGCTCGGTAGCAGGTTGATGTTCCATGCCGTGCCTGCGGGTGCGCCATTGAGCGGCAGTGCGAGCGCTAGGGTTCCGGTCAGAACTAATCGTTGGCTTACGGTTTGCGTGAGCCCAGCGGGAAAGCTGAGCGATTGCCCAATACTGCTATTGACGATGAGACTCGAAAATTGGTTTGAGCCAGTGATTTGGCGATTAGGGATTGCGCAGTCGAGGTCAACGAAGCTCACCACGCTGGTGCCAGCTTGAAAACTTCCTTCGTTTTCAAAGCTTCCACCGATTTCGATCTGGCCGTTGCCAGCCGCGAGCGTGCCGGTCGGCGCGATGCGGATCGTGCGCGCATTACGAATGCGCCCGTTGCCGATTTCTAATCGGCCTGCGATGAGTAAATCGCCGCAACACAAATCGAGCTCGCCATTGCCAAGCGAGAGCACGGTTGTGGGGTCAACCGTTGTTTGTGTGGCTGCGAAAGCATTGAGCACCGCGAGGCTGAAGCCTGCAATCGTAATTTTGAGCAAATTTGTCGGCGAACGAGGACTCAAAGCGGATTAATTGAATACGGAAAGGAACATTTTAGGTTGAAATTATCCCAAAAGGGTATTTTTATATTGAAATATCCTAGGATTTCAAATTTCCTTTATGCCGGGCTGGCGCTGCCCTTTTAGCGCGACTAAATCAGCGTAAACGTACAAAATATTGTGGGTTTTGTGCCACTCAGTTGGGAATGATTGCCAGATGCGCGCCGCCTGAAATTTTGCGGTGATGCCCGGCACAAATCGCGCCTGCTCGCGACGGGTGTAATACCAAAATGAATTCGGGTTCCAGTAAGAGACGTGCGTTGGGTCTTGAAATGCGCCGCGCCCGTCGGTTGAGGGCGTGCGCGAAATGAGCCAACCGCCGGGCGCCAATACCCGATAAATTTCATTCATCACGCCCACCACGCAGCGCGCGCTTGCGCCATCTGCCCCATGATTGCAAGCCGAATCGACGCAGGTCGGAATATGCTCCAAGAAATCAAATGCACGGATGCACCCGACCGAATCTGATGCAAAGGGCAAGCCATTGCGAATATCACAATTAACGTCTGCGCCCACCAGATCAACGCTGAGAAAACCCGGGGGGCAATTGTGTGCGCCGCCCAAATCGTAAATCGGCAATGCCTCGCGCCTTGCCCACTCCTCGATCAGCGCGTAGACGTATTGATTGGAAAGCGCTTGCTGCCGCGTTTGAATTTCGGCGTTGCGTTTGATGTAAGTATTTTCACCACCTTCGATCAAGCGATAAAGGTAAAGGCATTTCGCGATGTGGGTGAAAGGCACGCCCGCCAGATAAGTGCGGCAGACCAAATCATGGTCATCGGCCACCGGCATCGATGAATCATGCCCGCCTGATTTTTGATAAGCATCGCGATGCCATGCCCGAAAATGATTAGGCGCGTAATAGATTTGATGCAGCGAGCTCGCGTTCGCCGCAAAAGATCGCATGGCCGTATAAGAAATGCCCGCAAATTCCACTGGGTAGCTCTCCCAGCCATACGCCGCATCAAAAATTTCGCTTGAAAAATCAGCCCGGAAATTTGCGCAATCAGAGTAAACGAAACCCGCGCCTGCTTCTGCCGCGAGCGCGAGCTCAGCCAGTGCCTCAGGCATCAAAAAATCATCATGATCAAGCTCAACAAACCAATCGCCCGCACAATGCTCGCAAGCAAATCGCTTCAATGCGCCCACGCCCAAGCGCGAGACCCAATCTGGCGCTGGCATCACCCGCACCTGCGCATGCGCAGCAATTTCATCGGGAATCACCGCGCCATTGTTTGGCACCAAGAGCCATTCCCAATCGGTGCGCGTTTGCTGAAGTAAAGACTGAAACGTATCGCTTAAAAAACGCGCATTATGCGTTGGCGTAAAAACACTAAACATTGCAAGACCTCATGCTGGCGCAGAGCTTGATTTCATCATAAAGCGCTACTTCACCGGCGGGCGCGCGCGATGTGCTCGCAGCACGGGCAGTAAGCCGCCCCAGCAGGAGACCGCGCGGCAAGGTTGTATCTCAATCTTGAGAGTCGGGCGTTTTGACGTGGATTTGGGCAATACCTGCGGCGCAGAAATGGCTCAAAAATGGCAAATCTGCGCCGCAGGTATTGATTTTTTAGTGACCTGTGGCGCAGCCACTCGATGCGCGGGTGCCCCCGAGAGGGGGCGCACTCGCGTCGGTTGTAGCCCCTGATCCCATTCCAGTTCGCTACACTCGATATGGTTGACGCGGTTATCATCGCTTAGTTGTAGCCCCTGATCCCATTCCAGTTCGCTACACTTCAAACACAATGCTGCGTCGTTAAAGGTGGGTTGTAGCCCCTGATCCCATTCCAGTTCGCTACACTCCTACGGATTACGTGGTGGTGGCCGTTTGAGTTGTAGCCCCTGATCCCATTCCAGTTCGCTACACTATGCGCTGGTAAGCGCATTCAAGCCCGCCGGTTGTAGCCCCTGATCCCATTCCAGTTCGCTACACTCGTCATAGCCGGAACTATTTATTACAAACAGTTGTAGCCCCTGATCCCATTCCAGTTCGCTACACTTTTAGCCGTTAAAGCCGCCGTCATTGATCGCGTTGTAGCCCCTGATCCCATTCCAGTTCGCTACACTCGCCGCAGGTAAGGTAGTTGCAGTACGTGTGTTGTAGCCCCTGATCCCATTCCAGTTCGCTACACTAATCGTCAAGCCCAAGAATACGGCGATCACGTTGTAGCCCCTGATCCCATTCCAGTTCGCTTCACTGTGCCGTCGCTTTAGTGATCGCAGAAATCTGTTGTAGCCCCTGATCCCATTCCAGTTCGCTACACTAAGTTTTGCATGACGAAATCGAAGGTAGATGTTGTAGCCCCTGATCCCATTCCAGTTCGCTACACTTCATCTTTCAGCATCTTGTCAATTAGCTGTGTTGTAGCCCCTGATCCCATTCCAGTTCGCTACACTTCGCACGGCGTTGTTAGCACCGGCGGTAGGGTTGTAGCCCCTGATCCCATTCCAGTTCGCTACACTACCTTGAGGCCGAACCGCTTGCGGATGCAAGTTGTAGCCCCTGATCCCATTCCAGTTCGCTACACTGCGGCGCAACGCGGCTGCCGCCGATTGCGTGTTGTAGCCCCTGATCCCATTCCAGTTCGCTACACTATCGTGCGCTGTAACAATTTTATATCCGAGGTTGTAGCCCCTGATCCCATTCCAGTTCGCTACACTGATATGCAGCACCCACACGCGACCGCCGTGGTTGTAGCCCCTGATCCCATTCCAGTTCGCTACACTCAACGTGCCAACGAGCGAGCGCATCGCGCTGTTGTAGCCCCTGATCCCATTCCAGTTCGCTACACTCAACCTTGGTGGCTGGTGATAGTGTAAGGCGTTGTAGCCCCTGATCCCATTCCAGTTCGCTACACTCTGGGTCGTAGGCAAACTCTATTGCTGGGTGTTGTAGCCCCTGATCCCATTCCAGTTCGCTACACTAATCTTATTTAGTTCAAGCGCGTTTCTCTGGTTGTAGCCCCTGATCCCATTCCAGTTCGCTACACTATGGATTTACGGCATAGGTTCGCTACCTACGTTGTAGCCCCTGATCCCATTCCAGTTCGCTACACTCCCAAGTTTGGTGTATGTCAATACCCCATGGTTGTAGCCCCTGATCCCATTCCAGTTCGCTACACTTTGAGGCCGCTCTCCCAGTGCTTTACCGTGGTTGTAGCCCCTGATCCCATTCCAGTTCGCTACACTTGATCCCGCGTAAGTCCTTGTCCCGAAAGGGGCGAGGACTTTTTTTCTGTGCGGATAGCCACTATCAAATTCCTATAAAAGTAAGAGCTGCGTCGCCTTTACGTGCGTTTCGCGCACGGTGCGCGGGCCAATGAGCAACCCCATTCTCGCGTATTGCTGATCGGTGATGACTAGTGATCGCACGTTACCATCGGGTGGCACGTTGTTTTCAACGTTACGCAATTCCCGAGCGGCCGCTTTAGGCCCCGGCAGCAATCGCACGTACACCGAAAACTGAATCATATCAAAACCTTCATTGAGCAGAAAGTTCCGAAAGCGCACGTATTCGCGCTTCGCGCTTTTCGTCGTCGTAGGCAAATCGAAAAAGATGAAAAGGTGCATGTAGTGGGGCGTGGCGTTTGGCATCGCGGTCGTTCCTTGCAGGCGCGGATGTTGGGCTTGAATTTAACCGTCGGGCAGGCTTTCGCTGAGTTTCCATACCTGCGGCGCATAGGGCAGCTTAATGTGCGCCGCATTGCCGCTCGCGCTGGCAGTGGCGAGCGATTGCGCGGCGCGGTCGATTGCGGTTTGTAGGCTATAGAGCTTGCCTTCCAGCACGCATTCAATTTGCAAGGCTTGCGTCAGCCGAGCGCGTTGCGCGAGCGTGAGCGGAGTATCACTTTGATCGAGCGTGCCATCGCCGCGCACCCACCAATCGACGAAGGGGCGGAAGGGCTCAATGAAATCGTCGGCGAGGTTGAAGGCATTTTGCGGATGCCGGTGATGGACGCCCCACGCGGTGTGAAATCCGTATGCAATGAGCGCGCGGGCAACCGCCGCGCGCACGACCGTATACCCATAATCAAGCGCGAAGCTCACGCTACTCATTCCCTGCCGGGTAAAGCCCTCGCTGAAGAGCAGCGGCCAGTAAAGGCGGGCGGCTTGAGCTTCTTTCTCGGCGGCATTCTCCGCCGTGATTTCTGCGATGATACGAGTGAGCCGTGCCGATTTTGCGCCGCAGGTATGGAGCACGGCACTTTGCGCGCGCACTTTCGCTTCGGTCAATTGCGCCCAGATCAAGGCGCGAAAGCGCAGCGTCCACTCATGCTGGCGGGCGGCGATTTCCGCAGCCTTGCTGTGTTGGCCGACCGGCAGCAGCAATCCGTTTGGCGTATGCTTGTCATCACAAACGATAACCGCGATGCCGCGCGCGGCGCAAGCGGCGAGCACGGGCATGGTGAGCGAGATCTGCGGGCTCTCCAACGTGAGCGTGGCAATATCATCAAGCGGCAGGGTAAGTTCCCGCCCCGCTTGCGAGACGCTCAGATTGCCAAGCTTAATCGAGAGCTTAGTCGGCTGACTGATGAGGACGTTTTGCCAAGGCAAGATGGCGTTCCTTTTTTACGTAGGAGATTCGACCGAGGATATCGACAGACATTTTGTTGAATTTCTTAAGAGTTTTAGGCCCAACGCCGTCCCACTTCATGCTCCTGTCTGAACTCGTGACATTTAAATTGCTTGTTCTGCTGTGGACGCTTTGAAAATACACAAGTCCCTTCTCATCGATGTCTATAACGTCGTCTTTGTAGAGCGAAAACGCGAAGGAATAGCTTTGATCCATTACTGGCCATTCCGAAATTGGTTTACCCTGATAAATCGCCCGCATCGGCATAGGTTTCCCAAAATCAGAAATATAAATCGGCACTAAATAGTTTTTCCCTTTCGCATCCTTATACACATCCACTCGCACGATCTCCCCGTTGGCTGCAATACCGCCGCGTACTTGCACACCATCGCCCATTTTGTCTTCAATGGTAATCGCACGAACCTGCCGCACTGCGCCGCCATTGTCGTATTCCAGCGGGGTGATCCAAGCCTTTTTGATGTCGTCGTTGTGCAATTCCAAGCGCGCACGGATCGCATCGTAAAGCAGCTTATTACGCACGGGATCAATCGCCTTTTCAAGCGTTGATTTCTTTACGTTTTCAATGCGAACGCGCTGGGAAATCGTACCCGCATCTTTGCCGATGCCGTAAATCGTTTCTTTATGCAGCGGCCCGCTCCATTTGCGGCGCGGCGGCCTTGAAACGAAAACCGTCTCCAGCGCGGCAATCGCATCATCGCGGAAACCTGGCCACGGTTTTGGAAATTGTTTGCGCAAATCTCGGTAGTGACTGCTGGTGATTTCGCCGGTATTTACATCGAGCAATTCGGCGGCTTCGTGCGGCTTATCGGTGTAAATTTCCATGGCTTGGTGGTAGCGGGTCAGCCGATGTTCCATCGATTTGGTGGCGCAAGCGATTACGATTGCATCGAGCGCATGATGCCGATCACTTGCATCGCGCACTTTGAGCAATCCCCATTGTGCCCGCAAAAAGCTGGTGAGCTTTCCGGAGCCGGTTTGCACGTAAGGCTGGCGATCGCCTTCGATGACTGCAATCTCCAAATGGGTTTCAACGAAGTTTTTAAAAAATTTGGTGATGTAGCGGGTATCAACCAAATTGCGCTCTTTAAAACCTTCGGCGGTGGCATCGGTGAAATCTGCCCGCAGTAGCCGGTCGCGCTTTGGTTTACGAAGTCCGCGCAATGAATCGACCCGCGATTTAAATTTCCGCCATTGATCCGAGTCGTCCGCGCCGCCCATCCATTCATAGGGCGTGAAATTGCGCTTGCGCTGATTCTGGGCCGTTAGGCAAAGCACTTTGTTGTGCATGCCGTCATCCTGCGAGCGCGATAGCGGGAGGATATGATCGATTTCAACGTAGCGCTGGGCGAGCAGGTTTTCGGGATTGATGTATTCGTCCGAGTAAATGCACCTCTTATCTTGCTCGCGCCAGAGCCGGAAGCGCAGGATGTCTTCGCCTTTTGGTTCACCATATCCAGGAAATGTTTCCCGAAATTGATTTGCTGCCTTTTCCTTTTCTAAGCGATAGACTTCCTGACCGTCTTTGACTTCATTGCGCTCTTCGCGGCTCTTGCCCACTTCGCGCCCTAGCTCGATGTGAATGCGATTTGGCGAACCAAATTCACGGATGAGCGCATTGAGTACCTTGCGCGTTTGCGTCAACGCTCGCAGCACTACGGGGTTGCGCACCTCCTCGGTCGGGATGCGGGGAAGGAGCTTGGTTTTAACGACAGTGGAAACGCCGCGATGATCTTTGTAGACACCAGTCGCCGCTTCGTCGTAGCGCATACCGGCCTCCAAATGCGGCAGCAGCTTTCGCAAGGCAAGCAAGCTTAAATAGCCAAAGCCATCGAAAGAAAGGGCTAGAGCCGCCTTGATAACTGCGGGCTCGATCCCAGCCGCCTCCATCATTTCGGTGCGCCGATCATCGGCCTTGAATTTTGACAGCGCGCTGCCAAGTACGTCCAACTTTTCAGGATGCGCGCGCAATGATTCCCACGAAATTTCACCGCAGGTATCAATGATTTGCTTGCGCAGCGAGTGAAAGGCTTTCATTTCAACGAACGTCGCGTCTTCGCTTGCCTTGACCGGATCAGCCTCTTTTACCGCACCATCTTTCCCGCGTTTTTCGCGATAACTGATGCCGTTAAATCGCCCTCGATCTGGCATTTCAATGACATTTCGGATTTGGGCGTAAGTCACTTTTGGGCGCTTGATGGCCAATTCGAGCACGGCTTTGCGCTGCGCTTCATCGAGGGAAACCAGCGCTTCACCGGAACCAGACCAACGTAAATGGTTAATTTTTTGCAAAAGCATTGTGAGCTGAAACGTCCATGTCGCTTTCGCCGCCCGCTGCTCCCGTGGCTCAAATTGGCACTCGCCGATCATTTCATCAATGTTGCCTTGGTCATAGTGTTTTTGCTCATAAAAGCGGTGAAGGAATCTTGCTTCTAGATCTTCGCTCGCGTGCGAATTGCCAAATTGGCGCTGCGCTAGGAAAAGCTTTGCAATTTCTTCACGCAGCCAATCGCGCTTGAGGGTGAGTGCGTAGCTACCGGCTTTGTTGCGCTTATGCTCGGCAAACTGAGTGCTTTTAAGCACGTATTCGCCGACTGTTCTGGATTCGAAAGTGGCGAACAATTTCTCGGTTTTGCGAATCTCGGTATTCATCTTGCCGGTATCTGATTTCGCATCACTTTCTGCGGCTTTGGAGTTTGAGCGAAAGCCGCGCCGCGCGGCGATATGCATCAGTGCGCGCACCCACTCCCAATCTGCAAGCTTGCGATCAAGCCCAGCAACCCGCAAGCGGTAAGGATCGGTTTTTTCAGCGGCGTCTTCAGGCGAGATACCTGCGGCGCAGAAATCATCCCTTCTTACTTGCAGCAGCGCCTGAAAGCCTTGCGGCCCTCCCTGTGCATCGAAAAGCCCCGCCTCGGTCAGCAATTCCCAGAGCCGATCAAGCCGGAAGCGGCGGCGATCAATGCGCCTGCGCATGCCGCGAGCCATGCGTCTTGGCAAAGCAAGCGAATCACCGGTCTTCGCATCTTCGGCTGCGGGGAATACCCGCGCGCCGGCGAAAACGATCTGCCCGATGCCAGCAACTTCATCTAAATCAACGACTGCCGAGCCTACGGAAGCAATCCCCAAATCCAAACCGATTATTCGCATGATGTGTTTTGTTTTTCGCCCAAACGACTGTATATTCCAATTTGTAGCGAAATGGAATGGGATCCGGCGTTACAAAAAAGTTTTTACTTTAAAGCTCTGACGGCTCATCGGGTAACCGCTGAGCCGTCATCTTTTTTTCGGCAACGCATGTCGATTGAGCGCAGATTGCAACCCCCTCACAAAAAACTGCGCCGCAGGTATCACTACCTGCGGCGCAGTTTTTACGGCTTGTTACGTTGAACGGGATTTAATTCTGCGTAAATTCAATCCGGCGATTTTTAGCTTTGCCGTCGGGGGTCACGTTGTCGGCGATGGGCTTGGTATCGCCGTAGCCGGCTGCTGCAAGCGCTTCTTTGCTAACGCCTTTGCTGACCAGATAATCGCGCACTGCGTTAGCGCGGGCATCGCTCAAGGCTTGGTTAGAAGCGGCTTGGCCGACGCTATCGGTGTGGCCGCCGATTTCGCCTTTCAAGCCCTCTTTTGCCACTTGCGCGGCAAAAGTATTGAGCTTGGCGAAATATTGCGGCTTGATCTTGGCGCTGCCGGTATCAAAGTTGGCCTCGATGGCGACGCGCTTTGCAGCTTCAACGACGAGCGCATTATCGATTTTGACTTTATCGCCAACGATGGCGCGCAGCTTAGCTTCAATATCGGCTTTGATTGCGTCGGTATCGACTTTGCCGGTGATGCGCAAGGTATCGCCGCTGAAATCGAGATTGCCGCCGCGCGCTTGAAAGAGCGGGCCGCGCATCCAAGCGAAAAGGTCTGGCCATTTGCCTTCCCAATTCCAGATGCCTGCGCTGGCATCGACGTTTAATTTGTCGATCACGTTGCCTTCGCCGAAAGCGCCTTTTGCCGCGCCGAGCAGTGCATCTTTTGCGGCTTGGTCTTTAGTGTTGCCAGTGAGCGCAACTTTGGGCCCCACCAAGCTTGCGAGCCATTTACCGAAGCTAATCGATGGCTTTGCAGGCTCTGCGACCGGGGTCACGATTGCGGTTTCTGGCTTCTTTTCAACGACAACCGCTTTCTCAGTCATGCAGCTTTTCAGCAGCCAGCCAATCAATGCAAGGCCAATGAGCCAGACCCACCACGGAACGCCGCCGCGCTTGAGATCGGGCGTGCCCGCTGAAGTAGACCCAACGGCGCGGCTACCAATCGCTGCAGTGGCAACGCCGGCCGCCGCGACCGCCCGCTCGCCATGCGCTGCGAGATCGACGGTGGGTGAAGGGTCTTTTTTAACGAAGGCGGCGGCAGGCGTTGCCGCTGGTTTTGCAATCGCTGCCACGGTCGCCGCAGCCGCTGCCACAGCGGCGATGGCCGCTGGCGCAGCAGCGGGCGCAACAGCAACCGCAGGCGCGGCGCTGCTTAATTGCTCACGCAGCACATACGGCAGGATGCCGCCATGCTTGAAGTAGTCGATTTCGATTGGCGTATCGATGCGCGAGGTGACGACGACATCTTTTTTCGTGCCATCGGCGCGGTGAATCGTTAGCGTTAAATCTTGCTGCGGCTTCATGCCTTCCAAGCCTGCGATGTCAAAAGTTTCGTCGCCTTTGATGCCAAGGCTTTCAACGCTATCGTTGCCTTTAAATTGCAATGGCAACACGCCCATGCCCACCAAGTTAGAGCGGTGAATGCGCTCAAAGCTGCGCACGATGACCGCTTTTACGCCGAGCAATTGCGTGCCCTTTGCAGCCCAATCGCGCGAGGAGCCGCTGCCATATTCTTCGCCGCCAAAGACCACGGTTGGCGTTTTTGCGGCGATGTATTTCATCGCGGCATCGTAAATCGGCATTTTTTCGCCAGACGGCTGCATCAATGTGAAGCCGCCTTCTTCGCGCGCGCCGTCTGCTTTTAAGGGCAACATCAAATTTTTAACGCGCACGTTAGCAAAAGTGCCGCGCATCATCACTTCATGATTACCACGACGCGAGCCGTAGCTATTGAAGTCTGCTTTTTGCACGCCTTGCGCCAGCAGAAATTTCCCAGCCGGTGTTGCGTCTTTGAATGAGCCAGCAGGTGAAATATGATCGGTGGTGATCGAGTCGCCAAATACGCCGAGCGCCTTTGCGCCCATGATCGCAGTCGCCGAGGCCGAAGGCGTCATCGAGAAGTGATCGAAGAATGGTGGCTCAGCGATGTAGGTGCTTTTTGGCCAATCGTAAACGTCGCCAGTCGCGCCTTTGATGTTTTGCCAGAGGGGATTATCTGCGCCCAAATTGGCGTAGAGCTTACGGAAGGTGGCTGGATCTTTAGCAAAGCCCATCACTGCGGCGATTTCTTGGCTGGTCGGCCAAAGATCGCGCAAAAATACGGGCTGGCCAGATTTATCAAGACCAATAGGCTCGGTTTCGATATTGCGAATAACCGTTCCCGCGATTGCGTAAGCAACAACCAGCGGTGGAGAAGCGAGAAAGTTCGCTTTCAAATTAGGGTGAATTCGCGCTTCAAAATTGCGATTGCCAGAGAGCACTGCCGCGCAGATCAAATCATTTGCGTTGATCGCATCATTTGCTTCAGCGGTGAGATCGCCAGCGTTGCCAATGCAGGTTGTGCAGCCATAGGCCGCGACCGCGAAGCCCAATTGCTCCAAGTAAGGCAGCAAGCCGGCGTTGGTTAAATATTCAGTAACAACGCGCGATCCCGGCGCGAGCGATGTCTTAATATGCTTCTTGACGGTCAAGCCTTTTTCAACCGCTTTCTTCGCCAGCAAGCCCGCCGCGAGCAAGACGCCGGGGTTGGAAGTGTTGGTGCAAGAGGTAATCGCGGCAATCAATATATCGCCATTACCGATTTCAGCGCCGCTTGCCATTGGGAAGCGTTTGCGTAAATTTTCTGCGGGAAGTCCAAAGCCACCATCGGCGACGGGCTGGCTGTAAAGCGAGGTAAATTTCGCTCCCAAAAATGGCAACTCAATACGATCTTGCGGGCGCTTGGGGCCTGCGAGCGAAGCGGTGATCGTGGAAAGCTCGAGCTCGACGGTTTGCGAGTAATGGATCTCGCCCGCTTTTGGCACGCCATACAAGCCCTGCGCTTTGAAGTAGTTTTGAAATGCAGAAATCGTCTCTTCGCTGCGGCCAGTGGATTTCAAATAATCAATGGTGGCGTCGTCAATCGGGAAGAAGCCCATTGTCGCGCCGTATTCTGGCGCCATATTGGCAATGGTCGCGCGATCTGGCAAGGTGAGCGTCTCGGTGCCGTCGCCAAAAAACTCAACGAATTTACCGACCACTTTTGCTTTGCGCAGCATTTCGGTTACGGTCAATACTAAATCGGTCGCGGTAACGCCTTCGCGCAATTTCCCTTTGAGGTTAACGCCCACTACATCTGGCGTTAGGAAGTAAACCGGCTGGCCGAGCATGCCCGCTTCTGCCTCGATGCCGCCGACGCCCCAGCCGACCACGCCAATACCGTTAATCATCGTGGTGTGCGAGTCGGTGCCGACGACCGTATCGGGAAAGGTCACGCCATTTTTGGTGTGAACGCCCGGCGCTAAATACTCGAGATTGACTTGGTGAACGATGCCGACACCAGGCGGGACGACTTTGAAGGTATCGAAAGCCTGCATGCCCCATTTCATAAATTGATAGCGCTCTTCGTTGCGCTGAAATTCCAATTTCATGTTGAGATCAAGCGCGTCTTTAGACCCGAAATGATCGATCATTACCGAATGATCCACCACCAGATCGACAGGCACGAGCGGCTCAATCGTCTTCGGGTTTTTGCCCTGCGCCACGGCGACGTTGCGCATTGCCGCCAAATCAGCAAGCAGGGGAATGCCGGTGAAATCTTGCAAAACGACGCGCGAAACGATAAAGGGAATCTCATTGGTGCGCTTATCCGTCGCGCCCCAATTTGCCAGCTCTTTGACGTGCGCTTCGGTTACTTTTTTTCCGTCTACATTACGCAATACCGATTCCAAAACGATGCGAATCGACACGGGTAATTTACTAACGGTGGGAAAAGTTTTTGCGAGCTCGGGTAGCGAGTAGAGCTTACCGGTTTTCCCAGCGCCGAGCGGGAATTCTTTGGCGGTGTTAAAGGCATTGTGAGACATGAGGTGTTTTCCTTTTTTTGATAACTAATTTTTGCACTGACCGACGAATTTCGCCGTGATTTTTTGATGAACGGTGTTAATTCCGCGCACGACGGGCACGGGCCGAGAAATGAGTTGAATATTGACGCGTCGCGCAGCGTAATTTCCGCGCGCTTCGCCGGTGAGCGTTGTGCTGCTATCGCACTCAAAGGTATAGGCAAGATTGCCATCGGCCAACGAAAATGTCGGGTGGCTGCAGCGCGCGCCCATTTGCGCGCTCGTTTGTAAGCCAAATGCTTTTGGTGAAGCGATCTCATCTGCTTTGATGCAGCGCTCAAAATTAATCGTTGGGAAATTTTCGCGCATTTCCTTAGGAATTTTTGATAAGTCGGTGACGACTTCAAAAGCCCACGCGCCAGCTTGCGGGAGCGCGTCTGCGCTGGCGCTAAGGCTTATAAATAGTGAAATACCTGCGGCGCAGAAAAGGCGATTTTTAAGCATTTTCCAAAGCTTTCGGAGTGATTAAACGCAATCCCTTGAAGTAGTCACGGTAAAACGCATGATCGTAGGTGATTAACCCGCTGCACTGCAAATGCGCGTGTGCGCCAATGAGAAAATCAGAGACGTTGCGCGCTTTGAATTCGCTTTGCGATGCTTTCTTAGCGCGCGAGAGATATTTGCGATGCATCTCGCCCGCGCGCACGCAGGCTTGCTCGTTCATTGGCGAAAGCGTAATGCCCGCATCGCGCAGCGCATCCATCACTTCAGCGCCATCGCCGAATCCTGCGCAAACCTCGGCGACGACCACATCGCTCATCACGACAACGCCTTGGGTGAGCGCGACGCGAATCGCGTCTTCCGCCGGGTTCATTCGGGCTGCGCTACCAGCCGCAAGCAAATCAATGAGCACGGCGGAATCAACGGCGAGTGTCATGCCGGAGTGCCCACTTTTACGTCGCCAACATCGCGCCCGCGCATGGCATCGACCAAATCTGCGCCGCAGGTATTGGGCGTTAGGGTGAATCGCCCGCGCAATTGCGCCAGTGCATCATCGGGCTTTTTTGAAATGGTCAGCCGGCCGTTAACGTTCTCGATATCGAGCTTGCATCCTGGCACTAAGCCCAACTGGTCGCGCAAAGCTTTGGGGATCACGATTTGGCCGCGTTCGGCGAGGGTGGTTTCCATGTCGGGCAGTGGCGACGAAAATATGAATTTATTTAAATCAAATCATACCGAATTTGCACCCAAAAAGCAATCACCTTTGCCCTAGAAGCGGGGTGAATTACACTCATTTGCGATGAATCCCGAAGCCTTACTTCAGCGAACGGCGCGCTGCGCATGCTAGAGCGCAATCATCTGCGTGCAAGGCGCGCCTGAGATGCATGGGGTCTGCCATTGCAATAATTGCCAACGACGCACGGGCAGCGCCTTCGGGATTTCGACCTATTTTTCAATTTCGCAAGTGATTGAAAAACGTGGCGAAATGAAAACCTATGCTTTCCATCATGAGACCCAAAACCACGATCAGTCACGCCACTTTTGCAGTCGATGTGGAACGACCCTCTATTGGACGGTCTCGACCCTGCCCGGATTAATCGGAATCGCAGGTGGGTGCTTCGCCGCTGAAGCGCCATTTGATGAGCCGACGGTAAGCATTGGCGATGGCAATCGAAAATCATGGGCAACGTTGCCCGATTCCTGGAAGCGAGCGGAACTCAAATGAAGATGATTGTGGCCGCACTTTTGATATTTTTGATGGGAGGCGTGGGTAGCATCGCCCAACCCTTACCGTCCGGCGCGCAAAAAGCGACGCAGCGATTTCCTGATGTTATCGCTGTGAAAATTCGAGGAACAAAAGAGACGCAGATATTTGATTTCGATGTCACGATTTCGTCGCCCTACGATACGCCTGCTCGGTATGCGGATGCATTTCGCCTGCAGGGTGAAGACGGAAAGATCTACGGCGAGCGAATCCTCTGGCACGATCATGCCGATGAGCAGCCGTTCACGCGTGATTTGTATGGTGTGAAACTACCGGCGCATGTGAAATTTATCGTTGTGCAAGCGCGCGATAAAGTGCACGGCTATGGCGGCACGACTCAAAAATCGCCGATCCCTGGACGTTAAATCTGAATACCTGCGGCGCAGATTTTTGCTTCAATCTGCGCCGCAGGTATTTAGGGCGAGGTCAACCCGGTACGCGCACAACGCCTTCCATTAAGACCCGCGCGCTGCGGCTCATCACCGCTTTTTTCACCACCCACTGCCCATTGCTCTGCGAGGCTTCTGCGCCTACGCGCAATGTGCCGGAAGGGTGCCCGAAGCGCACGGCAGGCTTGCCGCCTCCGCCTGCAGCTAAGTTCACTAACGTGCCGGGGATCGCAGCGGCGGTGCCAATCGCAACGGCGGCCGTGCCCATCATCGCGTGGTGCAATTTGCCCATTGAAAGTGCGCGCACGCAAAGATCGATTTCGGATGCGTTAACAGTTTTCCCGCTTGATGCCACGTACGATCTCGGGGGCGCAACGAAGGCGATTTTCGGCGTGTGTTGTCGTGCCGCTGCCTCTTCGGGGGATTTAATTAAACCCATGCGGATTGCGCCGTAGGTACGAATTGCCTCAAATTTTTTGAGCGCAGTGCCATCGCCATTGATGGCATCTTGCAGCTCGATTCCGGTATAGCCGAGATCGGTAGCGTTTAAGAAAATTGTGGGAATTCCGGCGTTAATCATTGTCGCTTGAAATTCACCGACGCCGGGCACCTTGAGCGTATCGATCACGTTACCCGTCGGGAACATTGATCCGCTCGCACCGTCTTCGCCCTCATCGGCAGGGTCTAAAAATTCCAACTCGATTTCAGCAGCCGGGAAGGTGACGCCATCAAGCTCAAAGCCACCCGTTTCTTGCACCGCACCCGCGCGCATCGACACATGAGCCACGATCGTCTTTTGAATATTCGCCTGCCAGATCCGCACCGTGCACATGCCATCATGAGGAACGCGCGCAGCATCAATCAAGCCATTGCTGATGGCAAATGGTCCGACTGCAGACGACAGGTTGCCGCAATTGCCGCTCCAATCCACGAAGGGCTTTTCAATCGAAACTTGCCCGAAAAGATAGTCGACATCATGATCTGGCTTGCTACTTTTTGAGAGAATCACTGTTTTAGATGTGCTCGACGTGGCCGCGCCCATGCCATCGATTTGCTTGCCATAAGGGTCTGGTGAGCCGATGACGCGCAGCAGCAGCGCGTCGCGCGCGGTGCCTGGCGTTTGCGCGTTAGCAGGCAAATCGGTGAGCTTGAAAAAAACGCCCTTGCTCGTGCCGCCCCGCATGTATGTGGCGCAGATTTTGACTTGAGCCACAAATACCTGCGGCGCAGATTTCGCTTCGTTCATGCTGATTTTTTGCTTTCCAAAAAGTCTTTTGCAAAGCGCTGCAATACCCCACCCGCTTCGTAGATCGAAACTTCTTCTGCGGTATCGAGTCGGCACGTCGCGGACACTTCGATTTGCTCGCCGTTTTTGCGATGAATCACTACGGTCAGCGTGGCGCGGGGCGTGCGCTCGCCGATGACGTCGTAAGTTTCGCTGCCATCAAGCTCAAGCGTGAGTCGATTGGTGCCCGTTTTAAATTCCAGTGGCAACACGCCCATCCCTACTAAATTGGTGCGATGGATGCGCTCAAAACTCTCGGCGACGATCACTTCAACACCTGCCAGCCGCACGCCCTTGGCCGCCCAATCACGCGATGAGCCTTGCCCGTAATCCGCGCCGCCAATAATGATGAGCGGCTGCTTGCGCTCCATGTAGGTTTGGATCGCGTCCCACATGCGGGTGACTTTGCCCTCGGGCTCAACGCGAGTGAGCGAGCCCTTTTTTACTTTGCCATCAACGACTGCCATTTCATTCATGAGCGTGGGGTTGGCAAATGTCGCGCGCTGCGCAGTGAGATGATCGCCGCGATGGGTCGCATAGGAATTAAAGTCTTCCTCGGGCAGACCCATTTTGGCTAAATATTCACCTGCGGCACTGTCGAGCATGATCGCGTTTGAAGGCGAAAGATGATCGGTGGTGATATTGTCGCCCAGCACAGCCAGCGCACGCATGCCACGCAGGGTGCGCTCACCTGCCAGCGCACCTTCCCAATAGGGCGGGCGGCGAATGTAGGTGCTCTGCGTGCGCCAATCGTAGAGCGGCTTAACGTGCTCGGTGCTGGCCACGCCAATGGCGAACATCGGCTCATAGACCTTACGGAATTGCTCTGGCTTTACGCTAGCCTTTACTGCTGCATCAATCTCGGCATCGCTTGGCCACAAGTCTTTCAGCAAAATCGGATTGCCATTGGCATCAGCACCGAAAGAATCACGCTCAATATCAAAGCGCACCGTTCCTGCAATCGCATAGGCTACGACCAACGGTGGCGAGGCTAAAAAGGCTTGCTTGGCATACGGATGAATGCGGCCATCGAAATTACGATTACCCGAAAGCACTGCAGTTGCGTAAAGATCGCGATCAACAATTTCTTTTTGAATGATGGGATCGAGTGCGCCCGACATGCCGTTGCACGTCGTACACGCAAAAGCTACGATACCGAACCCCAATTTTTCAAGCTCGGTTTTGAGCCCGGCTTCTTGTAAATAGAGATCAACCGTTTTTGAGCCTGGCGCCAGTGAAGATTTCACCCACGGCTTGCGCGTGAGCCCCAGACGATTGGCATTGCGCGCGAGCAAGCCCGCTGCGATCACATTACGCGGGTTGCTCGTGTTGGTGCAGCTCGTAATGGCTGCGATGATGACCGCGCCATCGGGCATCAAATCACCAGATTGCGACCATGGTTTTGCGATGCCTTTGGAAGCAAGATCAGTCGTCGCAACCCGAGCGTGAGGGTTTGATGGTCCGGCCATATTGCGCACGACCGTGGAAAGATCGAATGAAATCGTGCGGGGATATTGGGCAGTCGTAAGCGCATCGGCCCACAGCCCCGTGTGTTTCGCATAGGATTCAACTAATTTAATCTGCGCGTCTTCGCGGCCAGTGAGCCGCAAATAATCAATCGTATGTTGATCAATGAAAAACATCGCTGCCGTTGCGCCATACTCTGGCGCCATGTTGGAGATTGTCGCCCGATCACCCAGCGTGAGCGCGGAAGCGCCTACGCCGCGAAATTCCAGATAGGCACCGACGACTTTTTGTTGCCGTAAAAATTCTGTTAACGCGAGCACGACGTCTGTCGCGGTGATGCCTTCCTGCGGCTTACCTGAAAGTTCAACACCGACGATCTCTGGCAAGCGCATCCACGATGCGCGACCGAGCATCACGTTTTCTGCTTCCAATCCCCCGACGCCAATCGCAATGACGCCAAGCGCATCAATGTGTGGGGTATGACTATCGGTGCCTACACAAGTGTCGGGGAATGCAACGCCATCTTGCACCGTAATCACGGGCGACATGCGCTCCAAATTGATTTGATGCATGATGCCATTACCCGGCGGGATCACTTCTACATTTTTAAATGCCCGTTTCGTCCAATCGATGAAATGAAAGCGATCTTCGTTGCGACGATCTTCAATCGCGCGATTTTTTTCAAACGCATTGGGATCGAAGCCGCCGCACTCCACCGCGAGCGAATGATCGACAATCAATTGCACTGGCACAACGGGATTAACCTCCGCCGGGTCGCCGCCCTCATCGGCGATGGCATCGCGTAGGCCTGCGAGATCGACCAATGCAGTTTGGCCGAGAATATCGTGGCAAACCACGCGCGCTGGAAACCACGGAAAATCCAAGTCACTCTTGCGCAAAATGAGTTCCGAAAGATAGTCGTTGAGCTTGGCCGGATCAGCGCGACGTACTAAATTTTCCGCGAGCACGCGCGAGGTGTAGGGCAGCGTTGCGTAGGCGCCAGGTGTTATCGCGTCAATCGCGGCACGGGCATCGAAATATGAAAGCGTGGTTCCAGGAAGCTTTTTTTTATACATCGAAGTTGATCAGATGAAGTTAAATGTACGTGTAGAAGTTTTCGTTGAAGCCACGCTGCATCCGCTGTTTGGCGGACGCGCTATGGTCGCTATTTCGTAATAAAAACACTAGACGATCTTGCCGCGAATGGCGCGAGATCGTCATCTTCGCTTTCGGGCGCATCGGTAACAAACGGTGAGCCACCGCGGCAGTCTTGCGCGAGTACGCGACCAGAATATGAGTTTTTAAGTGTGCCCTTACCTTGCTTCACAGCCCAGGAAATACCTTGCGTTCGGTTGGTCAAATGCCAGCCGGTAAGCGCTTTTTCGGCATTGAGTTGGTAGTTCTTGTATTTAAACGTGAGCGTAACCGGTTTGATTTTCTTTAAATTTAAATCAAGATCGTCGAGCGCATCGAGCTCGATTTGATCGGGTTTGTTTTTGGTAAAAATGGCGCCGCGCGCGGTACTGCCTGCATCGCGCCGCTCAGCGATGCCTGCGGTAAAGTCGGCCGAAGAAAGCCGTTGCTTTGTCACCAGCGCGAGCCCGCCAGCGCAGCTATATCGGGTTGTGCTGATTTTCCACTGCGAGCCGCGCTTTGAAAGCGGCACACCTTCAGCCTCTATCCGATTCGAAAAACCGTATCCAGCGTTCGCTGCTGCCTTGCTGGCGCGTGCCGCTTCCTTTTCTACGAGATAGTCATCACGCGATTTTTTGAGTTTTTGTTCAACTTCGCGCTGGTAGCCGTCGACCCGAGAGCCGGTTAGTTGAGCGCTCGCCTCTTGAGCAATGCTGGCTCCGATCAAAAAGGCGATACCTGCGGCGCACATTTGCATTTGTTTCATATGATCTCCAACCGACGCTTAAATCCAATATGGGATGCTTCGTAACCGAGCTCCCCGTAAAAGCGATGCGCTTGATCGCGCACCTTATCACTCGTTAATTGAAGCAACGCGCAGCCTTGCGATTGCGCATACTTCTGCGCTTCGAGCATGAGCCACGTGCCGACCCCTTGCCCGCGCAATCCACTTGCGACCCGCACCGCTTCAATATTCGCACGCGTCGCGCCTCTGCGCGACAAGCCGGGGATGAGCGTGATTTGCGCCATGCCGACGACTTCATCCAAGCGCGCAACCACCATCAAATACTGATTAGGATCGGCGTCAATGCGCTCAAACGCTGCCGCATAAATCGGGTGGTCGTGATCAGCATCGCGATTTTTACCGAGCGCGTCGTCAGCGATGAGCGTGAGCAGCGCTGGCAAATCAGCGCGTGTGGCGCGGCGAGAGGTAAGCTCGCCGAGTAACTGAGCGCTCGGGATCAACGCACTCTCCGATTAGCCGCTGTATCGTGAAAAAGCACGAGGGGATGACCATCTGGATCACTCAAATGCGCTTCCCGCCAGTGCCACGGTTGATCGTTCGCCGCTTGGGAAAACACGACGCCTAGCGACTGTAGTCGTGCGAATTGCGCATCGACGTCGCAGTCAAAATACAACGCATTGCTCGATGCCTGCGGCGCAGATTTGCCTTCTGTTGCATGCAAGGAAAGAGAAGTGCCACTTGCAAATGCGAGCCGTGCGTAATGATCCACCGCTGAAATCACGCGCGCGGATTGGCCAAAGAGCTGCGTATAAAACGCCAAGCTCTTCGTTAGATCGCTCACGTTCACCATCGCGTGGTTAAAGTTCATTACGTCCTTTTTTCAATCGGTACAAACTGTTGATCTTCCGGTCCGATGTAATTTGCGCTCGGGCGGATGATCTTGCCGTCGATGCGTTGCTCAATCACATGCGCGCTCCAGCCGCTCGTGCGCGAAATCACAAAAAGCGGGGTAAACATGGCGGTGGGCACGCCCATCATGTGATAACTCACTGCGCTAAACCAATCTAGATTTGGAAACATTTTTTTGATGTCCCACATCACGGTTTCGAGCCGCTCTGCGATGTTGTACATCTTCATGTCGCCTTTGTCTTTTGAGAGCTTACGCGCGACGTCTTTGATCACTTTATTGCGCGGGTCTGCGATGGTATAGACCGGATGACCGAAGCCAATCACCACTTGCTTTTGCTCCACGCGCGCTTTGATGTCGGCTTCGGCTTCGTCAGGCGTTTCGTAGCGCTTTTGCACTTCGAACGCCACTTCATTGGCACCGCCATGCTTAGGGCCGCGCAGCGCGCCGATACCGCCGCAAATCGCGCTATGCATGTCCGAACCTGTGCCCGCCACCACGCGGCACGCGAAGGTCGACGCATTGAACTCATGCTCGGCATACAGATTGAGCGAAACGTGCATCGCCTTGACCCACGCTTCTGGGGGCTTCGTGCCATGCAGGAGATGTAGGAAATGTCCGCCGATCGAATCATCGTCCGTTTCAACTTCAATGCGCTTGCCGTTGTGCGAAAAGTGATACCAGTAAAGCATCATTGAGCCGAGCGAGGCCATCAATTTATCGGCAATGTCGCGCGCGCCAGCGTGATTGCGATCGTCTTTTTCAGGTGAGACGCAGCCCAACACCGATACGCCCGTGCGCATCACATCCATTGGATGGGCGGAGGCAGGCAACTGCTCGAGCGCCGCTTTCACCGCTGCGGGCACGCCGCGCAACGATTTCAACTTTGCTTTGTAGCCTGCGAGCTCGGCAATGTTTGGCAGCTTGCCGTGAACGAGCAAAAACGCGATTTCCTCAAACTCGCAGTCATCGGCGATATCCAAAATATCGTAGCCACGGTAGGCGAGATCGTTGCCCGTGCGGCCAACGGTGCACAACGCGGTGTTGCCCGCCGCAGTGCCGGAAAGGGCTACAGATTTTTTGGGTTTGAAGCCTGGCGTTGTGGTTGATGTCGTATCAGTCATATGAGTTTCGCTACGTTTTTTGTTAAATACCTGCGGCGCAGAATTGCCCTATTTTGAAACTTATCTCTTGAAAAAAAAGTACGCCCTGTAGGGTGCGCAACGCTCTTTTGCGCACCGGTCGCCCGCGGCGATGTTGCTTTGCACATACCATGCTTCTCACTGACGGTGCGCACCCTACGCTGGCTACTGCAATCCACGAATTGGCTGCCCAACGGTAAATTCCACGTCATGCCCATCGGGATCCCGGATCATCAAGTAGTGCCCGAGCTCTCCCCCTAAAAGCGTTGGCGGCGCAGCGAGGATACCTGCCTGTTCTGCCTCTACCGCCATAGCGTCCAAGTCGATTAAGTTCTCAAGTTGAAATCCGAAATGCCGCATTCGATCCGTCACCGGTTCCGGGTCAAGCACCAATAGCAAATCCCGTTGTTTGTCCGAATCTGCGTAGGAGCCCATCCATACCGTGTTGCCGCCCGTAATTCTTCGATCCCGAACAATAGTCATGCCGCACCAGCGTTCATAAAAGGCGATGCTTTGTTCGATGTTGGACACTTGGATGGTAATGTGCGTCCAAATTGGTTTGGCTCGATGCACTAACTCAATCTCCACTCTCCATGCGCCTTCAATTGGTCATACATTGCATCAGGAGCAAGATCAATCTCGCCATTGAGCCAGGTCAATGCGCCGTGCTCAATCTTTACATCGGAAAATATCTTTGGCTCGCGCAACGGCGCGAAGGCATCTCGAAAGCGCGATGACTCAAAGCGTACCATGCCAGAAATGCCATCGGCGAACGTTACTCTGAGCGAAGTTTCATCTGTAACCTCAACGCACTTAACATGCCAGTCAATCATCACAGTTCTCCTTGATGTTACAGCAGAGGTGGAATCGGGTTGGGCGTTTTTCCGATCTGGCAAAGCGCCCAATCCGAAAGCAATTCTTCGCGATGTAACTCTGCCCAATCAAGCGTGAGTTGCAGCGCGCGACGCGGAAGTGCGCCACGAATTACAGCCAAATTTTGAATATCAATCAATGCTTCAAATTCACCGTAAAGCGCGTGAAAATGCGGTGGTGCGTGATCCTCGAAGTACATCCGAATCAATATTCCGTAAAACGCGCTTAACGTCGGCATGAATTACTTCTTCCCCGCAAACAACGCATCCAACTTCTCTTCAAACGCGTGATACCCAATCCGGTCATAAAGCTCATCGCGCGTCTGCATCGTCTCCACCACATTCTTCTGATGCCCGTCGCGGCGGATGGCGGTGTAGACATTTTCCGCGGCTTTGTTCATCGCACGGAAGGCGGAGAGCGGGTAGAGCACGATTTGCACGCCGACCGATTTCAATTCATCAACGGTGAATAACGGCGTTTTGCCGAACTCGGTGATGTTGGCGAGCACGGGGGCGTTCACCGCTTTTACAAATCTTTCGTACGTCGGCAAATCATAGGCGGCTTCAGCGAAGATGCCGTCAGCGCCGGCTTCGACGCACTTCACCGCGCGCTCGATCGCGGCATCTACGCCATGCACTTGTATCGCGTCGGTGCGGGCGATTAAGAAAAAATTGGGGTCAGTTTTCGCGTCCGCAGCGGCTTTTACGCGGTCTACCATTTCTTCGGTAGTCACGATTTCTTTACCCGGGCGGTGGCCGCAGCGTTTCGCGCCGACTTGATCTTCGATGTGGCAGGCCGCCGCGCCAAATTTGATGAGGGATTTCACCGTGCGGGCGATGTTGAATGCGGAGGGGCCAAAGCCAGTGTCGATATCGACCATGAGCGGCACGTCGCACACATCGGTGATGCGGCGAATGTCGGTGAGCACATCATCTAAATTGTTAATGCCCAAATCGGGCAAACCAAGCGAGCCGGCAGCGACACCGCCGCCCGATAAATAGATCGCGCGATAGCCCGCGCGTTGCGCGAGGAGCGCATGATTGGCGTTGATCGCGCCGATCACTTGCAGGGGCGATTCTTCTTTAAGTGCTTGGCGGAAGCGTTGTCCGGGGGTTTGCATAGTGGCGGTCTATCGAATCAGTTGGCGGTTAATAATAAAAATGACGGGTCAGCTGCTGGGTCGAATGTTTCTCACCCTTTTATCTGCGCCGCAGGTACGTGCGGAAATTTGCTTCATTAGTGAGCCTCTGCGATGACTTACCTGCGGCGCAGATTGCGGTGTGGCGAGTAATACTGGCACGCTCATTTTGATGGTGCAAAAAAGCGTATTTCAGCGGATTTCGTAACCTGCGCGCCCGCGGCACGTGCGCGTTTGAGCAATTGCCAGAAATAGCGAAACGAGGCACGGTCGTGAAGCTCATCTTGAAACCGAATCGGGCCCCACGCGGCGTCGTGGCCCGCAAGCAAGACCCCACATGCAAACGCAACTTCTTCGTCGCTCGGACGCATGCCGAGCAAAATTTGCGGAATTTGATCAGGGTGCACGCTGTATTTGCGCTGATACCCAAACTCGGTGCGCGCACGGATCGCGTCGTTTTTAGCTTGCTCTGGTTTGGTGAATTCAATGGTGACGCTATCGGCGGCTACTTTGCCGTGACGCAGCGCCGCAGCGACGATTTCGGCGCGCGCGCGTCGCATTAAAACATGATCGAATTGCGCTGGCGATTTCAGCGCCGATACGGGAATCGCGCCGGCATGATCGGAGACAAAATCCATCACGCCAAAATCAATCGCCTCAACGGCCGAGGTTGCGGCGATGGCGTCGACATTGCGAAGCCCTTCCTGCGATTCGATCATCGCATGTATGGGGATCGGCCTTGCGATTCCAAATTTGCGCTCAGCCGATCTTAAGTGTGCTAATTTGCGTTGCAACGCTTCTGCGCTATCAACTTTGGGAAAGGTGAGGTAGGCCAGAGAATTTCCAGCAGCGCCGACGAGCACGTCGATTTCGTCGAACCAGTGCGGCGTCGAAATGTCGTGGATGCGCACACCAAAGCGCCCGCCGCCTTTCGATAGTTCTGTAATAAGCGCAGCGATTTGGCGAACGTGCGCGCGCTCTTGGCCGACAGGCGCGCCGTCTTCGCAATCGCAGGTGATGTCGAAAGGGTAGGCATACCTGCGGCGCAGATCGTCCGCTTTGCGAATGAATTTTTCGTTGCCCGCGTAGTGCGCGCACGCAGGAATCATGGCGGGCACCGCGCCCGGCGGTTTTAACGCGAACTCGGGGTGCGGTGCCATGGCGCTCAATTAGCCTAAGAGATGCGCGACCGCGTCGCGCTCATCGGTCAACTCTTTAAGCGTCGCGTTCATTTTTTCGCGGCTGAACTCGTCGATTTCCAAACCCTGCACAATGGAGTATTCGCCATTTGCGCAGATGACCGGGAAGCCATACATCACATCTTTCGGAATGCCGTAGCTGCCGTCAGACGGGATGCCCATCGTCGTCCACTTACCGCCGGTGCCGAGCGCCCAGTCATGCATGTGGTCGATCGCTGCGTTGGCGGCAGAGGCTGCGGAAGAAAGTCCGCGCGCTTCGATAATGGCTGCACCGCGCTTGCCTACTTTCGGCAGGAAGGTTTCGCGATTCCAGATTTCATCATTAATCATTGCTTTCACGCTAGCGCCTGCAACATGCGCAAAGCGATAGTCCGCATACATCGTCGGCGAGTGATTGCCCCAAACGCACATTTTTTCAATTGCGGTGACTGGCTTACCTGCTTTTGCCGCGACTTGCGACAGCGCGCGGTTGTGATCTAGGCGTAGCATTGCGGTGAAGTTTTTCGCAGGAATGTTAGGCGCCGACTTCATGGCGATGTACGCGTTGGTGTTGGCCGGGTTACCAACGACTAGCACTTTGATGTTTCGGCTCGCAACGGCATCGATAGCCTTGCCTTGTGCGGTGAAAATCTGCGCGTTGGCGGCGAGAAGATCAGCGCGCTCCATGCCAGGGCCGCGGGGGCGGGCTCCGACGAGGAGCGCGAAGTCAGCATCTTTAAAGGCAGTCATTGGATCACCATGCGCGGTCATGCCCACCACGAGCGGAAACGCGCAGTCATCGACTTCCATCATGACGCCTTGCAGTGCCTTTTGGGCTTTTTCGTCTGGAATTTCAAGCAGTTGCAAGATCACGGGCTGATCTTTGCCGAGCATATCGCCATTGGCGATGCGAAATAGCAAACTGTATCCAATTTGACCTGCTGCGCCAGTAATGGCAACGCGAACGGGGGCTTTCATGCAAAGAGCTCCAAAATGATTTGAAAAGAATCTACTATTTTGCGCTTTTCTGCACCGCAACAATAGTCAAAATACGTCTAATATTGGTAAATCTGCGCCGCAGGTATAGCTATGAAGTAATTTTGACAACAAAAGCGCCGTTCGTCAATAAGTCTTATGTCTTATATAAGATATAAGACCACAGTGCCGCTAGACAGCAGAAAAAAAATGCTGAATAATCCGCAAATACATGATTGCCGTCGAAGCCACTCCGTCTTTTTTCCCGCTCTATCAGCAGATTAAAGGCCTCATTACCCAACGCTTGGAAGCAGGCGAGTGGCGTCCTGGTGAATCGATCCCCAGTGAAATGGATCTCGCCCAACGCTTCCAAGTCAGCCAGGGAACAGTGCGCAAAGCAGTTGATGAATTGGCCGGCGAGCATATCTTAGTGCGCAGGCAAGGCAAGGGCACTTTTGTTGCAACGCACACAGAGATGCAAACCTCGATGTTTCGCTTCTTGCGGATGCGTCGTGCCGATGGCGAAAACGAATACCCGTTGAGCCGATTGCTCGATGTGCGCAAAGCGCGCGCGAGTGCGGAAGTCGCCCGCGCGCTGGATTTGCGTGTTGGCGATGCGATTTTGGTGCTACGCAGGGTGCTTGATTATAGTGGAGTACCCAGCGTGCTCGATGAGATGTCGTTACCTGCGGCGCAGTTTAAGGGTCTCACAAAAGAGCGCTACGATGCTTTTCAGGGCTCGATGTATGGCTTTTTTGAGACCGAATTTGGCGTGCGCATGCTTCGGGCCAATGAGCAAGTCCGGGCAGTCGCGGCCGACCCGACAACGGCAGAAATACTAAAATTGGGCATTGGCGCGCCGCTCCTTTCTGTTGAGCGTATCGCTTACACCTACGGCGATAAACCTGTGGAGCACCGCAAAGGCTTGTGCACCACCCGCAATCACTATTACTTCAACGAGCTCTTTTGATGAACACGACCAAACCGCGCCCAGTTTACCGCAACATTCACGTATTTGATTTAATGCGTTATCGGCTACCGATGCCAGGCATTATTTCCATCTTGCACCGTATTTCAGGGGCTTTGCTATTTTTGCTGATCCCGGTATTTCTCGGCGTATTGCAAATGAGCCTGAAATCAGAAGCGGGCTACGAGACGTTCAAGGCGATGATCTGGGGCAATTTATTCGCCAAGATCTTGTTCCTCGGCATGCTTTACTTTTTTGTGCATCATTTCTGCGCGGGCATCCGCTATTTATTGCTTGATTTGCACAAGGGCGTTGAGCTCGAAGCTGCGCGGCGCTCTAGCTATATCGTGGTCGTTGCGAGTGTGTTGATCTCAGTATTGTTGGCGGTGAAATTATGGTAACCAAGCAAGCGGTCGGTGCGCACTATGGTCTGCGCGATTGGATGATGCAGCACATTACCGCAGTAGTGCTCGCGGTTTACACGATATTGCTCGCAATTCTTATTTTTAGAGCGCCGTCTGGCTACCACGGTTGGAGCGGAATTTTCGCCAACCAAGCCATGAAGTTGGCAACGTTTGTCGCGCTCATTTGTCTTTTCTTGCACGCTTGGGTCGGCGTGCGGGACATCCTGATGGATTACATCAAACCCACCGGTGTGCGCTTGTTTTTCCAAGTGCTCACCATCGTGGCGCTGATTGCCTATATTGGCTGGTCGATTCATATTTTGTGGGGCATGAAGTAATGTCGCAGCAACTTCCTATTCGTAGATTTGACGCGCTGGTGATCGGCGCGGGTGGTGCGGGCATGCGCGCATCGCTACAGTTGGCCGAGGCAGGATTATCGGTCGGTGTGATCTCAAAAGTATTCCCGACGCGCTCGCATACGGTCGCAGCGCAAGGCGGTATCGGCGCGGCGCTCGGCAACATGAGCGACGACAATTGGCACTATCATTTTTTCGATACGGTGAAGGGCTCTGATTGGCTCGGCGACCAAGACGCGATCGAGTTTATGTGCCGCGAAGCACCCAAAGTGGTCTATGAGCTTGAGCATTTCGGCATGCCGTTTGACCGCAACCCTGATGGCACCATTTATCAGCGCCCGTTTGGTGGCCATACCGCGAATTACGGCGAAAAATCGGTGCAGCGCGCGTGCGCAGCGGCTGATCGCACCGGCCATGCACTTTTGCATACGCTCTATCAGCGCAATGTTCGTGCACGCACGCAATTCATGGTCGAGTGGATGGCGCTTGATCTCATTCGCGATAGTGAAGGCGATTGCATCGGCGTTGTCGCGATTGAAATGGAAACGGGGCAAATGTGGATTTTGCAGGGCAAAACCACCGTGCTCGCGACCGGCGGCGCCGGGCGCATTTGGGCGGCTTCGACCAATGCCTATATTAATACCGGTGACGGCATGGGCATGGCAGCGCGTGCAGGCATTCCGTTAGAAGATATGGAGTTTTGGCAGTTTCACCCCACGGGCGTGGCAAATGCTGGCGTGTTGTTGACCGAGGGCTGCCGTGGTGAAGGTGGCATTTTGCGCAACGCCAACGGCGAGCGTTTTATGGAGCGTTACGCACCAACGCTAAAAGATCTTGCGCCGCGCGATTTCGTCTCCCGATCAATGGATCAAGAGATTAAAGAGGGTCGCGGTTGTGGGCCAGATAAAGATTACGTATTGCTTGATCTTACCCATTTGAAACCAGAAGATATTCATAAGCGCTTACCTTCAGTGTTTGAAATTGGTAAGAAGTTTGCGAATGTGGATGTCACGCGTGAGCCGATTCCGGTCGTGCCGACGATTCATTACCAGATGGGCGGCATCCCGACCAATATCTACGGTCAAGTCGTGGTTCCTAAAAATGGCGATCCAAATAGCGTCGTAAATGGCTTGTATGCAATCGGCGAATGCTCGTGCGTATCCGTACACGGCGCGAATCGCTTGGGCACTAACTCCCTGCTTGATCTGATCGTGTTTGGTCGTGCGGCTGGCAAGCATATTGTTGAGTCCAACCTCAAAGCAAAGTCGCACAAAGAGTTGCCTGCACTAGCCGCCGATTACGCGCTCGGACGTCTCGCAGCGCTCGAGGCGCGTAGCAATGGTGAGAACGTGCAAGCAGTGGCTAACGATATTCGCAAGACGATGCAAACGCATTGCGGCGTGTTTCGCACCGGCGAGTTGCTCGCGTCCGGCGTCACCAAAATTTTGGAGCTCGAAAAGCGGGCAGCAGCCGTATCGCTGACCGATAAGAGTAAAGTGTTTAACACCGCCCGTGTCGAAGCGCTGGAGCTTGATAACTTGGTCGAGACCGCAAAGGCGACGATCATTTCTGCCGAAGCCCGCAAGGAAAGCCGGGGCGCACACGCGCACCGCGATTTTGATAAACGCGACGACACGAATTGGATCAAGCACTCGCTTTGGTACAAGGAAGCCAACCGCATGGATTACAAGCCGGTCAAGATGATTCCGCTCTCAGTGGAATCAATCCCGCCTAAAGTGCGTACGTTCTAACCGCGCACTCCATCCATTGAGGGAAAAAATCATGAAATTTAAAATTTACCGCTACGATCCTGATACGGGCAAAAAACCGTCGATGCAAGAGATCGAAGTTAAGCTCGAGCCAACCGACAAAATGCTGCTTGATGCGCTTTTGCGGATTAAGTCTGATGTCGACGATACGGTCTCGTTCCGTCGTTCCTGCCGCGAAGGTGTTTGCGGTTCTGACGCGATGAATATCAACGGCAAAAACGGGCTGGCGTGCATCACCAATTTGAAAGACGTTAAAGAGCCCGTTGAGCTGCGTCCGCTTCCGGGCTTGCCAGTCATCCGCGATTTGATCGTGGACATGAGCCAGTTTTTCAAGCAATATCATTCCATCAAACCTTATATGGTCAACGACACGCCACCGCCTGAAAAAGAGCGGTTGCAATCGCCGGAAGATCGCGAGCAGTTAGATGGCTTGTACGAGTGCATTTTGTGCGCCTGCTGCTCCACTTCGTGCCCAAGTTTTTGGTGGAATCCCGATAAGTTTGTAGGCCCAGCGGGATTACTCTCGGCCTATCGCTTCATCGCTGATTCTCGCGATCAAGATGTCAATGCGCGTTTGGATAACCTCGAAGATCCGTACCGTCTGTTTCGCTGCCACACGATTATGAATTGCGTAGACGTGTGCCCGAAGGGGTTAAACCCGACAAAAGCGATTGGCAAGATTAAAGAGATGTTGGTCAAGCGCGCAGTTTAATGCCATGAGAAGCATTTTCAAAATAGAGCCACAACTAAAAAAACGCAGCGAAGCGAGAGGGCGAAGCGCTTCTCATTTTTCTGCGAAGTGCAGGGCGCTTCGTGCGTCTATTTTGAGTTGTTTATTTTGGTTGCGCGTGTCCCAATGATCGATCAAGGCCGTATTAATCGAATTCGCTGGAGCGCCCGTCGCGGGCTGCTCGAGAATGACATCGTGCTCGAAAAATATTTCAATGCGAGTGCCAGCGCGATGACTGAAGATGACATCACCGGGCTCTCGGCTTTACTCGATCTTTCTGACAATGATCTTTTAGATCTTGTGATGGCGAGAAAAGAGCTTGCGCAGGTCGAAATTGCGCCGCAGGTACTGCCCCAATCCCATCGCGTGCTAGAGGCGCTGCGCGCGATTCAATAATCCTCATTAACCAACTCCCAGAGCCCATCATGTCCGAAGACGTCAAAGCCACTCTCTCATTTTCTGATGGCTCGCCAAGCATCGAGTTTCCCGTGCTTAAAGGTACTGTTGGGCCTGATGTCATTGACATCAAAGCCCTTTACGGAAAAACAGGAAAATTTACCTACGACCCGGGCTTCATGTCCACTGCGGCATGTCGATCGTCGATTACGTTTATTGATGGCGACAAAGGGGAGCTGCAATATCGCGGTTACCCGATTGAGCAGATCGCGACTAACTGCGATTATCTTGAAACCTGCTTTTTACTTCTAAACGGCGCAATGCCTAACGCCAAGCAAAAGGCAGATTTCTCAAATCTCGTGATGCATCACACGATGGTTCACGAGCAGATGCAAAACTTTTTGCGCGGCTTCCGTCGCGATGCCCATCCGATGGCGGTGCTGACCGGCTTGGTAGGTGCGATGTCGGCCTTCTATCACGATACCCTTGACATTAACAATGCTGAGCACCGCGATATTGCTGCTATCCGCTTGATCGCGAAAATGCCAACGCTCGTTGCCATGGCATACAAGTATTCCATCGGGCAGCCGTTTATGTACCCCAAGAATGACTTGTCGTACACGGCCAATTTCATGCGTATGATGTTTGCAACGCCCTGCGAAGATTACGAGCCGAGCGATGTGTTGGTGCGCGCTGTAGATCGTATTTTTATCTTGCATGCCGATCACGAGCAAAACGCGTCGACATCGACCGTTCGCCTCTGCGGCTCATCGGGCACCAACCCCTACGCTGCCATTGCCGCAGGCGTGGCTTGTTTGTGGGGCCCCGCGCATGGCGGCGCAAACGAGGCGGCGCTCTCGATGCTTGAAGACTTGCAAAAGGCCGGCGGCGTTGAGAAATTGCCGGAATTCATCGCCAAGGTGAAAGATAAAAATTCCAACGTGCGCTTGATGGGCTTTGGTCATCGGGTTTATAAAAACTACGACCCGCGCGCGAAGCTCATGCGCGAGACCTGCTACGAAGTGTTGGGCGAGCTCGGCTTGCAAAACGATCCACTCTTTAAACTCGCGATGGAGCTTGAGAAAATTGCCTTAAGCGACGAATATTTTGTCAGCCGCAAGCTCTATCCAAACGTCGATTTTTACTCGGGCATCGTGCAACGTGCGTTGGGCATCCCAACGTCCATGTTTACAGCGATTTTCGCGCTTGCGCGCACGGTTGGCTGGATTGCCCAACTCAATGAAATGCTTGCTGACCCCGATCAGAAAATTGGTCGCCCCCGCCAACTCTTTACCGGCGCGACCAAGCGTGACGTTGTCACGTTGCACCAACGCACGTAAATCACCCCAATACCTGCGGCGCAGATCTGCGCCGCAGGTACGAAAAAATTACGCATAGGAGGCTACGATGGCCGCACTGATGAAAGAGTTTGAACAAAGCTCAACCCTCTTCGGAACCAACGCTCCGTTTATCGAAGAGCAGTATGAAGCGTTCCTTGCTGATCCTTCCTCGGTTAGCGAGGATTGGCGCGCCTACTTTGCGCAGCTCAAAGGGGATGCGCGTGATGTTGCCCACCAACCAATTATTGATAAGTTTGTAGCCCTCGGGAAATCACCGCGCGCTGCGGCGTCTGGTGTTGATGCTGCGGCGCAAGAAAAGCAAGTTGGCGTCATGCGACTGATCGAATCGTATCGCTGCGTCGGCGGGCGCTTGGCCACACTCGATCCGCTTGCGCGGCAAGTTAAGCCGCATCTCAAATCGCTCGATCTCAAAACATACGGGCTCACAGATGCCGATTTGAATTCCGAGTTCTCGTCCGGCTCACTACCGATCAGCGCTAATGGTGCGACGCGCGGCACGTTGCGCAATATTATCGATACGTTGCAGACGATCTACTGCCGCACCGTGGCCGTTGAGTATATGTACATGGCCGACGAAGATGAGAAAGAATGGCTGCGTACCCGTATTGAAACCACCCAGCTCAAGCCTTCGTACGACACTGCAATGAAGCGCCATCTGCTTGAGCGATTAACCGCAGCCGAGGGCTTAGAGAAATATCTGCATACGAAATACGTAGGCCAAAAGCGCTTTTCTGGCGAGGGCGCAGATACCATGATCCCGATGCTCGATCATCTGCTGCAACGTGCGGGCGCGCTTGGTGTGCAAGAAACTGTGATTGGCATGGCGCACCGCGGTCGATTGGGTGTGCTGGTTAACGTATTTGGAAAGATGCCCAAAGATTTGTTCGCAGAGTTTGAAGGCAAATACGATACTTCGCTCTCGGCTGGTGATGTGAAATATCACAAAGGATTCTCGAGCGATATCGTAACTCCGGGCGGGCCGATGCACGTCACACTCGCGTTTAACCCTTCGCATTTGGAAATTGTGAATCCCGTCGTCACCGGCTCTGTGCGCGCGCGTCAGCATCGCCGCAACGATAAGGCTGGCAATGAAGTGATGGCGGTCTTGATTCACGGCGACGCCGCTGTTGGCGGGCAAGGCGTTGTGCAAGAGACGCTTGCGCTATCGCAAACGCGCGGCTACTACACCGGCGGCACGATGCATTTAGTAGTCAATAACCAAATTGGTTTCACAACATCTGACCCGCGCGACGTGCGCTCCTCGCTTTACTGCACCGATATCGCAAAGATGGTGGAAGTGCCGATTTTCCACGTCAATGCTGACGACCCTGAAACCTGCTTATTGATCTGTGAGCTGGCAATGGATTATCGGCAGAAATTTCACAAAGATGTGTTCATTGATCTCGTTTGCTTCCGGCGGTTGGGACACAACGAGCAAGATGAACCAATGGTCACGCAGCCATTGATGTACAAAAAAATCAACGCCCACCCTGGCACGCGTAAGTTCTACGCAGACCAACTCTGCGCCGCAGGTACGCTGAAAGCGGAAGAGCCAGAATCGCTTTGGGCTGACTATCGCGCTGCGCTTGATCGCGGCACGCATACCAATAAAACGATTCTGTCGAATTACAAACCACCGTATCAAATCGATTGGTCAAAATTCGTCAATCGCCACTGGAGCGATAAATGTGATACCACGGTGCCTCTCGCGAAGGTCAAAGCGCTGTGCAAAATTTTGGTGACAACGCCTGCTGGCTTTAAGTTGAACTCGCGTGTTGAGAAAATGATTGGCGATCGCCGTGCGATGGGCGACGGCGCGCAGCCTCTCGATTGGGGCATGGCCGAGAATTTGGCCTACGCTACGTTGCTTGATCAAGATATCGGCGTGCGTTTATCGGGTGAAGATTGCGGGCGGGGCACGTTCTCACATCGGCATGCAGTCTTTCATGATCAAAACCGTGAAAACTGGGATAGCGGGACCCACATTCCACTGCAGCACATCAAACCTAATCAGCCGACATTTGAAGTGATCGACTCCGTGCTTTCGGAAGAAGCCGTGCTCGGTTTTGAGTATGGCTACTCAACGTCTGAACCAAATCAAATGGTCGTCTGGGAAGCCCAGTTTGGCGATTTCGCCAATGGCGCGCAGGTGGTGATCGATCAATTCATAAGCTCTGGCGAAGTCAAGTGGGGGCGCGTTTGCGGGCTGACACTTTTGCTGCCGCACGGCTACGAAGGCCAGGGGCCAGAGCATTCATCCGCCAGGCCCGAGCGCTTCTTGCAGCTTTGCGCGGAGCACAACATGCAAGTCGTTGTGCCGTCTACGCCGGCGCAGTGCTATCACATGCTGCGCCGCCAAATGATTCGCGATTTTCGTAAGCCACTGATCGTAATGACGCCGAAATCATTGCTTCGCCACAAAGAGGCGGTGAGCTCGCTTGAAGAATTAGCGGAAGGCACATTTCAAACTGTAATCGGTGAATCCGAGAAGATGACTGCGAAAAATGTGAAGCGTGTGATCGTTTGCTCAGGCAAAGTTTATTATGATTTGGTTGCGCATCGTCGCGAGCAAAAAATTACCGACGTTGCGATTATCCGCCTGGAGCAGCAGTATCCGTTCCCGCATGAAGATTTCGCTGCGCAGATTAAGAAATTCCCTGGGGCGCAAGAGGTTGTGTGGTGTCAAGAAGAGCCCCAAAATCAAGGCGCGTGGTATCGCTTGATGGCCTATTTCCGTGGTGATATTCGCCCTGAGCAAGTATTGCTTTATGCCGGCCGCGCAGTATCGGCATCGCCCGCAGTCGGCTATGCGTCAAAGCATGCCGCGCAGCAAAAAGAGTTGGTTGAGTCCGCGTTTTCTAACAAGCTCGGCACCGGGCAAATGATGACGAATTTGTAAACAAGAAATGTAGGGTGGGCATTCATGCCCACCGTGCGTAAAACCGCGTGGGCATGAATGCCCACCCTACGAAAGAAAACTAAAAATGTTAATCGAAGTCAAAGTTCCCGTACTCGCCGAAGGCACTCCCGAAGGCACGCTCGCTGCGTGGCACGCAAAAGTGGGGCAAGCGGTGAAGCGCGATCAAAATTTATGCGATATCGAAACCGATAAAGTCGTGCTCGAAACGCCTGCGCAGGGCGATGGCGTGTTGGTTGAAATCAAAATTCAAGCGGGCGCAACAGTGACCAGCGCGATGGTGCTCGGCGTGATTGATACCGAAGCGAAAGCCGGCGCAGCTGTAACTGCAACTGCAACCGCGCCGGTTTCCGCATCCATACCTGCGGCGCAGATTTCGGCTGCTGCACCGTCGGTGAGCGCAATGCCAGCGGCTAAAAAGATGATGGCCGATCAAGGCGTTGACGCCGCCTCGATCGCAGGCACCGGCAAAGATGGGCGCATTACCAAGGGAGATGTAATTCTCGCCAGCGACGCAAAAACTGCGCCGCAGGTATCTGCGCCAACGCCCGTACCTGCGGCGCAGATTAAAGCGCCAGCAGTGGTATTGAGCTTAGGCGCGCGCCCGGAAGAGCGCGTGCCCATGAGCCGCCTGCGCGCACGCGTGGCTGAGCGCTTGGTGCAATCGCAATCTACCGCCGCAATCTTGACAACGTTTAACGAAGTCAACATGAAGCCGATCATGGATTTGCGCGCGACCTACAAAGATAAGTTTGAAAAAGTGCATGGCGTCAAGTTAGGGTTCATGAGCTTTTTCGTAAAAGCTGCGGTGCACGCACTGAAACAATTCCCGGTCGTGAATGCCTCAATTGACGGCGCCGACATCGTCTATCACGGCTACTTCGATATTGGGATTGCAGTGGGTTCGCCGCGCGGCTTGGTTGTGCCGATTTTGCGAAATTGCGACCAGATGAGCTTGGCTGATATCGAAAAGAAAATCGCCGAATTCGGCAAGCGCGCAGGCGAAGGCAAATTAACCGTTGAAGAGCTCACCGGCGGCACGTTCACCATTTCCAATGGCGGCACGTTTGGCTCGATGCTTTCCACGCCAATTATCAACCCGCCGCAATCCGCGATTTTAGGCGTACACGCCACAAAAGAGCGCGCCGTGGTGGAGAACGGCCAAATCGTGATTCGCCCGATTAACTATCTTGCGCTTTCATACGATCATCGGATTATTGATGGGCGGGAAGCCGTGCTCTCGTTAGTCGCGATGAAAGATGCACTGGAAGATCCGGCGCGGTTGTTGTTGGATTTGTGATGATCCCCGTTAGCGATTTGATGCGGCAAGTGTTTCTGATCAAGCGAGGAAAGTCTTGAAGAGAACGTAAATGTCCAAAAATACTGAGATTCCTACCCCTGAAACTCATGTTCGGTGTCCCGACTGCCGCGAGCTAGTTTATATGGATGCCTCGGTTTGTAAGCATTGCAACTGTGTACTTGTCCCCCAAGGAGTTAGGTCAGCGGCACCGAAGCGTAATTTGAAAGCGTCGCATGCAATTCTTGTCCTTATTGGAATTGGCTTTTTATCGACCATCATGTTTCGATCAAATAAGGATAAATCCTCTACAACCGTAGACCAACAAATTTCACCTTCTCCTTTTGATCTGTGCGTAACTCGTGGGGTTGAGTACTTCAAATCTGTAGGCAGTTACCCAGCGCTTTCCGATGGGAGGTCTCCACTACTTGTTGCGCAGGAGCGGTGTGAGAGAACCAAAACAGCATTTTGAGCTCGCGTAGGGTGCGTTCATAACGCACCGACCTGAAACTCGCCGCAGGCACTTTTTGGCGATTGATGTTCCAAAAAGCTAGAGTGGGTGCGTTATGAACGCAACCCACGATGTTCAGGAAACTTCGCCGCAGGTATTTGAGCGCTTCGGATCGTGAATTGAGTTTGCGCTTCGAATGTCCGCGCTGCGCGAGCCCGTATATGCAGTCTAACCGTAACGTAACCGCCCTTCGAATCCAAAACTACATGCCCGCGAATCCATCCAATTCCGCATTTTCGAAGCTCCGCGATTATCTCGCTACGCCCAAGGGTGTGCTCGCCTTGATGTGGTTTTGGAAAACTTCGGCTTTCCTCAGCGTTTTTAAAGTTTTCTACGCTAATCAGCCGACGATTCCGCTGGTTTTGGGGGTAGTCGGCACGAGCGCGCTCGCCTTGGGGTTTACGTTTCACAACGCGCGCCTAAAAGCTGACGAAATCGCGCCAGAGCCCGCGTCGGCGATGGAGCGTCGGCTCAAGCTCGCGGGTTACGTCGCGATCGTTTTACTACTTGCGTTGGTCGTCTATGAAGGTGCATTTGGCGTGACGCGATGATCTTGCATAAGCCAATGTTTTGATTATTTTTTCGATTAATCGGATGCTGCAGAGGCTAAATCTGCGCCGCAGGTATTTCACTTTTTTTATTATTAAGTCAAGAAAGAAATGAGTAATGGATCAATTTGACCTTGTAGTCATCGGCGCTGGCCCTGGCGGATATATTGCAGCGATTCGTGCGGCGCAATTGGGCATGAAGGTCGCGTGCATCGATGCGTGGTCAAACGCAGCGGGTAAGCCCGCACCGGGCGGAACGTGTACAAACGTGGGCTGCATTCCTTCGAAAGCACTGCTGCAATCGTCTGAGCATTTCGATCAGGCCAACCATCATTTCGCAGACCACGGCATTACGGCCACGGGCGTGAAGATGGATGTGGCGAAAATGCTTGCGCGCAAAGAGACGGTGGTGAAGCAAAACAACGACGGCATTTTGTATTTGTTCAAGAAAAACAAAGTTACGTTTTTTCACGGCACGGGTGCGTTTGCGGGTAAGAGCGAGGCGGGCTACGAAATCGGCATTAGCGAGACAAAAATTGTGGGCAAGCAAGTCGTCGTTGCCACAGGCTCTAACGCGCGTGCGCTGCCAGGCGCGGCGTTTGATGAAGAGCTTATTTTGTCCAATGATGGCGCGCTGCGCATTGGCGACGTGCCAAAAAAGTTGGGCGTGATCGGTGCGGGCGTGATTGGCTTGGAGATGGGCTCGGTGTGGCGCAGGCTTGGCGCAGAAGTGACCGTGCTAGAAGGTTTGCCGCAATTTTTAGGTGCGGTAGACGAGACGATTGCAAAAGAAGCGCACAAACTTTTCACCAAACAAGGCTTGGCGATTCACTTGGGCGTGAAGATCGAATCCGTTGAGAAAACAAAAAAAGACGTGACGGTGAACTACATCGACGCAGCCGGTGCGAAGCAAAAAAGCGTATTCGACAAACTCATCATCTCCATTGGCCGCGTACCCAACACCAATGGTTTGAACGCCCCAGCCGTAGGCTTACAACTCGATGAGCGCGGCTTCATCAGCGTCGACGGCGATTGCAAGACAAACTTGCCTGGCGTCTGGGCGGTGGGCGATGTGGTGCGTGGCCCCATGCTCGCACACAAAGCCGAAGAAGAAGGTGTGGCCGTGGCCGAGCGCATGATGGGGCAACATCCACACATTGACTTCAATACCGTGCCATGGGTGATCTACACCGCGCCTGAAATTGCGTGGGTGGGCAAAACCGAGCAGCAGTTAAAAGCGGAAGGCGTAGCCTACAAATCCGGCCAATTTCCCTTCATGGCCAATGGCCGTGCGCGCGCATTGGGCGATACGAGCGGCATGGTAAAGATGTTGGCCGACGCAAAGACAGACAAAATTTTAGGTGTACACATCGTAGGCCCGATGGCCTCCGAGCTCATCGCTGAGAGTGTGATGGCGATGGAGTTTGGTGCGTCGAGTGAAGATGTTGCCCGCATTTGCCACGCGCACCCAACGCTATCGGAAGCCGTGAAGGAAGCCGCGCTGGCGGTGGATAAGCGTACGCTAAATTTGTAATCCTTTCGCCTTGCGTAACGTAATTTACGTCAGGCGTTGGTAAGCTAGAAATGACCGATTTCCACAAAAACATACAAGCTATTTGCACCGAGCGTAAGATCACGCTCGATGCAGCGCAGCAGCGCGCAGCCGGCCGATTGGCTACGCTCACAACCGAGCTTGAGTCTTTTCGTCAATCTCGCAAAAGTTGGCTGAAACGCGCTTTTTCTGCGCCGCAGGTACCTAAGAGCGTGTGGTTTTATGGTGGGGTCGGGCGCGGTAAAAGTTTTTTGATGGACGCGTTTTATGCGAGCACGAGCGTGCGGCGCAAAACCCGGATTCATTTCCATGCCTTCATGCGCAGCGTGCATGCGCAATTGAAGCTTCACAAAAATACGCAAGACCCCCTGCTGCTCGTGGCCGATGATATTTGCGCGAAGTATCGCTTGCTTTGCTTCGATGAATTTCATGTGTCGGATATCGCCGATGCGATGATCCTCGGGCGCTTGTTTGAGGCGATGTTTGAGCGCGGTATCGTCATTTGCACCACCTCAAATTATCATCCGACGAAGCTGTATCCCAATGGTTTGCAACGGGATCGCTTCGAGCCTGCAATCGCAATGATTTTGGAAAGGTTTGATGTCATCGAAGTTGATGCGGGGGTTGACTATCGACTGCGCGAGCTCACGCAAGTGCCTACTTTTTTCACACCAATTTCAGATGAAACCCAAACACGGCTCACCGCGATTTTTGAAAAATTGCGTACTGCGCAAGATGAACCGCCCACGCTCCTGATTGAAGGCCGCGAGATTCGGGCGCGGCGCGTTGCGGGCGATGTCGCGTGGTTTGATTTCCGCGCGCTTTGTGATGGGCCGCGCTCGCAGGTGGATTATCTGGAGCTCGCCCGCGATTACCATACTGTGATCCTCTCCGATATCCCAAAGCTTTCGCCCGACGACAGCAATGCCGCGCGCCGCTTCACGCTTCTGGTAGACGTGCTCTACGATCATGGCGTAAAGCTCATCTGCTCGTGCGCGGTGCCGGCTGCGCAGATGTATGAAAAAGGCGCGATGGTGCACGAATTTCCGCGCACGCTCTCGCGCTTAACCGAGATGCAAACGGCAGAGTACATGGCTAAAGCGCATATGGCGGCTGGGCTTTTGTAAAGCGCTTTAGAATCCAGCAATGGCCTCTTATATCGATCAAGTATTAATTCCCGGCGAAGTCGTCGTCCATCAAGGCAAACCATCGCTATGGGGCGATTGGTTATTATGGTTAGTGGGTATCGTAACTGTGCCGATTGTGATTGGCGTTTTCATATTGATTTATGCCTACGTGCGCTGGAAAAGCACTGAGCTTGCGATTACCAATAAGCGAATCATCTCAAAATTTGGTTTCATCAAACGCAGTACAACTGAAATCCAGCTTAGCAAAGTAGAGAGCATCGCTGTAGAGCAAGGCGTGGTTGGCCGCATGCTGGATTACGGCACCTTAACCGTGACCGGTACTGGCGCGAGCTTTGCGCCAATTCCTAATATCGCAGATCCCCTCTTGTTTCGTAAAAAATTCGTCGAGGCCGCAGATTCAATTCGCTAAAAATCGAAAATACCTGCGGCGCAGATTTGCTCCGAAAATAAGGTTTTACCCATGACATTTAAAGCATATCTCACCAGCCAAGTTGATAAATCGGTGAAGAGTGAATTTGTTGATTTCGATCTTGATCAGCTTGATCCGGGCGAAGTTGTCATCAAAACCGAATACTCCACGGTGAACTATAAAGATGCACTTTCAGCCACTGGCGCTGGCAAGATCATTCGGCGCTGGCCGTGCATTGGTGGCGTTGATTTAGCGGGCGTAGTCGAGTCGTCAACTGATGCTGCATTTAAGCCTGGCGATAAAGTCATTGCCCATTCCTATGATGTTGGCGTTGCCCATCATGGGGGCTACGCCGAGCGTGCTCGTATTCCTGCGCGCTGGCTGGTGCCCATGCCTGCGACGATGACCACGCATGAAGCGATGAGCTTGGGCACGGCGGGTTTTACCGCAGCGCAAGCCGTATACCGCATGCAGCATGATGGGTTATCTCCCGATAAAGGGCCAGTGATCGTGAATGGCGTGACCGGTGGCGTGGGGATGGTTGCGCTCGATTTGCTGGTGAAATTGGGCTATGAGGTGCATGCAGTCACCGGCAAAGAAAAAGATACCGAACTGCTCTTAGGCATGGGCGCAAAAAAAGTATTGCTACGGCAAACAATGGAGATGGCTGAAAAGCCGCTACTCGCTGAAACCTATGCCGGTGCCGTCGATAATCTTGGCGGGCCCATGCTCGCTTACTTTACGCGCGTAATGAAAGCGGGCGGTACGATCGCCTCGGTGGGCCTCGCCGCCGGTTGGGAATTGCATACGACCGTGATGCCCTTTATCTTGCGCGGTGTATCGTTACTTGGAATCGATTCTGTAAATTGCCCCATGGAGCTGCGGCGGGCGCTGTGGGCGAAATTGGCGAGCGAGTGGCGGCCGGTAAATCTTGCGCCGCAGGTCAAAACCGTAAAGTTTGCAGAACTGCCGGGCGCGTTTGACGCGTATATTAAAGGGCAGGTCACCGGGCGCACGGTTGTTGAGATGTAGTGCATTTGCGTCAATCGCGTCACCCCCATATCAATTTTGTGCCCAGAAAAGCATTTCAGTATTGCGACGCTGGCCACCCAAAATCATTAGGAGATTTTCATGACTATTTGCCCCATTGCTATCGCTATTGGCTGTAAGAAATGCCCCATCTTTAAGGTCTGCCCGGTGAAAGGCACGATCGGTGATTTCAAGCCTGAAGCGCCAGCTGCGAGTATCGTTCGCCCACCATCGTCGATGAAGACCAAGGCAGACGCTGCGTCGAAAGCCAAGCCTAAAGCAAAGCCACGCAAAAAATAGCGCGACGCAATTAACTGCGCCGCAGGTTTGCGAGAATTTCTCATAAACCTGCGGCGCAGTGGTTACCGCTCGATGCGGAATCGCTTAAATTAGCTCAAATCTGCGCCGCAGGTATGAACTAATCTGCCACGCATTTTTGTCGTCAAACGATTTTGACATCCAATGTACCGAGCCCGTCGATCCCGCAGGTGCCAATATCGCCCACTACCATGGCGTTTACGCCTTCGGGGGTGCCGGTGTAAATCAAATCACCCGCTTTGAGCTCCCATGCGGCGCTCAAGTGTTCTATCGTTTCGGCTACGTTCCAGATTAATTTGCTCACATCACTGGCTTGGCGTTTTTCACCGTTCACGTTGATCCATAATTTTCCGCTATTGAGCTCGCCCGATTGCGCGATTGGAGTAATAGGGCCAATCGGCGCGGAGTGATCAAACGCTTTGCCGATACACCATGGGCGACCCGCTTTTTTCATATCGCCTTGTAAATCGCGGCGGGTGAAATCGATACCGATTGCGTAGCCGTAGATGTGTTTCGCTGCGTCGGCCGCGTTGATGTTTTTACCGCCTACGCCAATCGCCACGACCAATTCAATTTCATGATGAAAGTTTTTAGTCAGCGGCGGGTAGGGCACATCGCCTACTGAGCCTTCGGCGACGTTCACAATCGCATCGGCAGGTTTCAGGAAAAAGAAAGGCGGCTCGCGCCCGGTGAAGCCCATTTCTTTTGCATGCTCTTCATAGTTGCGGCCTACGCAATAGATGCGATGAACGGGGAAACGGGCGGCGGTGCCGCGCACGGGTACGGATACCTGCGGCGCAGATTCAACAACAAATTGGGTCATTTCTTTTCTCCACTGATTTCAAAGTTCTGCTTCATTCCCGCGATGGCAAGAATAATAATTTTTGCTTACAACCGCTCTTCGCGCAACACGCCTAATGCCTGCTGCACCGGCCGATCTGAATAACTAAACAACACGCAATCTTCTTCTGCGCTGAGCGAAAGCGTGTGCCACGAGGGCACGACAAAGTGATCGCGCGGTTTTAGGGCAAACGTCCAGCTCTTTTCGCCGCGCGTAATCTTCGCCGTCGCGTGGCCTTCCACGACGCTAAATATCGTGCCTTCGGTGCCGCGTTGCGGCCTACCTGCAAAGCCCTTAGGCAACAGCTGCATGAAAGTAGCCATCGTTGGCATCGGTGAGCCACCGGTGGCGGGGTTTACATAGCGCAACTTCACGCCATCGTAAGCGTCGATCGCTGCATCACGCCGCAGCGTTTCGAGCGACTCGCGGGTGCGGGTGTATGGGTAACTAAATATCGGCGATGTGAGACCATGCCGCGTATCGTATTTCACCGGCAACATATTCGCGCCATAGCGTGCGAAATTTGTGCCTTCCTTACGCGTGACGTGCTGCACATCGCGCGTATCGTTTTCCGCGAAGCCTGCATCGAGAAAGCGAATGAGCGGAATGTCTAATCCATCGAGCCACACCACGGGCACATCTGCGTCGTTACCGTGGTCGTGCCACGTCCACGAAGGCGTGATGATGAAATCGCCAGGGCGCATCGTTGTGCGCTCGCCATCCACTGCCGTGTATGCGCCTTCACCTTCAACGATAAAGCGCAAAGCCGATTGCGTGTGTCGGTGGCAGGGCGCAATTTCACGTGGCATGATGAGCTGCAAGCCTGCGTAAAGCGCTTGCGTAGCCGATGAAGCGCCGGGCAACGCTGGGTTTTCTAAGATGAGCACGCGCCGCACGGCTTCGTGCGCGGTAATCAATTCGCCCGCTTTCATCAAGTAAGGCCGCGCTACTTCATACGCCCAATGCGCAGGCACGCAAGGCGTGGCGGGCGCTTGCGGCACGAGCGCGTGCAAAACTTCCCATAATGGCGTTAAGTGATGCGGGCGCATCGCGTCGTAGAGCGCTTTGCGTTCGTTGGCGATATTGAGCGGCGCGTTCATGTCAACCTTATTCGGGTTTAATACCAAGTTTATCAATCACCGCTGCCCAAGATTTTTGCTCGGCAATGATGTATTTATCCAAGTCAGCAGGCGTACCGGGTCGTGGGTAGGCGGCCATTTCATTGAATTTAGCAATGATGTCTGGGCGTCTCAACACTTCGTTAACATCAGAATTGAATTTCGCAACGACAGCAGGTGACGTATCTTTTTTGCCGAGAAAGCTAAACCAGCCTTGGGCCACTGCATTAGTCACGGAAGCATTCGCTAATGGATATTTCTCCAAACCTTTTTCCACGCGATCGCTCATCGAAGCGAGTACACGCAGCTTGCCACCATTGACTAACGCGAGAATGGGGCCGAGCGTTTCAAATATGGCTTGGGTTTGTCCGCCAAGCGTTGCCTGAATCGCTGGTGGCCCACCTTGAAAGTGAACGTGCAGAAATTTGGTGCCTGAGTTCAGCCCCACCACTTCTGCGGCCAAATGCGGCACTGTAGCGCGGCCCACATCGGCCACCTCAACAGATTCTGATTTCAACTTGCCAGCCTTCACCAAATCATCAAGTGTTTTGTAAGGCGCTTCGGCTTTCACGGCGATCACGAGCGGTGAAGTCGCCACCATTGCAATCGGCACGAAATCACGAGGGTAGTCAAAGGTTACGCCCTTGATCGTTTTTGGCACGATGGCGATCGCTGAGCCTTGCGCGAAGGCGAACGTGTGTTGATCTTGCTGGGCATTGACTAAGGTAGACATGCCGATCACGCCGCTGCCGCCCGGCTTGTTATCGATCACGAGCGGATGCCCCCATTTTTCGCCAAGGGCTACGCCTAAGTGCCGCAGCAATACATCGGGCGCAGAGCCCGCGGGGAAGGGCACAACGACGCGCACGGGCTTGGTGGGCCATTTTTCTTGCGCGTGCACTGCGCCGGAAATCGCAGTCAATATAGAAATCACTACAACAATATTTTTAAAGAAGCCGATCATTTTTTTCCTCACCAGTACATAAATAGCATCAAATTGCGCCGCAGGTATTTGCATTCGCAGGTTTAAATTCCGTCGTAGAGCCAAGCCAAACCTTCGTGATTGTCAGGGTCTTTGCCTTTGAGCATCGCATTGCGCAAATCGCGCGTTGCGCCACTGGCGTGGTACACGTCACCATAAACGCGAGCCGTTAGCTGCACGCGGGCGGTACGCAAGTAGCGCACCGCTTGGTAATCGAGAAAGGCTTTTTCGTAATCCTGTTGGTGCTCCACGATCTTGTCCGCGAGCACTACCGCATCTTCCATCGCCATCGATGCGCCTTGGGCCATGTATTGCAACATGGGGTGCGCAGCATCACCCAGCAACGTTACGCGGCCTTTGCTCCAGTTTTTGGCGGGCTCGCGATCGCACAGCACCCACATTTTCCATGTGTTGATTTTTGCGAGCAGATCGAGCACGACTTGTTGTTGACCCGCGAAGCGTTTGTTGAGCTCTGTTACGTCGCCAGCCGTATCCCAGCCTTCATCATATTTATCGCTATGGAAAACAGCGACTAAATTGAACAATTCACCGCGTCGCAGCGGATACACCACTAAGTGAGTTTTCGGCCCGCCCCACAGCGTGACTTCATGTTTGCGCAAAGCCTCTGGCACTTCACTTATGGGTAGCACTGCGCGATACGCGATATGGCCAGACACACGCGGCTTTCCATCGCCAATGATGTCGGCGCGAATTGAAGACCATAGGCCATCCGCGCCAATCAGCGCCGCGCCCGAAATGGCTTCGCAGCCATCAATATTCACCGTTGCGTCGTCTGCGGTTTGGCTAAAGCCCGTTACTTTTTTATTAAGCGAAATTTTGATGAAATCAGCTTTTGCTTTGCAGGCATTGATGATTGCATTGTGCAAATCGGGGCGGAAAATCACCGCATACTGCGCGCCAAAGCGCTTGGTCATTGAATCGCCTGCGTTCATGCGGAAAATGAGCTCGTTGCTGAGTGCATCGCGCATGTTCACCGCTTCGGGGAACACCGCGACTTTGTTAATCGCCTCGGTAATGCCGAGCTTGGCGAATACTTTGAAAGCATTCGGCCCAATCTGAATGCCCGCGCCGACTTCACCGAGTTCGGGCGCAGATTCAATGATGTGGGAATGAATGCCTTCGTTAGCCAATGCTAGGGCGCACGCCATACCGCCGATTCCGCCGCCTACGATCAAAATGGGTTTACGCATCTGCTTTCCTGAATAATAATCAGTACACTGACGATCAGTATACATATAAAATTAAAACGTGCAAACTATTTTGATATTGCAGCGCAACAATGACTCATTCAGACTTTTCCGCGATGCCCGGCCATTTGATTCGCCGTGCCCATCAAATTGCCGTAGCGCAATTTATGGAGGCAACGCGCGCGCATGACGTAACGCCCCTGCAATATGCACTTTTAGCCGCGCTCGCGCAAAGCCCAGATGACGTCGATCAGGTTACGCTGGCGCAGCGCGCGGCGTTGGATACTTCGACGGCAGCGTCTACGCTAGACCGCATGGAAGCCAAAGGCTGGATTGAGCGCAGCATCGATCCAGAAGATCGGCGTCGCCGGGTGTTACACATTACACGTGCGGGGTCTGGATTTTTTAAGCGGATCTCCGGGGATGTGGCGGGCGCGCAGGAAAGCATACTCGCGCCGCTTTCGAAAACTGAGCGGGAAACGCTTTGCGCGTTACTGCAAAAAATGAACTCGGCGGCATAGCGCTATTTCTGCCCGCGTATAGTTGAGGCGCAGGGCTCGTTCCCATTTTGCGTTGAGAAAAATATGAAATTTCGCAGTCTTGGTAAAAGTAGTTTGCAGGTGTCTGAAATTTGTTTGGGTACGATGATGTTTGGCGATCAAACGGACGCCAACGAAGCGGCAAATATCGTTGACTACGCGCGCGATCATGGCGTTAACTTTATTGACACCGCCGACGTGTACTCCAAAGGGGCGAGCGAAGTGATCACTGGAGACTGCATTCGCCGTGCCCGAGACCATTGGGTGCTCGCCAGTAAATTAGGCAACACCATGAGTGCCGCGCCTAACGAAGGCCATTACTCGCGCAAATGGATTTTGCAAGAAGTTGATGCAAGTCTTGCCCGACTCAACACCGACTACTTAGATATTTTGTATTTACACCGCGACTGGGAGCACGACAGTCTGGAAGAGCCGTTGCGGGCAATGGGTGATCTCATTCGCGCAGGCAAGATTCGCGACTTCGCGCTCTCCAATTTTCGCGGCTGGCGCATTGCTGAGGTGATCCGACTTTGCGAGCAACTCAATATTGCCCGGCCGATTTGCTGCCAACCCTATTACAACTTGCTCAACCGCGTGCCAGAAGTTGAAATTTTGCCAGCGTGCGGCCACTATGGCCTCGGTGTTGTGCCCTATAGCCCGATTGCGCGCGGGATCTTGACCGGCAAGTATCTGCCGGGAGCGCCGCCGCCGGAAGGCACGCGCGCTGGGCGGGGCGATGCCCGGATCTTGCAAAGCGAGTGGCGCGAAGAATCCTTAGAAATCGCGCAAAAGATAAGCGCGCATGCGCAAGCAAAGGGCACGACCATTCTTGCGTTTTCGGTGGCGTGGGTGCTGGCCAACAAACACATTTCGAGCGTGATCGCCGGGCCGAAATCGTTGGAGCAGTTTAAGCCCTATTTTTTAGCGGTTGATGTCACCATCAATGCCGAAGATGAAGCTTTCATTAACGGCTTGGTTGCGCCCGGTCATCCGTCTACTCCGGGCTACTCTGACCCGCAATACCCATTTTTTGGGCGCTAAAAATGCCTAAATCTGCGCCGCAGGTATGAAGCAATTTCCTATGCGGCGGCCCGGAAGCTGATCACTATTGGGCGGATACAAGTGGCTAGTCGCGCTCGGCATCGGTGTTCGATGCGAGGGTTTGGCGGGCGGCCTCTATTTTGGTCTGTGCGATCATCGCCATGGTTTCCCGAGCGCCTGGCTGATTTGTCAGGGCAACGACGCCCGAAAAGAGTGATGACGTGATCGCCACAGCGGTGCAGGCGGCTGCAAATCGGATTGCGTTTGGCGTGTTCATGTCGTATCCTTCGAAGTGCGTTGAAACGGCCTATTGCTGATCCGCCATTGCGATCTGGGTTGGGAGCGTTGCCCAAGCTTGCGTTAAGCTCGGGCGGGACGCGATACTGCCGAAAACCGAAAGCGTGATGCAAAGGGCTGCGACGGCGGCGAAGATGCGGCGGGTGGTGTTTAACGTGTTCATGATTTAAGTCCTTTTGATATTGCGTTGTCGATGGGTGAACTATCTCCCTTTAAGCGCTTAAGGTCTTTGGGAAAATCCTTAAGCGTTCTGAATTGTTTAAAGCGCGACGAAAACAGAAAAACTGGGGTAGGCTTAGAAAAATAAAAGGAAACGGCATGCACGAAGAGGAGGTCATCAACGAATTCGTCGTGGGAAATTGTGTCGTCCAGCCCAGTGCGCGCGCGATTTTGGTTGGGAACGTGCCTGCCAAACTTGGTGCGCGCGCGTTCGACGTGCTGATGGCGCTCTATGCACGCCGCAGCCGTATCGTGACCAAAAATGAGCTGCTCTCGCTCGTATGGCCGAATCTGATCGTTGAAGAAAATAACCTGCAGGTGCATATATCTGCCCTGCGAAAAGTGCTCGGCCCGCTATCGATCGCAACCATCCCTGGGCATGGTTATCGATTTACCGCCGAAATTGCGGGCGCGAAAACGCCACCTGCCTCCGCTCTGCCGATCCCTGAAACACAGCCAGTGTCAGGTAATCTGCCTGCGAGCGCATCGACGTTAATTGGCCGAGAGGCAGATTTAGCTGCACTTTGTGAAATGGTGATCGCGCATCGACTCACGACCATTATCGGTGCCGGTGGTATCGGCAAAACGCGGCTCGCCCATACCGTTGCGCTAACGCAACGCGCGGCTTTTACGGACGGTGCGTGGTTAGTTGAGTTAGCGCAGGTGTCTGATCCTAGCATGATCCCAGCGGCGGTGGCGCAGGCGCTGGGCGCGAGTCTCTTGGGCAAGCGCGATCCTCGTGACGAACTTATGAGCGCGTTGCAGCATCGAAAATTGCTGCTCATTATCGATAACTGTGAGCACTTGGTCGGTGCGGTGAGCGTTTTCGTACAGGGCGTACGCAATCAAGCGCCCGGCGTGCATGTGCTCATTACGAGCCAAGAATTGCTCAAGCTTGAAGGTGAGCAAGTCTATCGGCTCTCGCCGCTGGTGTTGCCGACCTCCGACGGGCTTGCGGCTGCAAAGGCTTCTGGGGCGGTAACGTTATTTGTCGAGCGTGTGCGTGCGTTGCGCCCAGGCTTTTCGCTGACGCCTGAGAATGCGGGCGACATTCGTGAAATTTGCCTTCAACTCGATGGCTTGCCGCTCGCGATTGAGCTGGCCGCCGCGCGCGTGCCGCTCCTTGGGGCGGCTGGGGTGCGGGAACGGCTAAACGAGCGTTTTCGTGTGCTCACTGGCGGGGCGAGAGATGCCCCGCGCCGACATCAGGCATTGAGCGAAACCCTCGATTGGAGCCATAGCTTACTCAACGACAACGAGCGCGCGGTGATGCGTCGTGCTGCCGTATTTGTAGGAGGATTTGGGCTTGAGCTCGCGCAGCAAGTGCTCTCGGGTGCGCATATGGATGAATGGGCTGTGCTTGACCATTTGGGCACGTTGGTCGATAAATCACTTATCGTTGCAGACCAAACCGAGCCGCCCCGATATCGATTGCTCGAATCGACCCGCATTTACGCGTTGGCAAAGCTGCGCGAAGCGGGTGAGCGCGATGCATCCGCAACCCGAAATCGACACGCGCTGGCGGTACTGGCGCATTTCGAAGCCGCCTACCAGCGCAAATTAATCGAAACCCGCGATGCGCAGCTTCAGCGCTATCTCCCAGATATTGATAATTTGCGAGCCGCCCTCGACTGGGCGCGAAATTCCAGCGACCCTGGACTGCAAATCGCGCTCACAGGCGCCTCCGCGTGGATTTGGGTCGGTGCTGGGCATCGCGCCGAGGGTTTGCGGCATTGCGATCAAGCGATGATGCGTATCAATGCGACGATTCCACCAGAAATTGAGGCACGCATGCATTTGGCGCGCGCGCAGGTGCGCGTGCAATCTGGCGTGCACGAATTCAGCGATGACGACGTCGCCTCCGTCGCGCGCTCTGTAACGCTTTACCGCGCAATCGGGGATCGCCAACTGCTGACCCATGCGTTGAGTGTTTCGAGCGTGTTGCTCGCGATTCGGGGCGACTTTAAAGCCAGTGCGCAATTAATCGACGAAGTTTCAGAGTGTCTAGATCCCTCATGGCCGCTGGCAGCACGGTGGTATTCTCTCGCGGCTCGAAATAACTATCTCTACCATAGCGGCTCCTATGCCGACGGCGCGCTGGTCGCCGAAGAATGCCGTGCGCTGGCAGTGGCTCTCGGAGATCGTCAATTGCTCATTCTTGCGTTGGGATTTCTCATGCGCCACTTAATGCAGCGCGGCGACTATGCGCAGGCGGTAGAGCGCGGCAAGGAGCTCACCGAAATTCTGCGAAACGTTCGATTCGGAAATGTCGGCGTCGCGGCGTTTGTATTTGCCGACTATGCCGCAGCGCTGACCCAGCAAGGCGCGCTCGATGCAGCGCTGACCGCGACCCGCGAGGCCGTTGCAAAAGAGGTTGAAGTGGGCACTTTATGGGAGCAACTCAATGCGATTGCGCTGCTTGCCTTTAAGCGCGGGCGCATTGAAGCGGCAGCACAAGCGATGGGGCGATTCGACGCCATGGTAAATGCTCACCCGCGCACCAAGATCAGTCTCAGTGGCCAGCGGATTCGAAAGGAAGTCCATGCGCTTCTCGCGCACGCGATTCCCGCCGAGGCTCTCGCACGCTTGAACGCGCTGGGCGCGACGCTCAGCGACGACGAGGCCGCAAGGCTCGCTCTGGATGCCTAAATCGATCAAATCTGCGCCGCAGGTATTTGCGTAAGATAAGCCTAATTCCTAGAATCGCGTTTGTACTAGACGTATTTGCTATTCCCGCAAAACGGGTGTAAGCAGCCTGCGATATTTCGAAATCTGGCGCTAGTGCAATCGCGTTTCCGCGCCTAGAATAAATCTTCAAATAAAGGAACTCCGGAGATTTTAAAGATGGCACACGTACATTCAAAAAAGCGTAATCGCGATGAGCAACTTAAAAATGAGTTGCTTGCACGACCCGACGCAGATTTCACAACACTCGGTATCTCGCGCGAAAAAATACTCGCGCTGATCCCCCATTTTCAAGGCACGATTGTGTGGGCAAACGATCCGGCCTACAACGCAGATCGAAAACTTTTCAATCCTGTTTTCAATGCGTTTCCGTTGTTCATCATGTATTGCGTGGTCGACACCGATGTGGCGATGGCCCTTGACGTTGCAATCACAACGACGCTACCGCCCGCCATTCGCTCCGGTGGCCATTGCACCGCGGGCTTCTCATCAGGCTCTGGCGTGTTGATTGATGTCAGCGCGCTAAATGGTGTGTACGTCGATCCTGTAGGGCTTACAGCTACCGTAGGCTGCGGCTGCAATTTCGGAAGATTTCGTGCGGTGCTCAAGCCTTACGGGCTGCATGTGCCCGGTGGTGAGTGCGACGATGTGTGTATCGGCGGCTATATGCAAGGCGGCGGCTATGGCTTCACCTCCGTGACCCTCGGTATGAATTGCGATAACGTGATTTCAATGACGGTTTTGCTTGCAGATGGACGCACCGTGGTCGCATCGCCCACCACCAATTACGATCTCTGGTGGGCCATGCGCGGCGGCACCGGCGGCACGTTTGGTGTGCTCCTGAGCGTAACGTATAAGCTCGTGCCGCTCGGCACGGTATTTGGCTGGGCCATTATTTGGCCGCTCTCCACGCCTTCTGATATCAGCAACGCAGCCAACGCCCTTAACGTATTGCAAGCTCAATATATGCGCACTGCACCGTCGCCCAATCTCAACATTCAAGTCTCGCTTTGCTACCAGCCCGGGATCGTAGGCGGGCTACCGCTACCACCCGCGCCAATGAAGCCCTACCTCATGGTGCGCGGCATTTGGGTGGGTAACGCAACCGATGGCCAAGCCGCAATCCAAACATTGGCTAATCTACATGGTGCGACAACGCAATGGACGCAGCAAACCGATTTCGACAAGCTTAATGAATCGCTACTCAACGTGCCCTACGGCATGCCTTGTATCGCACCGAGCGCCGGGATGCCCAACGAAGATAAATCGTCTCGCATCGTCTCGCGCAACTTAACCATTGCCGAATGGCAAGGACTCTTAAATTATTACGTTACCACGCCCAATCCCTACTCCTACTTTTACATGGAGTTTTATGGTGGCGCGATTAACGCGTATCCCGTTTCCCGTAGCGCGTTTATCCATCGCGATGCACTTTACAACGCGGTGCTCGATGTGTTTTGGTGGACGGAAGCTGAGCGCGCGCCTGCGCAAGCATTTCTCGATGGTTGGATCAAATATATGCAGCCGCTTTACAACGGCCACGTCTATCAAAACTACCCGCGCTTGAGCGACACTAACTATGCAGATAAATATTGGAGCAGCGCGCAATCGGCGTTAAAAGCCGTAAAGGCAAAGTATGATCCCGCGACCTTCTTTTCGTTTGCGCAATGCATCGTGCAACGCGGAGGCGCGCAGATCGATGCCTTGGATATGAACGATGTGCCCATTGACTTGCAGAGGGCGATCAACGCGCCGATTGTGCAAGATCCGTTTCGTAGCCACTAAGAAATACGTAAACCCTGCGCGCCTGAGCTGATATTTTTATGGCGTTATCGCCCAAAAAGTGCCATTTCTGCGCCGCAGGTATTTGCGTGATTCAGCCTGCGCAAGCTTTTCGCTATAGTGCGAAATATGAACCCACAACTCTCCCAACGCGCGTCTGGTCTCGGCACTGAAAATGCCTTTGTCGTCTTAGCGGAAGTGAACGCCCTCGCGCGCACTGGCAAAGATATTATTTCGTTTTGCATCGGCCAGCCCGATTTCCCCGCGCCCTTGCATGTGCAAGACGCGGGGCACGAAGCCATCCGCACCGGTAAGCATGGCTACACGCCCAGCGCCGGGATCGATCCGCTGCGCGAAGCCGCCGCGAAATATATGGGCGATATGCGCGGCATTAAGATTGATGCCGAAGATGTGGTCGTCGGCTCGGGTGCGAAGCCTTTTATTGCGTACGCGATTTTGTCCGTCACTGATTTCGGCTCTGGCGATGAAGTGATTTACCCCGTGCCGGGATTCCCGATCTACGAAAGCCAAATCTTGACGCATGGCGCCAAGCCCGTGCCGCTTTACCTGCGCGAATCCCGCAATTTCGCCTTCGACCCCGCCGAGCTCGAAGCCAAGATCACGCCGAATACTAAGATGCTCATCTTGAATTCACCGCAAAACCCAACCGGCGGAATTCTCAACAAAAAAGATCTAGAAGCCATCGCTGCGATTTTGCGCAAACACCCGCAGATTTGGATTTACGCCGACGAAATTTATTCCAGACTCACCTTCGAAGGCAGCTTCGCCTCCATCGCCTCGCTACCCGACATGCAAGCGCGCACGATCATCAGCGACGGTTGCTCCAAAACCTGGGCGATGACCGGCTGGCGCATCGGCTTCACCGCCAACAAAGCGCTCGCGCCGCTCTTCACCCGCTGGGTCACGAACACCGATAGCTGCGCGTCGCACATTTCACAATGGGCTGCAGTCGCCGCCATCAACGGCCCGCAAGATGATGCCGAAATGATGAAGCGCAAATTTCACGAGCGCCGCGATTTGATTGTGCGCTTGCTCAACGAAGTGCCCGGCATCAAATGTCAAGCCAGCGGCGGCGCGTTTTATGCGTGGCCGAATGTGACGGAAGCCTGCAAGCTCACAGGCTGCAAAGATAGCGAAGAGTTTAGAAAACGCTTGCTGCACGAAGCGGGGGTTGCTGTGCTGGCCGACATACATTTCGGCCACCGCGTGCCCGATGATGGGCAGCATATTCGGTTTAGCTACGCGACTTCTAATGAGAATATTGTGGCGGGGGTGAAACGGATTGCGGAGTGGGTGGGGAGGAATCGGGTGTGAAGAGAGTTTGTACCTTCGCCCCCGGCGTGTTGAGCGAAAAGTCGTCTGAGTTTTTGCTATGAAAGCTTCATCCGACAGTAAAAAATCTACTAATCCGATGTTTACCCTGCAAGAAGTCGCGCTAGCTTACGCGATAGCCGCGGAAAGGATAGCAACTACAGACATTCAAGGTGCGCTGGTTCCGGTGTTTGTAAACATCCTTTTGCAGTCACTGGAAATTACGTTAAAAGCAGTTGCTATCGATTCAGGATTGGCAACGGAAAGTACTTTTCGCAATAAAAAATTTTGCAATGGGCACGGTATTAAGGAAATTGCCGAGCACATTGAGGCTAAGCTTAACGGTCAGTCGATCGTCGATTTGCTTCTTCCGAAGTGGGTTGGTGCTCCTCCTAAGCGCATAGTGAAGATCATGCTGTTTGATGAAAAATTCGAACTCACTCGGATCTCGTACGCTAAAAGAACCCTCGCTTACAGCAGTTTTGAGCAAGGGCAGCTCCAGTTGATTTGCGTGAACTCCAAAGCATGGGTAAGCGCGGTGCGAAAAGCGGCGGAACGCGTGACTGTTGCGTCAGATCATCTCAAGAAGCAAATTTCGGGCGCACAGACTGCGTAGGGTGCGCACCGCTCTTGTGCGCACCGCAGGCGCGCAGCGGCTGGATTGTTTTCGGTTAAGCGATACGCAAGTCGCCTGCGGCGACCGGTGCGCAGAAAGGCGCTGCACACCCTACGGCGCGACGTTTATTTACTTTGCAAAGAGAAATTTCGGGATCATGACTCAAGAAAAAAGCGTTGCGGAGCTCCGACGAAAAACAAGCAATCTTCTGCGTGCTTGTCTCCTGCTTGCGTGTTTCGCTTCGATCCTATCGTCCACGGGTTGCTCCAATTTTGATTCACGAAAGCGATATTGGGATCAGCAGTTTTCTTCCACGCTCAAAAGCGCGACGCGTGAGCAGTTTGTTTCGTTTGCGAGATCAGAAGGGCATGAGGAGCATTGTCAACCTGCCGATTGCTATGTCGTCGATTCGAAAAGTTCGGGCGCGCTTTGGAATAGTCGGGGTAAGTTGTTTGTGCTGGTTGGCTTTAACGAGAACCGTATTGCTTATCATTGGTTCGAAACGTCGCTTGTTTTGCACTGATTGATTCGCCGGTCGTGTAGGGTGCGTTCATAACGCACCTTAACAACAACATCGCGGGGCGCGATCATTACTCTTTTTGTTGCCGTCACGCAAGGCATGACGTAGGGTGCATACCGCTCTGATGTGCACAGACGTCAACCTCCAATCAAGCATGCGTCCCGCGCCCTGCTGCGCACCAAACGTGGTGCAAACCCTAAAAAGCGTGTGCGATTTCGAAAGCTAGCGTAGCGTGAGCGTCACTCGCGCATTCGGACGATTGGCGGGTGGAAATTGCTTTGCAACGACCGAGGTACAACGCCAACGAGCCGTTAAATTTGAGTCAAAGGCGCATCGCTTAGAATTGCGGCACGCGGAGGGGATAGATCCCGCGTATTTCAAAATTTCATTACATTTCATTGGGGAGTTACCATGTTTCTTTTATTCGCGTTGTTATCAATAGTTTCCGTCATGACGGGCTGTGCGAGCATAACCACACCGAGCGAGACTCAGGTGAAGGTAGAGACTGTATCGATTGAAGGGGCTCCGGTCGATTCCGCGAAGTGCACCGTTATGCGCGCGGGAATTGCAACCGAGTTCACCACTCCGGGAACGGTTCCCGTCGCAAAAGCGGCTGGGGATGCAGGGATCGAGTGCAAGAAGGTAGGCATGCCTGATGGGAAAGGCATCCTGATCTCGCGGGTTGGCGGCGCGACGTTTGGAAACATCCTTCTAGGTGGTGGCGTCGGAGCAATTGTCGATCAAGCAACTGGCAAGGCATATAACTTTCCAGAGTGGGTGCGAATTGTGATGGGACGCACCCAATGCTGTTCACTTAAGTAAAGATGTGTAAAAATTGATCTCCATCGACAAGTTGATGGAGAGAGCGCTATGGCAGGTAAAGCGGCGGTACTCAGTAGTGGCGCGCGGCTGAGTGATTATTTAAGCGTTGG
>JANPBT010000054.1:0-1735 GCA_031430575.1 Betaproteobacteria bacterium | reverse complement strand
GCGGGTTGCACACCGGCGTGAAGTTTATAGGAGCGGTTAATCCGTGGAGTGTTAAACCATGTGCGGCATCGCCGGTTGGTATCGTCGAGAGGGGCGCCCGGTCACGGGCGAGACCATCACCCTGCAGTGCGACCGTATTGTGCATCGTGGGCCGGACGACAGCGGCTGCCTGGTGGACGGGGATTTCGGTTTCGGCATGCGCCGACTGTCCATCATCGATGTCGTTGGCGGGCATCAGCCGATTACTACCCAGGACGGCCGCTATTCAATCGTATTCAACGGCGAGATCTATAACCACCTTGAACTGCGCGACGAACTGGTCAAGGCGGGCTACCGTTTCCTCACGCACAGCGACACCGAGACCCTGCTGGCCAGTTTCGTCCACTGGCGGGATGACGCCTGGTTGCGGCTCGAGGGTATGTACGCTGTATCGATCTGGGATCATATTGACCGCACTCTGACACTGGCGCGGGATCCGCTCGGCATCAAGCCACTGTACTTCACACAGCAACACGGGGGCATCGCGTTTGCCTCTGAAATCAGGGCGCTCAAGGTGCTCCCTGAACATCGCTTCGACATCGACGAACGTGCCGTGCATGACTTTTTCAGCTTCGGTCATGTGCAAAAACCGCGTTCCATCTATCAGCAGGTGACCAGCCTGGAACCAGGGCATGTCCTGCATATTGGCCCCACTGGGGCGGCGATTCGTCACGCCTTCTGGCAGCCGCACTTGCGCATTCGCGAAGGGGTCTCAGAGCACGACTGGATAGCAGAAACACGTGAACGCGTACTGCGGACCGTAAAACAGCATATGCTGGCGGATGTGCCGGTTGGTGCATTTCTCTCGGGTGGGGTTGATTCCGCCGGAATAGTGGCAGCGATGACGCGGTCTACGCAACACCGCATCAAGGCGTTCACGATAGGCTTTCCACAATCGCCCACCGATGAGACATCCGCTGCGCGACAGATTGCGCAGCACCTGGGTTGCGAGCACATCGTGCTGCCCATGCAACCGGTGGCGGCGAACGAGTTGTTCCCGTCCGTACAACGATCTTTCGACGAACCTTGCGCCGCCACCGCGGCCGTGCCGATCTGGTACCTGTCCCGCCTGGCTGCCCAGCATGTAAAAGTGGTGCTTTGCGGCGAAGGCGGTGATGAACTGTTCGCCGGCTACAAGCGCCAACGCACCGCATTGCGCATGCAGCACTGGCGTCCACTGATCCGGGCGCTGGGCCCGGTAGCGGGACTCGTTGATCGCCTGCCCAAATCCTCTTTGCGGCAATGGAACTATTTTCAGCAGAACGCGCGGCGGTTTCGCGAGGCCGCCCTGCTCGACAGCGGCTTTCAGCAGTTCTTTGCCGGCACGCAAATCACCTCTCCGTCACTGCGTGCGCGCATTTATAATCCCGCATTCCGGCAACGCCAGGATGGGCCCGATGGATTTGCCCGGCTTGAGGCGGAGTATTTCCCTGCCCCGGAACTGCGTTTGCTCGCGCCCTTGCAACAATTCCTGCTGGCTGATCTGACCGTACATATGCCGGGGTCTTTGCTGAACCGGTTGGACCGCGCCAGCATGGCGCACTCGCTGGAAGCGCGCGTGCCCTTCTGCGATCGCGCGGTGGTGGAGTTCGCGCGCACCCTGCCGTCCCGGTACCGCCTGAAGGGGTTGACCGGGAAGTACCTGTTGCGGCGTGCCATGCGCTCGCGTCTGCCGGCGACCATCGTGCAGGGCAAG
>JANPBT010000053.1:0-41945 GCA_031430575.1 Betaproteobacteria bacterium | reverse complement strand
TTGCGGCTCGTAAAAGCAAGATTTACCTCGCATCTGCTGCGAAGCGGCGTCCCGATTGCGCAAGACGCCCGTGGCGAATATCAACTTTGGCAAAAGCGATATTGGGAACACACCATTCGCGACGATTTAGATTTCGAGCGGCACGTAAATTACATCCACATTAACCCCGTCAAACACGGTTACGTGAAGCGCGCTATCGATTGGCCGCATTCGTCGATTCATCGTTACGTTCGTGATGGATTGATTTCTGCAGATTGGGCTTGCGAGGAGAGTGAAATTGGATTCGGTGAGTCGTGAGGCAAATTCCCCGGAATACGCTGCGCTCCTTCCGGGCTACTCTTGCTGCGGATTGGGCTTGCGAGCAGAGTGAAACTGGGTTCGGTGAATCGTAAGGCAAAACTCCCGGAATACGCTACGCTCCTTCCGGGCTACTCGACTTCGACGTAATCCAATTCACCCACCTCAGTCACTAGCAAATACCTGCGGCGCAGTTTTTGCGATTAATTGAGTGCTTCGCGTGCGCACGTTCGAATTTCATCCATTCCCGCGCAAAATCTGCGCCGCAGGTATCCCGCTTCATTGCGTATTGCGCGATCCTTCCAGTTCCTTACAATCCACGCTATGACCGACGTATTCTCCATGCCCGACCCGCGGGCGTTTGCCGCATTTGATTCACTCAATGCTTCCGAAACCGCCGCTGCGCACCACGCGCTTTTGCGGCGCGCGATTGACGCGCTCGCCACTGAGCAAAGCGTTGTTCAGCAAAAACTGGATGAGGAAATCATCGCCGAAATGGCCGCGCTTTTGCAGTCCAATTCAACCGATGCGATTGAAAGCGCGATTGCGCAGTCGCCGTCTCTCGCGGTGCAGCGTCATCTCACGCGTCGCTTGGCTGATGCCCATGTTGCAGCAGGGCGGGCGCGAGGCGATCAAGATCTACCGTTGACCGTCTTTGCAATTCCGATCGTGATCGTCGCCGGCGCGGCTGCCCCTTCGCAGTTGCTCGGCGCGTTGCCCGATGTCAACGCGCTTGTTGCGATCATGAAAGCCAATGGTGCATTGCGCGGCAATCAATCGTTCGTGCTTTCTAATAGTTTGACCAGCGCGGCCACCTTTGCTTTGCCTGAGCTTCACAAAACACTTGCGTGGTGGCAAGCAACGCCTGGCGTGCCCGTTGCCGTCCCGCCATCGCGCATGAACGTACCTGCGGCGCAGGAAACGGCTTTTTTGCGCTTTTTAGTCGGCACCGCAATTACGGGACCCAGCGTTAATTTATTTACCGAACGCGATACGGGCACATGGGGCGTGCCGTTTACCCAAGCGCTCTCTAAGCAACTCACCACGCCCACGGCAACCGTACTCGCGTTGCCGCGTCCGCCCGTCGCGCCGCTGGCAGCCATGCTCGTTGGCCAGACTTCGCAGCGCGAAATCGCGATGCAGCTTTTTACCGCCAATGCCGTGCGCAAATTTCGTGAGCGCGTCGGCGAGCCCAAAGCCGTGATCAGCGCGCATCGCACGGGCGACGGCGGCGAAGTGCGGCTTTCGCTTTCGAATCCGTTTGATGAAAAAGGCGCTGAAGGCTTCCGGGCAATACTTTTTGCCAATGAGCGAGCGCAAGATGTTGCGCAATCGATGCGTGATCTTTTAGCTGAGTGCAGAGTAGAAGACGTGCAGATGCTCGCCCAGATTTACCCCGATGCGGAACCAAACACGGGGATGACGCTTTTCTTTAAGCCGGAATCGATTGCCGATGCACCAGCCCTGCGAGTGCACTGAGCAACGTTAACGCCACCATCAGTGCCGCCCGCTATGCCGGTGCGGCATGCTAAGTTTGCAGCCGCGGGAAAGCGCGTCAGCATGCTGAAATAGCGCTCAAGCGATCAACGCGAGCTCTGCGTTAAAGCGTGCTCCATTTTTCACATACCCGGCGGCGTTTTTGCGGATATTTTCGACTTCCTCGTCGGTCAATTGCCGGATAACTTTGCCCGGCGACCCGACCACCAGCGATCGATCGGGGATCACTTTACCCTCGGTGATGAGCGCTCCCGCACCGATCAAGCACTCCTTACCAATCACCGCCCGATTGAGCACCACCGCTTGAATGCCGATCAGCGAGCCATCGCCAATGGTGCAACCGTGCAGCATCACTTGATGCCCGATCACGCAGTTTTTACCAATCGAGAGCGGCACGCCGACATCGGTATGCAACACCGACAAATCCTGCACATTGCTGCCTTCGCCAATCGTGATTGGGTCGTTATCGCCGCGCGCGACCACACCGAACCAGACTGATGAATTGGGGTGCATGATCACATTGCCAACGACAGTCGCATTGGGGGCGATGAAATGACCGCTGCCAATGAGCGTGGGCTTGAGAGCGTTGAGGGCATATTGCATGCTGCGTTTTCTCCTAAAATGCGCAAATGATTCTAAATATAGCGGCTTACCGCTTCGTCTCGATTGAAGACCCCGCCGCACTCGCAGCTGCGCTTTCAACGCGCTGCGCTGCACTTGGCCTCATGGGCACTATTTTGCTCGCCCCCGAAGGCATTAACCTTTTTGTGGCCGGATCTGCGCCGCAGGTACGAGAGTTCATCCAAACCGCTTTGCGCGATGATCCGCGCTTTGCGCCCATTGAAATTAAAGAAAGCATCTCCGACAACGTGCCTTTCAAAAAAATGAAAGTCAAAGTGCGCCCAGAGATCGTTACCTTCCGCCAACCGCAAATTAACCCTGGCCTCACGCCAGCGCCCGCCGTCAGCGCGACTGAGTTTGCAAAATGGCTCGCCGAAGGTAAAGAAATGGTCGTGCTCGATACGCGGAATACGTTCGAGTTTGAGCATGGTGCGTTTGCAGGCAGCGTACATTTAGGCAACGATAATTTCAATGACTTCGCCGCCGCGATGGCCAATGCGCCTGAAGAGTGGAAAGACAAAACGATCGTCACCTTCTGCACCGGCGGCATCCGCTGCGAAAAAGCTGCGCCCTTCATGCAGGCGCAAGGGTTTCAAAACGTTTTTCAACTGCAAGGCGGCATTCTCAAATACTTTGAAGATGTTGGCCATGCCCACTATCGTGGCGATTGTTTTGTGTTCGATGAGCGACGCGCGTTAGATGCGGCGTTGCAAGTCACGCCGATTAAAAAGGCCTGATTTGGCGCGCATCGCAAGATTCGTTTTGCCCGGTATCGGTGCGCAGCCTTGGCAGCGATTTCGCAGGGATCAAAAAATAAACGGCGCAATGAAAACTGCGCCGTTTATTTTTTGCTGAAACTTCGGTAGCAGGAGGTTGACGCTACTTCGCCATCATCGCTTTGTCTTTAGCGCGCATTCCCGCTGCACGGATCGATTCAATTTGCGCAGGCGTTGCGATGATCGTCGTGTGCCCATCTTTGAGCAATCCTAAACGCACCGCTTCCGCGCATTCTGCACCAACTTGCTCGCGGCTGAGCTGGGTAGTTGGGAGCGCGGAGACCAAGCGATACTCGCCATTTTGCTGAGCAGCGCCGCCCATCGCGAGAAATGCGAGCGTGTCAGCGCGCGCTTCGGCCTTAGTCTTACTGGTCAACGCATCCATCATCTGATCCTTTTTGGGAATCTGCATATCCGATTGCGCGAAAGCTGCGGGAGTGATGACAGCAAATAGAGCGATAGCGACAGTGGTTAAAAATTTCATTTGATAATCCTTTTCTGTAGATTTGATCGCACCGAATGGGTTAGCGTGATTGGCCGATCTGTAAGCTATTTCGAAGGATCGCGGTCAGCGTTACTCTTTTAGTTGCGGCATAGATGTCGTTTTGGTAAATGTTTATGTAACCGCAAGTGCAGGCAGCGCGAATCGCGTGTGTGCGGGAGCGCATTATCGTGCGTACGCAAGCCTTAAAAAACGCCTTAATCTGCGCCGCAGGTATCGTTTACTGCCCGTTCACCATGCTCATCGCCACCGCTTCAGCGACGCGAATGCCATCGATCCCCGCGCTCATGATGCCACCGGCGTAGCCCGCGCCTTCGCCTGCGGGGAAGAGGCCGCGCGTGTTGCGGCTCTGCAGCGTAGTGTCGTCGCGGGTGATTCTGATTGGGGCGCTGGTGCGGGTCTCGATGCCGGTGAGCACGGCATCGGCCATCGCGAAGCCTTTGAGTTGCTTATCGAATGCCGGAATGGCTTCGCGCATGGCGGTAATCGCGTATTCAGGCAAGGCCAGCGCGAGGTCGGTGAGGGTCACGCCAGGCTTATAACTCGGGATCACGCTGCCGAAATTTGTACTCGCCACGCCGTTTAAAAAATCGCCAACCAATTGCCCAGGTGCGTTGTAGTTTTTGCCACCGAGTTCGTAAGCTTTGGATTCCAACGCGCGCTGAAAATCAATGCCAGCTAACGTATGCTCGGGATAATCTTTGGGCGTGATGCCGACGACGATGCCCGCGTTGGCGTTGCGTTCGTTGCGCGAATATTGGCTCATGCCATTGGTGACCACGCGCCCGATTTCGGAGGTGGCGGCAACAACAGTGCCACCGGGGCACATGCAAAAACTATACACCGAGCGGGCGTTTTTGGCATGGTGCACGAGCTTGTAATCGGCGGCGCCGAGCATCGGGTTGCCCGCAAAATCACCGAAGCGGGCGCGATCAATTAAGCCCTGCGGATGCTCAATGCGAAAGCCGATTGAAAACGGTTTCGCCTCAATAAATACGCCGCGTGCGTGGATCATTTCAAACGTATCGCGCGCGCTATGGCCGATGCAAAGCACAGCGTGGTTTGTTGCCAGTCGCTCGCCATCATTGATGATCACCGCTTGCAATTGGCCGTTGGCAATTTCAAGATCGGTCACCCGCGACGAGAAGCGAAACTCGCCACCGAGCGATTCAATCGTTGCCCGCATATGCTCGACGACTTGCACCAGTCGGAAGGTGCCGACGTGCGGTTTGCTGACATACAAAATCTCATCAGGCGCATTGGCTTTGACAAATTCTTCCAACACTTTACGCCCGTAATGCTTCGGGTCTTTGATCTGGCTCCAGAGCTTGCCATCTGAAAACGTGCCCGCGCCGCCCTCGCCAAATTGCACGTTGGATTCAGGGTGCAATTCCCGTTTGCGCCACAAACCCCAGGTATCTTTCGTGCGCTCGCGCACCACTTTGCCGCGCTCCAAAATAATCGGTCGAAATCCCATCTGGGCGAGCACCAGTGCTGCGAACATACCGCACGGGCCAAAGCCAATGACCACCGGGCGGGAGGTTTGCTGATGCATTTGCGCGGCGTCAGCCACCGGCTTGTAGGCCATGTCTGGCGTGCGCACGACATGCGGGTCTTTGGCGAATTGCTTCAGTAGTGCGGACAATACCTGCGGCGCAGTTTCAACGTCTAGGGTGTAGACAAAATGAATATCTGATTTTTTGCGGGCATCGTAGCCACGGCGAAAGATCGTGACCCGCAACACGTGCGCGCGGGTGATTTTTAATTTTGCGAGCAGCGCGGCTTCGAGCGCTTGCGGGGCATGATCGAGCGGGAGCTTGATTTCGGTAACGCGCAACATCTGAGAAAATCTTTCGTGCGGGGCAGAGATTTATTCTGCAATAGTCACCATTTTAAAGCGAAATCTGCGCCGCAGGTTTTTAGCCTTTTCGTTGCCGAGTCAGCCATAAAATCGGAATGATGCTGAGCGCGACGATCACGAGCGAGGGCGCGGCAGCCTCGCCCAAGCGCTCATCTTTGGTGAGTGTGTAGGTGAGGGTGGCCAAAGTATCAAAATTGAACGGACGCAGGGAAAGCGTGGCCGGCAATTCTTTAAGCGTATCGACGAAAACCAGGAGCGCGGCAGTGCCTGCTGCCCGCTTCAGCAGCGGGAAATATATTTGCACGATTGCGTTCCAACCGTGCACGCCCATTACCCGCGCGGCATCATCGAGATTGCGGGGCACGCGCGCGAGCGCGGCATCGATGCCGTTCGCCGCGACGCCGTAAAAGCGGATCCAGCAGCCGATGGCAACGGCCGCAATTGTGCCGGTGAATACCAGCGTTGAGAGACTGCGATCAAGCGCGGCAAAGGGCGTGAGTAACCCGACCGCCAACACCGCGCCCGGCACGGCATACGCGAGCGCAAGTGCCCGATGAATTGCGCCACAGGCGCGATGTAAAGCGTTGGATGGATGAGCGGAGGCCTCGCGTGCCGCAAGCGCGAGGGCTACGCCTAAGCCGACGCAAAGCGCGGCAACGAGTGCGCCTAAAGATAGAGAATCGATCATCGCGCCGACGAGTGCTGGCGAAAACATCGCAGCCTCGCTTGCCATCAGCAAGCGCACGAGCAGGGCGACGGGCAGCAAAAATCCGAAGAAGACTGGCAGCGCGCACAGTAGCGCGAGCTTAAGCCCAGAGAGGCCGCGCACCCGTTCGCGCCGGGGCGTTGCCAAAATGCGGGTGGCGGTAAATTGAGCGCGCTTACGATTGCGGCGCTCGATTTTGATGAGCACCAACACGGCAAAAAGTAAGAGCAGTGAGAGCTGCGCCGCGGCCGCTTTGTTGCCCATATTGAACCAACTGCGAAAGATGCCCACCGTGATCGTCTCGACGTTGAGGTAGCTCACCGCGCCATAGTCGGCGAGCGTTTCCATCACCGCCAAGAGCGCGCCGCCAATGACCGCGGGCCGGGCGACGGGTAACGCGATCTTCCACCACGCTTTTTTGGGCGATAACCCGAGCGTGCGCGCGGCATCGACTAATTGCAGCCCACGCTCGGCAAAGGCATCACGGGCTAAAAAGTAAACGTACGGGTAAAGCGCAAGCGTAAAAATCGCGATTGCACCGGGCACGGAGTGCAAATCGGGGAACCAATAATCGCCCTTGCTCCAGCCCATTTGAGCGCGCAGCACGCTTTGCGCAGGCCCGGCAAAGCCAAAAAAATCGGTTAACGCATATGCGCTCACGTATGCAGGCAAAGCCAGTGGCAGCATCAATGCCCAGGCGAAAATGTTGCGCCCAACAAACGAATAGCGCTCGATAATCCACGCCGCGCCCGTGCCTATTGCGACAGTGCCTACGGCCACGCCGAGCGCGATCACGAGCGAATTCCACGCATAGCCAGGCAACACCTGCAACAGGAAGCCACGCCACGCTTGGCTCGCGTCGCCTTGGGCTGCCGCAAAAAGTAGCCCCAAGATCGGCAGCGCGAGCAGCAATACGCCGATTGCGGCTAGCCCAAGCTTGATCGGTTGGCCGCTGATTGGGTGGTGCTCCCTATAATTTGCAGTTGTGTTTGTCAGATAGTGCTCGCGCGCGGTTTTTTGAATCGTTGTGCGCCAGTTCAGCCGACCCGCGCGACTTCTTAACGATAATCAATCTCATGCGCATTCTACTTTCCAACGACGATGGCTACCAAGCGCCCGGCATTGCCGCGCTCTATGAGGCAGTCAAAGATTTGGGCGATGTCACCGTCGTCGCGCCCGATAAAAATTGCTCGGGCGCCTCCAATTCACTCACCTTGCAGCGCCCGCTCTCGGTCAAAACCGCACCAAACGGCTTTATTTATGTGGACGGCACACCGACCGATTGCGTGCATTTAGCAGTCACCGGTTTGCTCGATTTTCGCCCTGATATTGTGCTTTCTGGCATCAATGATGGCGAAAACGTCGCCGACGATACGCTTTACTCCGGCACGGTCGGCGCGGCAATGGAGGGCTTTTTGCTCGGCATTCCGTCAATCGCCTTCTCGATGTCGCGCAAGCCCCCGCAATTTTTCTCAACCGGCGCGATGGTGGTGCGGCAAATGGTTCAGGCACTGATTGCGCAGCCGCCAGTTAATGCGTGGCTGCTCAATGTCAATATTCCCGATATACCTGCGGCGCAGTTTCGCGGCGTAAAGGCCACTAAATTGGGTAAGCGCCATGCGGCAGAGCCGACCGTGCCGACGAAAAGCCCGCGTGGCGATCAAGTGTGGTGGGTCGGCGCTGCCGGCCCTGCAGCCGAAAAAGGCGAGGGCACGGATATTCATGCGCTGGAAAATGGCTACGCATCGGTGACGCCATTGATGGTCGATTTAACGGCGCACGATGCGGTGCCGCAGGTGGGCGCATGGCTGAAATCGGCGCTGCGCTAGGCACTGGCATGACCTCGGCGCGCACGCGTGCGCGCATGGTCGAGCGGCTGCGTGAAAAAGGCATCCGCGATCCGGTTGTGCTCGATGCGATGGGGCACGTGCCGCGCCATCTTTTTTTAGACGAAGCGATGCAAACGCGTGCCTACGACGACGATGCCTTGCCCATCGGCTTAGGCCAAACCATCTCCCAGCCCTATATCGTTGCCCGTAGCGCCGAGCTTATGCGCGCTGGGCGCACGGGCGCGCTGGGTGCAATTTTGGAAATTGGCGCGGGCTGTGGCTATCAATCGGCGGTGTTTGCCCGCGTCGCGCGGGAAGTGCTCGGCATTGAGCGCATTGCCGCGCTCGTCGCCAAAGCCCGACGCAATTTAGCCGCAGCGAACGTGCGCAATGTGCAGATTAAATTCGCCGACGGTAGCAAAATCACCGAGCCATTGGGCGCTTTTGATGCCATTGTGTTTGCGGCTGCCGCGCCGGAGCTTCCCATCGAAATGCTGCCACTGCTCGCACCCGGCGGGCGTTTGCTCGCGCCAGTCGGCGATGCGCGCGCGCAAACGTTAGTGGAGATTACGCGCGGCGAAAATGGCCCGGTCGTGCGGCATTTAGAGTCCGTATACTTCGTTCCAGTCTTAGGTGGCCTTGCGTAGAGTTGCGATGAACGCTTTCAAAAATTATTTAATCGTTGGATTGGTGGGCACATTGCTCGCCGCCTGCGGCACCCGCCCGCCTGCGCCCGTCGTTGATCGCACCGCGACGACCCGCGAGCCCATTTTTGTGCCGCCGCAGCGCACAATCGAGCCGATCCCCGCGCCCGTCGTTGTTGCGCCGCCGATTCCTGCAAGCGCAGATCAACACATCGTACGCCGTGGCGAGACGATCTACAGCATCGCCCGCGTTTACAACCTGAGCTCGCGTGAGCTCGCGCAATGGAATGGCCTGCCACCCGATGCGGTTGTGCGCGAAGGGCAGATCCTGCGAATTCAGCAGCCAGTCGGCATGTTGCCTCCGCCCTTGATTGCGACGCCAATTCCCGCTTTGCCATCGCAACCGATCGCGCCCGCTGGGGAAGTTAAGCGCGAGCCGAAGGCGCAAAAGCAAGCCTATAGCGATGAAGCGTTAGCCAAAATTAAGGGCACAAGCGTTAGCGCGCTTCGCGCAGGCGCGGTTTCACCCGTGGTGAGCATACCTACCGCGCAAGTCGCGCCGGTGGTCAATGCACCGAGCGCGCCAACTTCGCCCGCAGTTTCAACCGCGCCCGGCGAGCGGGTTGCCAACCCATCATCGGCCACGAGCGAAGCCGACTCCATTACCTGGCAATGGCCGGTCGCGGGCAAAGTGATCAAAAAATTTAGTGAAACTGCAGTGATGAAAGGGCTTGGCGTTGATGGCAAAGCTGGCACGCCTATTTATGCAGCGGCTGCGGGCAAAGTGGCCTATACCGGTGAAAATTTGCGCGGCTATGGCAAGATGATTATCCTGCGCCATAACGATCAATACACCACAGTCTATGGCCATAACAGCACTTTCCTTGTCAAAGAGGGCCAAACCGTCAAGCGCGGCCAGCAAATCGCCGAAATGGGCAATACCGAAGCAGATACCACCAAGCTTCACTTTGAGATTCGTCGCGGCGGTAAGCCGCTTGATCCTGAGAAAATTCTGCCTGCAAAGTAGGCAAGCGTAGCGGTGGCGGGCGAGGATTTGTAAACTGCCGCCATGTCCTCCGGTTTTGATCTGCTTGGCGATCCATTGCCCACCCCCGCGCCACCCAGAGCGCGTGCTCGTGCGGCAGATCGGGAGCCCACTCCCGCAGTCATACCTGCGGCGCAGATTGCGCTGGCAAACTCAATTTCTAAAAATATTCGGCTTGGCACTTCTACCTGGTCGTTTCCGGGCTGGGCCGGGATTGTGTATGGCGATGCATTTACGCCTACGATGTTGAGTAAGCGCGGCTTGCAGGCATACGCCCAGCATCCGCTGCTGCGCACGGTGGGCATTGACCGCACTTTTTACGCGCCAATTTCGCAGGAGGAATTTGCCAATTACGCGGCGCAAGTGGGTGATGATTTTTCGTTTTTATGTAAAGCGCCCAATGCCGTGACCAGCCCCTTTATTCAAGGTGCAACGGGCTATACCGCGCAAAAAAATCCAAATTTTCTAGATGCAGAATTGGCGATGAAAAGTTTCGTATCGCCTGCGCTGGCCGGGCTCGGAATCAAATCAGGGCCGCTGGTTTTTCAATTTTCGCCGCTCGGGCGGGAAGCCACGCAAACGCCGGAGACGATCATCCCGCGCATGCTGCAGTTTCTAAAAAACGTCTCCGAAATGGCCAAATCTGCGCCGCAGGTATTGGCGGGGAAAATACCTGCGGCGCAGATTTGCGTCGAAGTGCGCAATGCGCAGTTGCTCATTCCCGAATTTGCCGAGGGCTTGGCGGCCGCGGGGGTTGGTTATTGCGTTGGCGTGCATCCGCGCATGCCGAGTGCTGCGCTCCAGCTTAAAGCGATGGCGGCGGCGGTGCAGCGCGGTTTGGTCGTGCGCTGGAGCTTAAACCCGCATACGGGTGCAGACTATGCGGGTGCGAAGGAGCAATACGCGCCATTTAACGCGCTCGTTGATGAAGATTTAGAAACGCGGGCGACGCTTGCTTCTGCCGCGATTGCAGCGGTCAAGCGGGGTGAAAAAGTGCATTTAGTCGCCAACAACAAAGCCGAGGGCAGCTCGCCGCTTTCGATGATTAAACTAGCGCAATCGATTGCAGCGCTGCAATTAGCCGACGAAGACAACATTTTCTAAAATATATGAGCATATCCAACATTCGCTTTGGCGTAGATTTAGGCGGCACCAAAACTGAAATCCTCGCGCTCGATGCCAGCGGCGCAGAAATATTGCGTGAACGCACCAGCACACCGAGCCACTCGGCCGCCGCGATTTACGACAATATCGCCGCAATGGTGCGCACCGCGGAAACGAAATTAGGCACGATCGGCACCGTGGGGATCGCGACACCGGGCTCAGCTTCGCCCGCGACGGGCTTGTTGCGCGGCTCTAATACTCTTGTGCTCAACGGCCAACCCGTGCAAAAAGAAATCGAAGCCCGCTTGCAGCGCGAAATTCGCATCGCTAACGACGCCAACTGCTTTGCTTTAAGCGAAGCAACGGATGGCGCGGGCGCTGGTGCGGGGAGCGTGTTTGGTGTGATTATCGGCACCGGCTGTGGCGGCGGCGTGGTGCTTAATGGCCGCGTGCTCAATGGTCACAACGGCATTGCGGGTGAATGGGGCCACAACCCATTACCGTGGCCGCGCGATGACGAGCGCCCGGGCTTTCATTGCTATTGCGGCCAGTGGGCGTGCATCGAGACTTGGCTTTCTGGCCCGTTCATCGCCAAGCATTTCAAATTGAAAACGGGGCGAGACTTACCTGCGGCGCAGATTGCTGCGCTCGCGGCAGCAGGCGATGCCGAGTGCGACGCCGCGTTAGCCGAATACGAAGATCGGCTGGCGCGGGCGCTGGCCACCGTGGTCAATGTGCTGGACCCAGCAGTGATTGTGCTCGGCGGCGGCGTCTCCAATATTGCTCGGCTATATGAAAACGTGCCTAAAATTTTGCCGAAATATGTGTTTTCAGATGTGGTCGTGACCAAAATTGCGAAAGCCAAGCATGGTGATTCCTCGGGCGTTCGCGGTGCGGCATGGTTGCATGCGGCGTAGCGCGGCGCAATTCATGGCAATACCTGCGGCGCAGATTTTCGCTTTTTGAGCCCACACAATTGAGTTTTGGGAGTCGATGAAATGAGTCAATCAGAATTGCCAATCGTCGCGCTAACGCTGGGCGATCCTGCGGGCATCGGCGCGGAGCTGATTGCAAAGCTGCTCGCGACGACCGACGCCTTGCAGCATGCGCAGGTCGTGCTTGTTGGCGATGCGTGGCTTTGGGAAGAAGGCCAGCGCATCGCCAAGCGATCAGTCGCAATGGATGCCGTTGAGCGCTTAGACAGCCTACGCGCCCGCGCCCACACCGGGAAGCCCGCGTGGTTGGCTATGGCGACTGTTGCGCCTGCGCAGGTCGTGCGTGGTGTTGCTGGCGCTCCGGGCGGCGCATCCGTATTAACGGTGCTCAATGCGTGCATGGATGGCGCAAAGGCGGGCGCGATTGATGCAATTTGCTTCGCACCGCTCAATAAATATGCGATGAAATTGGGCGGGCTTGCCCATGACGATGAGCTCCATCACTTCGCGCAGTATTTAGGGGTGACCGATTATTTTTGTGAGTTCAATACGCTGGGCGAGATCTGGACTTCGCGCGTTTCCTCGCATATCCCGCTCAAAGATGCGGCGCGTTATCTAACTAAAGATCGGGTGAAAGCGGCGGCTCGCCTCATTTATCGCTCCTTGCAATCTGCAGGGGTTGCTGCGCCGCGCGTGGGCGTGGCCGCCTTTAACCCGCATGGCGGCGATGGCGGCACATGCGGGCGCGAAGAGGTTGAGATTATCGCGCCCGCGGTCGCGGAATTAAACGCTGAGGGCTTGCCGGTCAGCGGGCCGTTTCCGGCGGATACGATTTTTTTGCGTGCTCGCGATGGTGATCCCGAAGCGCGCTTGCAAGCCATCGTCACGATGTATCACGATCAAGGGCAAATTGCGATCAAGCTGATGGGCTTTAGCAAAGGCGTGACCGTGCAAGGCGGCTTGCCAGTGCCGATCACCACGCCCGCTCACGGGACGGCCTACGATATCGCGGGCAAAGGCGTGGCTGATGTTAGCGCGACATACAACGCATTTCGGATCGCAGCACGTATGGGCGCATCGGTGCGCGCGACGCGATAAACCCGCCTCGATCGTTAGACCTGGGCCGCAAGCACGGCCACCCCACGATTTTGGGCATTTTTGAGCATCAATCTGCGCCGCAGGTATGCGTTCAATTTAGGCTCAAAAAGCGTCTTTTTTGGGGCTGACGGGGTAACATATATTTTTTAAAGCGGCGGGCGGAGAAAAAGTGATGCGGGTAATTCTCGTTGCAAATTCCAAAGGTGGCGCAGGCAAGACGACATTGGCCACCAATATTGCAGGCTACTATGCCGCCCGAGGTGAGCGCACCGTACTCGCTGATTGGGATCGCCAAAAAAGCGCCGCCGGTTGGCTGCGCCGACGTCCGGCCTCTGCGCCTTTGATCACGCTTTGGGATGCTGGCGTCTCCAAGCACTCCATCGCCAAGCTCGCCCCAGAAATTATGGTGATCGATTCGCCAGCGGGATTAGCGGGAAAAGAGCTTGCTGATTTGGCGCAGCGGGCGCAGCGCATTGTCGTGCCCGTCATGAGCTCAGCCTTTGATATGGAAGCGACCGCAGGCTTTTTGACCGCACTGCAAAACTGCGCCGCAAGCAATGCTGCGATGGTCGGCATGCGGATCGACGGGCGCTTTAAAAGCGCGGGTGATCTCGATGAATTTCTCGCGGGGATCACCTTGCCAGTCGTTGCAACGTTGCGCAATACCCAAACTTACGTGCAGTGCGCCAGGGAAGGGCTGACCATTTTTGATCTCGCGCGCTCACGCGCTGAGGCCGATTGGGAGCAATGGGCGCCGCTGACGACCTGGCTCGATGGCGGTTGAATTGCGTGGCGTCATCTGCAAAAAAATGCAGAGCACGGCAATTTAAGCGTGACCGAAATTAACGCCTAAATCGCGTCAATCTGCGCCGCAGGTATTGCTTTCAAGAAAGCGTTTTGGTCTAGTGATAGCGCACTGATTCGGGTGCGTCGTCTTCGGGGAATCCGGCGTGGATGAGCTCGCTCTCGGTATCTGAAAAGAGCGGTGCGCCGCAGTCAGAGCAATGTTCGAGTGGAAATTTATGCTCGATTTGCACAACATTGCCAACGCCGAGTTGCTTCAAGATCGCTTCAATTTCGTCGGCAACCGTGCCTTCGTCGGCCTCTGAGCCGAGCACGGGCCAGACCACGCCGTGCAGCACGTCGGTTTGGTTTTCGCGCATCAGCGAGATACGATATTCTTCAAGCTCACGATCATAAAACGGTGCGACAACGGCGACCATCTCACGCGGCGACACACTCAATACCGCTTCTAAAAACTGCACGCCCGCTTTCAAGCTAAAGCCACGGCCTTCGCGGTCTGCCAATCGGCTTCCGCTATGAAAAGCCGAGGGCAGCAATGCTTCTAACGTGCAGCCCGGCAGCACCGATTGCAGCACTGCCACGCCTTGCTCACGCCAATTTGCAAGCACTTTTTCGCGGGTAATTTCCTCTTCTTGCCAGCGAAATATTGCAGTGCCTACGGGCACTGCAACGCTTGCCAAGATGAGCCGAGTATCCGCAACAAATTGCCCTGTTTCGGGCCAATTACTGAAATCGATTTTGAACGCTTCGCTTTTTTCCATTGATTCAAACATCGCGCGCGCCAGATCAAAGCTCTCGCAGTATTGGTGTGGCAATTGATCGGGAGAAAATAGCCCGTTTGCCACTTGTACGCGCGCGGCTTTTGCCAGCACGTGACCCGAAAGCTGGGCGGTAATCGCATCGACCGTTTTTGCAGGAATCTTGCCAGAAGGGATTTTGTCGCGCGACCATGCCAGCACCGGCAACGCGAGAATGAGCATGTCGTAAGGCTGCTCGTTGAGCGTGACAGACATCGATTCGGCACGCGCTTCAATGAGATCTGCGATCAAATCATGGGCACGGGGATTACGCGACCAAAGTTGATCGAGCGCGCTATTGAGGGTTTTTTCGTTACTGTCGGCGAGCAACGTATCAATTTCTGGCGCGACTTCCTTTGCCCAATATTGATCTTCGAGCCGCGAGCTGCACTCAGCCCATTCCATCGCCAAGCGGATCAGGCGGGACGCGCCGCGGGCAACGGTCGGACGATTGGGATTACGGGAACGGCGCATGGAGGCTCGAAATTGACGACGAATTGGGCATTTTACGGCGCGCAGCCAAATCGTGTGGGTTACGTGGCAACTAGACCGCGACTGGCGCTTTGATCCCAGGGTGTGATTGATAATTCTCAAATACGAAATCGTCGAACATGTATTCAAAAAGTGAGCTTGGCTTGCGGGTAATTTTTAGGGTTGGCAGGGTCATGGGCGTGCGCGCGAGTTGGGTTTCGACTTGCGTGTGGTGATTGCTATAAATATGGCAGTCGCCACCCGTCCAGACGAAATCCCCAACGGATAAATCGCATTGCTGCGCGACCATGTGGGTGAGCAATGCGTAGCTCGCAATATTAAACGGTACGCCTAAAAAGAGATCGGCGCTGCGCTGATAAAGTTGGCATGAAAGCGCGCCATCGGCAACATAAAACTGAAAAAAAGCATGGCAGGGCGGTAGCGCCATTTGCGGGATGTCTCCCACGTTCCACGCCGAGACAATCAAACGGCGGGAATCTGGATTACGCTTAATCTGATCGACCAGATCAGCCATCTGATCAATCACCCGACCATCGCGCGCGTGCCATGTGCGCCATTGATGGCCATAGACGGGGCCGAGACTACCATCGGCGCGCGCCCATTCATCCCAGATGGTCACTCCGTTATCGCGCAGATATTTCACATTGGTATCGCCCGTTAAAAACCAGAGCAATTCGTGAACGATAGATTTGAGATGGACTTTTTTAGTCGTGACCAGCGGAAAGCCTGCACGCAAATCAAAGCGCATCTGGGCGCCAAAAATAGAGCGTGTACCGGTACCGGTGCGATCCGTTTTTTCAGTGCCATTTGCCCGCACGTGGCTAAGTAAATCGAGATACGTTTTCATTGGCCGAATGATACCTGCGGCGCAGATTTTGGCAGTTTGAGACGCAAAATCATGACAACGGATCGTTCACAAACACTAAATCTGCGCCGCAGGTAGCCTCTTTAGCCAAATTAGCCAAATAATTTAAGGCTGGGCGGTTGTGGGCGCGCAATGCCCGTTGACGGTGCGCTGACCGATACGATTTGGTTGCGTCCGTTTGATTTTGCGCGGTACATCGCGGCATCGACTTTGGCCAAGAGTTCTGTTGCGTTTTGGGCATCAATGGGGTACATGCCCACGCCGATACTGGCCGTGCATTTGACCGCCGCGGTGTGTATGCTATTTGCCTGAATAACCGCTTTTGCGATTTTTTCTGCAATGAGCATGGCATCTTCTATTTTCTCGACGCCAGGAATGAGCGCGATAAATTCATCGCCCCCCATTCGGGCGAAGGTGTCGCTTGGGCGCAACGACTGCTGGCAGCGGGCCGTTGCTTCGCGCAAGTAGTTATCGCCGATGTTGTGACCCAACGAGTCGTTGAGCTGCTTAAAGTGATCGAGATCAATTCCAATGACTGCAAAAGCGCGGTGGTTGCGGAGAAAATCATCGATGCAATGCGACAGTCGATCATTAAAAAGGGATCGATTGGCCGCGCCGGTGAGTTGATCGAAAAAAGCCAGTTTGGACAGTTTCGAGCTTTGATCATCTTGAGCCAGACTTTTCTTTTCAATTTCAACCAACATGGCGTTGAAATCATCGGTTAACCCCCGAATTTCTCGGGAACTACTCGCTGGTACGCGTAGCTTGTAGTCTTTGGTATCTCGAATGCGGCGGGTGGTGATGGAAAGATTGGTCAGCGGTCGGGAAATGATGCGCTCAAGTGGGCGGGCGATGATCCACACTGCGAGCAAAATCAGCGAAATTACCCCAATTGCGCTCAACAAAAACAGTATCGGTACGCCACTCAGAAGCGCTGCATCAACAGTAACTTCCGCGGTGCCCAAATTTTCCTCGGCGAATTTGACAGTCGATTGCGCGGTGTGCGCGGAGTCGTTCAGCGCGTTTGAATTTACTGTGGGCAGCGCGGCGCCTGGGCGAACGTAGGAGGCGATCACTGTGCCGCTGACATCGAAAAGCCGCGCGGAAGCGACTTGCTTTGAGGCGCCAATGGATGCCAAGAGTTCACGCCCACGCTCCCCATCACGTAGCGAGAGCACTGCCGGTGCGTTACTTGAAATTAATGCAGCAAGCGATTGCGCGCGCTCTTGAGTATCGATGCCAGCAGCCCATTTGACGACCGCCAATCCTGCGAGAGCGGTTAAGATCACCGCGACAACGGCCGTGCCGACGACTGCGCTGCGAATCCGCTCTGAGATGGAGGCCAGCTTCACGGTAATTTCCCAGCCCCGATCACTACGCTTGCTTCGTAAAACGGCAAGTGTGAGCTCACGCGAAATCCAGAGCGATTGAGCGGCGTACGGTTCACCGCGTAAAGATGCGATGTATGAAGGTTACTCGCGCGGCAAACCATACCGCCGAGGGCGCAAAAATCAGGCGTGAGACCAATCGAGAGTACGGGGCGACCCGCGATCGTACTCATCCAGTTTCCATCTCGAATTGCATTGCTATCGACCACAATGAAGGCATCACAAGGGCCGGTCTGCTGTGCCGAGGTCAGTGGCATGACGACAAGCCGGACATTTCTGACTGATTGGCCTTGCAGCGCAGTGGTGATCGCAGGATTGGCGGGGTAACAAACATTAATGGCTTGCTGACGCGCCGCGTCTGGCCATTCGATGAATCGCAGTGCGGAAAGCAGCCATGACTGTGCTGATACTTGCGCATCAACTTTCCCGCAAAGCAATGCGGGGAGAAGCCACAAAAAAAGCCGCGTCTGCATAGCAACGATCCCTGGAAAAGGTGTCAACCGCATTACTTTGATCGCACCGTAATTTATGCATAAAGTATATCGCAAATGGTTTAAAAATAACGAACAAAACTCAAATGGCATTTAAATTTTCCAACATACGTTGCAAATTCAGTTGAAAACTCCACTTTTTCAGTACGAATGTGCTAAACCAACGTAAAACGATGTTGTTTAGTTAGTGTTTACTCTGGATTTTGAGCGCACATTGAGCGAGTGGCAACTTCTAGCGCGCTTGAAAAGGCGCAGATCTTGCCCGAGATCTAAAACCGAGATGCTTCTTTTGCGCCCAGTTCACGTATCGAAGCGGGTGGCGCAAAATCTGGATATTCGTGTTTTTCATCCCGGAAGCCCATCATTGCGCCGCAGCAATTCCCCTCTTTTGATTGATCACCTGTGGCGCACCGCCAAGCGGCTTTATCAGGCCGATGCTGTGATCTACGCTGGCTATTTAGCCTTTCTCACCGCGCTTGTATTCGTACCTGTGTTGGCGGTGGCCTTTTGGCTTTCGGAGCAATCGGTGATCGCCAGCTTGGCCGATCGAGCGCTGCGCGAGTATTTGACTTCAAATCTGTTTCCCGATTCGGCGCAAAGCGCGATCACGTCGTTGACTAAGCTGCGGGTTAACGCCCGCAAGCTCGGCCTTTCGGCGCTTTTGGCCGTCGGCCTCGATGTTGTTTTGAAAGCCTACGCGCTCAACGGCGCGATGGCGAGGATCACCGCGGCGCCGACCGCGTGGTGGCAAGCGATTCGCGTGCTTTTAGTGTTGCTGGTCGTCTTTCCCATTACGGTCGCGGCAGTGGTCTGGGTATTGGGGTTTCTCCATCATTTCACCGTGGCGTTGATTCCTAGCGTGCGCGTCGCCCTTGATTGGCTTTTCATTCCGCTTAAGGTAAGCCTGCCCATGTGGGCGGGCTTAATCGTGATTTACGCGGGCATGCTGCCGCAGCATTTTCGTCTGCGCTCAATTGCGATCACCAGCGCGGTGGTCATGCTGGCGATTGAAGCGATGCGCTTGATCTTGACGGGCTATTTTTCGCAACTAGCGCAAGTGCGCTCGCTTTACGGGGCGTTTTCTGCCGTGCCCATTGTCTTGACGTCACTTTTTTTGATGTGGCTTTTGGTGCTCTGCGGCGCGGGCTGGCTCGCGCAAACGCAAGGGCGCGAGAAAAAGCGTATTTAACTTGCGTGCAATTCAAAACCACGCAAAACTTCCACTATGAATCTGCCTCGCAGCATTGCCGCTCAGCTTCTGGCCATAACGCTTCTTCCCGCGTCGGTGCTCGCCATTGGCTTTGCTGCGTTTTACGTTACCACGCGGGTCGCCGAGCTTGAGCGCCGGTTTACGCAAGAAGGCGAGGCCATCGTCGGGCAACTTGCGCGCACGGCCGAATTTGCAATCGCCAGTCAAAATCCAGCCATTATCGATAGCACGTTGCGCAATGTGCTCTCGCAGCGCACTGCGTTGCGCACCGCAATTTTGCGATTGGATGGCAGTGTCAGTTCGCAGCAATTACGGCCTCAAAGCGATGTCATCGTCCCCATAAACACCGCCGGTAGCAAGCAATTTCGCGCGCCGATTCAAGACCCTGGGCGCAGCAGTTTTGGCGCGTTGGCCACCCCATCTACGATCGCTTACGCCGAAATCGAGCTCGATGCTTCGCCACTTGCGCACGCCCGTGGGCAAGTCTGGCTCAACACGATTCTGAGCGTTTTCTTTACGTTGTTTGCGATTGCCTTGCTTGCGTTGTGGCATTCGCGGCGATTTGCCCGTCCCCTCAGTGATTTGGCAGATGTTGTGCGCAAATTAGCGGCCGGTGATTTGCGTGCCCGCGTCGAGCCCGCCGGGCATGGCGAAGTGCGTATTTTGGAGCTCGGCGTTAATAATTTGGCACGCGCGGTGGCCGATAGCCAGCGCAATTTATCTGAGCGGGTCGATCAGGCGACAGCCGCGCTGAAAGTGCAGCGTGATGAAGCCGCCTCTGCGTCGCAAGCCAAAAGCCGTTTTTTGGCCGCGGCGAGCCATGATTTGCGGCAACCCATGCACGCACTCGGGCTATTTTGTTCGGCGTTAGAGCGCCGCGTACAAGACGGTGAGCAGCGCAATTTGATCGGCAATATCCAAACATCGTTGCGTGCGATGGAAGGTCTTTTCGAGTCGCTGCTCGATCTTTCGCGTCTCGATGCCGGTCGCGTGCAAGCCAATATCGAGCGCATGTCGCTCGATGAAGTCTTTGGCTGGATTGATCTCGAATATGCGGCTGGAGCGCGCGACAAAGGTTTGCGATTTCGCGTCCGTCGCAATGATAATTGGGTTCAGGGTGACATTACGCTCGTGCGGCGTATTTTGATGAATCTCACTGCCAATGCAATCCGCTACACGCAAGCGGGCGGCGTGCTGGTTGGCTTGCGCCACCGCGGCGAAATTGTGCGCATCGAAGTGTGGGATACCGGCTGCGGCATTGATCCGGCAAGCCGTGCGGCAATTTTTGAAGAGTTTGTGCAGCTCGATTCCGGGCATCATGAAAAAACGAAAGGTCTTGGCCTAGGATTGGCCATTGCCAAGCGCAGCGCGCAGCTTTTGGGCACAACCATTGAAGTGCGCTCGCGAGCGGGGCGCGGCAGCGTATTTTCTTTTGAGCTCATCGGCGTTTCGATGCGCGTCGCGCCGCGCGAACCGAAACGATTGTTGGCAGCGACCGATCTGGGCTCACTGATTGGCGTGCGCGTATTGGTGATCGAAGACGACGAGTCAGGCCGACACGCAATGGTTGCGCTCATGGCGCAATGGGGCTGCGACGTGCGGGCTGCCGAGGGCGGGGCGGAAGCGCTCGCAGCCTTAGCAGATAGGTGGTCGCCAGAAATTATCGTCACCGACTATCGCTTACGCGGAAGCGAGACCGGACCGATCGTGGTCGCCAGCGTCGAGGCTGCGCTTGGCAAGGCGTTGCCAGTTGTCGTCGTTTCTGGCGAGCTCTCGCTCACCTCAGACCCTGTCGCGCGCGAGAAATTAGGTTGGGCTGTCTTGCGCAAACCAGCCACTGCGCAAACGCTGCGCGCGGCGGTGCAAGCCGCGCTGCACAGCCCGCCCATTGGGGCTGTGATTGAGTAATTGCAGCTGGCGCTAAGCGGGGATGAGCCCCGCTTGTTGGGCAACGATGACTGCGTGCGTGCGGTTACGTGCGGCAAGCTCACCCAAAATCGCATCGACATGGCTCTTGACCGTGCCTTCGCTAATATCGAGCGAACGGGCGATTTCTTTGTTGGCTCGCCCAGCGGCTAAGAGTTGGAGGACATCGAGCTGGCGCGGCGTTAAGGCATACATCTGGCGCGAAGGCAGCGCTTTCGAGCTCAGGAGCAGCGAGGGCACATACACACCGCCAGAGCGTACGAGCTGAATCGCCGAAAGCATCACTTCTGGCGACGATGATTTTGGGATGTAACCCATCGCGCCGCAGGCGAGCACGCCATTGATATCGGCTGGATTTTCCGAGCCTGAGAGCACGATCACCGGCAGCAGCGGGCACGCCTCGCAGAAATCGTTAATGGAAGAAGGGCCGTTCATGCCCGGCATATTGAGATCTAAGAGCGCAAGTTCAACATCTTTTTCGTGATGCACTGCGGCCACAGCTGTGGGAAGGGAATCGACGGCGACGACGATACAGCCAGGAATCATATCGGTCAGCACGGTCTTTAACCCTTCACGCACGAGGCTATGATCGTCGGCGACAAGAAGTTTCATGATTACCTTCGGTTGACTTCGAATCTCGTATTTTGAATCAAGTGCATGATTTTCTGACTCCCCTAAATTGGGGATGTTTTTTTGCGTCGATTCAGGTGAAATGCAATTTGATCCTCCTGGCTGCCGCTTACAGTTGATCCATACATTAACTTTCGCGGCATTATCCGCGGTGGGGCGCAAGCCCTTACCGCGATTTTTTTGCCCGATCATTAAACTATAGCTCTATTTTGATCAAAATCTGCGCCGCAGGTATGGGCGATTGCGCAAACCCTGCGGCGCAGATTTATCCATATTTATGTCTGGCAACACACTCGGCAATCTCTTTCGCGTGACCACCTTTGGCGAATCCCACGGCCCGGCCATCGGCTGCATCGTCGATGGCTGCCCGCCCGGAATGGCGCTTTCTGTTGATGACATCCAGCCTGATCTTGATCGCCGAAAGCCCGGCACTTCCCGCCATGTAACGCAGCGCCGTGAGTCAGATACGGTTGAAATTTTGTCTGGCGTCTATGAAGGCAAGACCACGGGCACGCCGATTGCGCTGATGATTCGCAACGAAGATCAGCGCAGCAAAGATTACTCTGATATTGCGATGACTTTTCGCCCGGGCCATGCCGATTTCACCTACTGGAAAAAGTATGGCATTCGCGATCCGCGCGGCGGCGGGCGCTCTTCCGCGCGGCTCACGGCACCGATCGTTGGCGCGGGCGCAATTGCCAAAAAATGGTTGCAGATGCGCTATGGCACGCAAGTGCGCGGTCATCTGGCGCAGCTGGGTGAAATGCCGCTTGCCTTCGCCGATTGGAAGCATGTGCACGACAATCCATTTTTTGCAGCCACCGATTTCGGGATTGATGCGTTGGAAGCCTACATGGATGCGTTGCGCAAATCGGGTGACTCTTGCGGCGCGCGGATCAATATCGTTGCATCGGGCGTGCCCGTCGGTTGGGGCACGCCCGTTTTTGATCGGCTTGATGCTGATATCGCGCACGCCATGATGGGCTTAAATGCCGTTAAAGGGGTAGAGATCGGCGCTGGCTTTGCCAGCGTTGCCCAAAAAGGCAGCGAGCACGGCGATGAGATTACGCCGACCGGCTTTTTGTCAAACCATTCCGGCGGCGTGCTGGGCGGCATCTCTTCCGGGCAAGAGATTACGGTTTCGATTGCGATCAAGCCGACTTCGTCGATCCGTATTGATCGGCAATCGATCAATACCAAAGGCGAAGCGGTGACCATGCACACCGAGGGCAGGCATGATCCCTGCGTCGGTATCCGGGCGACGCCGATTGCAGAAGCGCTGCTCGCGCTGGTGCTCATTGATCATGCGCTTTTGCATCGGGCGCAGTGCGCTGATGTTACGTTTGATTAAGGTGCAGGTTGAGTTGAATTTGGCGTAATGTCTTCTATCGTGCCCAGCGCTTGACCATCGGCTAAGGTCAGGCGGATTCCCTCGCCACGGGTGAGAGCGCCTATGGAGCTGACGACTTTGCCATCGTTACCATGAATTACCGCATAGCCCCGTTGCAAAACCCGCTGCGGTGCGAGGTGTTGCAGCCCAGTTGCGATATGAGCCAGATCGGCGCGTTTTTGGGTGAATTGATAGTGCAATTCCCGCTGAAATTGCCCAAAACTGCGCCGCAGGTATTGCCTCGTTTCCGCCAAATGCGGTCGTGCGCGGCGAAAGCGATGCGAAAGCATTTGCAACGTCTCTGCCGCGCTTTGCATTGGCATGGCCCGTTGCAACCGCGCTTGCAATTGCGTCACCCGCGTGCGCTGCGCCGCTAACCGCTCTCGCGGATGCTTCAATTGCGCTCGCAGCCGAGCGAGCTCTAAGCCATCAGTGCGCAAACTAAAGCGCATATTGCTGCGCATGACTTCGTAAGCACCATCGAGCCGCTGCTTCCACTCATAGGCATCTGGCACGATCATCGTCGCTGCGTAAGTCGGCGTGGGTGCGCGGGCATCAGCTACGAAATCGGCGATGGTGAAATCAGTCTCGTGCCCCACCGCGCTCACAATCGGCAACTGCGAATCGGAAATCGCGCGGGCAAGGGCTTCATCGTTAAACGCCCATAAATCTTCCATGCTGCCGCCGCCGCGCCCAATGACCAGCACGTCGACTTCCGCGCGCGCGTTCGCAGAATTGAGCGCGCGTAGCAAACTTTGCGGCGCATCTGCACCTTGCACTGCGCTTGGGTAAAGAATGATCTCAATGGCGGGCCAGCGATTGCGCAGGGTCGTCACTAAATCATGCAGCACCGCGCCGGAGCGCGAAGTGATAAGCCCAACACGCTTGGGAAAGGCGGGCAGGGCGCGCTTGCGATCAGCATCGAACAATCCCTCCGCTTCCAGCGCTGCTTTCAACCGCGCGTACGCTTCGTAAAGCGCACCTACACCTGCGAGCCGCACTTCTTCGACTTGCAATTGAAATTCACCGCGCGGCGCATAAAACGTTGCCAACACGCGGGCTTCAATCGCCATGCCATCGCGCAGTGTCACCGGCACGCGCGCTGATTTTTGGCGATAGAGCACGCATGCCACTTGCGCGGATTCATCTTTCAGCAAAAAGTAAGCGTGCCCCGAGGCTGCGCGCTTAAAGCCCGAGATTTCCCCGCGCACCCACGATAGCGGCAGCGCTTGCTCCACGGCCCGGCGTGCGCGCGCGACGAGCTCGCTCACGGAGAGCGCAGCAGGCGCAGCGCGTAGCGTTGGGGCGAAATCAAAGGGCTCGGTATTGCTCAAAATCGGTGGCTCCGTTGGTGTGATTGCGGTAAGCGCGATGGATTGTAGTGATCGAATCGCTGCGTAACTTTTGATCGTCGCGATCAATTTCGCGTCTGCGCCACGAGAAACGCGGCCTTTAACGATATGTATAAAAGTTACGCACAAGTTTATCCACACCGTTTGTGTGTAGTTTTGCAACGCAAATCTGCATCAAATCTGCAGCATACCTGCGGCGCAGATTTAGCAAAATTTTCACCTTTTTTTTGCACCGCTAAAATGCGTTGATAACTATATCGTGATCTGAGCATATTCATGGCGGCCATCGAAGACAAAAATATCGCCCCTGCTTCTAATTTCATTCGCCAAATCATTGCCGAGCAAAATGCCTCGGGCAAATGGGGCGGGCGGGTGGAGACGCGCTTTCCGCCTGAGCCCAATGGCTATTTGCATATTGGCCATGCCAAAGCGATTTGCGTGAATTTCGGCTTGGCCGCTGAAAACGGAGGCGTTTGCCATTTGCGCTTTGACGATACCAACCCTGAAAAAGAATCGGTAGAGTTTGAAAATTCCATTAAAGAGATGATCACGTGGCTCGGCTTTGATTGGGGATCGCATCTTTACTACGCTTCCGATTACTTTGAGCAGCTCTACCAATTTGCCGAATATTTAATTGAGCAAGGTAATGCCTATGTTGACTCGCAAAACGCCGATGAAATGCGCGCCAACCGCGGCAACTTAACGCAGCCCGGAAAAAATTCTCCGTTTCGAGAGCGCCCGATGGCCGAGAGCCTTGCGCTCTTTCGTGAAATGCGCGCGGGCAAGCATGCCGAGGGCGCGCATGTGCTACGCGCCAAAATCGATATGGGTAGCGGCAATATGAATTTGCGCGACCCCGCGCTCTATCGCATTCGCTTCGCCCATCATTATCGGCAAGGCGATAAGTGGTGCATCTACCCAATGTACGACTACGCCCACCCGATTTCAGATGCCATCGAGCGGGTAACCCACTCGCTGTGCTCACTTGAGTTTGAAGACCATCGCCCGCTTTATGATTGGCTGCTTGATGCCCTCGCAGCCAAGCTGCCCAATCACTCGCAGCAGATCGAATTTGCGCGATTGAATTTGAGCTACACCGTGATGAGTAAGCGTAAGCTGCTGGAGCTGGTCACGAGCAAGATGGTCAGCGGTTGGGATGATCCGCGCATGCCCACGCTCGCGGGCTTTCGGCGGCGCGGCTACTCTGCCACCGCCATCCGCAAATTTGCCGAACAAATCGGCGTTTCGAAAGCGCATCAATGGGTTGACATCAGCGCGCTCGAGCAAACGCTACGCGATGATTTAGAGCCCACCGCCAAGCGCGTGATGGCGGTCGTTGATCCCATCAAAGTCATTATCGAAAACTGCGCCGCAGGTACCAATGAAGCCTGTAGCGCACCGTTTCATCCGTCAGATGCGCCCGATGCCCCAAAGCGCACGATGCACTTCACCAACGAAGTCTGGATTGATCGCAGTGATTTTGAAGAAACCCCGCCCAAAGGCTATTTTCGCCTCAGCCCTGGCGCGGAAGTGCGCTTGCGTTACGCTTACATTATTAAATGCGAGCGCTTTGAAAAAGACGCCAACGGCAAAGTCACCGTGCTTTATTGTTCCTACGATCCGGCCACCAAATCGGGCAGCGGCGGGCGCAATGTCAAAGGCAATATTCATTGGGTCTCGACCCGAGAAGCCGTGCCGTTAGAAGTGCGGCTCTATGATCGACTGTTCACCGTCGAAGACCCCGATAAAGCCGAAGCCGGCTATCAATCCGTGCTCAACCCCGGCTCACTGCAAGTCGTCACCGCCTATGCCGAGCCCGATATTTCCCGAATACCTGCGGCGCAGAATGTGCAGTTTGAGCGCGTCGGCTATTTCGTCGCCGATCAGGTTGAAGACACGCCATCGCGCCGAGTTTTCAATCGCGCGGTGGATTTAAAAAAGGCGAAGTTTTAGGCGATTTATCGATTCGCCAGACAAACGATTTAAATGGATATAAAATATGGTCATTAGAGTTATTTAATATGGTCATATGTGGAATGTCGCTGCAGCAAAACAAGATCTCACTGCGGTCATTCGGGCTGCGCAAACCGAGCCGCAAGTCATTGCCAACCGTGGACGGCCCGTCGCTGCAGTGATCCCGATGGCCGCGCTCGCGGAGCTTGAGCGCGGACGCACAAAACCGGCGGCGACACTTGCAAGCTTACTCTTGCCCTTGCGCGAAGCGATGATTGAGGCTAACGTCGCGTTGCCAACCGTGGCGCGAACCGATCGACTTAATCCATTCATAGAAGCCACGGGAGTCGACCCGAAATGATGTTGGTCGACACCAACGTCATTAGCGACTACCTGCGGCGCAATCCAAATCCTGGCGTATCTCGACTGTTCGCCGAAGAAGGCGAGCTCGCCCTCTCGGTGATCACGATTGACGAGATGGCATTTGGGCTGGCATGGCAACCGAATGCCCGATTGCTCTCGGCGCTTGATGCCATCACGAGTGCATGGACCCATATCTATCCGATCACTGCCGATATTGCACTTCGTGCCGGGCAAATGCGCGGTGATTTTCAGCGCAGAGGTATCGTGCGCACGCAAGCCGATATGCTCATCGCTGCGACTGCGCAAGCGCATCGATTGACCTTAGTGACGAGAAATACTCGCGATTTTGAAGGCTGCGGAATTGCGATTTTGGATCCGTTTTTGGGCGATACTCTGGTTTAATGCTGTTAGTTTCATTATGACAAGAAGGGTTGTCGACGACACTGAAATTCCGATCTGTCCAAATCCAAATCTCGTGTGTGCACTCAGTCCGCAGCATGAGATCGCGGGCAAGATCTCAATCGCAGAGATTGAAGCCGCGTTCCACCGGAGTTTTCCCGACTAAATCTCACCCCGCTACTGCGGTCTGAATGTGGTTACAATGTTTGAATATTTGTAGAAAATGTGACCACAAATGCAAGTCGCCGTCCGCGAATTTAAGGCCAATCTTTCAGAGTATCTGGCGCGCGCGCAGGCGGGTGAGACGCTGGAAATTACTTCGCATAAAAAGCCGATTGCGCGCTTAAGCGGTATTGCGCAGTCAACTGATGATAAGTTGCGTGAATTGGCCGCAAAGGGTTTTTTGACCTTGCCGACCAAGCCATTTAAGTTGCCAAAGCCTCTAAAACTTACTTCCACACGCGGGCTCAGCGATGACATTATTAAAGCACGTCGGGAAGGGCCGTGATCGTTTTTTTTGATTCATCGGCGCTGGCAAAGATTTACTTGGACGAACCTGATAAAACTTCCGCGATTCGTTCTTTTAAAGTAGCGAATGTGCGCGTTGCCTCGCGGCTGGCGTGGGTCGAGACGCTTTCCGCGTTTGCGCTTCGCGTGCGCATCGGTGCGTCGTCATCGTCGGAAGCGGATATCGCATTAAAAGCGTTTGCGCGGCTCTGGCAAACGATTAGCGTGGTTGAGGTATCAGCAGAGATTGTCACGCTCGCGGGGGATTACGTCTCGTTGCTTGGTTTGCGGGCATACGATAGCGTGCAGTTGGCGAGCGCGATGTCGCTGCAAAGTGCGATGAAGCAAAGCGTCGTTTTTGCGACCTTCGATAAAAAACTGCGAAGTGCCGCGAGCGCGAGCGGATTAACAGTGGTCGCCTAGCATGCCCCAAATCGTCCTCTCCACGCTTAACGCACGCTTTACCCATGCTTCACTCGGTTTGCGCTACTTACGCGCGAATATGGGCGCGCTGCATGACGAAACCGCGCTGGCAGAATTCATCATTGGTGACAAAACCGAGGTGATGGCAGAAAAACTACTCGCCCTCAATCCCAAAATCATTGGCTTTGGCGTTTACATTTGGAATGTCGAAGAGACGACCAAGCTCGTTGCGATGTTGAAAGTCGTTGCGCCGCAGGTCAAGATTATTCTCGGTGGCCCGGAAGTCAGCTACGAAACTGCGGAGCAGCGCATCTGCCAGCTTGCTGATTACGTGATCACCGGCTGGGGCGACGTAACCTTTCCGAAGCTCGCGGCAGAATTGCTCGCGGGCAAACCGCAGGCGATGAAAATCATCGCGGGTGCGCAGCCGTCGCTCGCAGAAATCACGATGCCTTACGCAGAATTTACCGATGAAGATATCGCCAAGCGCACGCTCTACGTGGAAGCCTCGCGCGGGTGCCCGTTTAAGTGTGAGTTTTGCTTAAGCGCGCTCGATAAAACGGCCTGGCCGTTTGAAGTCGATGCATTCTTGGTGGAGCTGGAAACGCTCTACGCGCGCGGCGCGCGGCAGTTTAAATTTGTTGATCGCACGTTTAATCTCAATATCAAAACCAGCCAGCGCATTTTGGATTTTTTCCTAACCAAACTCGCGCTCGCACCCGATGATCCGGTTTATGCGCATTTTGAGCTGGTGCCCGATCATTTGCCCGATGCGCTGAAAGAGACCATCGCGCAATTTCCGGAAGGCGCGCTGCAATTTGAAATTGGGATTCAAACCTTTAATCCCGAGATTCAGCAGCGGGTTTCGCGCAAACAAAATAACGATAAAGCCGCGGATAACATCGCTTGGCTGATGAAAGATTCCAACGCGCATTTGCACGTTGATCTGATCGCCGGCCTGCCGGGCGAGACGATGGAGAGCTTTGCTGCGGGCTTCGATCGCTTGGCAAAAGTGGGGCCTCATGAAATTCAATTTGGCATTTTGAAGCGCCTGCGCGGCACGCCGATCATTCGCCATACCGAAGCGCACGCGATGCGCTACAACCCCGCGCCGCCCTACAACATTTTGTCGACTGACGTGTTGAGCTTCAACGATTTGCAGCGGCTCAATCGCTTCGCTCGCTTCTGGGATTTAGTGGCCAATTCTGGGCGCTTCGGGAGCAGCGCGCCGCTTCTGCTTGGCGATGCGCCATTCGCGCGGTTCATGGCGTTCTCCGATTGGCTCTTTGCCGCGACCGGCAAAACGCACGAATTTGCGCTTGAGAAATTAATGGATGCCGTGGTGCAGTGGTGCACCGAAGTGGGCGAAATACCTGCGGCGCAGATTGAAGCCGCGATGCTTGCTGACTTCGAAGCCACCGGCGCAAAAGGGCGGCTGGCGTTTATGAAGCGTGGCCTATCGGTGACCAAACGCACAGAATCTGCGCCGCAGGTGCTCGTAGATTCACCCAAAAGCACAGGCACGCAAGCGCCGCCGCGCCAGCAGCGCCATCTTGCATAAATAATGAGAAAAAATAGAAAGATCTGACCATGGCCTTGCGCGAAAACTACACGATTGAAATGCTCAAAAAACGGGGCGACGGCTGCTTCCCTGGCTTAATCGGCTTCGAAGTCGAAAGCTTTGGTGAAGGCTTTGTTAACGCCCAATTTCAGGTCACGCCGCTGCATCTTGCGCCCAACGGTTTTTTGCATGCAGGCGCGATCATCACCCTCGCCGATACTGCTTGCGGCTATGGTTGCGCCGCGCATTTGCCGCAAGGTGCAGAAAATTTCACCACCATTGAGTTAAAGAGCAATCACCTCGGCACCGCCCGCGATGGCACGATCACGGTAGAAGCAAAAGCGGTGCACTTGGGCCGCAGCACGCATGTGTGGGATGCGACGGTGAAGCACGCCCAAACCGGAAAAACGCTCGCCCTCTTTCGCTGCACGCAGATTGTCTTGTGGCCGAAAGCGTAGGCTAAGGTTTGCGCGCGAGCTGAATTCATGATTGCGCGCGCGCTCGTTGCCTTTGCGCTCGGCGTGTGGCTCGCGCAGCTGCAATCGTTGCTCATACCTGCGGCGCAGATTTGGCTTGTTTTGAGCATTTTTTCCTTGCTCGCGATCATTTTTGTGCGCAAATTTATTTCACTCAATCTAACGAGCGCGCTCGGTCTCATCGCTGCCATCGCGTTTGGTTTTACGTATGCCTCGTGGCGTGCGCAAGTGCGCATGTTTGATGCGTTGCCCGCAACGTTAGAAGGCGTGCCGTTGGTGATCACCGGCGTCGTAGCGTCGCTGCCTGCGCGCGATGACCGGGGCGTGCGCTTTGAGTTTGATGTTGAGAGCGTCGATACGCCGTTGGGCGTCAAGATCCCCGCGCATATTTCGCTCGGCTGGTTTGCTGATCCACGAGGCGATGATGCGCCGCCCTTGCATGTTGGTGAGCGTTGGCGGCTGGGCGTTAAGTTAAAGCGCCCGCATGGGTTTGTTAATCCGCATGGTTTCGATCTCGAAGCATGGCTTTTGGAGCGCAATCTGCGTGCGACCGGCAGCGTATCGGCAGCAGATATTTCGCAGCGGCTGGATGCCGATGCCGGTCGCTGGCAAGATCGCGTGAATCGATTGCGCGAGCGCATTCGTGCCCGCATTGCGGCAGCGCTTGGGCAAGCCCGCTGGTCTGGCGTGCTGATTGCGCTGGCGATTGGCGATCAGCGCAGTATCGCGAGCGCCGATTGGTCACTCTTTAATCGCGCGGGCATCTCCCATCTGCTCTCGATTTCGGGCGCGCACGTGACGCTTTTTGCAGCTGCGCTGGCTGCGGGCGTCACCGCGCTCTGGCGCAGGCAGCACGCGCTTTCGCTACGGATTCCAGGGCGCAAAGTTGCCGCAGTCGTTGCCATTCTTGCAGCGGGAAGTTACGCGCTGCTTTCTGGCTTTGCCGTGCCCGCGCAACGTACGTTTTTGATGCTCACGATTGCTGCGCTTGGTCTTTGGATGGGGCGTGCGGCAAGCCCGTGGAGCGTTTTGGCGTGGGCGCTGGCGGTGGTGCTCCTAATCGATCCTTGGGCGGTAATGAGTGCGGGTTTTTGGTTTTCTTTTTGCGCGGTGGCGGTGCTCTTTTGGCTCTCGGCTCATCGCTTTGGTCGGGTGAAATGGTGGCGGGCTGCGATGGCGGCGCAACTCGCGATTTCGCTCGCACTCGCGCCCATTGCCCTAGCCCTTTTTCAGCAAGTTTCGCTCGTCGGCATTGTGGTGAATGCGTTAGCGATTCCCTTGGTCAGCTTTGTGATTGTGCCGTTGGCGCTGGCATGGATGGTTATCCCAATCGATGGCTTGCTCGCCCTCGCGCATGCGTGCATTGAGGCGCTCGTGCGCGTTGTGCAATGGGCTGATCGCTTGCCGCTTGGCGTTTGGCAGCAGCATGCGCCCCCGGCGTGGGCGATTGTGCTCGCTGGCATCGGGGCGCTTTGGTTGATCGCACCGCGCGCATTTCCATTGAAATGGCTTGGTGGGTTGGTTTTGCTGCCGATGTTTACGGTAATGCCGAGCCGACCGGAAAGTGGCACATTCACCATCACCGCGCTCGATGTCGGCCAAGGGCAAGCGATGGTGGTGCAAACCCAGCACTTTGATTTGCTTTACGACACGGGGCCGCGCTGGGATGCGGTGACCGATGCCGGGCAGCGCATCGTCGTGCCTTATTTGCGAGCCACCGGCGCGCGCTTGGGCGCGATGATCGTAAGCCATGAAGATGCCGATCATGCGGGTGGGCTGGCTTCCGTTTTGCGCGAGCGTGCGCCGCAATGGTGGATGAGCTCCATACCTGCGGCGCAGATTTCGCAATTTGCAAGCCCCGCGCCACATCAACGCTGCGTCGCAGGGCAATCGTGGATCTGGGATGGGGTGACGTTTACCATCGTGCATCCGCAAGCTGTGCACTACGACGATGCCGATCGCAAGACCAACGATCTATCGTGCGCCATACGCATTGTCGGCGGCGATGGCGCAACCGCGCTTTTAGTCGCTGATGTGGAATTGCGCGCGGAGGCTGAGCTGGTTGCGAGTGGCGTGAACATTTCTGCGCAATTGCTGTCCATGCCCCATCATGGCAGCCGCACTTCATCTTCTGATGCATTTATCGAAAAAGTTGCGCCGCAGGTCGCAGTGGTCAATGCAGGCTATCGCAACCAATTCGGGCATCCGCGCGCGGATATCGCAGAGAAATACCTGCGGCGCAGAATTGCGGTAGATCGCACTGATTTAAACGGCGCCGTGCGTTACCGGTATTTGCAAGGGAAATGGCACGCACAGCGCTGGCGCGAAATCGAGCCCCGATATTGGCGGGATTTCCCAAGCGCGGCCTCATAACGGTGATAATGTGAATTCGATATTTTTCGACCCCTCATTTTTAAGGTTTATGCATGAACGCAATCGTACAAAGCGAGATCGACGCCCTTCATCCAAAGTCTGAATATGACCGTCGCGGCTTTTTGAAAACGAGCCTTTCTGCGGGCTTCGCCGCCGCTGTCTTGCCCGTATCCGCGCAAACAATCGCGACCACTACCGATGGCTTGGAAGCCATGGAAATCAAAATCCCCACCGCGAGCGGTGATATTCCGGGCTATTGCGCCGCGCCCGCGAGTGGCTCGGGATTCCCAGTCGTGCTCGTGGTGCAAGAAATTTTTGGTGTGCATGAGCATATCCGCGATGTCTGCCGTCGCTTTGCAAAATTGGGCTATATGGCGATTGCGCCAGAGATGTATTTCCGGCAAGGCGATGTCAGCAAAATAGCGAATATTCCAGACATCATGCCGATCGTGGCGAAAGTGCCTGATGCGCAAGTGATGAGCGATCTTGACGCTGCTGTCGCCTATGCTGCAAAAACCGGTAAAGCCAATGCCGATAAAGTCGCGATTACCGGCTTTTGCTGGGGCGGGCGGATCACCTGGCTCTATGCCGCGCACAACGCGAAAGTGAAAGCGGGTGGCGCATGGTACGGCCGGGTGACGGGGCCAAAAAGTGAAAACAATCCTGCGCATCCAATCGATGTCGCGGCCAAAATTAATGGCGAAGTGCTGGGGCTTTACGGCGCGGCCGATGGCGGCATTCCAAACGATACCGTAGAAAATATGCGCAATGCTTTGAAAGCAGCAGGCAAATTTAACAACATCATCTCTTACCCCGACACGCCACATGCGTTTCACGCCGACTACCGCCCAAGCTATCGCAAACCCCAAGCGGATGATGCTTGGGCGAAGCTCACCGCGCATTTCGCTAAGCATTTGAAAGGCTAACCATCCATGACGCATCGACGGCGGGAAGTCGCCATTGCAGCCGCGCGCGCAGCGGCGTCTATCATTCGTGATGGGCTTGCCCGCCTACGCGCGTCTGATGTGATTGAAAAAGCGCCGGGCGATTTCGCCACCAAAACCGACCGGGCGGCGGAGGCTGAGATTCGCCGCATTTTGTGGGAAGCCTTCCCAAGCGATTCGATTTTGGGCGAGGAAGGCGGCGCGCAAGACGGCCCGCAATCCCCGGCCAGCGGCTGGCAGTGGGTGGTCGATCCGCTCGATGGCACGTATAACTTCGTGCATGGCTTTCCGCATTGCGCGATTTCAATTGCTGCAATCTGCGCCGCAGGTACGGTTGAAGTCGCGGTGGTGAAAAATCCGTTTAATACTGAGTTTTTCCATGCCGAGCGTGGGCAGGGCGCGTTTATGGGCGACGTGCCCATGCAGGTTGGCACGCGGGAGTTTTTGGGCGATGCGATGGTGGCGGTGGTCTTGCCCAGTGGTCAGCACCCTGATTTTGCGCACGTCTGGCCGCGTGTTGAGTTGGTCGCGCGCGCGAGCGGGCAAATCCGGCGAACGGGCTCGGCAGCGCTTGATTTGGCTTACGTTGCCGCCGGGCGCATGGATGCATTTTTTGTGATGAGCTTGCGCAAGTGGGATATCGCTGCGGGCGCTTTGCTCGTTACTGAGGCGGGCGGTATGGTGACCGATCTGCGCGGCGGCGATGGTTACTTGGAGAGCGAGCAGTGCGTTGCGGGCAATGCTTTGCTTGTGCCGCAGCTCGTGACCATCTTAAACTTTGCGCCATGATCTCGCAACGCACCTTAAAGCAAATCGCCCGCACTACGGGTATCGGCCTGCATACAGGGCAAAAAGTGAACTTAACGCTGCGCCCTGCTGCGCCTGATACCGGTATCGTTTTTCGCCGCGTTGATTTAGAAGTGCCCGTTGATTTGCCAGCGCTTGCGCAGTACGTACAAGATACGCGGCTTTCATCATGCTTGATAGTGGGTGATGTGCGGGTTTCGACGGTGGAGCATTTCATGGCTGCGCTGGCCGGGCTGGGCATCGATAATTGCATCATTGATATCGATGCCGCAGAAGTGCCCATCATGGATGGCTCGTCCGCGCCATTTGTTTATCTGATTCAAAGCGCTGGAATCGAAGTGCAGAAGGCGGCAAAGAAATACTTACGCATCTTAAAGTCAGTAGAAATCGCGCAAGGTGATAAGCGCGCCCAACTCTTCCCGCACGATGGCTTCACGATGGATTTCACCATCGAGTTTGAGCACCCGAGCTTAGATGATTCCAATTGCCGCGTAGAAGTTGATTTCGGGCAAACTTCGTTTGCCGACGGCGTGGCGCGCGCAAGAACGTTTTGCTTCACCCGCGATGTTGAAGCCATGCACAAAGCGGGGCTCGCGCTCGGGGGTAATTTGGGCAATGCGATTGTGCTTGATGAATTTCGCGTGCTCAATGCAGAGGGGCTGCGCTTTGCCGATGAATTAGTCAAGCATAAATTGCTCGACGCGCTCGGTGATCTTTACTTGCTCGGTGCGCCGATTATCGGCGCGTATGTAGCCTCAAAATCTGGCCATGCCCTGAATAATCAGCTTTGTCGCGCGCTGATGGCGCAAGCCGATGCTTGGGAAATGGTCACCTTCGATGAAACCAACGCGCAAGCGCCGCGCGCCTATCAACGCCTAGAAAGTGCCGTGGGAGCGGCTTAAATTATGTTGCTACTGCGTATTTTGGTCGTGGGCGGTTTGATTGTGCTCGCGATGTCGGGTCTGCTTTATGCGTTCACCAAAGACAAACGCTACCTGCAATTTATGAAATACACCGGCAAGTTTGTCTTCGTGATCTTCGCCGCGATCATGTTGTTTATGTTGTTTGAGCGGTTGGTGTTGGTGCTTTGATCTGGGGAGAAGGCAATACCCGCGGCGCAGATTTCTTTGTTTTCGGTCGATTTAGAGCGGTTTTTCAGCGAAATCTGCGCCGCAGGTTTAATGAATTTGCTCCTTTTCGCTGACTCACTGAAACGCTCGAACGCCTCGGCAGGTCGGGAATTTCGAACACCCCCAAAACGCCTGCCCTGCATTTTCACCTTTTCCTGCGATTCGTTTGATCATTGCCGCACTGCACCGTGGGCAGATTAGTTCTCCTGCGCTACGCGGAGTTTGTAATTGGGCTTTTGCGGTCCGTAACGGTGATTCAGACTTCGAGGCGCGTTGTAACTGCGTTATCGTCGAGAAAAGTTCTGAGCCGTCCACCAATTTAATGTTTCGCCCTGATGCGAACTTTTGCGCATCGCCGGTAAATCTGCCTGAGGTCACGACAAAACCGCCAGTCGCGCCCTCGGCGGCCATAACGCCGTAGAGTTCTCGCACAACGGTGACACCAACTTTAAATGCTTTCCACTGTTTGCATTGAACAAAGAACTTCTCGCCCCCTTTTTTCAATATCAGATCAACGCCACCGTCTGCTCCGCCGCCGCCAGTTTCAGAGACGCTATATCCCTGCAGTCGGTAAGCTTCTCCGACAAGATGTTCGAACTGATGCCATGACATTCCGTCGAGTGCGCTGGCACTTTGTGCGTGTACGACTTCAGAGATCAGCGCTGCTCTTTGTTTTCGGCGTACGAAAGAGATTCCCGCTCCAATCAACCCAATCACGGGAACGATGTATTGTCCCGCAGTCGCTAAGCCAGAAATCATGATGCGTGCAACAAAAGTACCGTCGTGCCCTTTTTGATTCGGCATAAATTGGGGTGGAGTTGCGAGCGTGTGAAGTATGAAATAGCCGATAACTGCAATTGTGATACCCACCCACCAGGGTAGTAAGGACACCAAATCGAGCGCTTCTTCGAATGCGCTGGTTTTACGTTTTCGAGCCATAGGATTTTTTTGCCTTTACTTTGATTTACTCGTCTGGTTTTCTCCGTATTGACATCACGCCAATTTTCTTAATTTGAGGTAAACCATCGTGCTAAAACAATTTAAACGATTACGCGCCGCTTATGACGCCGGAGCAATACGATGGACGGCATTTCAGTCATCTTCCGCCCGCGCCCGCAGCCGCGCCAGCACCATTTTCAACTTTTCATTGGTGGAATCGCGTATCGCCCGATCGAGCGCAGGCGCAGCATCTGCCCCGAGTTTTGCCTTCGGGTTCCCGGTAGGGAGGTTGGATATGACATTCGCTTGCACGATTACGCGAATTTCGCTAAAATCGTAACCTTTCGTGGCAAGCTGACTTAAAACCGTAGTTTGGTGTTGGTAGAGCTTGGTTGCGTTTGCATGGGTCGAGACGACAACATGCAGCGCGTTACCACGGGCCACCGCGCGGCGCGGCAGCATCTTGATCGCCGGGGGCAAGCAGGCTTTTAAATACGCAAGCAATTCGACTTGCGTCGCATGTTGGGAGAGTGCATCGGCAAACGAAGGTTCGCGATGTAAAGCTCTGGATACAGGTTCAAACGCCATGATCGCCCCCGTGCGCATGGAAATACAGCTGCAAAAAGGTGAATAACCGGCTGCTCAAGGGAGACTGTTGGTGCAATTGATAATGGTGTCGGACGATCATCGGCAATCCCGATCGATCATGGTGGGTTGGAAGCATTGGCTGGCGCTTTCGTTTGCGGCGCTGATATTGTTTGTTGGCATGACCATGGCGCTCAATTATGTTTCATTGCGCTACGCGACGGCGACTAATCATCCGGTGATTCGCGCAATTTTGCTTGCTGATCAGCGCGCCGAGGCGGCGCGCAGTCAGCAATACGTGCAAGATCATATTTCTTCGCTCGCCATGAAAGTGGGCGAGCTGCAAGCGAATATGACCCGTTTAGATGGTTTGGGCGAAAAATTGGCAAAGGTTGCGGGCTTGAGCCCGAAAGAATTGCCGACTGCGCAGCCAGCAGGCCGCGGTGGCGCGCTCTCGCTCTTTCCTGCGAAGCGCTGGACAATCGAAGAATTTCGCGCGCAACTCGCTGAGCTGCAAAAAGGCCTTGAACTCAAAGGCGATCAGTTAAGCGTTTTAGAAGCATTGCTGGTTGAAGACTCTGCCCAACGCAAATTCCTGCCCTCGTATATGCCCGTTGAAGGTGCAAACATGACCTCAAACTTTGGCTATCGGATTGATCCCTTCAATGGCTCGCAATCGATGCACGATGGCGTAGACTTCTCCGCGCCAACGGGCACCTTGATCCAGGCTTCTGCCAGCGGTAAAGTAGTGAAGGCCGAGACTGAAGCGGGATACGGCACACATGTGGACGTTGATCACGGCAATGGCTTGGTGACGCGCTATGCCCATGCTTCCCGCTTGCTCGTAAAAGAAGGCGATTTAGTCGTTCGCGGGCAGTCTCTGGCGGAAGTGGGCAGCACTGGGCGCTCCACCGCGCCGCACTTGCACTTTGAAGTACGCTTAAATGGCGTGCCGCAAAATCCAGCGAAATTTTTAAAGGCAGAATAGTCGTTGCTTTTTTCTTCCCCAAGCGAGCGGGCGCGATGGCAGCCCGCTTGTTTTTTTCTAGCAATCATTTTCTGCGTGGAGACGATGTGCGCTGCTAAGGCGCAAGCAAATTCTCCGCCGTTCATGCCGGGCCAACGTCATGTGATGGTGAGCGATGGCGCAAAGCTCGCGGTCTACGATGCGGGAAAGAAAGACGCTGCGCGTACGCTGGTCTTCATCCCCGGGTGGACGATGCCAGCGGCTATATTTGCGCCGCAGGTATTGAAGTATTCGGCGACACAGCGCGTTGTTGCAATCGATCCGCGCGGTCAAGGTCAATCTGATATTGTGAAAGTTGGCTACACGCTTGATCGGCGCACCATGGACATCGCCGAGATCATCACTCAACTTGAGCTCAAAAATGTTGTCATCGTCGGTTGGTCGCTGGCGGTGCTGGAGACGTTAAATCTCACCAAAGAATTTCCCGCGCTTCCGATTGTGGGCATCGTGTTGATCGATAACTCAGTCGGCGAAGCCACGCCGCCTGCGGGTAATCCCAATTTCTTCCCCAACCTACGTCAAAACCGTGACGCCACGGTGAGCGCGTTTGTGAAGGGGATGTTTAAGCAGCCGCAACATCCGTCCTTTCTCGGTGATCTCACTGCACAAGCGCAGAGGATGCCGGTAGAAGCGAGCATCGCGCTCCTGTCCTACCCCAAGCCACGCGAGTTCTGGCGCGAAGCACTTTATGCGTTCAAGCCGCCCGTGGCTTACTTTATTACGCCTAAATTCGATGCCCAAGCCACTGCGGTAAAAGCCCGCCGCACCGATGCGTTTATTCGCCAATTTCCAAACGCAGGGCATGCCCTGTTCGTCGATGATCCGCTGGGTTTCAGTGCAGCGCTGGATGATTTTTTAAAGCAACTGCCATGACCGCCCACCGCATTTCTCTCGTTCCGTTATTCCTCATCGCGTTAGTCGCGGTAGGCTTTGAAGTTGCACTCACCCGCTATTTCGCCATTGCGAGTTGGGCCGAGTATGGCTATTGGGTGATTTCGATTGCAATGGTTGGCGTCTGCTCCAGTGGGGTCGTGCTCTCGCTCGCGCCAGATTGGTTTCGGCGCAATGCCGAGAAATGTTTGCTTTGGATTCCGGTCGCGCTTTTACCGGCGCTCGCGCTCGGCTTTTGGTGGACGACGACGGTTAAATTCAACCCGCTCGAGCTGCAAAATCATGCCTTAATGCTCACCCAGCTCGCGCGCATCGGTGAATATTATTTAGCGCTCTTTCCATTTTTCTTTTTAAGCGGGCTCTTTATCGGGCTCTATTTCGTTGCCTTCGATCACATTATTCCCAAAATTTACGCAGCAGATTTAATCGGCGCAGGCTGCGGGGGCATCATCGTGTTGCTGCTCATGCGCGTGTTGCATCCGTTTCAGTTACCGTTAGCGTTGATTCCGTTAATCGTCGCAGCGGCGCTTTGCTTTCCCAATCTGCGCCGCAGGTATTTACCGCTGCTCATCGCCTCGCTGATCGGCTCGGTTGCGATTTTGCTTACGCAAGTGAAACCTGAATACAACGAATACAAAGCCATCTCGCCGCCGCTGAAAGTGGAGGGCAGCAAGATCGTTGAAGAAGTGCGCTCCTCGCGCGGCGCATTTGCGGTGCTCGATAACTTCACCGAGCGTTTGGATATTGATTTATCTAACAACGAGCAAGTGCTCGGCGGCGCGCAGCCGATTGCCACTTACGGGCTCTATAACGACGGCAACCGCGTCACTTCATTGCCCAAAGCTAAGCCCGGTGCGTTAGCGTATCTTAATGCTTCGCTCGATATATTTCCGTATCGTATCCGCCCAGATGCCGCTACGCTCCTCATCGGCTCACGCGGTGGATTTCGCATCGACGAAATGCGCGCGCTAGGAGCCTCTTCCATCATCGCGCTTGAGCCTGATCCATCGGTCGCAGCGTTCGTGCAGCGCTATCGCCCTGACTTATCCGCGCCAATATTGCAACAATCTGCGCCGCAGGTATGGTTTGCGCGCAGCCCAGGTGCTACGCTTGATGTCGTCGATATCGCCTCTGATTTTTTAGGGCAAAGCGAAGCCAACAAACATATGTTCACGGTTGAATCGATTGCGCAAGCGCTCGGCGCAGTGAAACCAAACGGCATCGTCTCGCTGCCGATGTCGATCCGTGAATTCACCGTGTATGCGCTCAAAGCGACGCTGACCGCACGCGACGCGCTAATCAAGCGTGGCGTCGTAAAACCAGAGGAGCACATCATCGTCTACCGCTCGGCGTGGAATGCCCGCATTTTAATTTCGCCCACCCCATTTGCCACGTCTGATGTCGCCGCGCTGCAAGCGTTTGCGCACGAGCGCTCGTTTGACGTTTCGTATTTCCCCGGCATCAAACCAGAAGCGCAAAAAGTCTGGAATGATTTGCCCAGCACGTCGTTTGACGACGAAAGCGCCGCTGCCCGCAGCGATGAAGCAAGCGATGCACTGGCCACAGAGATTCAGCTCGCATTGTTTGAAAGCCGCACGCCCAGCCGCGCGTTCAATCTTTCACCAGCGACTGCCGATCGTCCGTTCTTTAATTCCATTTTGCGGTTGGGTGAAATCAAGCCCATTTTTGATCGCGTTCAGATGGTGCCGCGAGAAGAGTTGGGCGTGTTGATTAATGTCGCCGTGCTCACGCAGGCGGTGCTGCTCGCCGTGTTAGTGCTCGCGCTGCCGCTCTTTAAGCGCTCAACCCTTGGTGCGCGCCCCGCGACCGCGCTCCGCGCAATGGGGTTTTTCGCAGGGCTCGGCTTGGGCTACTTGATGATTCAGATTTACCTCATTGAAAAAGCTACTGCGCTTTTAAACGACCGGGCGTCGGCGTTTGCGATTGTGCTCGGTGCGATGCTCATTTCTTCGGGCGTGGGCAGCTATTTCTCTTCGCGATTTGAAAATAACCCCGGCAAGGGCATGCGACTTTCTTGGCTGGTCATTATCGGTTGGGCGTTTTTTGCGCTTTTTGCAGTAGATCTGCTTATCGACGCTGCCGCAGGCTGGCCGCAAATGGCGAAAGTCGCGGTGGCGGTTGTGTTGGTGGCATCGGTCTCAATTGCATTGGGCTTTCCGTTTTCGCTCGGTTTGGTCTCGCTGCGCAGCGCGCCGGGCTTCATTCCGTGGGCGTGGAGCTTAAATGGCGCGTTTTCTGTTGTCGCCACGCCACTGGCAAACCTACTGGCGTTGTCAGCGGGTTTACGCACCTTGGTCATCCTCGGTGCGGTGCTCTACACTCTGTGCTTCGTCTGTTTACCGCGCAACTCCCGCGCTCAATAAGTCTTTTTCTGCCTATGAATCCCCGTAATTTACTTACCTGCGGCGCAGTTTTGCTCGCCCTAAACCCCATTTTCGCGCTCGCCCAGACTGGGTGGACGCTCGAAAAGCTCAATAAAGCGATGAAAGAGTCCGGTCGTCCAGTTGAGTTCAACCAAGCCACCTTTGATGGCGTTCAAGAGCGGCGCAAGTCCGGTCTCGTGCGCTTAGAAAAATATCTCGATCAGCGCTTTGGTAAGGCTGATCCTGCAGTGCTAAAAGCATTTGCCGAAATTCCGCGCGAGTATTATCACTACCACCATGCCGAGCGCCGCAGCTTCGCCAAAGATGCTTGGGATCCAGAATCGAAGCCGTGGGCGGTTGGCTACGGCTCGGCGCTCTCCGATTACCTCGGGCAGGCCTACATGACGCAAGCGGCAAAAGTCACGCCTGAAAGCACCGTGCTTGAAATTGGCACTGGCTCAGGCTTTCAAAGCTCGATCATGGGCAAGCTCGCAAAAAAAGTGTATTCGGTAGAAATCTTAGAGCCACTGGGCAAATCGGTGGCCAATATGTACAAACCGCTCGGCTACGATAACGTCACCACAAAAGTCGGCGACGGCTTTTTTGGCTGGCCCGAAGTAGAGGGCGGGTTTGATGTCATTATCGTCACCTGCGCCGCGCAATACGTGCCGCCTGCTTTGTTTAAGCAATTAAAGCCGGGCGGGCGCCTGTTGATTCCAATCGGGCAACCATTCAAGCGCGATCAATTTTTATACATCTACACCAAAGGTGCAGATGGCAAAGTGACCTCGAAAAAAGACATCGGAATGTACTTCATTCCGTTTACCGGCACGATGATGAAGCAGCCCAAGCCTGCCGGCGCTTAAAACGCGCGTTTTCGACCCAATCTGCGCCGCAGGTAAACATACCTGCGGCGCAGTTTT
>JANPBT010000052.1:0-95825 GCA_031430575.1 Betaproteobacteria bacterium | reverse complement strand
GATCCAGTTTATTTTGGCGTTCTTTTCATCATGAACAACGCGATTGGGCTGGTCACGCCACCGGTGGGCACAGTGCTCAATGTCGTCTGTGGCATCGCGCGTATCCCGATGAGTGGCGCGGTCAAAGGCGTGATGCCGTTTATGATTGCGCAGATTATCGTGATGTTTTTGTTGGTCGTATTCCCCCAGATCGTGATGTGGCCGCTAGAGTGGATGACTAAGTAAAACCCTGCGGCGCAGATTAGGTCGTTTTTCAAGATTTCTGGAGTGCGCCACTACGTCTAAAATGTTGCAATGCAACTTATTCGAGACGTTCACCGATGGCCTCCGGGCGCGCTTTCGCCGTGCGCCCTGACCGTAGGTAATTTTGACGGCGTGCACGTCGGGCATCAAGCGATGCTCGCCCGGGTTGTTGAGATTGCGCGCGCGAAAGGGCATGCACCGGCAGCGATGAGTTTTTGGCCATCGCCACAGGAATATTTCGGGCGTGCCGCACCACGTATTTATTCGTTACGACAAAAATTAGAGGTTTTCTGCGCCGCAGGTATTGAGCGGGTTTATTTACTCCGCTTTGATGCACGTTACGCAAAAATGGATGCAGAAGGTTTTGTGCAAGAAGTCCTGCAAGGGCAATGCGCGGCGGCGAGCGTACTCACAGGAGAAGATTTTCGGTTTGGTCGCAATCGTGCGGGTGATGTGTGGGTGCTGCGCGCGCTCATGGGCGAAGCGGCGCAAGTCATGCCCGAAGTGCTCGTCGCTGGCGAGCGGGTATCGTCAAGCCGCGTGCGGCGCGCGCTTTCTGAGGGTGATTTCGGGCTCGTTGCCAGCTTGCTTGGGCAGCCCTACGCCATCAGTGGCCATGTGGCGCATGGCGATAAGCTCGGGCGCACGCTCGGTTTTCCAACCGCGAATATCGCATTGCGACGCCCGCCTGCGATTACCGGCGTTTTCGCGGTTGAGGTGCATGGCGTCGTTGCGGGAAAACCTTGGCCCGGGGTCGCCAGCATCGGCGTGCGCCCGACGGTTAAGCTCGCGGGCAAGCCCTTGGCTGAAGTCTATCTCTTTGATTTTCAGGGAGAACTTTACGGCAAACGGGTTCAGATTGTATTGAAAGAAAAGCTACGGGAAGAAGAAAAATACGATAGCGTTGACGCGATGACCACGCAAATTGCGCGCGACGTCGAGGAGGCAAAGCGATGCCTGCGCTTGGCTTAGATTTTTGTCATACCTGCGGCGCAGATATTGAGCGCCCACGCCGAATTATCAGCCCGGCGGGGCACATAAGCGCTTAAGAGCCACCCAATTTCGCCGCATGCGCCAAGCCGCACATGCCAGCACGTCGAACCCAATTTAGATCGTAAATCGCAATGGACTACAAAGATACTCTGAACCTAACCGATACACCGTTTCCGATGCGCGGTGATCTACCCAAGCGCGAGCCGCAGTGGGTTAAAAGATGGAACGAAACGAAGCTCTACGCGCGTATTCGTGCGAAAGCGAAAGGGCGCCCTACGTTTGTACTGCACGACGGTCCACCCTACGCGAATGGAGATATTCATATCGGTCACGCGATCAACAAAATTTTGAAAGACATCGTCGTCAAATCAAAACTGATGGCAGGCTTTGATGCGCCGTATGTGCCTGGCTGGGATTGCCACGGCATGCCGATTGAAATTCAGATCGAAAAAAAACATGGGCGCGGCCTGAGCCCACAAGATGTCCAATCAAAATCGCGTGCCTACGCTACCGAGCAAATCAGTATTCAGCGCGAGCAATTTAAGCGTTTGGGCGTGCTTGGGCAGTGGGACGATCCCTACATGACCATGGCCCCGCGCAACGAGGCGGACGAGATCCGCGCGCTCGCCAAGATTTTCGAAAAAGGCTACGTCTATCGCGGCCTAAAGCCAGTGAATTGGTGCTTCGATTGCGGCTCGGCATTGGCCGAAGCGGAAGTGGAATACGCAGATAAGCAAGATCTCGCGGTGTACGTCGCGTTCCCAGCGGTGGACCCCGCGCGTATCGCAAAAGCGTTTAATCTCGCGGCCTTACCTGCGGCGCAGATTTCTGCCGTGATCTGGACAACTACACCGTGGACGCTGCCGGCAAACCAAGCGATTAACCTGCACCCCGAATTTGAATACGCGCTCGTTGCCACCGACAAAGGTCATCTGGTATTGGCCAAAGAGCGCGTTGAATTTGTCCTCGCCGCGATTGCGGCCAAAGGGGAAATCATCGCTACGTGCCTCGGGCAAGCGCTCGATCATATGCCGTTTCGTCACCCGTTTTATGATCGGCAGTCTCCCGTATTTTTGGGTGAGTACGTAACCCTTGATACCGGAACGGGTCTTGTGCACTCGTCGCCCGCGTATGGCATCGAAGATTTTTTATCGTGCCGCGCCAACGGCATTACTGACGATGAAATGATTAATCCCGTGCAAGGCGATGGCGTCTACGCGTCGGGCTTGCCCGTATTCGGTGGGCAGCATATCTGGAAAGCCAATCCGCTCATCGTGGAGCACATGCGCGAGAAAGGCGTCTTACTCAATGTCGAAAAATTTGGCCACAGTTATATGCATTGCTGGCGGCACAAAACGCCGATTATTTACCGCGCGACCAATCAATGGTTTGCCTCGATGGATAAGCAGGTGGGTGGAAAAAGCTTGCGTGAGACGGCACTCGCAGCCGTCGAAGCCACCAAGTTTTTCCCGCACTGGGGAAAGCCGCGCTTGCACGCGATGATTGCAAATCGCCCAGACTGGACGCTTTCGCGCCAGCGGCAATGGGGTGTGCCCATGGCATTTTTCATTCATAAAGAAACGGGACTTCCACACCCGCGTACGCCCGAGTTTTTGGAGCAAGTCGCCAAAGCGGTGGAGCAGGGGGGCATTGAAGCGTGGCAAACCTTCGACGGCGCGGCGCTCTTAGGTGCAGACGCTGCGGTGTATGTCAAAAATCGGGATACGATTGATGTGTGGTTTGATTCAGGCACCACCCATCACACGGTCCTCAACGGCTCGCACGCCGGTGCGCCCCACCGCAAGCCTGCCGATATGTATCTCGAAGGCTCGGATCAACATCGCGGATGGTTTCACTCCTCGCTGCTCACTGGCGCGATGATGGATGGGCGCGCGCCCTACAACGAGCTGCTTACGCACGGCTTCGTTGTTGATGCCAATGGTCGCAAGATGAGCAAAAGCGTGGGCAATGTCGTCTCCCCGCAAATCGTAAGCGAAAAAATGGGCGCAGAAATCTTGCGCTTATGGACGGGCACATCGGATTACTCCGGCGAGCTTTCCATCGGTGATGAGATCTTAAAGCGGGTAGTGGAGAGCTATCGCCGCATTCGCAATACGCTACGCTTTCTGATGGCCAATACCTGCGACTTCAAAGCAGAAAATGCATTACCTGCGGCGCAGCTTTCTGAGCTTGATCGCTATGCGATCGCGCGCACGCGTGCGCTCGTTGAGGAGTGTGTGCAAGCCTATTCCCGTTACGAGTTTCAGGTGGTCGCGCAAAAGCTGCAAATTTTTTGCGCCGAAGATTTGGGTGGCTTTTACCTCGATGTGCTCAAAGACCGGCTCTATACCTGCGGCGCAGATTCTGTCGGTCGGCGCAGCGCCCAGACCGCAATCAACGTGATTTTGCAATCGCTCATTCGGTTGATGGCACCAATTTTGTCGTTCACCGCCGAGGAGGCGTGGACTGTTTTGTACGGTGAAGACGAGAGCGTTTTCTTCACCACATTCACCGATGCGTTACCCGCGGCGCAGCCAGATGAGGCGACATTGATCGCAAAGTGGACGCGACTGCGCGAGATCCGTGCTGAAGCCATGAAGGCATTGGAGGATGTGCGCGCTGCCGGGAAAATCGGCGCAGGCTTGCAAGCAGACATCACCATTACCGCCGCGCCAGAAGATGCTGCACTTTTGCGTTCGCTCGCCGATGATTTGAAATTTGTTTTCATAACATCGAGCGCTATTGTGGCCGATGGCGCTGCACTTTCCGTTGCAGTCGTGGTGAATGCGCAACCGAAATGCGAGCGCTGCTGGCATCAACGTGCCGACGTTGGCGCAGATGCAAATCATCTGAGCATCTGCGCGCGCTGCATTGCTAATTTGTATGGAGCAGGCGAGGGCAGGGCATATGCTTAAGATGCGCAGTGCGCTAAACACCCAGGGCCTTAAATATTGGCTAATCTGCGCCGCAGGTATAGTCGCTGCTGACCAGATCACCAAGTTCGCGGTTCTCAAGCGGTTTAGTGAAGGCGAGCGGTTAAGTGTAGTGCCTTTTTTTGATCTCACTCTGGCTTATAACCCTGGCGCGGCATTTAGTTTTCTCGCCAATGCCGGTGGTTGGCAGCGTTGGTTTTTCACTATTTTGGCGATCACCGTGAGCGGGGTTATCGTGATGTGGTTGCGCAAAGAAACGCGCTTGATTCCCGCGCTGGCGCTCACGCTCGTGCTCGGTGGCGCGATTGGCAACGTGATCGACCGCATCTGGCTGGGTAAGGTGATTGACTTCCTGCTTGTTTACTGGAAGGACTGGTACTACCCCGCGTTTAATGTTGCAGATAGCGCCATTACCTGCGGCGCAGTTTTACTACTTTGGGATAGTTTTTTCGGCCCAAAATCTGAATCGGAATCAAAACATGTTTGATGTCACCCTCGCCAACCCACGCGGATTTTGTGCAGGCGTTGATCGTGCGATTGATATGGTTGAGCTCGCAATTGAAAAATTTGGAGCACCGATTTATGTCAAGCATGAGATCGTGCACAACACCTTTGTTGTGAACGATTTGCGTCAAAAGGGCGCAATATTTATTGAAGACCTGAACGAAGTCCCCACTGGAAATACTGTAATTTTTAGTGCGCATGGGGTATCAAAAGCGGTGCGCCAAGAGGCGCACGCGCTAGGACTTAAAGTGTTTGATGCCACATGCCCGTTAGTAACCAAGGTCCATGTCGAGGTTGCCAAGCTACAAAAGCAGGGTATCGAAATCATCATGATTGGCCATGAAGGTCATCCCGAGGTCGAGGGCACGATGGGGCAGGCGACCAATGGGATGCATCTAGTGGAAGAAATTTCTGATGTCGCTAAGCTCAACGTTAACGATGCGAGCAAGTTAGCGTTTGTTAGCCAAACCACGCTCAGCGTAGACGATACCCAAGAAATCATTGCAGCGCTGCAGTCTCGATTTCCCTTGATCCGACCGCCGCGTAAAGATGATATTTGCTACGCGACCCAAAACCGTCAAGACGCCGTGAAATTAATCGCACCACAGGTCGATGTCGTGATCGTCGTTGGATCGCCAACGAGTTCAAATTCAAATCGGTTAAGGGAAGTTGCTGCGCTTAAAGGCGCACGTGCCTATATGGTTGATGGAGCTATTGATGTCGATCCGGCATGGCTTGACGGCGCAAAACGCGTTGGTGTGACTGCAGGCGCATCTGCGCCGCAGGTATTAGTAGACGAACTTATAGCTCGACTAAAGTCACTCGGAGCCGCCCGCGTCGTTGAGATGGACGGTGAATTGGAGAATGTTCGCTTCAGTGTGCCAAAGGCGTTGCTCGACTAAGTCGGTTAGTTCGACCAGCATTTTGCAAGTGTGCCAATCGCTGACGTCCGCGTGCCGATTTGGTTCACGCCGAGTTCTCCGCAATGAACCGCGTCAGGAAATGCCACATCTGGGGTTGCGCTGAGCGTATAGGTCGTTGCCGTTGCCACAACCCCTAGGTTATATCGTATCGGCGTACTCGCTCGCGGTGTCGCTGTCACCGGAAGTGTTGCTGCTGCTGGCAGGACGTAGCTTGCGTTTTGAGTAAACAGCCGCTCCATAAATTGTGCATTTTCCATTAGCGCGGCTGTGGCTTCTTGACGACGACTTCTGTCGATGTACTCTTTGTAACTCGGGTACGCAATTGATGCCAGTATTCCAACGACCGCGACAACGATCATTAACTCAATAAGTGTGAACCCTCGATTTTTTTTAGACAGAAACTGGTTTGTTTTCATTGCAGTTGTATCCAAGAGTCAGGTAGGCAGATTGCAATTGGGCGACATTGCGTGGCAGATGTACTCGACGACGCTGCGACATCTTTACGAATTGAATGGCAGGGCGGACATGTCCCAGCTTCACGTTCGGTGATTTTAAGCGTACCAGTGGTATCGTATGACCCCTTATCGTCGCTCCCGCCACCTGGCGTGATCGTTATCGCGGGGTCAGCCACAGTAGCGATAAGTTTTATACCCGCAGCAAACCGCCCGCCAATCTTATCAAGATTGTTAATTAGTGGGCTGCCATCCACGTTAAATTTCGGTGCTGAGACGGAGCCAGTTGCGCCCTCCAGTGCCATACCCCAGCTTTCCCCGCCCGGCTTGCAAGCGTCTTGCGTGCCAAGAAACCAGGTATTGAAATCTAGATAGCCGAGCGAGAAATGCACGGGTGCAATGATGCGTTCTCCGGTAGGTATCAAAGTACCTGGGCTGACTAAATCCAATTGCCAACCCCACTCATTTCCAGTGCCGGTGTTATTGCTCACAGTTCGGAATGATGTAGATTCGCTGACAATTTGCTGTTGAAGCAAGTCTGATCGCGTAAGCGTTTTGCCAGGATCTTTTTGCAACCACAGGCCGTACACAGATTGCACATCCGTGTTGTTTCGGTCAGCATCTTCAAAAAGCTTACCCGTACCTAAAAATACTTGAAGTCCACTATTTAATGGCGCAACAGATACAACTGCGGTAATGGGCTGCACGCCGCCGGTTGGCGTTGTTGCTTTCAGGATAGGCAATTCTCCATTCGCGATTTTCCAATTGCTGGGATCTGAGCTGGAAGCGTCAATCTTCCATAAATTACCTAATATGTCTCCCCCAAATAGTTGATCAATCATGCCGCCACGCTGAAGTCCCGCAACAGAGCCAATGCCGTTTACGCCGGAGGAAATTTCTAGTGGTAGTCGTTTTAATAGCGTGCCGGTAAACAAATCTAGAACAAAAACAACGGCCTTTCGTCCTACGCCGTGGTAACCGTTTGCAAAAACCGCAACCCATTTACCGTTTTCGCCCTGGGTTCGACCGATTAGCGGGGTGCCAATTGGAAAGCCAAGGTCGGCATCTTTAAACTCCCACAGCACATTTGATAATGTCCCGCTCGGGTTTCCGACATCAAGTGCAAATACGCTTTTCCCACCGGCGCCCGTAGAGCCCAACATCACCGTTGTCCAACCGCTAGATCGATATGCGTCAGAAAGCGTAAGGCGTCCATCCACATAATATTCATGCGGCGCACCAGGTGTTATGTACTTGTGGAGTTTTCCAAAGACTCCAGAAGGTACAAACGCGAACCGCTCGATGCCAGTCTCCGCATCAAAAGCGTGCAGCATACCGTCGTTCGCGCCAATATAAATCGTTTTATAGAGCGACGAAGTGCTTTTACTTTCAATCCACGCCGGGTAACTAGATCCCTGCGCGCCCGGTAATTGATAAAAACCGTAATCTTGATCCGTTGCGTAAACGATATTTGAATTTACGATATCTCCTAGCAATTTATTGCGATCACGCAATGTCCCGCCCTTGGCCTTTTCACGCGATCGATCACCCCGAATATAGTTCACGAGAAGTTCCTTAGCCTTCGCAGATTTAGCCGTCGCGCTTAGCGTAGTCCAGTTCAGACTCGGATCGGCATCAAATAACGGATAAATACTGCTTAGGTTAAAAGCTGATGTCGAAGCAGTCGGCAAGTTACTCGTTCCAGAAGGGAGAAAATTAACAGCTGTTCCGTTCCAAATCGAGAGCACGCTACGAGCGGTATGTAGCGCTGGGAAGCTATTGGTATCGGATGTTTTCCAAAGCTGAGTCTCCTTACCGTTACGCGCGACTTTGTATCCAGTGACTTCGCCAGTCCATCCATTTGAGTTGTATTCCGCTGTGTAAGCGCGACTTCTGGTTGTTAACGCTGTTGTCCCTGATGTTTGCGCTGTGCTTGAGCCTGTCTTAGATTGGATATCGGCAAAGGCGTTTCTCAGTTGATCACGCAGTTTCGCTGCATTGGTTACCAAGAAATAATTATCGGGTTCACCTGCTTTGCGAGTGTCACCGCCCGATTCGATCGCACCATTGATGCCAGTAGCAATCACTTGGCGGGTACTTGGGTCTCGTTTATCCGGGTAGCCGCCATACTTCGCTGCATACCAGAGGGGGTCTTTTGGAATAAATTTTCCATCGGCTGCAGAGCCCGGCGTAAAACGCCGTGTATCCGTTAACGGAAGTCCTGCAACGGTGTACGTTGACGCTTTCTTATCTAAATAATAGTTGACATCACTTGCCGGGTCTGTATCCCGATCACGGATTACGAGATAGGTGCCGTCGGCTGTTGTACCGCTCAACACATAGCCCATATGCTGAATAATCCCGCCTGCCGCATATTCGGAATCAAGCGTAATGCGAATACGGCCATCAGCTTCCAATGCATATTCGAAGATCGCGATTGCGTCCATATCATGATCGGCGCCTTGTTCAACATCTTCGAAATTAATTCGAAAACGGCCGAATGGTCGTCCATCGTTAACAGTAGATTTCGTTGGAAATCCCGGTTGGTTTACGATTTCTTGGATGTAAAAGTCGACGACCTGGTTGGTCGGCTGATAATCGGTTGACGCAGCAGAGATGCCAAATCCCCCAACAGATTTACCAAACGGTACGATCGTCACGAATCGTTTATCAGCAGCTTCACCGACAGGAATTTGGATTTTTGGCAACGGAGATGCTAGTGCAATCGAGTAGGTATCAACGGTCTGTGCCCATCCGCCGTCCGCGAGATCAGTGCGCAAATCAGTTCCCTTTCCGTAGTGCGCAACGGCCGCAGAATAGTAAGATCCGGCCCGTGTTGGTTCGTCGGGCGCTAGACCTCGAATATTTCCAAATCCACTGATACTTTTTGCGCTTGGAATCTTGTCGAAAAGCGATCCGCTTTGACCGATAAAGTAATTGCCACTGATCCCTTCTGCGCCGGAAATCAAATCAGAGATTGTGCTGACGTTAAGTCCGCTGAGATCGCCCGAGAACGAACTAAAGGCTGAACCCGGCACTTGGTCGCTGTCAAACGATGCATAGGTATCTGCGATGACCATTTGCACTGGTTTGGAACAGTAAGGAAGCCCAGCAGGATTACCGGTAGATTTGTAGGGATCGACCCAGCTCGGACGTGTGAGCCCGATTGCATTGTCTTTTGTGGGATTGGAGGCAAAGTAGTCTGAGGTCGGTGTGGTCTTACCAGAAAAATAACGTAAACCTTCGTACATCATTTCGGCAATTGGATTACCCCAGTCGTCACAAGCTTGCCCGCTGGTTGTCGGGTCACCGACATTCCAGCCGCAATCATAGTGATGCGAATTTCCGAAACCCTGCACCCGCAATGCGTCTAAATTTCCGACGATTCCTTTTGTTGTCGTCAGAAATTGACCGGTTGCACTATTAATTTCTGTAGCAAAGTTTGAGATATTTTTACGCAGTACACCACCCGCATTATTTCGATCATACGAACCCGAGAGAAGCCCAAAATGCATTTGCCCTTCGTCACCAAACTCATGAAGAATCCCGGTTGGTTTGTAAACTATCGGCGCGCCGTTGGGGTAGCCTTGACATTCTTGCTCAAGTAAGCCAGAAACACATGCCTTTACTCGAACTACGAAATCAGTCGGCGTTCCAAGACTGTTGTCCGCTACTGGACGCTCTTTCGCGAGCCAATTCCAAATTCGTTTATCACTCTGAAGTACGCGTAAGAGCGGTGGATTGGTATCAGTGCGGCTATTTCCGGTAAGAAGGGTGACACTCGCAAATAAGTAGCGCTTTCCAGATGCCGGACTCGCGAGCGGCGTGTAGTCAGAAAGTAAGTAACCATTGTTTGCAACGGACGCCCATTCTTTGCCAAACGAATGAGAGTCTTGCGGGATATATGCACGCTCTAATATCGTCTCGGTGGCGGTATCTACAACACGCTTCCCACCGTACAGAACACGCCGTACGGCATCGATACGCGTAGTCGTTACGTAGTTCAGAAAATCGCCGCTCCAAGCTCCGCTGCATTTCTTTGTAGCGGAAAAAGCTGTCGGAGAAAAATACTGATTTGACGCGCTGTACGAGTAGCATTTGTAGGAATCAAAGAGTCCAAAATAGGTAATGGATTCGGGTTTGAAGCCGGAATCGACCTGACCATCACCGTCAATATCAGACGCATCGTTATAGGCTTCGTAGTAGAGCTTATGATCACGACCCATCGTTAGAAGAACGGCTGGTGGCGCCGTACTTGTCAACCACAATGGGCGCTGTGCGGGTTGCGCCAGCGCGAAAGATGAAATCAAATATACGTAGCATCCAATTGCCAGCGCCGACGCTTGTGCAGCAATCTGAGCTAAACGCAAGTTTGAGAGTGGTAGAAGGTTTGAATTTTTAGAGGGCATCATATTAGATCGCCTTAATACGTTGAGTTTGCTGGAGGACTACCGATGCACCAGTCACAGGGTCGACAGCGCGTGCGGTTACCCGAAACCAATGAAAAGTCATTTGTGTATTGCTCGAACCGAGTGATTGATCGGTGGCGAGGTATTCAATGGTGTACCGAGGCTGTTTCGCAGCGGGAATTCCCGTGATACTGGTTGGTGAGGACGTAGTGCTAGACCAGTTCCCATCTTCTTTCCAAAATGCAGAAGATGCGCCTCCTGGTACGGCCGCGATAATGAAAGGTGGCTGTGTGTAAGGCGGACGTAACACTTCGGTTTTTTTAAGCTCAGTCACCGCCACTCGCAATGCGCCCTCGGCGAGTTGATGCGCTTGGGAGCGAAATCCAACGTTGCCCGCGGCCTTTTCGTCGAAAATTGAGGTTCGCAACGCCGCGACGCCCAACAAAGTGAGTCCAATTAGCAGGAGAAGCGCTGTAATCAACGTAAAACCGCGTTGAGGTAAACGTAGGGAAGTCATAGTGGAAGTCGATTTCTGAGCTGAACAATACTTGAAAGGCGCTGCCGGAATCTGCTGTCAGAGCTACCGTCCGTTGCAGTTGATGACGTCACCGCGACGCGGTTTTCTTTTGAGATGGCAACGAGGGACACTTCAACCGATACCACTAGATCCCAATCAGCAACGTCTTTCGCTGCCACATATGAGTCGGCAATCCCGCGACCATCGCCGGAGCTCACACCAAAGCGGATTTGTAGATCTTCGATGCCGTCAGCAATGATTGTCGCCTGCCGCCCCCATTGGCCAGAGGCTGTCGTTGACGAATTTGAGCGCGCAATGTCGTAGCGAACCAAATACGGAGTATCGACTTGTGCGCTTGCCGGAGGGTTGGCAATCATATACGTCACAGGATCGAACTGAGACACAAATGCGCTAGCGCCGTAAGCGTGGAGTAACGCTGGAACCGCATTGAGTCCCCCGTCATAGTCAAGTTTCCCTCCAGCTGCGATTATTGACGTATTGACTTGCGCTCGAAGAATTTCCGCGCGCTCGCAGTCAGAAATCACAAATAATTGCTGTGATGTTCCGGGTCGTGCGCCAGAAATCGGTTCTGAGAGGTGTATGTTGCTTGTTGGAAGTGTCATGGCCGTCTTAATGCTAGATCCAGACTCGCTTGTTTTGATAATTTGTAACGCTTGCGTTCCTGAGCGGGGCGATGAATAGATTGACCCTAGAGGCGGTGTAAATTCAGTGTGATCAAACGCTCTAACGACACTGCTTGGATTCAGCACGGATCCGGTCGGGAGCTCCGGGTGAGTTCTCGCAGATTGATTTATAAAACGGTCAACAGCGCTTGCTCGAATCAGGCCCTTTGCTTGAAAAGCCGTAGCGGTTGCCTCCATTACCGGGAACGTCGCGGCGATACTAACGCTCGCGGCGTACGCGAGCTCGCCGTTTGTACGTTGGCACGCGAGCCGACCTGCGAGTCGGATATCGCGAACTATCGTCTCGAGCGCGACGCGACCGTTTTCAAGTTTTCGTGATTGCGCTTCTTGTGCGCGGAAGGCAGCACGCGTTCCTGAATAACTATAGGTCATCGCCGCGATCAAAACGAGTCCGATCGCCACCGCCACCATAAGCTCTACGAGAGTGACACCGCGAACAGCTACCCGAGGATTGAGAATTGCATTTTTCTTGAGCAGAATTTTCATAATAGTGAAGTCACAGAGTATGAGAATGTTGATGACCCGCCTTTTATCCTCGACTCATTCCATTGGATCACCACCGTTACCACGGACGGGTCTCCGCTTGTTGCAGCTGGCGTTACCGTTGCGCGTCCTACGCCCTCTGGGAGGGTGCAGGCGACGGCGTTTTGCCAGCGCTTTGCATCTTGGGCGGAAGTAACGCCACCTCCGGAAGGTATTGCGGAAAGGCAAACTGACGCAGTCGCGGTCGCAAGGGCGTCATACTCCCCGCCGTTAGTCCCGTGGATATTAACGCGCATTCGCTCAAGCAGATCTTGCGACAACTGAACGGCCGATGTCCGGCCTTCGGAAGCTTTTGAGAATTTAAGTGCGGATGCTTGTAGACCGGCAATTCCGAGTATTCCAATCGCAACAACGACAATGGCGACCAAAACTTCTAATAAGGAAAATCCGTCTTGAAATTGCTTTACGTTCTTGGCGCATCGAAATGGGGTTTTCATTCTTTACACTCCGGATCAACGGTAGACGGTGTTAGTGGTTTGTAAATTCTCGAGCGACCGGTAGATCCTAAGCAAATCGTCGCCCAAAATTCTCCTTCCACCTTGAGTGCGAGATGTCCCTTCGTTTGATTTGATGCTGCACTGATCGGGTTAGCCAAGACCGCGCCCGTACCGCTAAATACGATGCCGTCTTTGAGACCGCCTGTGGAATTTGCAACGATGGCGAATTTCGGGGTTGACTGTTGAAATAACACAGCCTCGCCTGAGTCGACGATGAGATCTTCATTCGAATCGACAAATATTGTCAGTCCATTTGTCCAGCCAGAGGGAGCGGCAAGACTGACGGTTCGTCCCCGCTTTATCGCCTCACTTCGTGCGTTTTGAATCGCCCCTAGCAGCCCGGTCGCTTCCGCGTCAACCCGCGCCGCACGAATCACTCGCTGCATACTCGGCACGGCAATTGCGGTCACGATCGCGAGAAGAGAGATCGTGATGAGCATCTCTACGAGCGTAAACCCTCGAGTTCCCAGTTTTTTCATAATCCAGTGCAAAGCAATATGTGCAATGGATATTGTGACTTAATTGATATGCTTTATGGATTAAAGGGGATAAATGGGCGTTTATTCCGATAAGCGGTAACTATAAATTCATTTCGCGTTAAAAATATCGATATAACGCCCTAAAGCGTCAAAAACTGATACCGAACGCAGTTAGCATGGGTTTCGCGCAAGTCGGTCAGCAGTATCGTTGCTGAGGTCTCGCCATCATGGGTCGTCAGTTGAATATCGCTCCCAGCGCCGTGATCGGGCACGAGAACAGTGGTATCGCCGACGTGATTTGGTACTTGCGCGACGATGATAGGCACATCCAGCCCGGTGTGATCAGTCGCGGTGTACGCATCGCTGCGCAGCCCAAGCGCTTGGCATCCGGCAAGAAGGATTTCTGTGTGCGCGTCGACTTCGATCCAGCGAACGACACCAACCCGCCAAAGCGGTTGCCCTGGCCTGCGAAACAGAACAATTTCCCCAACACGAATTTGAATCTTCGCATTACGGTCTAGCTGAAATGCGACGCCGGTGATCGTTTGGTTTACAACATTTCCCGTATCGATCAATTCGTTATGATCGTTTTCTCCGGCGGCAGTGAGCACCGTCCAGGCGCTATAAAAGCCGCTAACGACTTCAACCGCACCAGACGCAGGAACGCGTGGAACTGCGCGCGCGGCGATGCCAGCGAACGCTCTAAGCGCTGAGCTAATAATTTCGACAGTTTCCCGACGCGTAATATCAACCTCGCCTGCGAGCTTAACCGGCAGGCTCGCACCACGTGCAATATTTTCAGCGCACTGCTGAAATTCATAAGTTAAATCATGGAGTTGTAGGAAGAGATAGGCAGTTCCGAAGTAGCTGGGATCAGCGCGCGCGATGGAGCGGGGGAGCTGATCAGTATCTAGCGCTATGACAACCAACCCGCGAGCGCCTTCTTGCGCGGGCGCGGCATCTAATAGCCGAGTTAAAGGCGCAAAATAATCCAACAATTGGGTCGACGTGACCAGGTATCCACTCCGCAGGGAATATGGGTTGGCCAGTGCATATACGACAAGCTGACGATAGGTTTCAACGCCAGGCGGTAGTGTTTTTGGCAACTTGAGGATTTCGCCGTTTGTCGGCAGACCCAGTGTCAGAATAAATAACTGATGCGCAAGCAGCCAGAAACCCTTTGGTGGCAGCCGATACGCAGTAACGTAGGCTAAATAGGCGTGACGGAGCGTACTAAGCGCAGCAACCGTTGAATATTTTTTGGGTGGTAGCTGTTTGCGAAAAAACGAAAATCGCGCCGGTGGCGGTGGCGGACCAAATTGCCGTGAAATGAGCGCGAGACGCAGTTCGAGCAGCTGTCTCGTTTTATCCCAAGCCGCTAGCGCTGGGCCGTTGTATGGCAATGCTGAAAGCGAATACGCCGCAGACAGTTGGGTCACAAAATTTCCCCAAACCGCGTCAAGCTCGGATACCGTCGCCTCGAAAGGCAAAGGTATATCGGTTCGAATCGAAATCTTGAGCCACGCGATGAGGGCGTCTATGCGCTGAGCGGGACTCCGTGCTGCATCTGATATGCCAAGTTCACGCCAGCGTTTGCTTAGTTCGTCCATCCTTGGAGTGTATCTAGACTCGAGCGAACTGATAATGAGGCATTAATTTATAAGTTAACATAATATAAATTATGCGAAATATTAGTGTAGTGGCTAAGTAGTAATGTCCGGTTCTGGCTAAGTAGAAATGTCCGCTTTTGCCCGATTTGAGGTTGACGCGCGATAGCCGGCGCTCGCAATCGGTGCCAGCAATCGAAGGCACGCTCAGAAAACGTGGCGAGGCGGCTGGGGAAAAAGCACCTAGGGCGCTCAATAATTTTGACCTAGCGCTGGCGCTACAAAAGATCCAAACAAGTGTTGAAAACCGGATATAGAAAAAACAAAGCAAAAGCAACAAAACGACCACTTCAACGCTTAAATGAAACATCGAAAACCGGACATTTCTACTTAGCCAGAAACCGGACATTTGAATAAAGCCTTGACAATTATTGCTATCAGCAGATAGCCGCATCAAAAGCTACCACGGCAATGCACCCGCTGGGCAAGCATTGGCGGTAGTAACTAAACCCGCCAATGGATTTGCAGCGCATTTTTCACACTTGCACTTCGCGTCCGCGCTATTCTGAGCGAGGAAGTAATCAAGCATTTTTCCAGATCCCGAGCTTTGCAGTACGAAGCTACGCTGATCCGCGGCGGGCGCATAGCTGATCGCCATGTCTGGAGTTCCGGTTGCGGAGAAGTCAGCGATCACCGGGTAACGCCTTTTATCGGCGAATATCGCTTCAAGATCGACTGCCGCCGAAGCCATTGCTTTTTGGCCGTCAGCGAGATGCGCCCGCCGAACATATTGCGTATATGCGGCGGTTGCAACTGCGCTCAAAATTGCGACGATCGCGACCGTAATCATAAGCTCGATCAACGTAAAACCATCGGCTCGCGCGTGAGTCGTAGGATCATTTACTGACACGGTTTACCCCTGGTTGCGTCGTTACCTTCGCTGGTTTTATGGTGTAGCTCTGCGGTTTAACAATAACGTTTTTACTGCCTTGAGCGCGATCAATCCGCGCGGCAATCGATTGCTCCATCGCGACCGGTTTTCGCTTTTTAAGCTCGACTGGCGTCATTGCGCGAACCCCAGCTGGAAGTTTAGAGGCCGAGCTTTTCACTGAAGCGGACGCCCTTACTGGCTGACCGCTGAGCGTACGCTGCGGCTGCTGCCCTAATGCAATTGGCGACAAGATGACTGCGCTCGCAGCCATCAACCACCACCCGCGAATCTGTATCACTTTAGTACTGGTCACGATCAACCTCTTTCCACCAAATTACCCGCGCGCTTGGCGTGCTAACGGTCAACGCAGTAACGCCAGAGAGTGAGCCACCCGATCCCGCTGCCTGCGCGCTACCGTATGCTCCGAATTGCCCGTCTGGGAACTGCGCAAGACGAACGCCAAGTGCGTCGCCCTGCCCTAGCGAAATCGCCCCAGTAACGGGAACGTTTAAATCTCGATCATAGATCAATCCCGCCGGGAATGTACCCGCGCCAAGGTTGTAAAAGTAAAGCTTTGCATCGCCCAGCACGCAAGCTGTTTTGATGCCAGTTCCATCGATGGTCACCGGCGCAAAAATGACGCCCTCGACAATAACAGGTGATGCAGAAAATCGTCCCGAAGGCGGTAAACCGGCTACTGGTGCTAACGAAGGGCTTGTTTCGCTACCTCCGGCAAATGCGCTCCAAAGTCGCGTAAATGCGCCGGTGTTACCAAGCGTCCTCGAGAAAACCGTCATCCGAAGGGTTGATTGCGCAACGAGATGGACAGCACCATCGATGACTGCAGTGGTGATCGAAAGCACACCGACTTCACTCACCGTTCCACCGCCAGATGATTTCATCGTGCCAACGGCCACAGGTGCTGCACCCGTGACTAAATTCGATTCGAAGATTTGGCCTTCCGCGGTTCCGAGAAATGCACTATCTCCGCGGATGTGCAATCCGCGAATTGAGCCAGACAACGATAAGCCTGCCAAGCTGCGATCGGTAGTCGCACCGGTGTCGATATTACGAATGCGCAACGTTGTGCCCGTAACATACACGGCATACGAAACCCCCGTTTTGCGCCATACCTGCGGCGCAGTTTTGGGGTCTGAGGCGGCAGTTGGATGAAAATCTGACCACAAAACGCGGGACAAGCCACCCATCGCGCTCACCTCTAACGCGTAATGCAAACTCCCGCCGTCCGCCACGCCCAACACAACGCGCTTAAATCCCGCGCCCACTTTGATGTCTGCCACACGCAGATCACCGTCCATCGTTTTACTGCCTTGGAAGGTGTTGAAATTTTTCAATCGTTGCAAAAACTCTGAGGGCATCCACGCCCATCGGATTAATCCGGGCTGAACACCATCTGCTTGACCAACGGCATAGAGAAATCCATCGTTAGACGAGAATACGGTAATCTTCGAGTCGACTGGCAGCCCATTTGCGTAGGTAAGATACGCTGGATCGACCACCAACTCAGCGGACATAATATTTCCGAGGGACATGGGCGCTGCATTACTTAATCTTCCCAGCAGTGCATCGGCTCTTCTGCCAGCTAAATAGGTTCCCCCTGAAAAATTGGGATCGATCGTGTAGCCTTTAATGATCGCGCCCGTTAAGGGCGAAGTCGCCGGAATCGCAAACTCAGAATCAGCGACCGACATGAAGTTTGTCAGCGTACCTCCGGGCGACGTATACAGTGTCGCCGTCCGTTGCGCGGTGGTCATCAGGGTATTAACGTCCCAAACAGGGGTTGGGTCGATCGCACCGGTCGCTGTAATGGCATGCGCTTCCAATGTGCCGTAAGCAGGAGATGTAAACGAAACTGGAGAATAGGCGTACGCCCCGCCGCGCACGATAAGTGGCACTGCCGGTGGGGCGGTAAAGACCTTGCTCTGCAACGATAAAAATACGTTGCGTAGCGCAGCTTGTAATTGAATGTAGTCTCCGATCACATACGCATTGGTGGTTCCCCCAGCTTGCGCAATGCGATTGGCGTCGGTGATGTCGCCAGCCACACCGGAGATGATGATCACGTGCGTAAAGACACCCTGATCGTCGAGCAATTTTTTAGACATTTCAGCCGGGTCAGCCCAGCGGATGCCGCCGGGTGCGCTTGCGTCATAGTAATACCGGCTGTTCTCGCGTCCATCGTAGAGAAGCAGCACGTGATTTGAGCGGCAGCTATCGTTTGGGTCTGCTTTTTTGTATGCGCTGTAGTAAGCTGAAGCACCTAAAAGTGAATCGTATACAGGGCTCTGACCGTCTTGCCCAGAGTCCGAGGCGCGAATACCTTTGGTCGATTTGGCCGCCGCATCTGGGGCAATTCTTTGGGTTACAGAGTTATATTCGAGTCCGCTTGCGTCCATTTGTTTGGCGATCATGAACCCCTTGACGGTTTCGCGTTGATCTACATAGCCCAAGGTCGGGTCTGGAAGATCAAGAAAAACCCCCATATGCGTGACCGGTTTTTTAACCAAGCCCGCGGCATTGAGTTTTCTTCCGACCACTGCGGCATTATCAGTCGCAGCCGGTCCAGACGGGAAATTTGCCGACATCGATTCCGTGCCCGTACCGCCATTCAACAATACGTTTTCACCACTCCAGCCACTAAATGCACCCAAACTTGCGGATTCATTAATTTGACCAAGGTCGGAATAAAAACCCATAATGGTGGCGCCGAGAGCCTCTGTAAGCGTGCCATCGGTGAGCTTAACCTTACTCGAAATGCGCTTACGGAAATTTGGGTATGGAATCGAAGCGCCAGAGCAACTGTAGTTCGACGTTCCCCAATCGATATAGCCACTCGCATCAAAAGCTTGGGATCGAAAATCCCATAAATCTGTATAAGAAACATCGTTTAATGGGTAATCGTGGAGATACCAAGTACCGAAATAGTTGTAGTCTGACACGTAATAGAGCGAGCAAAAATGGGCGGTATTGGGAGGCTTCGCAGAATTCAAGTAAAAGTCAACGGTGTTTGACTGAAAGTTGTTGGGGCTCGGGTAGTCATTTTGAGAGACACCAACTCCTTTTGCGTTTGACCAGAGATCCCAATACCCACCGAGATGGTTGGGAACGATATGGCGCGGTAATCCACCAATCCCAGTATTCGCGGTCATGTAATCTACAACGCCCTCCTTCACCACATTTTTCCCACCGTCGCAGAGATCCTTGCCGATGATCGCGCGCTGTCCAGCGCCTCGTGTGTTGGTATTGGCGTTGTTAGATGCGCTCGGGCAGGCCGCGTTAGCGGTGCTTGGAAACATCTCGACGTACGCCGCTTTGAAGTTCGTAGTGTCTGCTGCGTAAGCAAACCGTTGTGCCGTCGTCAGTGCAGTACGCGCATTTATATCGGAAGGAATTGGCTCTACCCATGCGCTTTGATTTGGTGAGCCCACAACAAGAAATGGTTGTGCAAAGGTCGTGCGCCATGTGGCAAATCCTGCGTTCACATTGAGCGAAAGTGAATCATCATTCATGATCTCGGTGATTGCACGCTTGGCCAGAAAAAACTTTGATGTCGGCTGCTCAGCGTGACTGCCCGTTCGAACCGATTGCGGCAGGGTATTTGAGAGGTTTGCATCTTCAACAAAATTGCGGATCTCATCGCCAGAAATCCCCGGGTAGGTCTGATCGTCCATTTCCCGCTGCATCGAGACACCGTTTGCCATAACAATCATCACATTTGGTGCGATGATCAGGCCGGTAGTTTGCGCCGGCCGGTCGGGCATTGGAAGCAGTGCATCTTTTGGTGCTAGCGCCAGAAACAGTCCAAGCGTAACAAGCGCTGCGAACGGCACGCTCGGTTTGATTTTGCTGAAAATGCTGCGAATAACTTTTTTCATTTTTATCGGACTCTAGCTTTTCACCAGCTGTGGACGACGCACATAGCTCTCGATCTCAGCACGTGCTCCAGTATCTAGCGTAACCAACACCGCCACGCGGTAGTAAAACGAAAACGCGCCCGAAGTCGCGCTAATTTCGTCGGGCGTGCCATTGGGTTGCACGGTACGTTGCACTTGGTAAGTTCGCCCCGCGTTTGTCTTCGACTCGCCGACACACCGCGCACCTGGCGGCGCAGTCGCGCAGGAGACCCAAAACGCTGGGGTAATTGCGACGTTACTTTTATTCCACCACGGAAGCGTTGCCCCAGAAGGATCCACGATTTCGGGGATTCCGGGAAGGGCTTGCAGCTCGGTGAGCATTGATCGCAATGCTGCGTCCGTGGCTTCCGTGGCAAACGTACGATCAGCTTCGCTGCCGCTTACAGCCAAGTCTTGCCGTGCGGCACGCAATAACGCGACGCCGACGACCAACGCTACCGCAACCAAAATCAACGAAACTGGCAACGCGACGCCCCTATTTCGTGTTTTTAGGGCTAAAACTGCGCCGCAGGTATTCCGACCAATTGACCGATTGACTGCCATCAGAACGGCACTCCCGTTCGAAACATTTCATTGCGGGGCACCACTTCTGAGACGAGCAAGCGATGCTTGTAGGCGCGGCAATCGCCAGATGCTTCGCAGCCTGCCGCAATCCCTGCCGCGGAAACAGGCACTGTGTAGGTCGCGCCGCTGGTATTTTCCACCGTAACGGGAAGTCGGTAGCTATCGTCGGCGACCAATCGCCCTGGCACAGGATCCGGCGCGGTGGCGCGCATGAGTAGGGCAACGCGGAGCGTGCGCAAGATCTCGCCGGCTTGGCAAGTATCGCGCCGATAATTTTCAACGCGAGTGCCAGCGGAGGTGCTGCAACCGCTATGCACCTCAAACGCGACTGCGCCTTGGGCGATCGTGCGCGCAACGCCAGCGCACGTCTCGACGAGATTAGAGGGCGCAGCGGCTTGCGGAACGATTTGCAAAATGCAGGTTTGAATTTCACCGGGAGCCACTGGAGTTAAGGGCTCCGGCACGTATCGAGATCGGACGCTCACGCTATTGCCTGCGACCGCGCCCGTCCCCGTCGCGACCGTAAGGCTCACAAGCGCATCTTCAATTCCGAACCCCGCTTCGGCGACCCGCCGTGCCGCGTAGCCGATGCTGGCGCGCATGGCAGCGCTGACATCTTGGGTTTGCGCGACGCGCGCGGAGGCTTGCGTAAAGTTAAGGAGCAAGCTAAACACTGCCAGCATCACTAAAAGACCAATCGCCATCCCGATCATCAACTCAATCAAGGTTACGCCTCGAGAAGCCGATGGCGACATGGGCAAGATCATTGCACCCCCGCCCAGCTATAGAGCGCATAGCTGCGAAGCTGGCGACTGGCGCCCGTCCAGGCAACATCAACCATGACTTCGCAGGGCGGCGCGGCGCAGGCGCTTAGGCCGTCTGAAGCCCGTAACGTGACCCGGGCGCTGGCGGAGGCCAGCTGATCTGCGGCGATGGTGCTCAGCTCATTCAGCGCAACGAGCGTGGCAGGATTGGTCGAAATCCAAGTGCCAGAATTTGCAACGTCTACGCCGTGCCACTCGAGCAGGCCATCACCGGCAGTGCGCACCTTGACCGCTATTTGGGTCGCCAAATTTACGGCCACGGTACGCTCAAAACTCTCTTGCGAGGCGCGCGAGCCTTTGACCGAAAGCATCATTAGCCCGATCATCCCAATTGAAACCAAAATAAACGCAACCGCTGCTTCAAGAAGCACGAAGCCAGACATCGCTTTTGCAAATTTTGGAGTGCGCGCAACCATGGATTAAATTTCCATCACTCGGCCCGATAACTCGACCGAAATCGTGCGCGATGCGGCAACGCTCGTGCTAACTACGGTGTATCCGGGAAACGCAGTGGTCGAGATACCGCGCGCATTGAAATTCAATGTCGCAGATGTCAGCGCCACGACGTTGGAATAGCGTTTTGAAAATTCAGCGATTGGCGCACATTTTTGGGTGGTGGCGCCCACGCGCACTGACCATGCAGCCACGGTGCCATCGGCGCAAACCGCTGCGGCACCGAGGATGACGGTCGCGGCTTGATTTGTACGTAAGCCCTCTGCTCGCGCCCACTTCATCGCAGCAGCAATCTCGCCGGTGACCGCACGCACCTGCGCACGCTCACGCGACTGCGCAAACGATGGGATCGCAAACGCGACCGCGATGCCGAGAATGGCGACCGTGATCAGTAATTCGATCAGCGAAAAACCGTCCGCAATTTGCGGTCGCTTATCGTAAAAAGCCCTTCTTTGATAAATGACGTGCTCCCAATCAGTACTATTATTTTGTTTACGCAAATCGCATTTTGTCTATTTTATTAACCAAAATAGTTATGCAATTGTAATTGTCAATACAGGAATACACAAGCGACGACGTCCGAATAACGTACATCGTCGCAAACAGGCTACAAAGATACGCGCGAAAGCGACAAGCGCGTGCAAGACCAGACAAACGGAGAAACGAAGCCAACCATCGGCGCTAGTTTTCCTGAACCCAATCCAAAACGTCGGACAACCGCAATACCGGAACAACGCGCACGCCCTCAATCACACCCTTTGGCGCATTGGCCTTAGGCACGACAATGGCCGTGAAACCAAGCTTAGCTGCTTCTTTTACGCGATCAACCCCGCGCTGAATCGGCCGAATTTCGCCGCCAAGACCAATCTCACCTAAAAACACCGTTTTATCCGGTAATGCTTTGTTTTTAAACGATGAAATAATTGCCATCGAGATCGCAACATCGGCTCCGGGATCAGTGATTTTCATGCCGCCGACGACGTTGACGAACACATCTTGCCCGCCAATCTGAAGCCCCAAGTGCCGATGCATGACCGCCAAAAGCATGGCCAGTCGGTTGGATTCGAACCCTTGCGTTGTCCGCCGTGGTGCGCCACCCTGCCCGCCGCTATCGACCAACGCCTGCACTTCGAGCAACAAAGGCCGCGTGCCTTCTATGGTTGCGACGATGGCATTGCCCGGCACTGGATTAGCGTGCCGGGGCAAAAATAGGGCGGACGGGTTTGAGACTTCTTTAAGCCCGGTATCGGTCATGGCCAACACGCCAAGCTCGTTTGCCGCGCCAAACCGATTTTTAACGGCCCGTAACAGACGAAAATTAGAATGGGTGTCGCCTTCAAAATAAAGTACGGTATCGACGATGTGCTCAAGCACGCGCGGGCCGGCGATTGCGCCGTCTTTAGTCACGTGGCCCACGATCAAGACGCTGATGCCACGGGTTTTGGCAACGCGCGTTAGCATCGCCGCGCATTCCCGCACTTGACTGACGCTGCCCGGCGCGGCGGTGAGCGTGTCGGTGTAGGTCGTCTGAATTGAGTCGACGATTACAACGGCGGGCATCTCAGCATCGATCGCCGCTACGATTGATTCATAACGGATCTCAGGAAAGAGCCGAATCTGCGCCGCAGGTACTTTTAGTCGCTGCGCCCGCATCGCGACTTGCGCCGCCGATTCCTCGCCCGTGACATATAGCACTTTCATTTTGTGGGATACCGCAGCGGCGACTTGCAGCAACAGCGTTGATTTGCCGATGCCGGGGTCACCGCCAATCAATGCCACCCCGCCTGGCACCAATCCGCCGCCAAGGGCGCGATCAAATTCGGTATTTCCCGTTGAAGTGCGCGGCAGCTCGGAAACTTCCACTGCCGCTAGATCCACCACTTTGCCAGTTCCACCGGAAAGCGCTTCAAAGCGCGGCGTTGCACCCGCTACGGCCTTGGCCGATTCGCTTAAGGTATTCCACGCGCTGCAGTGCGGGCATTGGCCCTGCCATTTCGGGCTAACGCCGCCGCATTCGGTGCACACATATTCTGATTTTGGTTTTGCCATGCTTCGGATTATGCGCAAAGCCAAACTTACGCCCAAAGATGCCAACCTGCGGCGCAGAATGAGCCGAAAAAGAAGCCAATTCTGCGCCGCAGGTATGTCACGGCGAAGTGAGGTTACGCACCTCGACCGCGACCTCGTTTTGAACTAAACTCTACAAGTCCAATCAGAAACATCACACAATAAAAAAGAACAATAATGAAAACAAGACTCGAAATCGCGACCAACTGGCTTCCCCGCTATACCGGCATGCCGATCGACCGCTTTGGCGACCACATCCTCATTACTAATTTTCGCGATTATCTTGATCGCTTTGCCGAAAAATTTGGCTGCGATATATATGGCGAAGGCCGCCCGATGCAGGCCGCGACCAACGGTGCTGGGCTGACAATCGTCAACTACGGAATCGGCTCGGCAAATGCGGCAACAATCATGGATTTACTCTCGGCGCGCGCGCCAAGAGGCGTTTTATTTCTCGGTAAATGTGGTGGACTCAAGCACTCGACCGAAATCGGAAATTTCGTGCTGCCGATCGCTGCGATTCGCGGTGAAGGCACGAGCAACGACTACTTCCCACCCGAAGTGCCCGCGCTGCCATCCTTTAAGCTGCATAAATTCGTATCGGACAAAATCGTAGCCCGCGGTCTCGATTACCGCACCGGCGTGGTTTACACCACCAACCGACGACTCTGGGAGCACGACACTGCTTTCCAAGAGCGACTGCAAAAGCTCACCTGCATTGCCATTGATATGGAAACGGCAACGGTTTTCGTTGTCGGCCATCACAATGAAATTTCGCGCGGTGCGCTGCTTTTGGTCTCGGACGTACCGATCACACCCGAAGGCGTGAAGACTGAAGAGAGCGATAAATTGGTGACCAACGATTGGGCGCGGATTCACCTCGAGATTGGCATTGAGGCGATGACCGATATTGGTCTGCGGGGCGAACAAATGAAGCACTTTAAGTATTAATGTTCGTTCTACCTGCGGCGCAGATTTGGGGCAAAAATGGCGCGAATCTGCGCCGCAGGTATCGTAATATCCCACCGTTTTTTAACTCACCTATTTCAATATGAAATTCATCCCAAATTTGTACGTAGTGCTTTTTTCGCTAAACGCTTTGCCCACCTTTGCGCAAGCGGTGGTAGCGCCCTTGGCGCTACCGAACCCGCTGCCGACGATGACGCGCGACGATATTCGAAATTGCGCGCTCACGGGCGATGCGCTTGCGATCCGGCGGGCAACGCTTAAAAAAGAAATGGGTGAGCATTCGACTGAAGTGAAAGCGCTCAATGAAGAAGCCGATGCGATCAATGAGGCCAAAACAAAGCTCGCAATTACGGATGAAGCGGCGGTGGCAGCGTTCAACGCCCGCAATGAGGCGCGCAATCTGCGGGTCGATAAGCTCAATAGCAATGCCCAGCGGCTCAATACTGCCGCCAACGACGTCAACGCCGATGGCGACGGGTATCTTAAACAATGTTCAAACCGGCCGTTTTTAATATCCGATAAAGAAGCTGTAATGAAAGCGCTCGGCAAAATGCCGAAATAGGTGCGGCGTTACGCCGATCTGCCAGTCGGGAAAATTTCGAAACCTTTAGCGCGCAACGTAGCAGGATCAAACACATTGCGACCATCAAAAATCACTGGCGTTTTCATCGCCGCCTTCAACGCGACGAAATCAACGGTGCGAAATTGCATCCACTCGGTCACTACGATCAAAGCATCGCAATTCTGCGCCGCAGGTAATGCCGAATTTGTAAATTTCACGCCCGGGTTGTTAGCGTAAATGCGCTGCGCTTCTTGGGTCGCGACCGGATCGTAGGCGGTGATTTGCGCGCCAGCCGCGGTGAGGGCATCAATCACGACCCGGCTCGGTGCTTCCCGCATGTCGTCGGTATTGGGCTTAAACGCTAAGCCCCAGAGAGCAAAATGCTTGCCCGTCAAATCTCGACCAAAACGCGCAAAGACTTTTTCGACTAAGCGCTGCTTTTGATCGGCGTTGGTCGCTTCGATGCCCTGCAACACATGCATCGGCACACCGAGCCCTTGCCCCGTGCGCAAAAGCGCCTGCACATCTTTTGGGAAGCACGAGCCTCCGTAGCCGCAGCCCGCGGCCAAGAAGGCGTGGCCAATCCTGGAATCAAAGCCGATTCCCGCGCGCACGTTTTCGACATCGGCACCCACCGCTTCGGCGACATTTGCAATTTCATTGATGAGGGAAATTCGGGCCGCGAGCATTGCGTTAGCCGCGTATTTGGTGAGCTCCGCTGAGCGGATATCCATCCCGATCAATCGCTTTGGGTCGGAGACAAACGGCAGGTAGAGCTCGCGCAGCAAGGCTTCCGCGCGCGGATCGTCGGTGCCGATCACTACCCGATCTGGATGCAAGAAATCTTCAACCGCGCTGCCTTCTTTTAAAAACTCGGGGTTTGAAGCCACCGCAAAGTCGAAATCTGCGCCGCAGGTATTACGTATTTCCATTCGCACTTTATCGGCTGTACCGACTGGCACCGTCGATTTATCGACGATCACCCGAAAGCCTTGCCCATGCTGCGCAATGCCGCGCGCGGCCTCCAATACATAGCGCACATCGGCGCTGCCGTCTTCATCGGGCGGCGTGCCGACGGCGATGAATTGCAATACACCATGCTGAGCCGAAAGCGCAGCGTCAGTCGTAAAGCGAATCGTCCCGGCTGCGCGCGCGCGTGCGATGATGGCTTCTAAGCCTGGCTCGTAAATCGGAATTTCGCCGCGATTGAGGCGGGCGATTTTGTCGCTATCAACGTCTAAACAGATGACATCGTGCCCAACTTCTGCGAAGCAAGCGCCCGTCACCAAACCCACGTAACCGCTGCCGATAATTGATATTTTCATGCGCGCTAGTTTAGGCTTTGACCCGATGCGCACGGTGGATGCGGCGGTTGAGTTTTGGTTTAGCGCGGGTTGGGCGACGCTACGACACCGATTTTATGGCCGAAATGCATGCAATCTGCGCCGCAGGTATAGATGCGTTGATCGTTACATCGTGTGCGTCGCGCGCTGCTGTGCGAGCAGACCGCCTAAGATCGCTTCGACACGGGCTTTCGCGCTTTGCCCCGTTTCGTCCTTGGTAAATTGCACGCCAATACCCTGCGCCCGATTGCCCTGCACGCCTTGCGGCGTCACCCACACCACTTTGCCTTGCACGGCGAGTCGGTTAGCGTCATCCATGAGGGAAAGCAACATGAACACTACATCGCCCAATTTGTAAGGGCGTGTGGTCGGAATGAAAATACCACCGCCCTCGACCCAGGGCATATACGCGGCATAAAGCGCAGTGCGCTCCCTGATATTGAGGGACAAAACTCCGGGTCGGCCTGCGCCACCCGCTACGATCGTACTGCCTTCGCTCATGCTGCCACCGCCGATGTAAGTGCTTTGTAGTCGATCAATGCCGCCTCCAACACGAGCCTAGGATTCAAGGGATGCTGTACGACACGTCTTCGTTCTATGAGATTTGCATAATACCGAAAACTCGCAACGGCGGGTATTGATTTCGCAATTTTTTCGATTTCGGTGTTGTAGTCTAGGTTGTAGCGGGCCTGGCCGAGCGCCCGCACCGCAAGCAGATCATGCATCCACCCACACAGCCAATCGAGCCGAGCCGAGAGCGCTGCCCGTCGGGCCGGGCGTGCCAGCCCATCAAGCACGTCGCCTTGCGCAAGTGCCGACAGCCCTGCGGGGCGCGCGAGTGCCGATAAAAATTGACTGCGCTGCGCTTGCCATTGAAGGTCGGCCAGCGTTAACGCCAGCATTGGCGCGCCGCCTGCTTGCGCGAGCAGCGGCAAAATCTGCGCCGCAGGTATGCCCTGCGAAGCGATCCAAGCGCGTGCTTCCAGTTCTGGCGCGATTGGCACCGCGCGCGTTACGCATCGGCTCACAATCGTCGCCGGTAATCGCCGCCGATCAGAAGCCGTCAAGATAAATCTTACCGCGCGCGGCGGCTCTTCAAGCAATTTTAGGAGCGCATTGGCCGCTTGCAAATTCATCGCGTCTGCAGGGTCAATCACCACCACTTTACTTTTGCGATGGGCTGAGCTCACCGCCCATTGCGCGAGGGCACGGATCGCATCAACCTTGATTTCCTGCCTAGAAAGCACTTCGCTACCCTCCTCCGGTGCCTGCGGTGCAATTTCCCGGTAATCGGGGTGCACCCCGGTGGTGAGCCAGACGCACGACTCACAGCGACCGCAAGCAACGCCATCGATTGGCGCTTCGCACAGCCACGCCCCGGCAAGCGCGCGCGCCAATTGCGGCAAACCATTGCCCGCAGGGCTGGTCAGCATCCATGCATGATGCCCTGCACCTGCTCGCTGCCAGAGCGAAAGCAAGCTCGCCTGCCATGGCATCGGCGCGGTAAGTGTCGTGGCGACAGTGGGCGCATCTTTGCTCATCGCAACACGCCTGCAACAGCTCGCTGCACGGCTAACGCTACTTCTGCAAGCGCCATTTCTGCGTCGATCCGTACCACCCGCTGCGGCGCCGAGGCTGCCACCGCTGCGTAGCCCTCACGCACGCGGGCAAAAAATTGCGCTTGCTCGCGTTCGAAGCGATCTTTATGGGTACGCCCAGCGGCGACCCGTGCCGCGGCAATATCAGGAGCTACGTCAAACCACAACGTAAGATCAGGAGAGAAATCGGGGTGGATAAACTGCGCGAGGGTCTCAACGGGCTCGATACCCAGGCCGCGCCCGTAAGATTGGTAGGCAACCGTGGCATCAGTAAACCGGTCGCAAATAACCCACGCACCACGGCTTAGCGCGGGCCAAATGACCGTTTCGAGATGCTCACGCCGCGCGGCAAAGACCAGCATCAATTCGGTCAGCGGCATCATCGTTTCATTTAGAAAAAGTGCTCGGATTTTTTCACCCAGTGGCGTACCTCCGGGCTCGCGGGTCTGGATGCACTCAATACCTGCGGCGCAGATTTGGGCTTTTGTGGCCTCGATATGGGTCGATTTACCGGCGCCATCGATACCTTCGAAGGTGATGAATTTTCCTTGCATGGCCACAGTTTATCGGCAAACCGAAAAGCGCCGCACGTGCCCATCATCCGCTTGCCGCACAATCGGGTTTTGTCGAAAAGTAAATCGCTCATGAAATTTGCTCTTGCAATCCATGGCGGCGCAGGCACGCTGCGCCCAGAAGACTTTCCAAAAGCGCAAGCCGACGAGGCTCGCGCCCATTTGCAGGCCGCGCTCGCTGCTGGCGGCGCGGTGCTTGTCGGTGATGGTAGCGCGATGGATGCAGTGGAAGCTGCGGTGCATGTGCTCGAAGATTCACCGCACTTCAACGCTGGGCACGGCGCGGTATTTACCCACGATGCGACCATCGAGATGGATGCGGCGATCATGGATGGCAAAACCCGCGCTGCTGGAGCAATCGCGGGCGTTAAGCATATCCGTAACCCAATATCACTGGCACGCGCGGTGATGGAAAAATCCGCGCACGTTTTTTTGGTCGGCAAAGGCGCCGAGGCGTTCGCTCTCGCCAATGGCTTTTCTGCGGTGGACGCGACCTATTTCCACACGGAACGTCGCATGCGTGAATTACGTGCGGTGCAAGCATTGGAGGCGGCCAATGGCGCGTCGTTTGGCGTGCTCGAAGCTTCTGATTTAAAAATCCCCGACAAGAAATTTGGTACGGTCGGTGCAGTCGCCTGCGATCGCGCGGGCAATCTCGCCGCGGCCACTTCAACCGGGGGTTTGACCAATAAACGCTGGGGCCGCATCGGCGATGCGCCCATTATCGGTGCCGGCACCTACGCCGACAACGGCACGTGCGCGGTTTCAGCCACCGGGCACGGCGAGTATTTCATCCGGGCGTGCGTTGCCAGTGATATTGCCGCGCGCATGCGCTACGGTCAGCACACATTGCTGCAAGCCGCAAGCGATGTCGTCAATGGCAGCCTCGTTGAATTTGGTGGAAAAGGCGGAATCATCGCCGTTGATGGCCATGGCAATATCACATTGCCTTTTAATACCAACGGAATGTATCGCGGACACTGGCGCGAAGGCGAATCGGCGCACGTTGCGATTTATCGCGACGACTAAAAACGCGAACCCATGCCAGGCCGCTTTCTTGAAGGCAATCACGTTACGCTGCTTCGCGGCGGTGGCGAATATTTCCCCGCATTGATCGCGGCCATTGATCGTGCCCGGTTCGCAATTTTTCTTGAAACCTATATTTTTGCAAGCGATGTCGCTGGCGACGCCGTTGCGGCAGCCCTAAAGGCGGCGGCGCGGCGTGGGGTGCGGGTGCATGTACTCATCGATGGCTACGGGAGCAAATCGTATTCCGAAGATAAATTTATCGTTGGGCTCAAAAACGCGGGCGTACTGCTGGCGTTTTACCGCCCCGACGTCTTTCGCAATATATGGCGACGCACGCGCCTGCGTCGATTGCATCGCAAGCTGGTATTGATTGACAGTGAAATCGGGTTTGTGGGTGGCATCAATATTATCGATGATATGCATACGCCTCGACATAAGCCACCGCGCGTGGATTTCGCGGTAGAAGTGCGTGGGCCTGTGTTGGTGCAATTTGGACGCGCGCTTGCCCGCGTGTGGAATATCGTGCGCTTGAGCAATGTTGTTGAGTCGGCGAACCCGACGGCACGCATTTCCCCTGTTTCAAACCAAAAAGTAGGCACCACCACCGCTGCACTCGTCGTGCGCGATAATTTTCGAAACCGGCGGGGCATTGAAACCGCCTACCTCGAGGCGATTAACGGAGCCACGACCAACGTGACCATCGCAAACGCCTATTTTTTGCCTGGAATTGCCTTTCGCCGCGCACTTTTAGCAGCGAGCGCACGCGGCGTGCACGTGCGCCTGCTCTTGCAAGCCCGCACGGAATATGTATTACTAAACGGCGCAAGCAAAGCGCTCTATGGTCAACTCCTCGCAGGTGGGATTGAAATTCACGAATTCACCCTCAGCTTCTTACACGCGAAAGTTGCAAGTATCGACGATCAATGGGCCACCATCGGCTCGTCTAATATCGATCCACTTTCCTTACTCTTGGCGCGCGAAGCAAATTTAATTGTGTGCGATCAGGTCTTTGCGCAACGCTTGCGATCAGAAATTGATGCACTTATTAAAACCGGCGCGCACGCGGTCACCGCGGCGCAATGGTCAACGCGCCCGTTACTGCTTCGCGTTGGCCATTGGATGACTTATGGATTGGCACGTACATTGATTACTTTTTTTGCTTTTGGTGCGAAGGATTACCGCGCATGAGACACGGCCCACCAAGTAGCGCGCTCCCGGCTGCGCCCAGTAAAGACTTAAGTCTATGGGGGGCATTAAAGCCGCTATTGCCTTACTTGCGCAATCATCGTGGCCGGCTCGCTGCCGCATTCCTCATGCTGCTTGCGGCAAAACTGGCCACGGTTTCTGTGCCCGTTATTTTTAAGCACATCATCGACACTTTCCAAGGCGATAAAGCGAAGTGGGCCGTCCCTGCTTCACTGCTTTTGCTGTATGCGGTCATGCGTATTGCGACCACTTTGTTTTCAGCAATTCGTGAATATTTTTCAGATCGGGTTGTCCAAAACGCTGTGCGCCGCGCCGCGCTTAATGTCTTTGAGCACTTGCATGGCCTTTCGCTACGTTTTCATTTAAGCCGCCAAACGGGTGGCCTCACGCGCGACGTCGAACGCGGCACGCGCGGAATCTCGACGTTAATTTCGTTTGTATTCTTTTCGATTTTGCCAACGCTGGTCGAAATCGGGCTGGTCAGCGCTATTCTTTTTACCCAATACGATTGGGTGTTTGTCGCCATTACGCTCGCCACCCTCGCCACATACATTACCTTTTCAATCATCGTTACCGAATGGCGCACTGGATTTCGCCGCGCGATGAATGAGCTCGACTCAAAAGCGAATACGCGTGCCATCGATAGCCTACTCAATTACGAAACGGTGAAGTATTTCAATAACGAACAATACGAATCCAACCGCTACAACGAAAGCCTGCAACGCTGGGAAAAAGCAGCCGTTAAGAGCCAAACATCACTCTCAATGCTAAATCTTGGGCAAAGCATCATCATCGCGTTAGGCGTCACAGCGATGATGTGGCGCGCAGTCATGGGTGTGGCCAATGGCTCGATGACCGTGGGCGATTTGGTATTGGTTAATGCCTTCATGATTCAACTTTATATGCCGCTCAATTTTTTGGGTGTGATGTATCGGGAAATTAAGCAAGCCTTAGCCGATTTAGAGCGCATGTTTAAGCTCACACAGGAGCACTCGGAAGTGCCCGATAAACCCCACGCGATAGCATTTTCTGCGCCGCAGGTATCGATCGCATTTAACGACATCCATTTTGCGTATGAGCCTGATCGTCAGATTTTGCGTGGTGTGTCGTTTGAAATTCCCGCTGGGAAAACCGTTGCGGTCGTGGGTGCCAGTGGCTCCGGTAAATCAACGCTGGCGCGATTGCTCTTTCGTTTTTATGATGTCGGCAGCGGCAGTATCACTTTCAACGGGCAAGACATCCGCACGCTGACGCAATCTAGCGTGCGCGCCGCCATCGGCATCGTGCCCCAAGATACCGTTTTATTTAACGACACGATTGGCTACAACATCCGCTATGGCCGCCCCGACGCCACCGATCAGATGGTCACCGACGCGGCAAACGCTTCGCACATCGGTGCTTTCATTGAATCACTGCCAGAGAAATACGAGACGCCGGTCGGCGAGCGCGGCCTCAAACTTTCCGGCGGTGAAAAGCAGCGCGTCGCCATCGCACGCTGTTTGCTTAAAAATCCGCCCGTGCTGATATTTGATGAAGCGACCTCCGCGCTCGATTCGGTCTCTGAGCGTGCAATTCAATCAGAATTGAAATCGATCGCCGAACGACGCACAACATTGGTGATTGCCCACCGTCTGTCTACCATCATCGACGCCGATGAAATCTTGGTGATGGACGCAGGGAAAATTATTGAACGCGGAGCGCACCACGCGTTGGTTGAGCGTGGCGGCGCATACGCACGACTTTGGGCATTGCAGCAATCTGAAAATCGGTAGCGCCCGCTCAACAAGTCTGAAAAACGCTCGACTCTGCGCCGCAGCGGTGAACGCGCGTTACAGCGATCCGCGTCCTTCTTTACCGTGAAACGTCTGCGCAGTTTCCCAGGCAACTGCCTGCAAATGCCCTGCGACGTCCGCTGGCAAACCAGCGGTGTATTTGCTTCCGACGGGATTTTTCTTGTAGACCGAAGCCATCACGGTGCATGCGGCAAGATAGGTACCGGCCAGGCTGGGGTGGCGCTTATCGGCGATGTAGAGATTGAGTTCGGGGCGCTTGGCGACAGACGCTGCAAACGCGAGACCCGCTGGGACCACGAGCGCGTTATTTTGTTTACCCGCTTTGATATATTCTGCAGCGAGCTGCTGGGTCATCTCTGGTTTATCTTGGTAAGCCCAAGACATGAAAAAAGCAGGCTGCGCACCGCCCGCGCGTACGGTATCGCTATGCTTTTTTGCGTATTCAAAAAAGACCGATTGCAATTTTGGATGAATCGGGCATTGACTGCAATCCATCATCAACGCGGCATCAAATGGCCTGTCAAACGTATTGAATCGCACTTCATTATCGCCAACGAATGAGTAGCTCGAAACGCCGCCTGGCTTGAAATGAGCGCCCACATCGTGCCAATTAATGCCTGAGCCCGAAATAGTGGCGGAGACGCTGCGCAGACCGGTGACGCCAGCTGAAGACATCAGCTGCCCAACGTGGCCGTGCATGGAATTGTTGTAATAGAAAAAACTGTTACCGACCCAAAGCATCGATTTCACATCGGTCATCTTTGGCTGAACCTGCGGCGCAGATTGATGGCTTGCGCAGGCGCCAAGCGTTAACGCGACGGTTGTCGCAAGGAGTGCATTTCGAAGATTCATTTTCGCAGGGCTCACGCGGTTGAGATGGTTTGTGAATACGCGAGTCTACCGCGCGAACCGCCGATTCGCGCGCGGCGTTTCGCTTACAGCGCAATAATGGCAATATGGCCTCTGAAGTTAACCTCACCACTCACCCCTACGACCGGCTCACGCCCGATCTCATCCTGGACGCCGTGGAGAGCGTAGGCTTGCGCGCAGACAGTCGGCAGCTCGCACTAAACAGCTACGAAAATCGCGTCTATCAAATCGGGTTGGAAGATGGTAGCCGCGTGATCGCAAAGTTTTATCGGCCCGAGCGCTGGACCGATGCCCAGATTTTGGAAGAACACGCCTTCACCCGCACGCTCGCAGAAAACGAAATCCCCGTATTTGCGCCGCGGGGTTTTGAAAATCATACGCTCCATCGATTCTCCGATTTTCGCTTTTCACTCACTGATTACGCGATTGGCCGTGCTCCAGAATTTGAGCAAGCAAAGACGTTGGAGTGGATGGGGCGATTTCTTGGGCGAATACACGCCATTGGTGCGCAATCGCCATTCGCGCATCGCACGGCCCTCAACCCGACAACTTATGGCCACGATGCACTTGCACTCATTGGCGCGGGCGATTTTGTGCCGGCGAGTCTGCAACCCGCCTACACAGCCGTGACCGTGCAAGCGCTGCAGGGCATCGCGCAGGCCTACGATCGCGCAGGCAGCGTGCGCAACATTCGCGTCCATGGCGATTGCCATGCGGGAAACGTGCTGTGGAACGACGGCCCGCAATTCGTTGATTTCGATGACTGCTGCAGCGCACCAGCGATGCAAGATTTATGGATGCTTCTTTCAGGCAGCCGCGAAGAGCAACAAGCGCAACTGGGCACGGTCATCGATGGCTACGAAGACTTTATGGAATTTGATCACCGCGAATTGCATCTGCTTGAAGCGCTGCGCACGCTACGCCTCATCCACATGAGCGGCTGGATTGCCAAGCGCTGGGCCGACCCCGCGTTTCCACGCGCGTTTCCGTGGTTTGGCACTGAGCGCTACTGGCAAGATCGTATCTTAGAATTGAGAGAGCAAATTGCATTGATGAGCGAGCCGCCGCTTACGGTTTAGCCGCTTCACAATCATCAATACCTGCGGCGCAGAAAAAGCAGATTTTGCGCGAAAACGCAGCTTAATAGCGCCATTTCTGCGCCGCAGGGTTTAGGATCAGATATCGGATCACTGCTAGCGACCATTCGCAGCACGCCACGCCGCAAATTGCGCTGGCGTTTGCGGATCGGTCGCAGGATACAAACCCAAAATCGAGCGCCCTTTCATGACCTCTTCGGTTACGAAATCTTCAAACGCTGTCATCTCAACCGCTTCGTGAGAAACCTCATCGACGATGTTTGCGGGGATGACGATCACGCCTTCTTTGTCGCCCACCACAATATCACCAGGCCAGACCGCGACATCGCCACAACCAATCGGCACGTTAATATCGAGCGCTTGATGCAGCGTGAGATTGGTCGGCGCGCTCGGGCGGTTGTGATAAGCGGGAAAAGGCAGCGCTGCAATTTCAGGTGAATCACGAAACCCACCATCCGTCACCACACCCGCCACACCGCGCTTCATCAATCGCGAAACCAAAATCGAGCCGGCTGAAGCCGCCCGTGCGTCCTTGCGGGAATCAATTACGAACACTGCGCCGGGCGGGCAATCTTCAACCGCTTTACGCTGCGGATGCGCGCGATCTTGAAACACGGAGAGCGGATTTAAATCTTCCCGCGCAGGAATGTAGCGTAAGGTAAATGCTTCCCCAACCATGTTAGGCAGCGTCGCGTTCAAGGGGCGCACGTCTTGAATAAATTGATTGCGTAGCCCGCGCTTAAAAAGGGCGGTGCAGAGCGTAGCGGTGGAGACGCCCATCAGTTTTTGTTTGGTTTCAGGTTTTAAGGGCATATAAATTTAGAATTTACAAAAAGAGATTTTTGTTAAATGAAGGCGAACGTAGCGTCGAAACGAAAAGCCATGCGGTGTAGGCCAGTAGCGTAAATGCGCAAGTCACTTCAATCAAGATCGTGACGTTCATCGCGACCGAATGCGCTGCGATCGGCGCTACAAAATAATGTCCCAAGCTATCGAGACCCAAAAAGGCATACACAGCAATAAGAGCGAGCCCGAGCAGACGAAATTTTGTTCGAGATACGCGCCAACCGATCAGGCCAAGCGTTGTCATCGCCGCCCAAGCGCCATACACGCCGCCGCGCGTCCAGGTTTTAGGCAGGCCGGGATAGGCTGCGAGAAATTCTGCGTTGTGGATGAAATGAATGAGACTCGCCGCGCAAAATGCAAAAAGGAATGTCGTCAGCGTGTGGTTCTTCATCGCGCTGAACTCAATAGATCACCGGCTCGGCGACCGGTGCACCAAACGACGTCTCTAAATAATCAAAGTCACAACCTTGATCGGCTTGCATGATGTGTTGGGTAAACATATAGCCGTAGCCGCGCTCAAATCGCTTAGGTGGCGCGACCCACGCAGCTTTGCGCGCTCTAAGCTCAGTCTCGCTCACGATCATATTAAGCGTACGATTTGGAATGTCAATCGAGATCAAATCACCCGTGCGCACTAGCGCGAGTGCCCCCCCAATAAAGGCTTCAGGCGACACATGCAACACGCACGCTCCGTAGCTCGTGCCACTCATGCGGGCATCGGAAATACGCAACATATCGCGCACGCCTTGCTTGACCAATTTGGTCGGAATTGGCACCATACCCCACTCCGGCATGCCGGGGCCACCTTGCGGTCCGGCGTTGCGCAAAATGATGACGTGGTTTTCAGTCACATCCAAATCGGGATCATCAATCGCGGCTTTAAGTGCGGGGTAGTCGTCGAACACCAGTGCCGGTCCAGTATGTTTTTGAAACTTTTCCGAGCAGGCAGAAGGCTTAATCACGCCACCATTGGGGCAAAGATTTCCGCGCAATACCGCAAGTGCACCTTCTTTATAAATCGGGTTTGACAGCGGACGAATTACATCGTCGTTGTAGACCTCCGCGCCACTCAAATTTTCAGCAACAGTTTTGCCGGTAACGGTCATGGCATCGGTGTGTAGCATGCCGCCGTCCGCAAGCGTTTTCATCAACCCACGCATTCCACCCGCGTAGTAAAAATCTTCCATCAAATATTTATCGCCACTCGGGCGGATATTTGCAATCACCGGCACTTTTCGGCTGAACGCATCAAAGTCATCAAGCGTAACCGGCTGACCCGCGCGGCGAGACATGGCAACTAAATGAATAATCGCGTTGGTCGAGCAGCCTTCAGCCATCGCCACAGAAATTGCATTTTCAAAACTCTTGCGATTCAAAATGTCAGAAGGTTTCTGGTCTGCCCAGACCATCTCTACGATGCGCCGCCCGCAGGCAGCAGACATGCGCGGATGATTGGCATCTACCGCTGGAATGCTCGAAGCACCGGGCAAACACAAGCCCAGCGCTTCGGTGATCCCCATCATCGTCGCTGCAGTGCCCATCACCATGCAAGTGCCGTGGCTGCGGGCGATGCCGCCTTCAATGTCGTTCCAATCTTGCTCGGTAATGTTTCCTGCGCGGCGCTCATCCCAATACTTAAACGCATCAGAACCGGAACCGAGCGTTTTGCCCTTCCAGTTGCCGCGTAGCATCGGGCCTGCGGGCAAATAAATAGCCGGAATATTCATCGACAGCGCGCCCATCCACAATCCAGGCGTGGTTTTGTCGCACCCGCCCATAAGCACTGCACCATCGACGGGGTGCGAGCGTAACAATTCTTCTATCTCCATCGCCAGCAAATTGCGATAGAGCATTGTCGTGGGCTTCACATAATTTTCAGCCAGCGAGAGCGCAGGCAACTCAATGGGAAAGCCACCCGCTTGCAACACGCCACGCTTCACGTCTTGCACACGCTCTTTGAAGTGACCGTGGCAATTGCCTAAATCACTCCACGTATTAAGAATCGCGATGATGGGCTTGCCTTCCCAATCCTCGCGCCCATAGCCCAGCTGCATGGCGCGCGATCGATGTCCGAAGGAGCGAAAGTCATCCGGCGCAAACCATCTTGCACTGCGAAATTGGTCGTAGGTTTTTTGGGTCATCGTAAGCTGAGTGTTGTGGTCAATACCTGCGGCGCAGAATGAGCACTTTTCCAGACATATTGCCTCAAAAATGCCAATTCTGCGCCGCAGGTATACATATAAAAGAGTCGGTTACTGCGGCTTGATGCCCGCAGTTTTGATCACGCGCGTCCACGTATCAAGCTCGCTCTTGACGAAAGCCGCGTAGGCTCTTCCACCTTGCTGTGGGATGATAAAACCCACCGAGCCCATGCGCGTTTTTACGTTTTCATTGGCCATCACTTGCGAGAGCGCTGCTTCCAGTTTGTCGATGATCGGCTGTGGTGTGCCTTTGGCGACGGACATGCCAGACCACGACAGCGCTTCAAAGCCTTTGTAGCCTGATTCTGCAATGGTGGGGATGTCGGGATAGAGAGGATTGCGCAGTGCGCTTGTCACCGCAATTGCGCGTAACTTGCCACCCTTTACGTGTGGCAAGGCGGCATCTTGGTTGATGAACATGATCGGGATTTGTCCGCCAAGTAGATCGGTCAGCATCGGACCACCGCCCTTATACGAAATACCGGTCAAATCAACATTGGCCGTTTGCTTGAAAAGCTCCATCGCCATATGGCCAGAGGCAGCGTGGGTAAATCCGTAATCTAACTTGCCCGGATTTTTCTTGGCGTAATCAACGATATCTGCCAAGGTTTTGTAAGGCGTATTGGCGTTGACCACCAACACATTTGGCCCGGAATGGGTTTGCGATAGATGCACAAAATCATTCATTGAGTTGTATTTCAGGTTCGGGTCAAGCCCGTGTGCGACCGCATTTTGCCCCACGCCAGTTTGGATAATCGTGTAACCATCCGCAGGCATTTTGAGCGCGCGGTCGATGCCAATCGTACCGCCAGCGCCGCCGATGTTTTCTACGACCACGGGCTGCTTAAGCGCTTTGCCCAGCTCATCGGCCACCATGCGACCCATCACATCACTGGTGCCGCCAGGCGGGAAGGACACAATTATTTTGATCGTCTTGCTAGGGTAGTCGGCCTGCGCGTGCGCGGACGCCGCTGCGAGGCTTGCGACCGCGGCCACTATGCTGATTGCGCCGCGAAATAAAGTAGAGTTAATTTTCATGTGTATCCTTAAACATTAATTTGCAATAAAACAGGTGTTAACGATGAATCTGCGATTAATTCTAGCGGCTAGACTGCGCCATGGGATTCAACATAAACGGCATAGAGCGAGTGGCATGCCGTCATGTAAAGTCGGTTGCGCTTTGAGCCACCAAATTCTAGGTTTGAGCAGCGCTCAGGCAAGCGGATGAACCCAATGGGCTTACCGTCTTTGTTAAAAATTTTCACACCGTCGTAATCTTCGGTTTTTGCATTTTGCAAATGGGCTTTCATACCGCCGCCCACATCGGTTGCCGTCGCTTGAAACGAACCGTTGTAGCCCCAACCGCACCACAAATTGCCATCGCGATCAACGCGGAAACCATCTAGAGAGCCAGGGCCATCGGCGTCGATTAGCTTCACTTTGTTGGTGCAGCTTCCATCCGCGCCCACGTCGTAGCTCCAAATACTGCGGTTCGGCGTGCCCTTCCATTCCACAACATAGAGTTTTTTCTCGTCCGGCGAAAATGCCAAACCGTTGGGATTAACGAGATCGGTAATCACTGCGGTGAGCTTACCGTCTTTCGCAATGCGGTAAACGTTGGTCGTCGCCTGCTCTGGTTTTGCGCGCTCGCCCTCCCATTCGCCATTGATGCCAAATAACGGATCAGTGAACCAAATGGTGTCGTCCGATTTCACAACGATATCGTTCGGCGCGTTTAAGCGTTTGCCTTCAAATCGATCAGCGAGCACGGTCATTGCACCGCTTTTTTCCCAACGCACAACACGGCGTGTTACCGAATGCTCGCAGGTAATCAATCGCCCTTGCCGATCCCGCGTATTGCCGTTAGCGTAGTTCACATTCGTTTTGTAAACGCTAAATTTCTCGGTGGCCTCGTCGTACTTCATCAGGCGATTGTTTGGAATGTCTGTGCACAGCAAATAGCCAGCGCCGCCCGCCGTCTCGCTCGGAAAATACACGGGCCCCTCCGCCCAGCGCATCCCCGTGCCTAGCTGCTCGACTGTGCTGCTGTAAATGCGATATTTCGCAAAGCTCGGATCAAGAATTAACACAGAAGGATCGGGGTAACGCTGATTGGGCTTGAACTCAAATGATTGCGCGAGCGTCGCGCTCGCCATCGTCGTCAGCCCGGTTGCTGCCGTTACTTTTAGAAAGCCACGTCGGGCGGTGGAAGTGGTGTTTGTCATGATGTCTCCTGTGCAGTTTGAGGAATGTTCGTCACTATTGGTAGCGCTACCATATTGATTTCAACAGATGGTAGCGGTATCTTTTTAGGATGTCAAGAAAAAACGATGCGCGCCAAGAGCTACGTACTTTCGCGCTCAATAATAGAAAAGCCTACGTTAACAATTGGCTCGGCAACCGATCGTCCCTCTGCACGGTCAATTAAATACCGAGCCGCTAATTGCCCGATATTTTCGCCATTAATGCGCACTGAGCTGAGTGACGGCACGAGATCAGCGGCAAAAGGTGCATCGCCAAAACCCATAATCGCCATATCATGGGGAATGCGTAAACCGCGGGATTGGGCTTCAAGCATCACACCAAACGCCAGCAAATCTGAGCTGCAAAAAATGGCGTGTACCTGCGGCGCAGTTTTGAGAATTTGAGCGAGCGCTTCGCGGCCACTTTTAATCGTGCGCGACGCGCCAACATTAATCTCAACCGGCTGCTTCAATCTCAGCTTAGTCAGCGCAGCCTTAAATGCAATGCCTCGTCGAACTGCGCGCTCGTCACTTGCGCGAACGAGCGCAAAGGATCGATAGCTCCTTTTATACATGTGATTCGCCACATCCCTACCGATGTCGTCATGCGAAAAACCAATCAACATGTCAATCGGTGTCGGCGTTAAATCCCAAGTCTCCACCACTGGAATACCAGAGGCGAGAAGCATCGTGCGACCTTTTCCAGGGGGCAAAATGCCGGTGAGAAAAATACCATCAGGTCGCCTACCAATGATCGCCTCGAGCAAGGTTTCCTCGCGCGAAAGTGAGTAACTTGTTTGGCCGAGCATGAGCTGATAGTCGGCCTCGAAGAGTGCGCTGTTGAGCGCTTCAATCGTGCCCATAAATACCGACATCACCGTGCTCGGCGTGACCGCTGCGATCAGCCGACTGCGCGAGGAGGCCAGCCCGCCCGCAGCCCGATTCGGCACGTATCCAGTGCGAGCGACCGCATCTTGTACTTTTTTCAATAACAAGGGCGAAACTTGGCTGGGCGTATTGATTGCGCGCGATGCAGTAATGGGGGCAACGCCGGCCAAGGCTGCAACATCGCGTAGGGTGAGCGCACCGCTGCCGCGACGCGTTTTTTTGAAAGTAATCGGTTCAGACATTGCAGCGCTCTAGGTAACCTCAATTGGTAGCGGTATCATACGGTATATTTCTTTTTCTCGATTTCGCGCAATTTATGAATCCGCTCACTATAAAAATGCATCCGAGCGACAACGTTGCCATCGTCGCCAACGACGGCGGATTGCCAGCGGGTGTGGCCCTCATTGATGGCCTCGTTCTGCGCGACAAAATCCCGCAAGGGCATAAAGTTGCGCTCGTAAATTTCACAGCAGGCGCGGCGGTGATTCGTTATGGCATTCCCATTGGCTACGCGCTGCAACCGATTCTCGCAGGAAGTTGGGTTCATGAGCGTTTGCTGAACATGCCCGAAGCGCGCTCACTCGAAAATCTCCCGATCGCGACATTGAAACCCTCAGCCTTGCTTCCGCTCGACGGGTATACCTTCGATGGTTTTTGCAATGCCGATGGGTCTGTGGGCACGCGCAATATTTTGGCAATCACGACCACCGTGCAGTGTGTCTCTGGCGTGGTTGAATTTGCGGTTTCCCACATCAAAGCTGAATTGCTGCCGCGTTATCCAAATGTCGATGATGTGGTCGGCATCGAACACACTTACGGTTGCGGCGTGGCGATTGATGCCGAAGGCGCGGAGATTCCGATTCGCACCTTGCGAAATATTAGCTTGAACCCGAATTTCGGTGGGGAAGTGATGGTCGTGAGCTTGGGCTGCGAAAAATTGCAACCTGAGCGGCTGATGCCACCTGGTACGATTCCTATTGTCGATCAGCGCGGCGAAAATGTAGCGCTGGATGTCACCTGCCTGCAAGATGATGCGCACATCGGGTTCATGTCGATGATTGAAGCGATTATGGAAAGAGCCAAAGTGCACTTAGCGCGGCTCAATGACCGTCGACGGAAACCCGTTTGCGCGAGTGCGCTGGTCGTGGGCGTGCAGTGCGGCGGCAGCGATGCGTTTTCTGGCGCCACCGCGAATCCAGCGGTAGGCTTTTGCACCGATTTGCTGGTGCGCGCTGGGGCAAGCGTGATGTTTTCTGAGACCACAGAAGTGCGCGATGGCATCGATCAGCTCACCGCGCGCGCCTCCACGCCCGAGGTTGCACGGGCGATAATTCGGGAGATGGCCTGGTACGACGCCTACCTCGCGCGCGGCAAAGTAGATCGCAGCGCCAACACCACACCCGGCAACAAAAAAGGGGGGCTCTCTAACATCGTCGAAAAAGCGATGGGCTCAATTGTTAAATCGGGCAGCGCGCCAATTACGGGCGTGCTTGCGCCAGGCGAAAAGTTGAAGCATAAAGGCTTGACCTACGCCGCAACGCCCGCCAGCGATTTCATCTGCGGCACGCTACAGCTCGCAGCAGGAATGAACTTGCACGTATTCACCACGGGGCGCGGCACGCCGTATGGCTTGGCCGCATGTCCTGTGATTAAAGTGGCTACGCGTACCGATCTGGCCCGCCGGTGGCACGATTTGATGGACGTCAACGCGGGCAAAATTGCCGACGGCACCGCGACGATCGAGGACATCGGCTGGGAGTTGTTTCATTTGATGTTAGAGGTGGCCAGTGGTCGCAAAAAAACGTACGCTGAGCAATGGAAACTGCATAACGCGCTCGTACTTTTCAACCCCGCTCCCGTGACCTGAAAATATGAAACCTGACTCAATTTCGTGGCTGCGCGTCTCTTCGTGCATTCTGCCTCTGGCAAACCCCATCAGCGATGCAAAAGTGCTCACTGGCAAGCAAAAGCCGATGACCGAAATCGCGATCTTATTCGCCGAAATCAAAACCGCAAACGGGCACGAAGGCTTGGGCTTTAGCTATTCCAAGCGCGCTGGCGGCCCCGGGCAATTTGCCCACGCGAAAGAAATCGCGCCGGTGTTGGTCGGGGAAGACCCCAACGATATTGCAAAGCTTTGGGACACGCTTTGCTGGGCCGGCGCATCGGTGGGGCGAAGCGGAATGAGTGTGCAAGCCATCGGCGCGTTTGATGTCGCGCTCTGGGATTTGAAAGCCAAGCGCGCGAATTTGTCGCTCGCTAAATTGCTCGGCGCGCACCGCGACACCGTACGCTGCTACAACACCTCAGGCGGTTTTTTGCATACGCCGCTCGATCAATTACTGGTCAATGCCCAAGCGTCGATTGCAAAAGGGATCGGCGGAATCAAATTAAAGGTCGGGCAACCGAATTGCGCGCTCGATATTGAGCGCGTCGCCACGGTGCGCAAACAATTGGGCGAAGAGGTTTCGATCATGGTCGATGCCAACCAGCAATGGGATCGACCCACTGCGCAGCGCATGTGCCGCACCTTCGAGCGATTTAATTTGGTCTGGATCGAAGAGCCACTCGACGCCTACGACCACGAAGGTCACGCCGCGCTCACCGCCCAATTTGACACCCCAATTGCCACGGGCGAAATGCTCACCAGTGTGGGCGAACATTTCGATTTAATTCGCCACCGTGCCGCCGATTACCTCATGCCCGATGCCCCACGCGTGGGCGGGATTACGCCTTTTCTTAAAATTGCCGCACTCGCTGAGCATGCGGGTTTAATGCTCGCGCCGCACTTCGCCATGGAGCTCCACATTCACCTGGCCGCCGCCTATAAAACCGAGCCGTGGGTCGAGCATTTTGAGTGGCTCGAGCCGCTCTTTAACGAGCGCATTGAAATTGCAAACGGGCGCATGATCGTGCCGACGCGCGCGGGCTTGGGCGTAAGCTTAAGCGCCCAAGCGCGGGCGTGGGTGCGTGATGTTGCGCAGTTTCACGGTTAATACCTGCGGCGCAGATTTTGCCCTTTTGGGTCTTATTTACCGGTTATTTTTTGCAAATGCGCTACCGCTGCTTCGAGGCTACGGTCGCGCGCACTGCGAACGCCCGCAATCGTAACCGCCACTTCGATGTCTGGAACGACGCCCTGTCCTTCAATGCGTTTGCCCGATGCGGTCACCAATGCAATTTCGCTGTAAGCCATTTCCGCGCCGCCGGGTAAGCTCAGATAGCCCAAAAAGCCAAGCAAGCAGCCGCAACTGGTTTGCCCAACGACAGTTGCATTGCCCAGCTCGCGCATCGATGCGGCAAGCGCTTCGCTCGCGCTCGCGCTGCTGAGATCGGTAAGAATCACGACAGGCTTATTAAATGCCTCTTTGCCCGCGGGCGTTGCCTTTGCGTCGCTACTAATCATCGGAATACCCAGCACACGTACGGGTTTGTCGTCGCGTAGTACGATTTTCAGCGGCTGCGCCTCTTTTGCCATAAAGCGTCCGACAATCGCGCTGGTCATCGCCATCGATCCGCCGCCGTTGCCGCGTAGATCAATGATCAATGCCGGCACATCTTTCAGCAAAGATAACCCCTCAAGCACGCGGGCACGCAGCGATTCATTAAAAGCTGAAAACCGAAGGTAGCCAAAGCCAGACGGCAGCGTACGGTGCATCACCGTCGGTAGACCACGGATGGCGCGTGGCTTCAAGGTTGCCGAAACCGTACTGCCGTCCTCGCGCTGGGCGACGACGGCCAACGTGCCGTTGTCCTTCGCTTCTAAAAGCGTGCGGATGACTTGCCGCGCGCGAATGGCATCGGTTGACTGTTTACGTGATTTTGCGAGCGAATCGGCATAAATCTGCGCCGCAGGTATTTGATTAATCTCGGTGACAATCATGCCCGCGCGCACGCCAGCGAACCACGCATCCGATTCATTGTTGACACCCAATACCAGCAACTGGCCTTCGACCTGCGCCAAGCCTAACCCATAGCTCAAGCCACCGAAATTTTTGCGGTCACGCACGCGCGCGGGGCTCTCGATGCGGGTGTGTGAGTCGTTTAACTCCCCGACCATGCGATCGAGCGTATCCCAAAATATTTCCTCACTTTGGGTCGCGGGGAATTGATCGGCATAGCGCTTGCGTACGCCAACCCAATCGATCCCGTTCATCCCTGGATCAATATAACGCGTGTTGATCGTCTCCCAGACCTGATCCACAACGAGTAATCGTTGGGCATGAGAAAGCGGCTCAAAAGTCTCGCGCGGTACCGCCATTCGCCCAAGCACGTTATGGGAATCGAGCACCGCACAACCCGAGAGTAGGCTCAACATACCTGCGGCGCAGAATTGCGTAAATTTGTTCATTTCTTAATCTTTCAGATCGGCTTTAAGCGCGGAAAGCGGACGCACGGCGCCGGCTTGTATTTTTTTGCGGTTCGGTTCTGGCGCGGTCAGCGCGGAGACCAGCTTCATGCTTTCCAAGCTGCGTTTGGCCAATGCCACGTAGGTTGCGGTGCCTTCTGTTTTCCAAACGATTTCTTGGCTCGTTAAGGGCCGAATGATTTTGGCAGGTGCGCCCATCGCGAGCATACGCGGTGGCACGATAAATCGGGCTTTAATAAATGCGCTCGCACCAACAATCGCCTCTTCGCCAATTTCAGCATCATCCATCACCACTGCATTCATTCCCACCAAAGCGTTGCGACCCACTCGGCAGCCATGCAATACCGCCCCGTGTCCGATGTGACCGAAAGCCGCGACGACGGTATCACTTTCAGGGAAACCGTGCAAAACGCAGGTGTCTTGCACATTGGCGTTTTCCCCAATCACAATCCGGCCAAAATCGCCGCGCAAGCATGCGCACGGCCCGATATACGCTCCAGCGGCAATAATCACGTCACCGATTAATACCGCGCTTGGGTGAACGTATGCCCCGGGCGAAATCACTGGGCGAAGTCCATCGATTTCGTATACCTGCGGCGCAGAATTGGGCATTTGGGGCGACTTTTTAACGTGCTTTCCGAGCTTCGAATTTCACCACATCGCTGCACAAGCATCGATTCGGACGTCTGGAATCTATTGTCGAAAATTTCACTTTGTCATAGTCAAACAGCCACGATATCCCGAATGTCGGTGTCGGCGCTCCCCTCATCCGCAAAAGTGACCGCTTATCTGCTCTAAATAGTGGATACAACGGTTTCACCTACTATTAAATGTGAAAACTAGCAAGCATTTCCATTTTTTGGCTGCACTCATAAACGTGGTGACAATAGGCTTTTGGTCTTGCACCTGACGCAATACCGTTGCGGCGTTCGTCATTTAAAGAGGAGATGAACGAAAATGAAGCTCTATTTTGAATTTCAATTGACCGCAGCATTGGCTGCGATGAGCGTGGCGCTGATTTCTCAAAATGCACCCGCACAGACGACTAATCCCGCCAAAAACGGGAAATCGCGACTTGCGCAGTGCGTGGACATCCATTCAAAATCGATGAGTCCAGCCGCGGCAACCGAGCAATGCACATTTGCCGACTCGCAATGCGAAAATTTTGAGAGCGTGCGATGCCTCGACGATATTATTAATCCGAACAGTAAGACGGCTGCCAAGACAAAGCCAGGTATCGTCATCGTTCCCAACACAAAAAAATAGATGCGTAAGTATTCCCGTTTTCGCGCTGGCTTTACCTTGATCGAGCTGCTGGTCACCATCGCGATTTCCGCAATCTTGGTCGCCATTGCAGCGCCTGATATTGATCGCTTCACCACGGCGATGAGTCTGGATATGACCACAGAAACGATGCAATCCTCCCTTGGCTTCGCCCGATCAGAAGCCCTCAAGCGCGGCGCAAAAGTCATCGTGCAGCCAACAACGGGAGCCAATTGGTCAGGCGGGTGGCAGATTTACGTGGATCGCGGTGGTCTAGCGCCCAATTGCGACCCAGCAGGCGCGCAAATCCTGCGCATCCAAAACATTACCCGGGCGCGAACCTCGGTGCAATTTACGGTGCCTGTCGCGGTCACAAACTGCATCGTTTTTGATCGACGCGGTCAATTGATTGATCAGCTGGGCGTCCCGTTTACTGGGAGAATCACCATTCAAGATAGCAAGTACCCTATTTCCCGCGCGGTTGACATCACCTCATTGGGTGAATACTTTTTAGCGGCGGTCAAATGAAATTTTCTCTTGCACGCCGCTCCGAAACTTCGCGCGTAACCGGCTTCAGCTTACTCGAAGTACTCATCGCAATGATCGTGCTTAGCATCGGGCTGCTTTCAATCGCGGGGCTCGTTGCAAATTCCCTTTCGGCTAATAACGCGTCGGGATTTCGGGCAGAGGCCATTCGCACGGCCAATGCGCTAGCAGATGCCGTGCGCAGCAATCCGCAAGGTGCTATGGACGGTCTTTACGATGTCGCCTACGGCGCATCACCCGCTGGCTCGGCCAAAGCGGCAACGGATCTCATCGCATGGAAAGCATCCCTTGCAAAACTTCCCAGCGGCGATGGCGCGGTCGCCGTCAACACCGCCGATGAATCCGTACTGGTGCGGGTGCACTGGTCTGAGGGGCGCAGCAGCGCGGCATTGACCGAATATCGCGTTCGCTTCAATTTCTAGGCCGATACCGATGAAATCTCGACTTCACAAATTTCACGGCTTTTCACTGATTGAGCTTCTGGTGTCGATGGTCATCATGCTCGTCGTCAGTGGCGCTGTGCTCGCGCTGTATTCCGCATCCCGACAAACGGTTCGAACGCAATCGGGTGTGAGCCGGATGAACGAACGGTTTAATTTGCTTTCGACCGTCGTCGCACGCGACGTCCGCCACAGCGGCCACGCCGGCTGCCCGGTCACCAGCGACAATCGGGTTGCGCGTGTGGACTCACTTGAAGCTTCCGGCGCGACTGCAACGCCCGTTGTTGCCTACAACACCAACATTCGGCTTTTAAATTATGGGCATTCGGATGCACCTTCAAACGCGAAATCAGGAAGCCCAGTTTTAGAGCTCACCACTGCCGCTGATGGTGGCGTGCATCTCGCATCGGCGACGACGACCCGATTTACCAATACAACGCCAATTTTGCTTCGCGGTAACCCGGGCATCGCGCAGCCGTCACTCACCGTCAAGCCTATGGTGCTCATTTCTGATTGCCAACAAATGGATCATGTGGAAGTCGTCGCCTTAAATACCAATCCGTGGTCGATTCAGACTAAAAGTCCGTTGGGTTGGAATCCTTCCTCCGACGCGCGCGTCAGTGCTGTAGTCAAAATTCAATACTATGCAGCGACCGTCGCGGCAACCCCAACGAGCCGCGCGACAACCACCATTTTTAGAAGAGTTTCGTCTCCAGATTCGACCGGATGGTTGGCCGGCGTTCCGCTGGTGAATGACATCGAAAATTTCTCAATGATGGTTGATCTCGACACCGATAAAGACTGGGATACTGATGCCACGGTTAACTGGACGTCGGTAACCGATCCAAAACAAATTATGGCGATTCGCTTTCGCTATGAACTCAATGAAGGCGCAGTCGCGACGAGCGTTGACGGAACGAAGGTCGCGCGTACAGTTTCGCCTTGGGTCACGATTCGCGGACGGGCAATATGAAGTATCCATCTCACACGGTACTTGACTTGCGCGAACACGGCTCAGCGCTCATTATCACCATGCTTTTACTGGTTGCAATGGCGACCATAGGTTTCGCAGCCATGAATTCGTCTAATCTGCAAGAGCGCATTGCGGGCAACGAGCGTGATCGCGGCATCGCCTTTAGCGCCGCCGAGAGTGCCTTACGCAATGCGGAAGATTATTTACGTTCGTTGCCGGTGCTTCCCGTTTTTGATCCAGCGGTTACGCCAGGACACTATCGCATGAATCAGATCGCGGCGCTCACTGCGGCGATTCCCAGCGCGGGCACGTTAGCACCGAACGCGACGGTTGACGTTATTTCTGAGGAAGTTTGGGCATCTGATGCTGCGATTGGTTTTATGAAAACCACTGGCATTGCCTACGGATCGTTGAAAGCGGCGCCCGCGATCGAGGATTTAACCGCAGCGCAGCAGCCTCGGGTCATATTTGAAGAAATGCCCGCTTCCGCACCCTACCCAACGACAATTCGCATTACCGCCGTGGGATGGGGCAATAACGGCGGCATTGTCGTGCTTCAGTCTTACTACACCCCACCACAATTCACGGCGACTTCATGAATACTTTTTTGAAATTGCAACCGATGAGGTGCATGATGAACATGTCTACATTTTCGACCTTATTTGGTCTCGCAATCCTAGCGCGCGTTCGCTGCGCTTTAGCGTCCGCCGCTGCCGCGTTGATTGCGGTAACTGCCGGTGCGCAGGGGCTGCCCCAAATTCCGGTTTTTCTCAAAGAACCAGTTCCGCCCAACGTGCTGTTTACGGTCGACAACTCGGGCAGCATGGCTTGGTCTTACACCCCGGATTTACCCACGTGGCGGCATAACAATTCCCAACGGGGTTTCGTTCATCCGGCGCTCCTTGCAAACGACGGTAGCGTGCAAGCACTCAATCCACTCGCCTACAACCCCAACGAAATCTATAAGATTCCCCTGCGCGCCGACGGCACGCCTTTCCCAGTGTCATTTAATGGCGCCTATCGGTTCGGTCTGCTGCCGGATGTTGCGACCGTGAGCGTGAGGACGCTTACGCCACCGGGCGCAGCGCCAAACCTTTGGAATACGGCCGCCGCGGGCCCTGGCGGTAGTGTTAATTTGAATAATCTGATCGACCTTGCGACTGCATTTAGACCCACCATGCAAGTTGCGCAAGCGCTCGGGATCAGTGAAATCACGATTGGCGCTGACACCGCCGCTTACTACACGCGGCGCGCAACCACACTCCCTGCAGGTTGCCCTTCCGCGACGAGCACTGACGCCCTTTGCTTCGAGCAGGTCACTGTCGGTGCGAGCTCTGGCGTGGGTAGCACCGACGAACGGGCAAATTTCGCGATCTGGTATTCGTTTTATCGAACCCGCCACCTCGCGCTCAAAACGGGCTTGATCCGGGCGCTCTTTGACCTTGATCCCACGACGCGCGTGACCTGGCAATCGTTTGTCGCTGGCGCAACCAATCGATGCCACTTCCGAGGTATTCGCAGTAATGACTGCCCGAACAGTTACAACCCGGCGGTCGTGTACGACAACCAGCTTGCGCCATTTTCAGCAGGCAAACGGGCGGTCTTGATCAAATGGCTAACCGAGCTAGAGTCTGACACCAATACACCGTTGCGCACTGCGTTTGTCGACGTACTTAACTATACCGGCTTAACGGGCGCAAACAATCCTTGGGGTGATGCGCCTGGCACGACCGAAGCGCCGATTAATGCCTGCCGTTCCACATATCACGTCGCGGTGACTGATGGGCTTTACAACGATTTCCCCACGCCACTCACCCCTGCCAACCGTGACGGCAATGCAATGACCTTGCCGGACGGCAAAGCCTACACACCCGCTGCACCTTTCTCCGACGGCTCGTCTAGCATGCTCGCCGATTTGGCATTTAGAGCGTGGGCCACAGATGCGAGCACTGCATCAAATATCGTGACGCCTTTTGCGAGCAAAGATGTTCCAAAAAATCCGCTTTCCTGGGCCAATGCCGACTATTGGAATCCCGAGTTTGATCCCGCGACATGGCAGCATGTTAATACCTTTACGATCGGAATCGGGCTTGGCTCTTATCTGACTAATCCGGCCTGGGCTGGGAGCACGTTTAAATCAGTTGCAGGTGTCGGCTTCAATTCATTTGCAAGCGGTGCTGCCCAGTGGGACGCCACCGCAGGTCGCCCGGCAAATGCAGAGCTGGTCTATGACCTTTGGCACGCAGCAGTCAACGGACGAGGTGGCTTTTATTCCGCCGACCGGCCCGAGGACATTTACAACGCGTTTCAAGAAATTTTTGGTCGTATCGGCGGGCGGGAGGGCTCTGCCTCTGGTAGCGCTGCGTCGTCAAGCTTCGTAAGCAACGATACCAAGATTTTCTCTGCATCCTATAAGGCGGGGGATTGGAGTGGCGAAATTACCAGCACGCCGGTCAATCTTGATGGATCGCTCGGAACGCCGCTTTCCTCAGACGGGCCGATGGCCGCCATAGTGCCGTCGACGCGCATGATCTTCACCCGTAACCTGAGCGTACCGGCAGCAAGCCCGCCGGTGGAATTTAAATGGGCACTGCTGAGTACCGCATCCAAAGCAGCGGTAAGCAAGAGCACCAATGATCCCGATATGCTGAATTTTTTTCGCGGTGATCGATCATTTGAATTTGGCAATGCGTCATGCGCAGGTGCCGGCACGTGCAAATTTCGTAAGCGCAGCAAGCTATTGGGAGACGTGCTCAGCTCGTCTCCGGTGTATTCTAAATCGCAAGACTATGGCTACCGCTCCGAGACTTGGAGCGGTGCTGGCGTGCCCTATTTCAATTACCTCAAGAAGAAAACCGAAAAATCAGGCATCCTTTTGGTCGGAGCGAATGACGGGATGCTGCACGGCTTTGACCCTACCGATTTGACTGAAAAATTTGCTTATATCCCTTCTGTGTTGCAATCCAAGCTCTGGCGACTCGCCGAGCCTTCCTACATTAAACAAGCCTATGTTGACGGCCCTGTTGGGCTTGGTGATGCCTACATTGGTGGCGGCTGGCGTACGATTGCGTTGGCGACACTTGGCGCAGGCGGACGCTCTGTTTCCGCGCTCGATGTCTCGCCGGGAATCAGCTACGGGCCAAGCCAATTGCTCTGGGAATTCACCGATCCCGATCTCGGAAATTTGCTTTCTAGACCAATTGTTACGCGCTTGAGCAATGGCAACTGGGTCGCATTATTTTCAGGTGGGTTTGCATCACCGAACGGAACGGCGACCCTGTTTTCCGTCGACTTAAGCTCTGGCACTTTGATGCAAAAAATTGAGTTTCCAAACGCAACAGATGCCTGCAATGCGACGCGCGCGACGGCTCGAAATGGGCTTGGCGCGGTCACCGTCGCAAAAAATAAAGCGGGTCAAATCAAAATTTATGCTGGCGATTTATACGGCAAACTCTGGCGGCTCAGTGAGTCTGGTGGCACGATATCGATCGACTTCAGCGAGAAGCCCTTGCTTAAAGCCTGCAATGCCGACACTAAAGCGCAACCAATTACTGCTGCCCCTGCAGTCACGGTGCTCGGCGCGGATCAAATGGTTTTGGTCGGTACAGGCCGCATGATCACCGCAGGCGACACCTCAAACATCGATATTCAATCTTTTTACGGTGTGATTTCCGATAACGATTCTTCCTCCATCGCGCTCTCGCGCACGACCCGGCTTGGTCAGAGAACCGTAACCACGTCTGGCAGCGGACGTACCGTCTCAAACAACAAAATCAATCTCGTCAATAAACGTGGCTGGTTCGTAGATCTTCCCGCCGCCGGTGAGCGCCTCAATGCGGCTGCCACGATTGTTGACGGGCGCGTGGTATTTGCAACGTTCGTGCCTGATATTACGCAGTGTGAATCCAACGGTGATAGCTGGGTTTTTAATCTCGATCTCAACGACGGCGCGCCCCCGACATCGGCATTATTTTCAGCTACTGCCGATGGCGGCGTCGATAGCGCGGGTAAGGTTGGCGGCGTATTTGCTGCCGCCGCAAAATTTGACGGCACGATCACTGGATTCACTCAAATCAAAAATACCGATAGGCCACGCACGGCGACGGCAGCGAGCGTCGGCGGTGGCGGCACCGACGTTTGCGGTAAAGGTAAAGTTAAGTTGGTCGCTAATAAGCTCTATAAGTCCGGTGCTAACGTGACCTGCTCACCGAGTGAATCCATGCGCTCTGGATGGCGTCAGATCCGATGAATCGGCAGCAACCACGCCCAAGAAATCGGCAATCAACGCAAGCTGAAATTGGTGGTTTTACGCTGGTTGAGTTGGTGCTCGCGGTGGTAATCGTTGCGATTTTTGCAGCGATTGCGTTGCCGATATTTCAAGATTATGTGCGACGTGCGCGGCGCGCGGATGCCCAGCAAGTGCTGGCACAAATCTCGCAGTTCTACGAGCGAAGTCTGACCCTAAATTCAATTTTTACCGGGCCTTTCCCGCCCGCCTTGGCGACGATTCCCGCAACCGCTACCGGGACGAGCGTGCGCTACAACATCACGGCGACGCCTGTAGCCACCGCCAATAGTTACCTCATAACGGCAACGCCCGTAAACGATCAAGTTGCAGATCGGTGCGGACTGATGACGATTGCCGATACCGGCGTGCGCACAGCGACGCTTAACGACTGTTGGCCACAATAATTTAGTAGGATTTTGCGCTGCTTACGCGCAATACCTGCGGCGCAGAATAGGCCGTTTTTTAGCCTCATTTTGCGCCGCAGGTATGCAGACTAAATCGCCATTCGAGCGTTGTAAAAAAGCTGCATCCACGGCGAATCATCGCCACTCCAAGCCTCGGGCCGCCACGAAAATTGCGCATTGCGGTGCACCCGCTCGGGATGGGGCATCATAACGATAAAGCGGCCATCATCGTTTGAAAGCCCCGTGATGCCTTGCGGCGAGCCATTCGGGTTGCTTGGGTAGGTTTCACTCGTATACCCATAACCATCGACAAATCGCAACGTTACATTTTGCTGCACGGCATCGAGCGCATCATCTGATGAAAACTGCGCAAAACCTTCGCCATGCGAGACCACGATGGGGATGCGCGCGCCTTGCATTCCGGCAAACCACGGGGCACTCGTTTGCTGCACTTCCACAAGCGATAGCCGTGCTTCAAATTGCTCGCTGGCATTGCGCACGAAGGTAGGCCAGTGGTTAGCGCCAGGGATAATCGGCTTTAACTGCGCCATCATCTGGCAGCCGTTGCAAACGCCCAGTGCAAGCGTATCGGCACGATTGAAAAATGCTGCGAACCGCTCACGCATGACATCATTGAACAATATCGATTTGGCCCAACCACTGCCTGCACCGAGCACATCTCCAAAGCTAAAACCACCGCATGCGGCAAGCGTTTGGAAGGTCGCCAGATCATGACGCCCGGTGTGTAAATCACTCATGTGCACATCGACCGCATCAAAACCGGCTTTGGTAAACGCTGCGGCAAGCTCGACATGGGAATTAACGCCCTGCTCCCGCAAAATCGCGACGCGCGGCTTAGCACCGGTAGATACCTGCGGCGCAGAAATCGTGAAATTTACCGCTGGAGACAGGCCAGGATCACCAACGTCAAACAACAAATCGTATTCATCTTCTGCGCAGGATGGGTTATCACGCAGGCGTTGCATGTTGTAGCTGACGTTCGACCACGCTGCGTGCAGTGCGGCCCGATTTTCTTCAAAGACCAGCGCGCCGTTCATCGTAATCGCAATGGCTTCACCGGGCTCCGCACGGCCAATAACGGCAAGTTTTAAATCTGGAAATGCGTCGCGCGCGGCGACGAGATCGATCTCGCGCATTTGCAACACAGCGCCAATTTCTTCGTTGAGTAACACCGTCTCAGGATCGCCCTCAAGCTCAATATTGAGCCCACAGCGCGATGCAAACGCCATTTCAGCAAGGGTTGCAATCAGCCCGCCATCGGAGCGGTCGTGGTATGCAAGGATGCGTCCGGTTGCGCGCAACTGCTGCACGCCATTGAAAAAGATCTTCAATGCCGCAGCGTCATCAACGTCGGGTACGTCGGCAGTGAGCCGCTCAAAGGTCTGCTCGGCAATTGAAGCGCCCATTCGTTGCTTTTCGTTCAACGAGACCAGAAGCAATACGGTCGCGGGCGTTTTCAAATCAAGGAGTGGCGTTAGCGCCCCGCGCACATCAGCGACCCGCGCAAACGCGCTCACAATGAGCGAAACGGGCGACACCACGCTGTGCGATTGCTCTTTGTGTTCCCACGCTGTTCGCATGCTCATGGAGTCTTTACCGACCGGAATCGCAATGCCCAGCGCCGGGCACAATCCCATGCCCACCGCTTTGACTGCTTCGTAAAGCGCGGCATCTTGACCTGGCGCGCCAGCCGCGGCCATCCAGTTCGCAGAGAGCTTAATCTGGCTAATATCTGCGATGGGGGCTGCCGCGAGATTGGTGAGCGCTTCGGCGACCGCCATACGGGCAGACGCACCCGCATTTGCAATTGCAAGAGGCGTGCGCTCGCCCACCGCGAACGCTTCGCCGCAGTAGCCCTCAAAATCCGACAACGTGACTGCGCAATCTGCAACCGCAACTTGCCACGGGCCGACCATTTGATCGCGTGCGGTGAGCCCGCCAACGGTACGATCGCCGATGGTGATCAGAAAGCGTTTATCGGCGACAGTGGGATGCTGCAGCACGCGGTAAATCACATCGCGTAGAGGCGTTTTGGCACTCATCTGCGCCGCAGGTACGGCAAATCCCAGCGGCGCAGATTTCGATGCTGTCGACGCGTCGCGATGCATTTTGGGCGGTTTGCCCAGTAGCACTTCCAGCGGCATGTCGACCGGTGAATTTTCAAACTTAGCATCGGTTACGCGCAGGTGCTTATCGGCGGTGGCCGTGCCGACCACGGCAAACAATGCCCGCTCACGCGCGCACATTGCGGCAAAAAGTGGCAATGAGGCGGGCGCAATCGCGAGCACGTAGCGCTCCTGAGATTCGTTGCTCCAAATCTCGCGCGGGCTCATGCCAGGCTCTTCGATTGGCACGGCTCGTAGGTCAAAGGTTGCCCCTACCCCGCCGCCATCGGCCAGCTCAGGAAAGGCATTAGAAAGCCCACCAGCGCCGACATCGTGGATCGACAAGATCGGATTATTCTCGCCCAACTGCCAGCACCGATCAATTACTTCTTGCGCACGGCGCTGCATCTCGGCGTTATCGCGTTGAACGGAATCGAAATCGAGATCTGCGGCATTTGCACCGGTGGTCATCGATGATGCCGCGCCGCCGCCGAGCCCAATGCGCAAGCCAGGGCCACCGAGCTGCACAAATAAATCACCGGCGCTTAGATCCCGCTTGGTGGTGTGTCGTGCATCGACTGCGCCAACGCCGCCAGCGAGCATGATGGGCTTGTGATAACCATAGGCAATATCGCCCACCTGGGCTTCAAAAGTGCGGAAATAACCGTTAATATTTGGCCGACCAAATTCATTGTTAAACGCCGCTCCGCCGAGCGGGCCATCGAGCATGATTTGCAGCGGCGTCGCGATGCGCGAAGGTGCGCCATGTTCATGCATCTCCCACGGCTGCACTAAGCCGGGGATGCGCAGATGAGAGGTGGTAAATCCGGTCAATCCCGCTTTTGGCTTCGCGCCGCGCCCTGTTGCGCCTTCGTCGCGAATCTCGCCGCCAGCGCCGGTTGCTGCACCCGCAAAAGGCGCGATGGCAGTCGGGTGATTGTGGGTTTCAACTTTCGCTAAATAATGGGTCAATTGGGTGTGCGCCCGATACACGCCATCAGCATCTGGGAAAAAGCGAGCGACGGTGTAGCCTTCTAAGATCGCTGCGTTGTCTGAGTAAGCCACGACAGTGCCAGACGGCGAGATTGCATGGGTATTGCGGATCATGCCGAAAAGCGATTTTTCTTGGGCGATGCCATCAATGCTCCACGACGCATTGAATACCTTGTGCCTGCAATGCTCAGAGTTGGCCTGCGCAAACATCGTTAACTCAACATCGGTTGGATCACGCCTAAGAGCTGCAAAACTGCGCCGCAGGTATTCGATTTCATCGTCAGACAATGCCAATCCGAGCTCGACGTTGGCGTGCGCCAGCGAGGCGAGCGGCACACTGCGTAGCGGCTGCGCGGGGTGCACATCAAACATCACATTTGCATCTTCCACCCGACCAAAAATGCTCTCGGTCATCCGATCGCTCGTGGCAGCATCGAGCTGCGCCCGCTCTTCACGCGTTAAATCGCCTTCGGTCGTCAGCCGCCAAACAATGCCACGCTCGACGCGAATGACCGCTTCAAGCCCACATTGCTGAACGATACTGGTCGCTTTCGATGACCACGGCGACACCGTGCCCACGCGCGGCACAACCACACGGCGCAGCGTCAAGTTTTCATGCACTGGCGCAGGCTCATCAGCCACGAGCAATGCTTCTAGCCTTGCAAGATCTCGGGCTGAGAGCGGCGCGCGCAGGTGCACCCAATGCATAAATTGAGCGGAAGCCTCTTTGAGTTTTGCGAAATCGGCGTGCGCGATCCGCTTTTCAAGTCGAAATTGCGAAAGCGCGTAACCGCCGGGAACGTGCAGAAGAGTCGTCGTCATGCCGAGATTTTACGAGGCGCACGCATTTTCGGCATTGCCATTAGCGCATAGCCCCTGCAAAACACAGCATTGGACGGCAATCTGCGCCGCAGGTATCGTGCTTTCCATCATCAACCAATCGAAAAAAATGCGAATGGAAACGCTTTCTTACGTTGCCGGCCACCCTGAGAGCCCGTGGCACACCTACATCGCGCAAGTCGAGCGCGTCACCCCCTATTTGGGGAGCTTGAGTAAATGGGTTGAGACCTTAAAGCGTCCCAAGCGCGCCTTGATCGTCGACATTCCGATTGAGTTGGACAACGGAACCGTGACCCATTTTGAAGGCTATCGTGTGCAGCACAGTCTCTCACGCGGTCCTGGCAAAGGCGGTGTGCGCTTTCATCCAGCAGTGACACTAGATGAAGTCATGGCGCTTTCCGCTTGGATGACGGTGAAAAATGCCGCGGTAAATCTTCCCTTCGGCGGCGCAAAAGGGGGGATTCGCATCGATCCCAAGAAATATTCACGTTCTGAGCTCGAACGCATCACCCGCCGCTATACCAGCGAAATTGGATTCATCATTGGCCCCGATAAAGACATTCCAGCGCCAGACGTTGGCACTGGCGAGCGGGAAATGGCCTGGATGATGGATACCTACTCCATGAATACTGGCTCGACGGCAACCGGTGTGGTCACCGGCAAGCCCGTCTCACTGGGCGGCAGCCTCGGGCGGCGGGAAGCCACTGGGCGCGGCGTCATGTTTGCCACCCGCGAAGCCGCCAAACGGATCGGGCTTGATCTTAAAGGTGCGCGCGTTGCCGTGCAAGGCTTTGGCAACGTTGGCGGCGTTGCGGCGAAATTGCTACAAGACTTAGGCTGCAAAATTGTCGCGATTCAAGATGCAGGCGGCACGATTGCGAATGAAGCGGGAATTAACGTCAGCGCAGTTTTAGATCACCTCGCGCGCGGAGAATCAATCAAAACTGCGCCGCAGGTAAACGCTATTTCAGATGAAGATTTTTGGAAAATACCATGTGAAGTGCTGATCCCCGCCGCATTGGAATCTCAACTCACGCCCGAGCGCGCCCGTATTACCCACGCCAAGCTTGTCGTCGAAGGCGCAAACGGCCCAACAACGCCGCAAGCGGACGACATCTTGCACGATCGCGGCGTATTGGTCGTGCCCGACGTCATCGCCAACGCAGGGGGTGTGACGGTTTCTTACTTTGAATGGGTGCAGGATTTTTCAAGCTTTTTCTGGAGCGAGACAGAGATCAACGCCCGACTTGAGCGGATCATGGTCGAAGCGCTCAACGCCGTTTACGATATGGCTGAAAAACACAACATTTCTCTGCGCACAGCGGCGTTTGTTATTGCCTGCTCGCGCGTGTTGGAAGCGCGTGAACGTCGCGGCCTTTATCCTTAATAATGGCGTAAAGTTTTTGTGTTGATTGAAATTTGCATGGTTCTTTCAACGCAAAAACTAACCTTTTCGCTTGTCATTTCGTCCAAAAATGGGAAACTTAATTTAAATACTGAATCATAATCATCTGAGATTGACTTTCTCGACGTAATATTAATGACTACTTAATCTTCAAGGTTATTAGATGGAAAAGTTGTTGACCTTACCGAAATGCAAGCCCAACGCCGCAACGGGGAAAATTTCTATCACGAAATTTCTGATCGAGCGCGTTGGCTTCCTTTTGTTCCTCGCAGGGGCGCTTTCTAGCCCGACGCATTCGCAAGTCATTAAGCCCGACCTACGCGTTGCTGTGATCGCGCCGCGAGGTGTTGATGCCGCGCGTGAGTCATGGCGGCCGTTAATGGACGACATGGAAAAGAAGACGGGCTATCGTGTCGAGCTTTTCGTTGGCAAAGAGCAAAAGGAAGTAAGGGACGCGCTCATTCAAGGGACTGCTGATATCGGGTATATGGGTAACGTGGCGGCGCTTGAAGTTTTCGAGTCAGGAAAGGGGGAGGTATTTGCAGGACTGATCCGCGATGACGGTTCGACGGGGTATCACTCGATTATTCTTTCACGCAAAGGCAGCGGGCTCAATAACCTAGCCGACATTCAAATTCGCCAGATTGGGAAAGCAATTGCCTTCGGTGACTCAAAGTCAACAAGTGGATTTATTGTTCCCAACTACTACGTTTGGGCGCGACAAAATAAAAACCCTGAGCAATTATTCGACAAGGTGCTTCGGGGAGACCACAAGACAAATCTACTGCGTGTCTTCAACGGTGAAGTCGATGTTGCGGTGTCAAACGATGTTGAATACGCCATCATGGTCAAGGCCAATCCAAAACTCCTCCAAGATTTGCAAGTGATTTGGAAATCAAACGAAATTCCGGAAAGTCCGCTCATGAATCGAAAAGACTTAGATCAAACCAAAAAGCGGAAAGTCATTGAATTTCTGACTTCATATGGCAAAGAAAGTGCGGCAGAAAAAAAGATCCTACACAACATTAACAGCTTAAGAGGATTTCAAAAGTCGACAAATTCCCGCTTACGTATCGTTGCAGATATCGAGATGTTTTCTGTACGCACCGCCATTGCAAACGACAAATCGCTCAACCCAGCCGAGCGGGCAATCCGAGCAAGCGACGTCATCAAACGCGCCGCAAAGATGGATCAAAGACTAACACTTCCAGATTGACGAGGCTTTGGCGGCGCGCGCAAAAAAGCGTGTGTCGCCTCCATACATCCATGGGTAGTGAACCATCAATGGGATGTGCAGAGCCGCGGATACACCCAGACTCCCGAGCGGCAAACGGTTGAATCGATGGAACTCACAACGATTACCGAGGTGGCGCGCTTTAACAAACATGGCCTGCTCGGGCTTATCGGCCATATCCCACCAGCTCAAACTAACGTAAACCACTTTCGGGCATTCAAACCATCGGCGCCCAAATCACACCTTACTGAAACAAATCAACTTCCTCCAAACGCGGGGCGGTTCAATCGCTAAATTTTATTTTCTTCACGTAGAACTTCCTTTGCGAGGAAATTCTACTTTTCAGCGCTTTCGTGCTTACGAGGGGATGACCTAATCACGGCGTCGTTTTAGGCATATCTTTCGGGATCGTCGGTGCTTTCGTTGCGGTATCCCAAACCTTTTGCGGGTCTAAAAATGCCTTGAACGTGAGCGTATCAAAGACCGCTTTAGGAACTTTACTCGCCTCCATCGCTTGGTAACCCGGGCTATTTGGCGCGTAGTTATCGGCATCATACAAACCGTAGTAGTTCGGTTCAAGCCGAAAGTAAACAAGTCCAGCTTGGCCGTAGGGCTGCGTAAATTGGTTATTTTCAACAAGGGGTTTTCCGGTGCGCAAATCAAGCTTGCCTGCGTAATTTGCGTCTCTAGTATTGACAGTACCAACGCCTGAAAACGGGTCGTACACCATCGAAAGCATTCCTGCGTTGATGCGTGTGCTTTGGGTATAAGAAATTCCGCCAACGACAGGAGGCGACAAAAATGACGGGATTGATAAGCCTGTTTTGCCAAGTTTGATGCCCCTGAACGGAATTTGCGCTCCGTGCGAAACAGCAAGCTCGCCCATCAACCCAGTTTTACCAGTGCGGGGATTCGCGCCGCCGGTATTCAGGCGAAGCGAGACGCCGACCGGTGCCGCTTCGATTTTCCAGATATTTTGGTATGAAACTGCGGTAGATCCGACTTTCGCCACTGTCGATACTGTAATGCTTCCCAAGGCTACCTTTTCAGAATCCAAGGTTAAATACATTCCACTCGTACCTTTTTGTATTGAAGGCGACAACGAACCGAGTTTGCCGGGCTGAAAAATACCGCTCAGGGCGTTATCAAACCGGCCGCCCATAAAAGCACCCACGAGCGCCCCGCGACTTTGCGGGCCGAGCTGTACGACTACCATTGCATCCGCTAAATCACCCCTTACCCGGTAGCCAACGACCCATCCTGTCTTGAGTTTTGCTGCAAATCGACCGGTCTTGGTGTCGAGCTGAACTTCTGGCAACCCACCAGTTGTTTCGAGCGGTGCTAGGTTTAGCTGCTTGAGTAATAACTGAACTTCAGCAGGGCTCGAATCGACCCTAGCGTTGCCCGTCGCGAGTTGAACCCCTGTAAACGCTGTGGCCGCCGTCGCGTACAAACCGACAGCGCGCAAAGCACCGCGGCCAATTTTTCCGGGCGTGTAGCCACTGGTACCCCGGGCGGTAAGGATTGTGCTCTCCGCTTTTTGTATCATCCCGTCAGACTTTGACGCAATTTCAATCGCCCGCCCCAGCGCCGCATCATTTGCTGCGAACTCGTCTGCAAATGCTTGCAATTTCGCACGTTCGGTTGTGAGATTTCGGTTACCGGTCTCACGATTGCTTGCTTGATTCACTGGCTGTTGCCCAGCGATCTGCCTTTCCAGTCGCTCGACGACATCGGTTTGGATCTCAACTTTTCGTTGCAACTCCGCTTGCGCTTTTCTGTGCGCTACCTTTGTTTCCGCAAGTAGCGCGTTATTCACGTCTACTTCGCGTCGAAGGTCGTCTAATACCTGTGACATCTGCCCAGGCTCAGCCGCGCGCTGCTCAAGCGAAACGCGTCCCTCAAGCGCAACGACCTTTTTCCGGACGTCTTTCAGCATGATTTCGGCTTTGCTGATGAGCTGCTTGTAGCCTTCGGGAGGTATGTCACCTCCATTGGTCTGTTGCGCTTGCCTTAAATCAACCAGGAGCTGCTCAGTCTGGCCGACTTGCGACTTTGCCTGTGCGAGCTCTGTTTCGCCAGCAGAGACTTTCTTCGTGTTGCCAAGGTCTTGAACTCGCTTCGCCAATTTCTTGAGCAGGGTATGGCTGTGACCAACACGGTCAACTAGTGATCCTATCGGCCCACTCGATGCGGCTGCATCTACCGAGCGCTGCGTTACCACGCCGTCCGCGCTGACAACCAGCTGCGAGTTTTCTAGCACTTGTTGTTTATCGAGCGCAGCCATTGAATCAGCCTCGAGTGCCGATTTGATCCGATTGAAGTGATTGTTAACTGCATCACCATAGCCAGTTCGGTCGACGCGATTTGTTGATACGTCACCCTGCCATTGCGCGTCTCGGGCAGCAAAATCGTAAGCCTCAGGAGTTACAAAGCTACTTTCACCGAGATCTTCCAATCCCTTCGCACGCGCTTTCATTGCTTCGAGCTGAACTTTTATGCCTAGTTCGCGATCAAACATTGCCTCGTACTCAGGGTGATCAGCTGAGGGTTCGTTTTTTCGAAGTTGCTGCTTTGCTTGCTCGTATGCTGTTCTCGCTTCGAGTACGGCTTCGGTCTCCTGTCCCGGATTTTTTGCCTGCTCAGCTTGAAGATCTCGCTTGAGCTGTGCTACCTCATCATGGCCAGTGAGCTCAGACTTCGCCTCGGCGAGAAGCTTACGCGCTTTAATAACAGCAGGCGTATCAACACCCATAGAGGATTGAAGCGAGCGGTCATAGTCCGCTTGCCGGGCATCGATCGCTTTTTCGAGCTTTGCTACTTTTTTCTCCCACTTCTCGATGGAAGCATTCAACTTATCAAGCTCAGGGCGAATAACCTCTTTCGCTCCTGTGCGAGCCTCGGTCAAAATGCGCTGCCTCAAATCATTAAAGCGCGCAGTGTCGGCTGCCTGTGGTTGTTGGCCGCGGGTCTCAGCATCCGTAATCCTTTGCTCGACACGCTTGAGTTTTTGGTTTAACACCTGAATGTTTCGATCACGGATCGCGGCGATCCCTAATTTGGCATTGGTCGCCTCAATAACTTTCTCACCACTAGAGAGCAACTTATCCCGTTCGGCTTTAGCTTTTTTGATTTGATTTGCGTATTTGCCTCCGCGAATGCCCGCGTTAAATCTGCGCAGCGGGTTCCCAAGCCTATCTCCGGAGGCCTGCGCGAGGTCTTTTCGTGCCTTAACAAGGCGGTCGAATACTTTCGACGTTACAGCATTAACTGCGGTCTCTCCGACTGCGAGGCTGCCTCGGACAAAGCCGATTTGTTCTAGGCGTTTTATCTGACTATCAAGCCACGCGGTCGGACGCCGAGGCGCCGAAGCCCCGCCATCAAGAAGCTCTCCAAACTGCCCAACTCGATCCGATATGAACAAACCTGGTACTGGAAAATTTTTACCTGTACTTACAGCAAAACCATCCGTCCCGAGCTTATTTTCTGGACTAAAAAGTGCGCGACTAGTACGCCCGCTGCCGTCGAACGCTATCTCGCCGAGTTTGCGCGATCCGTTGCCATTTCCAGCCGCGTTGTCCGATCCTTCAGGAAGCCGCCGACCACCCCGACCACCACTTGAACTATAAATATCGTACCCGCCTCCGCCGTCTGCTTTTGGTCGTGCCTCCCAGTTTCCTTTGCCATATCGCGTATCAAGTTCCTTACTCACGCCACGCGGAATTTTAGGCGCACCGCTCGCGTCGGACGCACGAGGCGGAGTTGCTGCGTCGGTTTGGACCGGCTTCGGCTGGGAATCGGGTTCCGGCGCAACGCGAGGTTTTTGACTGGGGATCATCTCAACTGCAGTCGGCAACGGCGTCGTTTGCGTCCCCGGCGCTGGTGTTTCTGATGCGGTGGCGGCACTCTCATTCGGGTTTTTAGGGCCTCGACCGCGTCCCCCCGCCCCCGCCGGGACGAGATCGGCGTTATCTCCTCCTTCAGTCAAGCCACCGCGATTTTTTTTGTAAAACGTATTCCAGCTGTCATACTTGGACAACGACGCGGCGAACTCAGTGGCCTGCTGTTCACTGGTGCTGGGGTCTTTGATCTTCTTTCGCGCTGCCTCTAGGAGCAATGAAGCCTCAGCTCCACCAATGCCGTTTATCCCCTTGCGCGCGTCGATCACCGCAGCAGCCAACTCACTGGCGCGCTGCTTAGGCTCGGCAATCTCCCAGCGGCGTAGTGCTTCTTCGACTGTCGTGGCATCGCTTTTCGCGCTGTCGGTGAGCCGATCAACTAAAGCCTTGCGCACCGCAACATCGATCTTACCGTTATCGCGCACTCCAAATACTTCTCCGGCACGCGCGGCTTGTTGCGCATAACTTAGCACACCATCGTCGCGTCCACTCGCGGTTCGGTTGCCTGCGCCGTTATTCACGTCCGAAGTATCTTGAATGCTTTGGTCAGTGCGTTGAGTCTTCGTACCCTTTAGTGGTCGGGGCACGCCGTTGTTGTTTACCCCGGTGCCGTGAGCAAACGCCTTGCCTCCAGCGCGCGGGGTGAAGGTTGCTGTGATCACGCCGTTGCCACCGGTGATATTTATATCGTAGGCACCATCCGCGCTTGCAGTTGACAAAGTGGACTTGGCGTTGCCCTTCGCGTCGATATAGGGCTTTCCCTGACTAAGCAGCTTCAAGTCGCGCGCAAGCGTTTTGTCGCCTTCGGCTAGGGTGTTAAGCCGCGCAAAAAAGCTGTCGATCGCGCTTTCACGCGGATAGCGCGAATCGCCAGCGCGTGCTGTCACCGTGAGATCATTTCCAAGTGTGTCGGGCTTGATCGACTTGCTACCAGTAGGCGAGCTGCCCGCGCCGTTCGTGCCACCGTTGGTATCACCACTACGCGCGTTGTCGACTCCGCGCGCGTCGATCACCGAGGTCGGTACGTCGCCGCTTTGGAAACGCCCCGTTTTAGTGTTAAAGCCTGGCGAGTAGCGCTGGCCATCAGCAAGCGTGATTTCAAGGTGTGGCAGCGCTTTGCTGCCCCCGAGCTTGATCCGGATGCCATTGCCAAAGTCACCCCCGCTATTGAGGATTTCGGCAATTCTATCGGGGCTCATTTCCTCGATTTGCTTGAGCAGCGCCAGCATCGGGTGATTCAGGTTACTTTTCAAATCGCCTAGATAGAGCTGTTTCGGCTTGACCGCAGCACCTCCGCTTTCTACGCTGCCTGCGTTGCTTCCTTGCGCGCTGCGTTCAGCACCACCGCTATTGCGTTTAGCCGTGAGCACTGCGCGAGGCGGCATTCTGAGCAGCCCGCCCGGGTTGCGCGTAATGGCAATACCCTTACCCAGTGCGTTGCCGTTGGCATCGGTCGGGTGAAACTCGTAGACGTTGCCCTTCTTAATAACGTTGCCTTGAGACGCTCCGTCAATGTCGGTAATAGGCGTTACGCCCTCCTTGAACTTATTCAAGAATTCCACATTGTTTGAGCTGTTGACTAACTTTTGTAGCGCTAGCGCCGATGAATCGCCGCGCTTAATCGCATCAGTCCATAAATCCTGACCCTTTTTGCCTGGATACACTTCCAGCGGCGTGCCTCCCGCATCCGTGATCCGTGCGTTATCGCCGTTGCCGCCCCGCTCGCGGGCGCGGCTGCCCTCGTCAGCGCCGGGAGGCTTGTCATTCCCGCGCGCTTTGGTCACCGAGCTCGGTACGTCGCCGCTTTGGAAACGCCCGGTTTTAGTGTTAAAGCCTGGCGAGTAGCGCTGGCCATCTGCCAAAGTGATTTCAAGGTGTGGCAGCGCTTTGCTGCCCCCAAGTTTGATCCGGATGCCATTGCCAAAGTCACCTCCGCCATTGAGGATTTCGGTTATTTTGTTCGAGCCCATTGCCTCGATCTGTTTAAGCAGAGCCAACATCGGGTGATTCGGGTTGCTCTTCAAATCGCCAAGGTATAGCGTTCGTGGCGAAGGAAACACATTTGGATCGACTCGTGGCTGCGTGTTGCGTGCACCCGCGCGACCCTGCGTAGGCGCACGATTTCGCAATGCGCGGCGACCAGCGCCAACGCCAGCGAATCCGAGATCGGCGAACCCTTGCGATCCAATTCGAGCGACGTTCGCTGAAATTTCATTCGAGTAACGATTTGCCTCCGCCAACCCAAAGCCCCCCTTTGCTTTTGATAGCTCGATCATCTCCATGCTCGACAAAATCTTGGCGAGCGGTTCAAGATACTGCGCAATTTGCCACGCAATCATCGCCCCATCTGCCACAGGAAGCAATTTACTCAGTTTTAGTTTGACAAATTGACGGGCGCCGATAATTCCACCCATGGTCAATAACGCTTGGGGCGTAATCATGTTGGCCAATTCGGCTAGGAACTGTGTCCCAGTTTTTTCCGCAACCAACGCCTCAACAACGCTTTGACCGTTACGCGCATCGATCGTGGGATACCTTCCTGCTAAGTCTACGAGTTGCGACAATTCACCCAATCGACGTCCCATGGCTTTGTTTGGATCAATATTTAGTTCGCTGCCGCGTTGCGTTAAGAACGCAACAATTTCAGCTGCCTTGCCTCGATAAGCCCCGGGGTTTGACGAGTTGGAAATGTTATCGTAGGTGTTTTGGCTTAATACCATTCCCAAGTTGCTAAAAGCGCTATAACGCGCGTCCCGTAGTTCTTGTGTGTCAGTGAGCTGGCCTTTACCGATGAGCTGCGAGACCTCGCCGAGCTTAGTATTCAGCTCGTATTGGAGGCGTTGTTGATACTCAGCCGATGAGTTTTGCCCGGCGCCGGTTAGAACTGCTCTTTCTAAGCGATTTAGCTCTTTAATCTGTGCAGATGCAACGACACTGCGAGCGAGCGTCGAGCTGTAGTCGCCGTTATTCATACCCAGCTCATTGGGCTTAACGGCTCCGCTTTGGAGCATTTGCTGAGCGGCTGCCTTGGCTGCCACCGGACCGTTTTGCCCCAAATAAACGTACTGACCCGAACCGCCAAGCGTTGTTAGTCGAATATAAAAGCGGGCAGGCGATGCGCTCGAACTGTTTTGTTGCAACAGCTCGACTGTGGCTCTTGCCTCGCCAGAAGTGACTTTAAATTTACCAGCAGACGCCGGTTTGCTTCCCGTGCCATAAAAAGGGATTTCATCAAACCGCATGCCCTGCGTCGGGGGCAGAAGGAAGTAGTCATAATTACCAGTTGATGTACTTGGATTCTGTTGCGAGTTACTACCTCCAAGACGCAAACCGGAACCAAAGCTAGATTGCGCTAATCGCATCGGTATCGGGGGGAGAGCTTGCGTTATCCTGCCATTGATATTTGATAAATCTTTGCTTGTGATTCCGCTCATAATCTTTTGCTCCCTTGGTGACGGCGTTTTGATCTTATCCAGCTGCTGCAGTGAGAAGCGGCTACTGAAAAATCTGATTTCCAATTCTGATTACTAATTTTTACAATGATGTTGCAATCGATAGTAAAGTTCGATCGTTTGGATCTCGACAGATCGAAGATTGCACAAAGCGTGCCAAAGTCTTGACTAAATGCGAGCCGATAGCTAACGCCGTTCGTAAAACAAGTGAAAGCCTCAAGATTAATTCACAAAGCCTGCTCGATTGCATAATCTGCGCCGCAGGTAATCGGGCAGGCAATCCCCCTAAAGACCAAAGAGCCGAGAACTAGAATTTTCTTGTAAAGGAAATTCAACCTGAAGAAAACGAAATTTCGTGACAGCCAGATCGTAGACCCGTTAAAACGCGTCGAGGCTGGATTACCCGTAGCTTGCGTTCAGCAGGCCCACTTTGGTGAGCGCGCGTTCTAAAAAATCGTTCTCCACGGTCAGCTGACCTATCTTGGCTGGTAGCGGGCTACGTCGATTTGCGTCTGCGCCGCTTCATCGCCATCGCGAAAGGCGCTTGCAGCGTGTTCGATGAGCTGCTGCCTCCATTGCTTGACTTGATTCGCATGCACTTTGTGCTTTTCGCAGAGCTTTGCTTTTGTGTCCTCTTCGCGTAGCGCTTCGAGCGCTACCATGGCTTTGAGCTAGGCTCGAAGCTTGCGCCGTTGTTGCGTGGCCACCGTTACGTACTTCCTTGGGTTTTTGTTATCCAGAGTTTCTCACCGTGCTTGCTGTCTAAATTTGCGAGGCGACTTCTGCGAATCGGATCGATGCCTAACCACAGCGGTATCGCAAAACTAAAAAAAACAGACTATCCTAATGACTCGGAGTTGATATGCAACGGAAGCTCGATTGATTCGGGCACTTCTAGCTCCGCCAAAAGGCTCTCGAGGGTGTTGGTCACGATTTTTAGGGATGCATCTCGCTCGGCGCTTTCGTTCGCGACAAACGCAGATTGCACTAACTGCGCTAATTCATCGCGCGTTTGCCCTAACCTCTCGGCAAGCGTCGGAAAATACTCTGCCGCCCGCAGCGAGCTTAGAGCCGCTTGAACTTTCATCGTTTTTATCAACAGTCCAACAATCCTAGCGTCATCAAAAATTACTTCGAGCTGACATGCCCACTCCGCTTCGTTGGCGACCGCCTTGTCGTGGTTTTGCGTCAACTTAACCATAGTTATCTCACTACGATTTATTTTCGATTTCATAACCATGATTCCAACTTCCGAAGATTTGGTTACGTTAGTTTTATTGACAGCTTGAGCGATGACTTCGGTCATCGAAATCATCGCATTAAGTCAAAGTAGAGCCAAATTAACCGAGCGCTAAGTTGCCCATAAATCCGGGAATCGAGGGCTGCTTGCTCAGCAGCGCCAAAGCTTCGCGTTTTTTAGCCTCAGCCTTTTTTTCAGCCGCAGTTTCATCGCTGCTAATGCCTTGAAGGTCTTTCTTAGTGCCGCTGTTATTTTGCTGCGATTTGCTGGTGCTACCAATTCGCGCTTCATAGGCAGATTTTGTGAGCTCGTCGAATGTATTATTTCCCAAATTGAACAATACAAAATCCTCGCCACGATCAGATTTAAACGCGATATCCGTTAGGTCGCCGCGCTTTAAAAGCTGCGCCATTTGATCGCTCTTGTCAAAGTAGCCATAGTTACCTTTAGTGACGTACGTGGTAGTCCCGACAGTGTGGCCTTCGTCGGCATCTCGATGGTATGAACCAATACCCATAAAACCGCCATCGTGCGCAGCCGTGAATTCAGCTTTTTTCCAATCGGTTTTCCCGCTGACCGGATCTCTAAATGCAGTCATGATGTCACCACCTGACGGCACATGTAGTACCACTTCCTGCCCGGCTGGCGGTGGTGATCCACGGTTACTTTCCCATATTTTCACGTAGCTCGTGCGTTTAAAGCCTTCGGCAGGCGCGTCACCAGCAATCACTTTTGCGGCTTGCGCCCAGACTTCAAGCTTTCCAGTCTTTTGATTCATCTCGAAAATACTTCCTGCGGGTGGGTTAACCGCGGCGCGCCACGTCGTCGACCATTGCCCATTGCCTTGTTTTTTCTGAGTTACGAGGCCAAGTTTTGAATTGAGTCCGAAACGGAAATTTCCATTGTCGCTATACGCCCATTCGTTGCTTAGCAATACCGAGGAGCCGTGCGAAGGTCCAACAATAGTCCCAAGTTTTGGCAAGCGCTCCCGCAGTGCAGCAGGTTTATCTACGATTTCGGTGTTCAGCGCTTTGATGTCAATGCGCATTCCGCTCTCGCCGCCATTTTGCGTAATCGCAAAATTCGCAGGTTTCCCGTTCGCGTCGGTGCCGAGGTAATTTTGATTTTGAGTAGCAATTTTTGCAATCCGAGGTGGTTTTCCCCAGCCAAAAATATCACTTAGAAAAGACAGTGCACCTAAAATCAAGCCCACCGGCCCGCCCAGAGCCATACCGACTAAATTGCTGGCCTGATTCATTACGCGACCGACTTCTCCGCCGATCAAGGATCCGGCAACCCCGAGCGCAGATCCAAGGCCAATCGTAAAGCCGTTTGTGATCCCGGAACCCATGGTCTGGATCGCTTGAAGGCCCTGTCCTACGAGCGCCGCCTCCCGACTTCCGGTCAGAGCTGCAACACCGTTTGCGAGCCCGATCCCACCTTTCAAGAAGTCACCCTTGCCGAGCGCGTTGAATGCGGCGCTGCCCTGCTCCGCAGCCTTCCCGTATTTCACTATGTCGCCGGAGGCAAGCGCAAGGCCAATCGATGTGAGCCCGCCAGACCACACCGCATCAACTCCTTTATTTGAAAATGCCTTCAACCCTTCGATACCAGCAGTCAGTCGGTTCGCTGTTTCGCCGGCGTTGCCTCCGAGTAGCTGAGCCAACTCAGGGATCGTGGCTGATAAGCTTTTGAAAATATCGCCCTTGTTATCGGCACTCGATGCGCTAAATTTATTAACGACGGCGAGCGTCGAGCCAATGCTCTTGCCTAAAGCGCCGCCGACTAGACTCGCCCCAGCTTCAATTGCTTTTGATGCAACCTCCCAATTGGCCGCACCACCATTCTTTAATAAAGTTTTATACGCTGTAGTCGCAGCGTTAATGGCCGCTTCGGGAAGATTGAGCGTTTTACCGAGCACTCCGGCGAGCGCATCTGGAGTCAACTCTCCTTTTGAGGCGAGATCATTGGCCTCAAGCAGGGAGTTTGCAATCTTCTGTTCGTTCTCCCCCAGCACCCCTGAAATCGCGCGTACGATTCCACTCATCGAACTGTTCGAGCTTTGCAATTCTTTTGCGAGCGCTCCCGAAGCAACTACGTACTTCCGAGCCGATTCGAAACCTGCTGCTTCAGTGGGGCCAAGTATTTTGGCAGTGCTCGCCAAAATATCGTCGGCAAATCCGGCAGCGTCTTTTCCAGGAGGGATTCCGGCTGCAAATTTAGCAGCGATTTTCTTTACGTTTTCAATATCGGCAGGATCACCGCCGAGCGCTTCAATCGATGTGCGGGCGATACTCTCAAGATCAAATCCTTTGGTCGAGATCTCCTTGGCGATTTTAACGGCCCCGCGCGCGATTGACTCGGCCTGCTTGCCGCCAAGAGATGCCAGCGCATAGACAGTAGTGTCAGCAGACTTCGATTGACTGACTTTTTCAAACGCACTAAATGCATTTCCGATAGATTTTTGGAGTTCCTCCGATGCGTTAGGCGATATTAGCTTACTGATCTCTGGAATTGAATTCTTCAATCCTAAGAGCACGTCGCCACCACTTGCGCTGACAGAATTTGAAAATGTCTGCGCGAGGTTTGCTGCAGATACAGCCGTTTTTCCTAAAGAACCACCGACAGACGCACCAGTATTTCTGATCGCTTCAAATGCGGCATCCCAAGTAGAGCTGCCATTTGCTGCAAGCTTCTTGAATGACGTAATTGTGGCCTCGGTCGTTTTAGCGTCCCAACCCAATGTTTCGGACAAAAAAGTAGCGGTACTTTTATCATCGAGCGTCCCAGTGTCCAACCGTCCTTTAAGTTCTACTAGAGCTTTCGAAATTTTTATGCCATCGTCGCCAAAAAATTGCCCCATCGTGAGCACAACTCCCTCAACGCTCGCGCCTTGTGGGTTTTTAAATTGCTGCGTAAGTCCTGCGGCCACCGAAATATATTTTGTGCCGTCAGCGAGTAAACGCTGCGCGTCCGGGCCGAGAAGCTTCGCTGCGCCTTCCAACAGTTTTTGGGCTAAATCTGGAGAATTTGACCCTTTTTCTTGGCTCTTTTGAACCTCAGCGATTAACGCATTGACCTGAGGAACATCTTTTTCTGCACCGCCATACGCTTCAACGATCATTCGCGCAATTGCATCACCATCGGTTTTGCCGCTCATGAGAAATTCTGCAACTTTAATTGATTTTTCTGCAAACTTTCTAACGTCAGGGCCACCAATCGTCGATAACGAAAGAATTAGGTCTTTGGTGGTTTGGGCGGTACTGAAGCTATTCGCGACTTGATCCGCTTGAAGGATCAGCTGCCCCGCCTGTTGCAGCAATTGATTGTTTTCATTGCTCAATACTTTGAGACTAGAAAGCGCACCGAAGAGCTCTGAAACCCCAACCGCTTTATTCGGATTTGTTGAAATTAAATTCGTCAGCGCCGTGTAAGTCTTCTTCGCATTGCTCTCAGACAAACCAAAAACACCGGCAGCCTTCGCAACTACCACGCTTAGATCTGCTTGCTTTCCTTTCGCAAGCTCTTCAGTGATCGAAAGCACAGCCTCGGTCACTTGCTCGACAGCACCGCCTGACAATTTAGCGAACGATCGAGCGACCTCTGCTGTAGAAGACTTTCCTTCTAAAACGCGCTCGCCTGTTCCCGCGATGATCGCCGCAGCTTCAAAGCTAGTATCTTTCGTCGTTGTACCAAGCTTTTTCAGCACCGACTCGGCAGTCGCTCCTGAAGGGGCAGTTCCAGCCAATACCGCTTGCATCTCTACAGTCGAACCCGCCAACGCTCCGAATTTTGAAAGGCGCGCATTTCCAGATCGGCTCGCCACCTCTTGGAGAATCGTCACCGTGGCTTTTGCTGGGTCTTTGGCGACCGCATCCGTCAATTCAGTCACGAATTTACGCGCTACATCAGATTTCATGGAAAACGAGCTAGAAATCTCCGCAGTCAGGCTCGCAATTTGAGACTCTGTAAATCCGCCTTTACCGTCTTTTACAAACGCGCTCACTTTCTGCCACATTGCAGAAAAATCGCCATCTGCCCACGAAAGTGCGCTCAACGTTTTTCCAAAGTCTTTGCCATCAAGCGCGGCGAGCCGATTCAGCAGTTGCTTACCTTCTTGCGACGCGGTAAGAGGAGAAAGTTCACTGCTAATCTCCATTTCATCCATCTTTTTTGCGATATATTCGCGCACACCCAACTTCATAAAATCGTCCATACTTCCCGTCGATTTTTTGCTAATCGATGATGCCGCCGTAGCCACCTTCGAAACCGGCAGATCCGCAGGGACATTCAGAACCCCGCCGCCAATTCCAAAAGGCGATGGAGACGTTGGATTGAAAGCGGTAATTGAATTTGTCATTGCAGTTCCAATTTAATTTAGCGAGTTCGATTCGAAAATAGCGATGTTGATCAAGAATGGATGAGCGATATGCGCTTAGCCCTTGCGCGACTGCCAATCGGCACCGTTAAACGGTACCGATTGGCAACTCCTGGCGACTAGTTGTTGATGGTAAACGCCACTTTTATGCTGTCTGCAGCGAGACTCACCTGCGCTTTCGGCGAGGCGATGTTTAAAGTTATTTTGCCTTTTGGGTCTGTAGACGCAGTAGCGGTTGTAGTGTCCGATAGCTTCTGCGAAACCGAAATCGAACTGAGTTTGCTACCACCATCGGCAACCGTCTCCGCCGAAATGGAAGTTTTTTCTCCAAGCTTAATCGTCGCGACGATTGCAGTTTTTTGATCTTTAGCGGAACGCCGAACGCCAATAGACGACCCGTCGAGATCTACTCGAACCTCCATTGACCCCACCGTTGGCGCGCTAACCCCGCCCGCTTTTACCGTTACGTTCGAGTTGCCAATTAAGGGGATCGCAACCTTAATCGAGCTTGCTCCAGAGAGTAAATCCTTAGTTAACTTTGGTCCTGCATTACTCTGAGCTGGTAGCTTGGGCAGCTGAATTTTAGGAAAACTAATGCTTGAATCTTCGTTAGAAAACGATACTGCACCCATGACGTGTAACTCCTTCGATTAGTAGATGAAATGATGGTCATAGCTCAGTCAAGCGAAACAATTTCATGCGCAAAGGTTGCCAACAAAATCACTCGTGCTTTAAATGCCAAATTTGAAGACATACTTTGAACTATCTAAGTCTGCTCTGAATAGACCTCTCACTGATGTAAGCATGAGTCATGCCACCGTGACCTCTTTAATATTTTTTTTCTTAAACCACCACCTGTATCTCGCAGGAGGGATTGCCGCATCGACCATAGGAAATCAGAGGAAATATCGATCTGTATTTTCCTGGAAACTTTTGCAAACCTCTATTTACATTTGTCAACGAAATGACAAGTTGAGCTAATCGCCACTAAGTGATGCGACGATCAGTGCATCGGATAAAAAGCAAAGATGCAAAACCGAAGCATCGCTCGACTAGCGCTAACGATGTGGTGATTACCGCAGCGCAGTCGATCTGAATCTTTTCAGCGCAAAACATCCGCCAGTTCGGGTAAATCCAAACCCAGGTTTAACAGAACGACTGGCGTACGCGAAACCACCAAACCATGTAGAAAAACCAGAGGAATGCGTGTGCCTAGGGGTGTATCGGCGGCCTAGAGAGCCGATCCCTTGACGAATAAGCAGGAATCTCAAGACCGTATTCCTTTTACCGCACAACGAAACGAACGCTTTAGGAATCGTCCGTCGCGAAGCTTTGCATCGAATCACTCAATTTTTCAAGCTTCTTAATTCGACGCAGCCGCGTTAACGTTTCGCGTTTTGCGGTTGCGAATACTTCTTCCGCCTCCGTAACATCCGTCTTGCCCGAGGTAATGGAAAGCTCATGGCTGGAAATTACGCGACTTAGATACACAATATATTTGGCAACACCATTTTCTGAGGATCGAGCCTCCGCACGCGCGCGCTGGTGTTGATAGCGTTCACTGTGAAGTGATTGTCCGATCGCTTCGAGCGCTGAGAGCGCATGTGCTTTCTGCTGAAGAATTGCTTCAGCTTTATTCTGCTCCACTAGGCTGCGTTCGAACCGAAGTTGACCAATCTGAGCAAGTTTTTTGATTTGGTCCGCCATCAATGGTCGCACAAATTATCCATTTCATCGATCGTGGCACCAATCTCAGCGCGATCCCTTACGTCTTGCTTAAGAATTGCATCAATCTGACTTTTTTTCTCTATCGCTTCATCGCCCAACGTATCACTACCGTGTTGATACTCACCGACTTGAATTAAGAGCTCGATTGACTGAAATTTATCAATGAGACCGCGAAGGTGCGCAGCACTTTTCTGATGCTGGGGCTCAACGATTTCACTCATGAGTCGGCTAACGCTTGCCAATACGTCAATTGCCGGAAAATGCCCCACATCAGCGAGCTTTCGCGATAAGACAATATGACCGTCAAGCAATGATCGTACTTCTTCAGATATGGGATCTGATCCAGAAGTGTCTTCTTCAAGTACTGTGTAAAACGCGGTGATTGAACCAATCGGCATGGGGCCGCTTCGTTCCACTAATTTTGGCAAGTTTGAAAATACTGAAGGCGGAAAACCGCGCCTAACCGCAGGCTCGCCGGCGGCAAGACCAATCTCACGCAGCGCACGAGCGTATCGCGTCAATGAATCGAATAGTAGCAAAACGCGCTTGCCTTGCGTTGCGAAATGCGATGCAATCGTGGTCGCAATATCGCCGGCCCGTGCGCGCTCAATTGCGGCGCGATCTGAGGTCGCGACGACGACAACACATTTGGCCCGTGTTTCGGCATCGAGTTGGCGTTGTAGAAATTCATTGAGCTCCCGGCCTCGTTCGCCGATCAAAGCGATGACCAAAACGTCGTAGTCAGCGTTACGTGCGATTTGCCCGAGTAACGTGGTTTTGCCGCAACCTGCCGGAGCGAAAATGCCAACGCGCTGGCCTTCGCCGCAGGTCATAAAGCCGTCTATAGCGCGTACGCCTGTAGCGAGCGAATTATGGATTGGTGGCCGACTTAAGGCTGATGGCGGCGGTTGCAAAACTTGAAGTGATGTAACGCTCGCGGATTCTTCATATGCACCAGATAACGGGCGTCCGAGGCCATCGAGCACCTTACCCAGCGTGTCGTCGCCAACTTCAACCGTATGACACCGGTGGAGCGCCTCAACGCGGGTGAATTCGCTCAAGCCCTGCGGGTCTTCAAGCGGCGCTAAGATGTATTCGCCATTTGAAAAACCTATGATTTCAGCTAAAAGTGGGCTACTTCGATTGTGATCGTGAAGCGCGCAGAGTTCCCCGATGGAGGCATCAATTCCCCGTGCGCGCAAAACAGCTCCAAGCACGCTTGTTAGTGATCCGTCGCGATTAGAACTTATTTCTCTCACGGCATTCACATTCTTAATTTCATCTTAGGTGCTTAGTTAAGTTATGCAGTATTCACGTCATATCGCAGCCATTTGAATCAAAGCAAATAACCAATGCAGTGGGAATCAATGAACTGTTTTCAACAAAATAGATTTTTTAGGCACTAGATACTTTTCACGTATTAGCCGACGCGTGATTTTGGTTGGGACATCGTCTCTAACTCAGCTTTTAAACTTTCGGTCTCGTTACTTTTAAGAGTCGCATCTGCGTCGCCATTGTTCTCCGCTTCCTCAAGTAAATCATCTTCCTCTTGAGTTAACTTCTTGTTCAATTCTTCCCTTTTTTTGCTCGCTGCCTCTACTTCACGTGTTTTTTGCGCTCTTTTTTGACTATTAAATATCCGTTGAAAGGCCGCATCAGCTTGTTGCATGTTTTGAATCATTGCGAACACCACTTCATCCAGTAGCTCTTGTTCTCCTGCCGCCTTTTCTGAATCGTCTAACTCCTTACTTTTTGCATCCCATTTTTTCTGCTGCTCTTCGGTAGGTGCAACACCCGAACTGATCACGTCGTCAATTTCCTTTTTTAGCGCTGCGCGAGCGGCTGCAAATTGCGTTGAGCCAGTACCCGAAGACGCGCCATTGGACGTGAGATCCGGGTTATCGGAGCCAACTGTACCCGTTGACTGACTTCCTGCCGCGGTGTTACCCGTAATTTGCTTCTTTTTGAGATCGTCTTGAGCCTTATCGACCTGATCCAGAAGATTACTGTTCACAGCGGCTTTCTCGGAGGCTGTTTTAGTCTGCGCAGTTGTGTTGAGATCAGTAGAGATTGTTGCGAGAGCATTCACATTCTCATTTGCAATCTTGGCGTTTGCTTGCGCTTCTGTCAAAAGGATTTTGATTTTTTCAAGATTCACTGAACTTGGTGCAGCAGCTTTTGCGAGGTTGTAGGCAGTCACAATATCGCTTAAATTTTTATTCGCATCTTCTGCTGCTTTTTTGGCGCTCGCCAACGCAGATCCCGCCTCTTTTGCGTACGTTAGCGTCGTTGCGGCAGTTACTCCTGCGCCGAACGCTGCCGTGCGATTCGTCTGTGATGTCGATACCCACTTGGTGCTGTTTTCGCCACCGAGCTTAATCGAGCCCGCGCTTGCCTGTGCGCTTTCAAGTTGCGACGCAACTAACTGCTCCGCAGCCTTCGCTTCGCCATCCAATTTGGAGGTGGCGGTGGCAATGGCCACCGTTGATACAGCTGACGCTGCAGTTGAAGCAGTTTTTGCAGCACTTGCCGAGGCGGTTGCTTCTTCAAGAGCTAATTTAGCGTCTGCTGTCGATTTCGAGAGCGGTGCTAAGCTCAGCGCCAAATCATACCCTTTTTGAGCTTCACTTTTTGCGATCTCGGCACTCTTCGCGCCTACTTCAGCCAGCTGCGCTTGCGTTTCTGCATCTTTAGCAAAACGTTTCGCATCGGTTGCATTTGCAGCGGACGATACTTGAGCAGCGGCAGACTTTGCTGCAGTCTCAGCGATCTTTGCGGTCGTTGCCGCATCGCGCGCCGTATCGGCTGCGACCCGCGCATTTGAGGCTTGTATGCCAGCGGAGTCGTTGGCTGACTTGACCTCAGTAGCTTCTTTTGTCAACGCGGTCGCCTTCGCGGCCTCAGAAGTGGTTTTGCTTAACTTTGCAGATTCCGCAGCGCTTGCGCTTGATTGCTCCGCGCCTTTAAACGCGATTTCTGCATCCTTTGTAGCCTGCGAAGTCGGAGCGGCAGATTTCGCGAGATCGAAGGCGACTTTCGCTTCGTCGCGATCTTTCAATGCATTGGCAGCATGCAGGGCTGCAATTTGCGCGAACCCATCCGCTTGGGAGGCAAATTTCTTGGATTCTGCCGCGGTTAGCGCAGTGTTTGCCGAATCACCTGCAAGCTTAGCACTATTCTGCGCGCTTAGTGCCGCCGTCGCCTCGCTAAATGAATGCTTAGCAGCCGCCTGCCCTAGCGCCAAATTTTCGGTGGCAATTGTCGAAGCGGCCAAAGTCTCTGAACTGATCTTCTTTGCGACAAAATCGGATGCACCCGTTAAGGCGAGTTGAGCAGTTTCGCTCGCGCTCTTGCCAGTCACCAATGCGGCATCAGCCGATTTGAGCGCGGCCTCGAGATCCTTCGTTGCTTGAGAGAGGGGTGCGGCGGCTTTCGCTATATCGTAGGCAGATTTAACTTCATCGCGAGAAATAGTGATACGCTCAAGTTGCTGCGTTGCCACTTTCGCAGATTTATCGGCTTCAAGTGCAAACAGCTGCGCGGCAGTGGATGTCGCAGCGGCGGCGGCTTGGGCTGCCGCTGTTGTCGCGGCGGTTTGCGCAGAAACTGCTGCAGCCGCTTGACTCACTGCCCGATCAGCCGCAATCTTGCCAAGCGCGGCCTTTTCATTAGCTAAGGCTAGGTTTTCGACAGGGATTTCAGGCAGCGGCGCGGCTGGAGTCTTCTCAGGTAGCGTCGCGACGGGAGCGGGTGGCGCTGATGGAGCAATAGGCTCGGGTTTCGCGCTAGAAATCAATGGCGGCGCAGGTATTGGCGTAAGCGGTGTTGGTGTCAATTCAGCGCCCGGAGTCGCGCCCGATTTTGCAAGCGCCGCTGCATTGGCCTGAGCTGCCGCTGTTGTGGCGAGGGCATCAGCTGATTGGGCTTTATCCACCGCCGCGGTAGCCGCGTTTACGGCTGTTTGCGCGGTCGCGAGAGCTGTTGAGTTGGGCGCCGCTGTTTGTACGATGGCTAGCGCGCTTTTCGCATCCTGTAACGCTAATACTGCGTTATCGAGCTTGGTATCAGCAGTAGCCGCTGCGACATCCGCCTTGATAGCCGCGGCCTTGGCGTCAGCGGTCGTAGCCGCGCCTGTCGCTTGCTTCGCTGCAGCTTGCGCCGCGAGTTGGGCTGTGCGTGCTTCGGTCGCCTCGATTCCCGCCTGGGTCGCTGCTGTTTGAGAAATCGAAACCAGAGTGCTAACTTCGATGCTTGAAGTGCCGGCTGGTGCTATACCTGCCTTTTTCTCCGCCGAAATCAAGGCTTGCGCCGCAGCAGCATCTGCCAACGTGCTTGCCTGCGTTGCCTTCGTTACGGCCGCGTCCGCAGTCGCGAGCGCGGCAGTTGCACTATCTAACTCTGGAGTGCCAGTGGTGACCGATTTCGTCGCCGCGAGCGCGGATGCTGCATCTTTTTGGGCGTTAATTGCATTGTCAAGCTTAATGTCAGCTTTCGAAGCCGCAACCGCTGCCTCGATTGCGGCGGTTTTTGCATCGGAAGCCGAGCGGGCAGTCGCGGCTTTCTTAGCCGCAGCTTGGGCATCGAGTTGCGCCGCGCTCGCCTCATTTGCTTCGACCATTGCTTGTGCTGCCGCGCTTTGCGCTATCGCTACTTCTGCCTTCGCGTTTAGCGCGGGCAAAGGCATTACCGCGTTTACGCTTTTTTGCGCAGCCGTTTCTGTGATGGGTACGACGGCGCTCTTCGCGAGCGGATCTGCCGTCGCCGCATTATCAACGGAGACGCTGGCGAGAGGCACTGCGGATTGGGCTTTTGCGAGCTCGGTTACGCTCGGAGTTACCGTTGGTACAACCACAGGAGTTGACTTTGCGTCTTGCAATACTAGAACAGAATCGTCGAGCTTAGCCGGAGTTTTATCAGCCGCAGCAACCGCTCCAGCTGCAACAGCTTTGGGCTCAATCAAGTTACCGGGAGCCCCGACTAGCTTGTCCGCTGTTTGGGCGCCTGGTTGAGTCTTTCCGGCATCGCCTGCAACGGCCTCAGTCGTTCCCGATCCGGCGCCTAAAAGTAGCGGTGAAATTGCGCTACCTGAGCCTGGGGCAACCGTAATCGTCGATTTCTGCGCCGCAGGTATGATGCTAGGAACGAGTCCCGAGGCGACCGATGGCGCAGGTGTCGCGGGAGTCATGCCGACACTACTTACCGCAGGAGATTTCGCCGAGGTTGTCACCGTCTTTTTTGCCGGAATTGGTGGCAACACAATCTTTGTAAGCGACTCGCTAGAAACTGGATTGATGCTCGATGTAGGCTGGATGCTCATGGGTATAAGTCCTAAGGATTCAAAACTTGATCTGAAAGGCGAAACGAAAGAGTGGGGTCAAAACGGATAGCGTAACGCAGAGTTGGTAGTTACTCATTGCATGCTCGGTTGCATATCGATACCAAGATCCAGTGCAATCGAGGCAGCCGCATTGCGGGCGAGAGAGGCAATCATAGGCCTAAGCGAAAGCTCGGTTACGTAGCTATCTGCGCGCACGACGACACAATCAGTTGGGATATTGTCGTGCGGAAAAATCTGGACTTTTGAGCGAAGCGTCTCCGGGCAAAACCCGTTTAACCAAGATTCAAATTCTCCGATTAGCGCTGGGTTTACCCTTATCGCCATCACGGGTAGCGATGCATTGGAGAGCTCCGTCAGCATCGTCTTGCCCAAAATTTGCGCTTTTTGCTCTGTAGTCAACGTCACGTTGAGTGCATCAACCACGGTGTCAATCAACTGCTTTGAGATACGCTCGACCGCAGCGGAAATAATCGATTGCTGATCGGAATACCGCGTCAAGACTTCTAGCGTTGCTTTTTGGGTAGCACTGCGCGCGGCGGATGACGACGCGCGCGCGATGGCAGCCTCAATCCGTGATTCCATTTGAAGGGCTTTTTCACGGATATTCTTTGTCTCGTCACAAATATCAACAATCAATGACTTTTCGTCGAGCTTAATAAGCCGCGTGCCAACGAGTTCACCGTTTTTCAAAATTCGCCGATTAGTCATCGCAAAATTCATTGTGTAGCCCTTCAATCCAGTCGTTCCACTCGATCACCTGAGCTTCGCTAGAAGTGATCTGTTTTTCTTGCATCGTACGAGGCAGACGTAGCCGAAGCCTCTCAGCGACGCCGTCTCCCCAATAATTGGATATAGCAATAGCCATGCCAATGCCAATTCTCGAGGGATCAGCAGTATCATCAGTCGAAATTAGTGGCAACGTGCAGCGACGACCGCGCCTGACTTCATCACTTTCCTGAAATCGAGCATAAGTGCCCGGATTTACTGAACGCACGAGCTCGCGAGACTTGACGGCAGATTGCATCATTTGAGGATTAGCGGCACAAGTGCAAAACCCGACAAACTCTAGAAGCGGCATCAGCACTTCGTCTCTTGATGTAATCCACGCGCTTGGAGCGTACTGAGAAGGAGGTGTAAAGTTTTTTAACCACTTTTTTGCAGCCAGTGCTTTGTCGATGTTAGAAGCGCCGCGTGATTGGATATGATCTAACCACGAAGGATCGACGGATGGAATATCGCAAAACATAAACCACGCCGCGGCCTGGTCACTTCCGCGTGCACGATCATTCGGCATTGGCGGTTGCAGAAGCTGACCCTAGTGCGTTAGAGGCATGTTGTGCGTTTCTTCGGTTTCTGGAAAACTTGTTTACGATCCACTGCCTCGGTTTTCTCATTCCAAGTATCCCAACGATTCCAACAACGCTAAATACGCTGCCTAGAATCGGAATGAAAGGGAGCGAATGATCATTGGCCTTGGATGCGCTAACTCTGCTTGAGAAATCTAGCGCTGGTGTCAACATAACACTCACCAACTCCGCACGGGTATTTTCAACTGCGTTCACGGCGAGAGACTTGAGTTGATTGGGGATCGATTCGAGCGCGCAATTGGGACGATGCTTGACGAGGATTGAAACCGTTGACTCTTGACCAGCGGTCGCAAATCGATCTGGCGTCGGGATATTGACATGTACGCGCGCCGTGACGACGCAATCGATAACACGAATACTTTTTTCTAACTCCTGGGATTGCGCAAACATAAGTCGCGCCCGCTCTTCAGTTGGCGATGACGCGAGACCCTGCCGCTTAAATGTTTCCTGCAGTCCCGAAAATGAGGCGTTGGGAATCCCCGCGGCGCCGAGCACGCGCACAGAGGTATCAAAATCGGACCGCTCAACGAGCACGCTCCAAATATCGTCTTTGACATTCTTCTTCGACGCATTAATCTTAACCTCGCCAAGTGAGGCGACGACTTCATTCGCCTCGCGCTCTGTGAGTTTTCCAAACAGCGTTTCTTGACACCCGGAAAGCAACACGGAACCACAAAGCAAAACTACTGCGGCGCGCTTCATATTAAGACGTCGCCGAGAGTAATTTGTTGATGCCTTTAGTCAATCCACCGACCAATGTATTAAATAGTGAAAATTGCGTGTGTAGTTTGCTCGACTCATGAATCAACGCAACTGGGTTTGCGAGGTGATTTGGATTGCGCATTGAAAATACAGTCTCTGGCATCTCCACATCAAGAATTTTTGCTGTGTTTTCGATGTTCGTAATGGAACGCTGATACGAGCTTGTTTGCTTTGTGTAGTCTGACATTCGCTTATATAGATCTTCTGTATCTTTGTAAGGATCAACTGAAGTCAGACTCGAAGACGCCCGTCCGGTGCTGCTAATTTCCACCGTACCGGGCTCACGCGCAACTAAAACTGGCGGAAGACTGTTGCCAACGTTTGGGATGACTTGCGCGATCCTATTTTGCCCCGGGAGAGAAGCGGAGTAGGCGTTGAGCCCGGGTCGAGAAATTGAATTTAGCGCTGATAACGCAGAGATGGGAGTGATTTCAAAGCTATCGTTTTCCATATTTTTCTCCAGTTAAATAATGAGAAGTCATGTGAGCGGTTCAAGTCGCGAAGCAGAATTCCGTTGCCAGACAGAGACAAATCAAATGAGTGCATCACACGCGATGGGTGAACGTTACTCCCAAATCAGCGCACGCCGTCTCTCAGAAAACCACGATCGATCTCAGAAAATTTCCATAACGTTTCTACTCAAATGTAGTAATGCCAACGAGATGTGAGAGCTTGAGAGCGACTGTCAGTTTTGTGATTGGAAACGGCTGTAAAAACCACTTCACACAAAGCGCTTTACAGAAAGCCAGCCATCATGATAATTCGCAAGACGCAAAAAAGTGTAAATACCTGCGGCGCAGATTCAGGCATTTGCGCGTTGCAATTAGCGACAATCGTGCTGTCCTGCTTGCTTTCAATCACCACAAATGCAGCAACCATGAAATGGTCTAGCGCACCGCTTACCATTAAGGTTAAAGACGCGCCGCTCTCGACCGTAATCGAGCTGGTGATGAATCACAACGGGATGCCTGTTGTTGTTAGCGACAGCGTGAAAGGAAGCCTGTCGCTATCGGTTACGCGACCGACAAAATCTCTATTTGAGGAACTGATCAATTTATATAACCTCGATTGGTCATACGACGGCGGCGTCGTCAGCGTGATCCCGGCGCGCGAGCGTGTCACCAAGCTATTCGATACCAACGGCATGAGTGTCGACGAGATAAACCGCGCGTTAACCGATTTGCAAATTGCTGACCCACGTATTCCCCTGCGCGAGATACAGGGCACTGGCGTGGTCAGCCTTTCGAGCACGCCCCGCTACGCAAGCGTTGTTGAAGAAGCGATCAAAATGATTACAGCACGCACAAAAAAAATCGAAACCGATGCCCGCGCAGAAACAGATGCCCGGACAAAACAAAAGCCAGTAGCAGAGCTCGCAGAAATAAATGTACCGCGCGGCCCGGCCGAAGAGGGTCGGATCATGCGTGTGTTTAAACTTTCGCACGCAACCGCAACAGACGTCACATTAGATAGCGGTAATAGCGCGGGAATCCGCGTGCAGGGGGTCGCCTCGATGCTGCGCGAAGCGATGGAAATTGTGAGTGGTCGATCCTTTCGATATCTTCCAAACACCGCAGAGGGCTCTCGAAACGCAGAATCAAATGGTATTTTGAAGTTTGCAACAAGACTCTCAAGCGCCTTAGACCCGAGCTCAGCGCGTGCAATGCCTGTCCGATTTGACAGCGACAGCACTGAACGGACTCAAGTGGCGAGTATTGCCCCGATCGGAAATATTATTTCCGACGCAAGAACCAATTCAATCTTTATCTACGATGCGCCCTCGCGAATGTCTGCATACGAGACACTCATTTTTACGCTCGATGTGCCAGTAAAGCAAATTGAAGTTGAAGTGATGGTAGTGGATATCTCTGATGGTATTTCTGAGGAGTTTTCTGTTAAGTGGAAAGCGTTACGTGATGAATCTTCACGCAACACAACCTCGGCCGGATCTGCGCTAGTAGCAGGAATCACCAGCGGCAGCGCGGGGCTCGCCCTCGCCCGCGGTGCGTTTGATAGCTTCATGATGGACGTACGGCTACAGGAATCGCGCGGTCATGCCCAAGTCGTAACCCGACCCCGCGTCATTACACGCGATGGTGTCGAAGCGCTTTTTTCAACGACAGATTCCTTTCAGTTGCGCCTCTTAGGAAAAGATGCGGTCGATAGCCGAGAGGTTTCCACCGGAATGGTGCTGAAAGTGCGACCGCGGGTGATCGCAACCACCCCAGTTGAAGCAGTAGAGCTATCACTTTACTTTCAAGACGGAGAGTTTAGTAGCAGCGCGGTAGAAGGTGTGCCGATCCAGAGAAAGACCCAACTCACAACGCTTGCAAACGTACAAGATCATCACACGCTCGTGGTTGGTGGGCATCTTTTCGAGCGATCGGATCGTGGAGTCGAGAGAACGCCGTACCTCTCTCGTTTACCTGTGCTCGGCAACTTATTTCGAGGCACGACAGGCTCAACGGTGCGACGCGAGCGGCTCATTTTTATTACCCCACGTATCTTGCGGCTCTCAGATCCAGTGCAGACCAAAAGTACATTAGAGCTTCTTGAAAGGATTGCAAGATGAATTCCCCCCATCCCGATCAAATCATGGCGATAAAACGCGTTGGCACTTTTACGCCAGACTCTGACTTTTATGTCGATGAGCTCGTTCGATTTAGTGCGATTCGGACCGCGTCACCGCAGATGGTTGAGGCGATTGAAACTGCGTCCCTTTTTGCGCGTTCTGATATTTCGATCCTCTTGCACGGTGAAAGCGGAACGGGCAAAGAGCTATTTGCACAATATATTCACGAACAATCCCGGCGTAACGGAAAAAGACTCATCACGGTCAACGCAGCCGCCCTTCCTGAAACGCTGGCCGAGTCACTTCTGTTTGGCCACGAAAAGGGTGCGTTTAGCGGTGCGAGCGCGGTGAAAGAGGGGCTTATTGAAGCCGCCGATGGGGGTACGCTATTTTTAGATGAGGTGGGTGACTTGCCACCGGCAATTCAGACGAAACTTCTGCGCGTCGTACAAAGCCATAGCGTGCTTCGGGTCGGTGCGACTGTTGAGCGACAAATCGATGTGCGGTTCATTTTTGCGAGTCACCGCAACATTAGCGATATGGTGGAAAATGGTTCATTTCGCGAAGATTTGTATTACAGAATTCAAGAAACCCTGGTTGAAATTCCGCCGTTGCGTGATCGTGGTGATGATGCAATTCTTCTCGCAAAATCATTTGCGATTCGATTCGGGCGAGAAGCCGGGGTTGACCATGTTGAAATTACAGAGGAAGCTCTCTCTCTCATCGCTGGGCATAGCTGGCCCGGGAACGTGCGTGAGTTACAAAGCGCAATCCGGCGAGCCGTAATCGTTGCCAAGGGCGGATCGGTCGACGCGAGACATCTCCAGATTGCGATTCCCCGCAGCTCGAGCACGGTATTTAACCGAGGCCTATCGCAGTTTGCTCCAATGGCTGCGACTGCAGCCCCCACCAATCCGCAGGGCGACACACAACCCGCTAACCTTAATTTCCCGACGACGCTTGCCTCTATGGTTGAAATGCGCAAGCAAGATGATATGAAACGTGTAATTAGTGCCCTGGAAAAGGTCAACGGCAACGTATCTAAAGCCGCTGAAATGCTAGGAGTCAGCCGTCCGACCATCTACAACATTTTGCGCAGAGCGCAACCTAATCAAGTCGCGGCAGGATAATGTCAAATTTAGGTAAGGGCATCCTTAAAATCGCTTCCGGCAGTGAGCCGTGGCTATTTCTGGGTATCTTTGGCGTCGTCAGCATTTTGGTGATGCCGATTCCGATTGTCGTAATCGATGCCTTACTTGCCGCTACCATTTGCTTCGCCCTTCTACTCGTCGTATTTGCAGTACGGGTCAAGTCACCAACGGAGATTTCTACTTTTCCGTCAGTACTTCTATTCTTGACAGTATTTCGAATTGCCACCGATGTTGCGGTGACGCGCGCTGTTTTGGTCAATGGCGATGCCGGGCAACTCGTCTTGGCTTTTGGGCAGTTCGTCGCGGGTGGTAATGTTGGAATTGGGCTCATGGTATTTTTAACGATCACTGTCGTCCAATTTATCGTGATTGCTAAGGGCAGTGAGCGCGTTGCTGAGGTCGTTGCCCGATTCACGCTCGACGGTCTCCCCGGGAGACAAATGAGCATTGATGCAGACCTTCGCAATGGCGCGATTTCTGAAGAGCAGGCCGTAGAACGCCGCAGTGAGCTTGAGCGGGAAACTCAATTTCACGGCTCGATGGACGGCGCAGTGCGATTCGTTAAAGGCGACGTGATTGCATGCCTCATCATCGTCTTCATCAATCTACTGGGTGGAATTGGCGTAGGCGTAATGAGCAGAGGCTTGGATTTCGGCGATGCGATTGATAAATACTCGATTTTGTCCATCGGTGGCGGATTAATCTCCCAAATTGGATCAGTCTTGACCGCACTCGCTGCGGCGTTGCTCACAACCCGCTCGTCCAAAGATGCAAAGACGGATTTAGGAACAACATTTGTCCGGCAGTTTAGTGGCTACCCCTCCGTGCTTATCGTAGTCGGATTAGGATGCTTCTTGATCGCCTTAGTGCCGGGGTTACCATGGTTCGCGTTTGTCGCATGCGGTCTTGCGCTAATCGCGTATGGCATTCGGCAATTGAAAATTCGCGTAAAAACTGGTGTTGGAAGCCTCGACGGGCACGTCGAAGACGGCGCATCAAGCCATTCCCCGTATCAGCTCTTTAACGCACGTACGCTGCCCGACACCGCGGGGCCTATCCGGCTGGTGATTCACAAAGACATGGCAATCCCGCGTGTGATTGATCAAATTGGTAAAGCCTTTGCGGCGCTGGTTGACATTACGTTTTACGAAACCGGAATCCGAATACCGGTACTTGAAATCGCAGTTTTAAACCACGTACCAGAAAATTCATATCAAATCCTGCTTCATGGCGTTGAACGCGCGCGAGGTGTATTTGAGGGTGGTGCTAGCGCGGATGGATTAGTCGCGGCGCCGCTACGACCTCACATCGTCGGTCGTGCCTGGAATTGGAGTGCCAACGCGAAAAGTGAAGCTGGAAATCGCGAATCCAAAGATCTCGCAATCATGATTGGGATGCACATCGACGCATGTGCTTTAGCTAACCTGCACCGTATTCCTACCGTAGGCGACATCCGCAAACTTTTGTGCAGCGGCGGCAAAGACTACGCGACTATGCTTTCGGATTTAACGCGAAACGTGCCGCTAATCCAAATCTGCGGAATTATTCGTCGCCTAATCCTTGAAGGCGTACCGCTTCATAACTCACGATCACTGATGGCGGGACTCGTAGTCGCCGATCCTTCGCAAAAAGATGACGATACGGTCGTTGGGTTGGTTCGCCTCACGTTGAAAGACAGTCTTTGTAAACGACTTGCCGGAGATAGTGATGAACTCCCGGTCATTGAGTTGGGCGATAGTCTCTCCGTAGAGCTTACTGAGGCGGCAGACCGTGGCGGCGGTGCGGCCTACGCAATGCTCGCACCAGATCGCATCGAGTCGCTACGCGAACAACTGGTTCAAATCCTGCACAGTTTTCCGCTGCATGCGGCGCGCCCAATCATCATAACGGGCAAAGAGTTGCGCGCTACCGCCGCGTCCGTATTACGCACCGTCAACGCCCACGCCAGTGTCATCGCGTGGGAAGAACTCAGCGAAGATATTGCCGCAAGCTCTCTTGGCGTATTGGAGTAAAGCGATGACCGAACACACGCAACGCATTGACCAAGAACGCAGCCTCCTAAGACCGGAGAATAAAGGTAGCCCTGGGTTTCCAAAGCTCCACATTCATAGTGGACTGCATAAAGGCTTAATCGCCGACATTGAGCACGACACCTTCACCGTCGGCGCCGATCAAGATTCGGATCTCGTACTTCTCGACATTACGGATGTTGAACTGGTTTTTGAGCGTGAAGGGGAAGCTCATCAATCATGGTTCGTACACTCCACAGGTGGCGAGCTACGCTTAGGAGGTATCGAGGTCTCAAATTACGAACGACACCCCATATCCCATCTCGAAATGCTTTCGTGCAACGAAATCGAAATGCAGCTGATGTATCCACAAATCGCAGCCAAGGCACAACCAGTGGCAGTTAAAACCGATCCGCGGATTGTCGCCGCAGTAGCGACTTTGGGCAAAGAGATTTCCGTTAAACAGCATGGTCATCGACTTCATGCTTTAGCTGCGGGTGTAATTTTCGCAGGGGCATTAGGCGCTGGCGTTTCAAGTTGGCTGCATTTCAACAGCTACCCCGTTACGGGAAATGAGAAACCGTCACCAGTAGCGCTGGCAATTTCATCGATCCCGCCACCCGCCGATCAGGGTGCAAGTCGCGAACAAATCGCTGATTTTATTAATGCGCAAAGGTTACCCGTAACCGTGCAGAGTATCAGCGCAAATGCCGTGAACTTGGTTTGGTCGGGCGCGGATGCAATACCTACACGCACTCAGCGCCTCATTGGCGATGAGCTATTTGGTCGCGAAGTCAAATGGGTGCAGGCATCGACCGCTGTAGCAACCGATGAGCCCCACCTGTCACCTGCAAAGCGCGCGCTGCGCGCAGCGATTGACCGTGGTAATCAAAAAACCGAAGAGACACTCCGTAACCTTGGTCTCGCCGACATCGCACAGGTGCAGGCCAATCATATGCGAGGCAGTAGCGGGCGCTTTATCTTGACAAGGAGTGGTCATCGTGTATTCGAGGGGAGCGATTTGCGCTCCGGAGCGCAGTTGAAATCTATTGGCGCAGAAGAGATGACAGTCGCTAGCAACGGCACTGTAATGATCGTTCCTTACGATGTGGCAAAACCTGTAAAGAAAGTTACCAGCGCGTTAACGGTCGTAAACAGTGGAGTGGTCGCAAATCGATCAACAGCCATGAAAAGTATTAACAATACCCCTGATCAATGCGATTTAACAAAATCTGAGGGCGCTGGCACGGTGGTTGCTATATGTAAGTTACGGATGAATCAAGTTTCGAAAAAAGCGAACGAGATCAGCCAAATTGCAGCGGTGAATCCGGTTGTAAGCTCAGGCAAGAACGGTTCTCCGCAAACCGTAAGCCACTAATTTTTTGGAGATCATGATGAGTACTATTGAATTATCAGGAGTTGGAGGTTCATCAAACAACTACCCCGCACCAATCGAAATAAACCTGCCACCGCCGCGTAAGCAGCCCAAGCAGAATGAACTGGTACCAGTCAAGCAAGCAGCTGATTATCCTTGGATTCCGCAGATTGAGGTTAAGGGCAATGACAACAAAGCCAAGATGATGGTAGAGGGTAACTACACCAATCCTTACGTTTCAGTGGGCGACACAAAAGTAAGCATCGAAGCCCGTGGCATGATCATCGATCTTGAAAACGGAACGAAACTAGTGATCCAAGCAAGTAAAGATGATCCATCGAAGTTAGTGATCGCAGCGTTCAAAGACGGAAAGATGTTGACAGACGACCTAAAAATGGCGGATGGCGCTGGGACAATGAATATCCCTATGGGCGAAGGCAAAGGCGAGGCAACATTGTCGCTCAGCATTAGTGGTGGTCGCGTTAAGGCATTCAAGCTCGATAGCGGCGACGGTGCGGTTTTGATGGGCAAGACCGGGGGTGGCGATAAATTCAATCTTGAAAAAATCGATAATTCGACCCTAGAGGACAAACCGCCACGCGGTGCGCAGAAAATTACTATAGATTCTTCTGGTGGAATTAGCATTCAAATCGGTGCGTCGAAACGGGATCAGGATGCTTTCGCGCTGCTTGATGGACTTAGGGGTGAGTGGAATGCTTTACTCAACAATCAAGAATCACGTGCTGGGAAAAGTGGCTCAATCGTGGACACAATGGAGAAAAATGAGCGCGATGCAAACATGTTGGTCAGATTAAATATTCTTGCATGAACAATCAGTCTTAAGTGAAGTAGCGAGTTGTAGAAGTTCAAATCTAATGTTTTTTTATGTAATTTCAATCACTTTTTTTTAAGGAAATTCAAAATGGCTGCCGCAACCGGACAAACAGTAACAGAACGTATCGCCAAATTACAGGCTGACAACAATGAAAATATCCAGTTCCAACAGGAAATGGCAAGAATCAGCCGCGAAGGTGAGCAGGAGTTAACTGCGATCAACGTAAAGCGTACCTACGAAAGCGGTAAGAACGCAAGCGTTTCTAAAAATGCAGAAACCCTAGCCAAAATTGGCAAGATGGGCTCTGACGCTTCAAACAAACTCTGGGGCTAATTTCGCCTGAGTTGCATCAACAACCTTCGGTTTGTCGAAAGACGACCGAAGGTTTCTCACGTTTTAAATTAGCAATCGACGCAAAAGACACACCAACACCTTTCCTAGTTGTTACTTAAAAACAAGAAGTTGTAGAGGGGAATGCAATGGAGTCCTTGGTTTCAGATCCAGTCAGTATGCTGCTTATCGGAGCGCTGATGGCACTCGCGCCGATGGCTGCGGTTTTAGTGACATCTTTTTCTAAAATTGTGATTGTTTTTTACCTTCTGCGCCAAGCCCTTGGCTTGCAACAAGCGCCTCCCGGAATCGTACTCAATTCACTTGCGATTATCTTGTCGGTTTTCATCATGCTGCCTGCGTTTACGGCGCTTTCCGACTCACTTGATCGCTACGAGCCAAATCGGCAAATAACTGCCAAAGAGTCACTTGAGCGAGTGCTCTCACCCGTCCGCGAGCCATTGCGGGATTTTTTGAAACGGCATACGTCTCCAGCAGAAGTAAAGTTTTTTGTATCAGCTGCAGAACGCATCAATGCTAAAGCCTCACTTTCGAAGCCCCGTGAAGATGATTTTTTGGTGTTAGTGCCGGCATTTACGATTAGCGAGCTCAACTCAGCCTTCTATATTGGCTTCTTGATATTTTTGCCCTTTCTAGCAGTTGATTTAATTGTTGCCAACGTATTACTTGCCATGGGGATGCAAATGCTCTCACCAACGATAATTTCTCTTCCGCTAAAGCTGCTGCTCTTCGTAGCGCTAGACGGCTGGTCCCGGCTCATTCATAGCCTTGTGCTGAGCTACTAGTATGGAAGCTACACAGCTCGTACAGATGGCGCAACAAATGCTATTTATCGCAGCGCTCGTTTCAGCACCAATCGTGCTTTGCGCTGCTGTTATCGGCGTGGTCATTGGCATATTGCAGTCCATTTTTTCGGTACAAGACGCGAGCCTAGCGCACGCATTCCGAGCTGGAGGCGTGTTTATAGTTCTCATTGCACTTTCAGGATGGGCAGGTGCACGCGTGTACGACTTTGCCGTGCGTGCATTTCAAATGATTAATTAGCCCATGGATGCCATCCTCAATACTTTTTTGCTCGCGACACCTCGAGCACTCGTCGCGATCACACTAGTGCCGTTGTTAGCAAAGCAATTTGTACCTGGGCTAATCCGAGCAACCTTGGCTCTCGGCGTCGCAGCCTTTGTTGCCGCTGCATCAGTGGGTGAGAGCGCAACGGTGAGTCCGATTCAGATCCCGTTTGCAAAGCTCGTGCTGAAAGAGATCGGGATTGGTTTTTTGATGGCAACTTCATTCAGTGTCTTGTTTTATGCCATTCAAGCCGTGGGCGATTACATAGACTACTTTAGCGGGCTCACGCAATCGCAAGGCTCTGATCCTTTCAACGGTAATCAATCCTCGCCACTCTCGCTACTCTTTAGTCGACTCGCAGTATCTTTTTTTGTTGTCAGTGGGGGTTTAGTCGCCTATATCGTTGGGGTGATTGAAAGTTATGCGCTTTGGCCACCAGACTCATTTTTGCCGGTCATTTCCATGAAAACGTTGACCTGGTTCACTGAGCACTCGAGCCAACTATTCTCATTTGGATTACTGCTGCTAGCTCCGCTTTGCATAGTGCTTTTTATGGTTGATCTCGCCTTTGGATGGGTCGGGCGCTCCGCTCAAAATCTGGATGTTCAATCAATCACAGGTCCTGTGAAATCATTTGTCGCAGCTTTACTACTTGCGATCAGCCTACCCGCTATTTTTGATCGCCTCCTTACCGAGACCGGGCCAATTTCGAAGCTTTTGCAGGCCATAGATATTGCACTGAGGCCTTAGTAAAAAAATGAGCTCCGAAGAAAAGACCGAAAAGCCAACAGCGAAGAAGCTTGAAGATGCAAATAAGAAAGGCAATCGCCTGCGCTCGGGGCTTATTTCTAACGTCATCTCAACAGTAGCCATGGCTTTGGTCGTTGCGGTAGTCGGGCCTTACATCTTCAACTCCGTAAGTAACTCGAGTACATTGCTTTTTTCTAGCGTTGGTACGGCGCCAGCTGACGCGTACGGGTGGATTCTTATGGTTATAGTGATGCCGGTTGGAGTGCTCATTGCAGCTACGGTAGCGGTAAGTTTCTTGAGTGTATTCGCAAATATTTTGCTAACGCACGGTATTTACGCGCCGGCGCTAGACTCGATTCAGCCAAAAATGAGTAATATCAATCCAGCGGCAAAAATCAAGAAAATGTTTGGCGCAAAAACATGGTACGAATTGATTCGGAATTTACTTTTTTTAGCCATTTGCCTGGTGGTCACCTACGCAGTGGTGCACGCGCGCGCCCGCGAACTCTACGCTACTCTTTCTGCTAGCGGGGCACATATCGCAGTTGTTTTAGGCCGGATGTTACTGGTGACGGTACTGCTCTTATTCTCGATTTCGGTGGTGTTTGCATTCGTAGATCGAGCCCTAATGAAAATGTTTTGGCTAAAAGACCTTAAGATGGCCAAGAGTGAAGTGAAACGCGAATACATCCAAAGCGAAGGTGATCCACGAATTAAATCCCAGCGTAAAGGTATTGCGAACGAAGCAGCGCATGCCAGAGACAGATTTGATCTCACAAACGTAAACTTCGCATTGGCTGATTCATCTGCGAGGCGTCTACTAGGCTTCTGCTATGCACCAGGGCAGCTTGAACGGCCAGTAGTGCTTATGAAAGTAGTGGGAGCAGATTTTGGAGAGGTGATGCAGCGTCTACTTGATGCGGGGGTCGCGGTCGTGCACTCTACCGATGCGGTAAATCAAATTTTTTCAAAAGCACGCGCACAAGATTACGTACCCAAAAGTAGTGCGGCGTACCTTGAGTCTTTAATCGTTTCAGCACAAGAATAGACAAACCCTCATGCAACCCATGATGAAAATGACGCCGCAGGTCATAGCACTAAGATTTGGAGCGATTTCGGCGCAGTGGGCGCAGTCGCTGCATCCATGCGCGGGGTCTCTCGTGAGTGAATGGCCTGAACCGAATGAGCAAGTCGAGCTTAGAGTAAGTTATCCGACTCTGCGGACAAAGGGCATCGGGGCGTTTGAAGTTTACGGCACGGAAATTTCGGTACTTGCCGTGAGAGTTGACGGAATCGATGGCCGTGAACTTTTTTTGAACAACAATCGAGCAGCGTTTGAAAGCGCATTTATCATCGAATTAGTAAGCAGGCTTTTGCACGTCCCTGCGCAAAGCGTGCACCCCTTGGGACTCGCTGTAGATCCGGCGAATACGATTCAATCGACCCAAACCTTGTCCGGGTCAAATCCAGCAATGCTTGTTAAGTGGTCTCGCCTCAGTCGAGGGCTCGAATTTGAGTTTCTACTTCCGTTGGACTCAGATGTCGGCGTCAACCTACTTTCGAATAGACGCGCCCGTGGTCAATTTCGAGGACGTGTACGCGACGTTAACCTTCCCGTAAACATTGAAATTTTTGACGTTCGGCTACCGCTAGTCGAGATCAATACACTTTCAGCTGGCGACGTGCTTCTTGGGTTAAATTTACGTAGTGAATCTTTCGTTGCATACGTGCGCTCCGACAGTTTTTTCGGTAAGCACCCTACCCTACTCACTCTCGGAGCGTCATCAATGTCTTTATCACCTTATGAAATTGATTCACAGAGTATCGACGCGATAACCAATCACGACGATGATCTGGAAAGCGATAGCGCAGAGCTTCACGCCGATCTGGAGACAAATCCAAAGCCAAATGAAAGACTACGCAGCGTAACAACGACGCTGAAAATTGACTGTGTATTGTCTGGTCTAACAATGTCGCTCAACGATTTACAAAGTCTCGAAAGCGGCCATGTCCTCACGCTTCCGGTATCGCCTTTGCATGTACACGTTGATCTTCGATTAGGCGAGCAAATCATCGGTCGCGGTAGATTAACGACCGTAAACGATTTACTTGCAGTCCAAGTCGTAGAGACGTATTTATCGCCAACAAACTCCCAAACACTATCAAACAGTGAGATCGAAGATCGGTTCGACGATTCCCAATCTTAAGCATTTAATTCATACTGTCAAATAATCCATTTTGGATGAATGCAATGCTCGGTTCGATCCGAGCCCAGTAGCTCCGCCCGGAAAATTGCTGAATCGGCAAGTCGAAAAGTTCACCTTCGCGCAACTGTGGCACGTCGAAGATTCCGACGGTTTTGCGGACTTCGATTTCTAATTTCGTAAGTGTGAATCCACTTCGGCGGCGAAATTCCTGCGAAAGATCAAAAAAAGTATCGGCGAATTTTGTGCTTCCAAGTGAAATCGCCGCACATCCAAGTAGCTCCGTTAGTCGCATTGCTCTGTGAAAGCTCAGATTGTTTGCGGTTCGTGAAATATGTGCTAACACTGACAAAATTTTCTGGCTACTTTTTGCCGAAATTGCCAGAACAAGACACATTTCTACTAACATGTGTTTTACGGGAGGTGATCCCGCTAAACCACCACTCCGATCTAGTTTTTTGAATACCATTTCTAGCGCGTCTGCTGAGCCATTTCTACAGCGACTATATTCAGTAAAGAGATTTTCGATATTACTGAGCTGCGCTCCAAAAACTGGGGTTGAACGCAGCGCGTCATTCAATGTCTCTAACCCAATGGACGAGATGTCTAAGTGCTCGGAGTCAAATGCGATTTGAGCTTGGGCTACGAACGCATCCATCAAATAGGTAAGGTCCTCGCGAACGACGGCACCACTGGACAGTTTCTTCACTAAGGCAAGGCTCTGCTGGGTTTGCCCGCTGCGGTGCAGTTTCATCGCATCGATCATTCCCACTAAAAACCCGACCTTACCAACAGACAAAAATCGTGCGTAGGTTAAACGAAGTTGACTTACCTCTGAGAATCGTCCGGCCCACCAGCAAAAACTCAAATATTCTCCGACAAGATGACTCATCTGCCCGAACGCCATATTTTGGGTGTGGGCGCGTTCGATCAGCTGCGCAGATGTCGCAATCGCGTCGTCAGGACAGCCTCTCATCAACAAAACTGTGCTCTTAAAAGCCCCCGCAGTAAGCATACTTTCAGTCAGAACCGGATCGACGTCAACGCTCGCCAAGAGTCGATCAGCAATGGCCAGGCACTGATCGAGATTCTGCAAATGCCAGCAATGAGACATCGTAATTTCATCGAGGATTTGCTGTTGAGATGCCGAATGCGCGCCAGCGCGGTACGTTCGAACATTTGCAATCCAAGCCCCAACCTCGGTTTGGTGGAAACCGCCTAACGCTAAGTGACGCAAAGCGCGCAGCGCTGGTTTGATTGTGTCTTCAGGATTAGTTGCAAAGGCGTATTCGAGTGCGGCGAGCAGGTTTGGCGTTTCGTTGATAAAAAATAGACTTGCCGCCTCACTATTTTCATCTTCATCAACCAGCGCGTTCATTTGATTGATGAAATAAGTTGCATGCGCGCTGGCTGCGTTTTGCGCATCGTTTTTGGCAGCGCTGAGCTCACCGCTGCGCGCGTCACTCACCTCAGCTTTGTATTCGCCGCTGAGTTCGCCGCTGAGTTCGCCGTCAATTCCCGCACTAAGATACTGCTTAACGGTTTCGAGCATCATCCAGCGCCGCTCGCCAGCGTGGGTTGCCCACTGATCTTCCATCTCCACGATCAAATGATGATCGATCAGCGCTTCAAATAAATCAGCAACAAACTCAGCGCGGTGATCGTTATTC
>JANPBT010000051.1:0-15398 GCA_031430575.1 Betaproteobacteria bacterium | reverse complement strand
CCCCCCCCCCCCCCCCCCCCCCCCCCCCCCCCCCCCCCCCCCCCCCCCCCCCCCCCCCCCCCCCCCCCCCCCCCCCCCCCCCCCCCCCCGCCCCCCCCCGCATAAACTGAGGTCATAGCAAGCAAGAGTAGCATGGTTACTTTGAGCGGTACGAGGAAGCGTTTCACGATTACCCTCTTTCTAATTTACATGGGATGAATCTAGCACCCGTGGCCATTGATTGATAGCTAGCAAAATTGGGAGTAGACGCTCGGCGTAATTTGTGATAACAAGAAGCTCGAAATTCTTTTCTTAGCCGTGCCAATGGTAACTCGCACCTCCTAATAAACTTTCCTACGGTTTGCCGTAGCGCACCTGCGGCGCAGAAAAGCCAATTTGCAGCCATTCTGCGCCGCAGGTATCGATAGCCCGCGCGCGGTTGGCGACCCATAATCCCCATTTCGTCGCAGGCCACGTTGCAAGTGGTGGAGAGTTCGGTACAGTGCGCGCAGTAAGTAATGAGATGAAACTAAGGAATCCGGCGCGCGTTCAAAAGAGGCGCGGGGATCACCCAAGACCATGAGGGAATGTAATGAAAATGAAACATAAAGGCCGCTGGATCGCGCTGGTGCTTGGGCTGGCCTTACTCGCAGGCGTCGGCGGGATCGTTTACAAAAAAGTGACCGAGAGCAAAGCCGCAGATGCCAAGCGCGAGGCCGACAAAAAATTGCCCAAAATATTGGAGCTGGCCGCAACAGATGTATTCACGCTCACGACTAAAGCGGTCGCCCAAACGATGACGCTCACCGGCTCGCTGGAGCCGGTAGCGCAGGGGGTTGCTAAAGCCCGCGCGGTGGGCACGCTGCTGGGCGCAGCTAAGCGCGAAGGCGAGCGGGTGCGGGCGGGAGAAATTCTGGCGCAAGTTGATAGTGCAGATTTGCGCATGCGGGTGAGCCAGCAAGAAAGCCTGCGGGCGCAAGCAGGCGCGCAGCTTGAGACTGCCCGCAAAAATAGGCAAGCGCAGCAAGCCTTGCTGGAAAAAGGCTTCATCTCACAAGGCGCATTTGATAATACCGAGGGCACGTTTCTCGCCACGAAAGCCGCCGCCGATGCCGCGCAGGCACAAGTCAATATCGCTACGCAAGCGCTGCGCGATACTTCCGTAGTGGCGCCGATGGCGGGCGTCATCAGCCGCCGCCATGTCGAGCCGGGTGAGCGCGTGACCAACGAGATGACGGTCTACACCATCATGCAAGTTGATAGCCTTGAATTTGCGCCGCAGGTACCGGCTGAAGAGGCTGCAAAGCTCGCCGTCGGGCGTGAAATGGAGCTGACCATTGCCGGGATTGCACAACCGCTCCAGGCAACCATCACGCGCATTGCGCCAATGGCCAACGCCGGCACGCGCACCGTTGATGTTCGGGCGAAAGTGGCTAATCCTGCGTTAACGCTAAAGGCGGGCATGTCTGCGTCCGCCGTGGTGGCATTAGGCGAAGCCAGCACGGCAGTGGTGATTCCGATTGATGCGATCCGCTCAGCCGATACTGCGCCGCACGTTTATGTGTTGGTCGGTAATCTTGCCAAGCGGATCGCTGTCACTTTAGGTGCACGCGATGAGCGTGCGGGCACGATCGTGCTCACGGCAGGCGCAAAAGCGGGCGATCGAGTGATCTCTGCGCGCGTGCAGGAAATTAAAGATGGGCAAACCGCCAATATGGCCGCGGCAAACGCCGTCGCACCAACGGCAATTCCGCTCGCGTCTGGCACAAAAGCGACGGCATCAAAATGACGCTCACCCGGATTGCAATCAATAATCCCGTTTTCTGCGCGATGGTGATGCTCGCGGCGTGTGTGATGGGCTTAGTGTCGTATTTCAAGTTGCCGATCGATGCCATGCCCGAGGTCAATTTGCCTTATGCTGTCGTCTATGTTGGCTACCCGGGCGCATCGCCGGAGGCGGTCGAAAACGACCTCACCAAGCCGATTGAAAATGCGCTTAACCCCGTCGCGGGCGTGAAGACGTTGCGTTCGCGCTCGCGCGAAGGATCGTCACTGGTCATTATTGAATTTGCCCTCGGCACGAATATTGATCGCGGCATTCAAGATCTGCGCGATAAGTTAGCGGTGATCCGTCCGAGCTTTCCTAAAGATGCAAAAGATCCGTTTATTTCTAAAGCCCGTGACGATAATGAGCAGCCGATTGTGTCGGTGGGCGTGACCGGCGCCAGCAACTTACGCGAGTTAACGCGCTTCGTTGAAGATGTAGTGGTGCGGCGCGTTGAAAATGTTTCTGGTGTGGGCACGGTAAGCGTAAGCGGGCAGGCGCGGCGTGAAATCGCCATAAAGCTTGATACCGAGAAAATGAAGTCGTTTGGTGTCAGCATTGATCAGGTCTCCACCGCCATCCGCGCTGATAATTTCGATGCGCCGGTGGGCGCAATGAGCCGAGGTGCGGAGGAGCGATTGCTGCGGGTTGAAGCGCGCTTTGCGCGCCCAGAGCAATTTGCCGATATTGTCGTTGCGCGGCGCAATGGTGCAAATATTCAACTCAAGCAAATCGCGACGGTTAGCGACGGGTTGACCGAGCGCACTTCCTACGCGCGTATCAACGGCAAAGAAGCCATCGGTGTTGATATTTTGAAAGTAAACGGCGCGAATACCGTCGAGGTGGGCGAGGCGGTCAAAAAAGCAATTGAGGAAGTCAAGAAAAGTTTGCCGCCCAATATTGAGATGAGGCTGCTTTCTGATCAATCAGAATCGGTGAAACGAAACGTCAACGGCGTAAAGAAAACGATTCTCGAAGGCGCTGCGCTCACGGTATTGATCGTATTCTTGTTTTTAAAAAGCTGGCGCAGTACGGTCATCACTGGCCTAACGCTGCCCATCGCCGTAATCGCGACCTTTATCGCGCTCAATGCCTTAGGCTTCACGCTCAATGCGCTCACGCTCATGGCGCTTTCGCTGTGTATTGGCTTGTTGATTGATGATGCGATTGTGGTGCGTGAAAATATCGTGCGCCATTTGCGCATGGGTAAAGATCATTTCGCTGCCGCCCGCGAAGGCACCGATGAAATTGGCCTCGCCGTTTTGGCGACGACCTTCGCCATCGTCGCGGTATTCGCCCCGGTCGGCTTCATGGGCGGCATTATTGGCTTATTTTTTCATCAATTCGGCATCACGGTGGTGGTTGCGGTGCTGGTTTCGTTGTTCGTGAGCTTTACGCTCGATCCGATGCTTTCGGCCGTTTGGGAAGATAAGCCGAGCAAATGGATGCGCTGGCCTGGCATTCGCCATATTCTCGATGGCTTCGAGGTCGCGGTTGACGCTGCGCACAAAATCTATGATGAGGCACTGGCGTGGGCGCTTTCTCATCGCTGGATTACGCTTGGCATCGCGCTCGTAACGCTGCTGTCGAGCTTCGCCTTGGTGCCTTTGATTGGCAGTGAATTTCAGCCGAAATCGGATAACAGTGAATTTGGTGTGCGTATCGAAACGCCGGTCGGTTCGAGCTTGGATTACACCCGCACCAAGATTGAGCAGGTTGAAGCCATTCTCAAAAAATATCCTGAAATGGAATATCTCTACTCGCGCGTGGGCGGCGGTAATGGCAAAAATACGGGATTCGTCAATGTCTCGCTTGTGCCCATTGAAAAGCGCAAACGCACGCAGTTTGAAATCGAAGATGCGGCACGCAAGGAAATTGAGCAAGTCGCAGGCTTGCGCGCGAGCATTGGCTGGGGCAAGCCGATCAACGTCACGGTGCTAGGCCCAGACGTCGCACAATTGAAACTCATCGCTGAAGGCGTGAAGCAAAAAATTGCCAAAATTAATGGTGCGGTCGATGTTGATAGCAGCGATAAAGATGCTGTGCCTGCTTATGCGATCCGGCCAAACCGCACCGCAGCGAACGATCTCGGGGTTTCGATACCGCAGATTTCGCAAGCTGCGCGCGTGCTGGTGGGCGGCGATGTGGTGGCCACTTGGCTTTCCCCAGCGGGCGACAATATTGACGTGCGACTACGCCTCAATGAAACTGATCGTGCAGATATTTCCGCGCTCAGTGATGTGCCGGTGAGCGCTGGGCTCAATGCCGACGGCTCGCCGCGCGTGATTTCACTCAAGCAAGTGGCCAGCATCGACAATACCGTGAGCCCTAAAGTTATCGAGCGAATTTCCCTCCAGCGCCAAATTACGGTCTCTGCCGGTGTCTCTGGGCGATCGGTCGGCGAGGTGAATACCGATGTTCAGGCGCTGACCAAAGCCACCGATTTGCCACCGGGCTTTCGTTTCGTCTATGAAGGGCAAGCCCAAATGATGCAAGAGTCGTTTGGCTATGCAATATTGGCACTCGGCTTGTCGGTCGTATTCATTTACTTCGTGCTCGGCGCGCAATTTAATAGTTTTACGCAGCCGATTATCATCATGATGTCGCTGCCGCTATCGCTGATTGGCGTATTTTTAGCCCTGTTGTTGACCGGATCTACGCTCAACATCCTGTCGATAATTGGGGTTATTATGCTGATGGGGTTAGTCACTAAAAATGCGATCTTGCTAGTTGATTTTGCTAACCAAGCCCGTCGAGGGGGGGCGAGTATCGCGCAAGCGCTACGCGAGGCTGGGCAAATTCGCTTGCGCCCGATACTCATGACCACCGCGGCGATGGTCTTTGGCATGATGCCCATCGCCATCGGCACCGCTGACGACAGTGGCAACGCCTCGATGGGCAGGGCGATTATTGGTGGGGTGATTACCTCAACTTTGCTGACTTTAATCGTGGTTCCCGTCGGCTACGCGATGCTGGAGGGCTTCTTTGAGCGCCGCAAAGCTAAAAAGGAGATCAAGCGCCAGCTAAAATCGGGAACTACGCCTAACCAATCTGCGCCGCAGGTATGAACATAGAACAAGCCCGCTTCAATATGGTCGAGCAGCAAATCCGCACATGGGACGTGCTCGACCCGGTTATCCTCAACTTAATCTCCACGCTCAAGCGCGAATCGTTCGTGCCGGTCGCCCATCAAGCGCTGGCATTTGCCGATCTCGAAATCCCTATCGGGCATGGGCAACGGATGTGGACACCGAAGCTTGAAGCCCGCGTGGTGCAAGACCTTCAGCTTGCTGGCAGTGAAAGTGTATTAGAGATCGGCACAGGTAGCGGCTACTTAACTGCGCTCCTCGCAGCGCGCAGCGCGCAGGTGACCTCCGTTGAAATCGTGCCTGCGTTAGCCGAGTCTGCCCGCATCCATCTGGCTGACGCGGGGATTTATAACGCGGAAGTCATCGTCGGCGACGGCATGAAAGGGCATGCCGCACGCGGACCTTTCGACGTGATCGTATTTGGCGGCTCGATGCCAGTGATGCACGCAGGCGCCTGGGCGTGGCTCAAGCCCGAAGGCAAACTTTTTGCAATCATCGGCAGCGAGCCGGTCATGTTTGCCCGCGTGTTCACCCGTAGCGGGGCAGGCGGCATCGTTGGCGAGACTTTGTTTGAGACGGTTGTGCCTGCGCTTTTAAATGCGCCGCAAGCCAAGGCGTTTGTATTTTGATGGTGCGCAACATACCCGCTGCCAAAGCCGCAGAGATGATGCAAACGCGTGAAGACGTGTTGCTCGTTGATGTGCGCGAGCGCTGGGAGTGGGATGCGTGCCACATCGACGGTGCGCTGCATCTGCCGCTTGGGCAGGTTGCGACGCAGTGGGGGCAATTGCCGTCAGAGTGCACGTTGCTCGTGCTCTGCCACCATGGCGTGCGCAGTTATGCCGCCGCGGTAATGCTTGAGCAAAATGGATTTGATAGTGTATTTAACGTGCGCGGCGGAATCGAAGCCTGGGCACTCGAAGTTGATGCGCGCTTGGCGCGCTACTGAAGGAATGTGCATGAAAAAAACGCTGCTGACCGTTGCCCTTGCAATGGCCATTTCTGCGCCGCAGGTATGGGCTGCTGACTTGCTTACGCTCTACCGTGAAGCGGTCGAGGGCGACCCTGCTGTTGCGGCGGCCAAATCTAACGTCGCCGCCGCACGCGAGCAGGTGACCTTGGCGCAATCAGCAAATGGCCTGACTGCGGCCATCACCGCCGGTGGCGGGCTGAATTACGGCGGCGTGAATACCCGCAGCCCCAATTTCAATTCCGACCAAGCCTACCTCAATGCATCTGTCGGCGCGACTGCGAGCTACCCGTTGCGCCGCACCGGAATCGAAGTCAATATCGATCAGGCAGATGCGGGTGTAAAGCTTGCTGAAATCGCGCTTGATGCAGCGCGGCAAGATATTATTTTGCGCCTCGCGCAAGCCTATTTCGATGTGTTGCAAGCGCAAGATACGCTCACGCTTAATGGCGCACAAAAAGCTGCGGTCAGTGAGCAGCTTGCGCAAGCCAAGCGCAATTTTGAAGTGGGTACCGCTACGATTGTGGATACCAACGAAGCCCAATCCCGATACGATCTGGTGCTCGCTCAAGAAGTCGCAGCGCAAAATGATTTAGAGACCAAGCGTTGGGCGTTGCGCGCAGTTATCGGCCGCTACGAAAATAATCTCAAAGGCTTGCGCGCGAACGTGAATCCCGATTTACCTAATCCAAATAATATGGATGCTTGGGTGAATCAGGCGGACGATGCAAGCTTTTCCGTGCGCATTGCAATGCAGCAGATGACAATTTCTCAATTTGAAATTGAACGTCAAAAGCGTAGCAACGACTGGACGCTCGATTTGGTGAGCAACGCCGGTGCCCAGCTCGCCAATGGCAGCGCTTCGGGCAATTCCGTAGCGCTTGGGCGCAATGCCGCGATTGGCGTGCAATTTGCCAAGCCACTCTTTACCAATGGCGCGACCGATGCCCGCATTCGCGGGGCGATGGCCAACGTTGATAAATTGCGCAACGATATTGAGACCGCACGCCGCATCGCCCAGCAAAGCACGCGCACCGCGTATCTCGGCGTTGTCAGCGGGCTGTCTGGAATCGCTGCACAGCAGCAAGCATTGAAATCTGCGGATATTGTGCTCGCTTCGACCCGCCTTGGCTTAGAAGTCGGCGTGCGCACCAACCTAGACGTACTCAATGCGCAGCAGAGCATTTTTTCGGTGCGCCGCGATTTGGCGGCTGCGCGCTACAACGCGATTGTCAACACGCTGCGACTCAAGGGCGCGACTGGCAAGCTCAATGAGCCCGACGTTGCGCAAGCCAACGCCTATCTCGAATAACGCTCACCACAATTTCAAACCGCTACACTGCGCCGATCATGCGCAGGCTGTTCATACTCATTCCCGTTTTCAACGAAGCGCTCTCACTCGCGCAGCTCTGGCCTGCGCTCGCGCTCACCCTTGAAAGCATCGTAAGGGAGCATAAAACTGCGCCGCAGGTATGGTTCATCGACGATGGTAGCCAAGACGATACGCGCGCAGCCGTGCGCACCTTTGCGCAGCACGATCCCCGCGTCGGTCTCATCGCGCTCTCCCGCAATTTCGGCAAAGAAGCAGCGATGCTCGCAGCACTTGATGCACTCGCAGCCGATCTGCGTGATGACGATCTCGTGATTTTCATGGATGGTGATGGCCAAGACCCGCCTGAAATGATTGAGCAGCTCATTGCACGTTGGGCACAAGGCGGTTGTGAGCAGGTCATCGCGGTGCGCCGATCACGCGCGAGCGAAGGTCGGCGCAAGCGCTTTTTAGCGCGCGGGTTTCAATGGTTTATGCGCACGTTTTCCGATGTTCCAATGCCTCGGGGCGCAAGCGATTTTTCATTACTCACAGCACCTGTTGTGCGCGCCATCACGCAGATGCGTGAGGTCAATCGATTCTTCAAAGGCATGGCCGAGTGGGTCGGCTATCGCACGGTCTTCGTCGAGTACGATCAAGCAGCACGCGTGGGCGGTGCGACCAAATGGCGCTGGTCGCAAATGACCAACTATGCCATTCAAGGATTAACGGGCTACAGCATGGCGCCGCTGCGCGCGGTCACCTTTCTTGGCATTGCTTTTGCGCTACTCGCTTTCATTTATGGCAGCTTCATCGCTGTGCGCACGCTCATCTTTGGCGATGCCGTTCAAGGCTATCCGACGGTGATGGTCACCGTGCTCGGTCTCGGAGGGCTGCAGCTTCTTGCGCTCGGCGTGATCGGTGAATATCTCGGGCGCGCTTTAGCCGAAGCACGCGCGCGACCGCTTTATTTCATTGCTGAAAAAAAACTGCCTTTTGAAGAAAAAGCTGTGCCGTAGGTATTCAAAAATCGCTCGATAGTCAGAGCGACAATCAACACAGCAACGCACGGATCAATCCGCTGCTGAAGGTGCGAATATCCAGTAAGAGAACTTTTGGACATCGCAGCTGTGGGCCAAAAACTTTTCCAACATGATTGAAAGTGGTGTGCGTCATGCTCTGCCAAACGTGCGCACACTCATCGATGGGTTTTGCGTGCCGCATAGGCATTTAGATGGCAGATAAAAATCAATACGGAAAAGACGATACAGTCGACTTCGCGACATTTTTATACAACTCAGCGAAAACAACCCACGAAACGCAATGAACTCGATTCATTTTGCGTAGATCGATGCCAACGTCTTTGAGAAATATAGACAAAGCCTCGTCAATGCGACGCCGTCGCTGAACGCAGACGAAAATTTATGCTCGAAATCAACGCGCTAGCCATCGCATTCATATTCTTGTTGTTGGACACAGACCGATTCGTCGCAAAACAAGCATTGCATCGAAGGCTCTTCTGAACTAGATCATTGTTTGCTAAAGAGAATTTCTCTTTGGCCTGAAACGTGCACAGGTTTGAAGACAAATTTATGCGAAAGCGACACCTACATTTATCAAGTCGATTTCGACGCAGGAAACAGTGCACTACCTCCTTCAAATTCCATCTCAACAACATCTCTGAAACGGAAGAATACCCATGACTCTTTTCTCTCATGTGCATGCGCTAAAAATGCGAATGGCGAGTGGTCTCGTCACCATGGCATTGGCAACCGCCAGCATCTTCGCGCAACCGCTCTCCACTTTTAAATGGGAGTCTGTCAACACCCAAGGCATGGGCTACGTAACTGGCTTGGTAATCCATGAAAAATTCCCGCACCACCGCTACATTCGCACGGATGTCGGCGGCGTCTTCCGCTACGATGGGACAGGCTCGGGCGCGTGGGCGAACACCTGCGACGTTTTCTCGAGATCGCAAGATGCCGTGTGTGACGTCGAGAGCGTTGCGCTTGATACCGTCAATCCCAATCGCGTTTGGAAAGCGGCACCACTACAGCGCGAATTTGTGCGTAACACCGATGAAGTAATTTTTAAGGGCGAAGTATTTACGAGCGATAACCGGGGCGTTACATGGAAGCCTACAGGGCTCGCCTCCAGTAAGATTTATATGGGCGGCAATGATGATTTTCGAGGCATGACGGGAGAGCGCCTGCTGATTGATCCGTTCAATGCCAATCGCGCCTACTTCGGCTCGCGGAAGCAAGGTTTGTGGCGCTACGATAATTCCGCGTGGACGAAAATAAAGGGTTTACCTGAAGCGCCTCAGCCAGGCGTCAACTTTATCGTAGCGGATCGCAGCGCGGGTCAGGCCAATGGCGGCGCGCGCGTGCTCTATGCGGGTGTGTACGGGCAAGGTGTGTGGCGCAGTGAAACCTCAGGCGTCACTTGGTCGCAGGTGGTCGGCTCGCCGAACGCGTATCCGCTCCGTGCGGCAGTCAGTGCGACCGGTACGCTATTTGTAACGTACGGAGGCGATGAAGGTGGTGAATTTAATGGCACGAAAATTGAGGGCGGCGTTTGGCGGTTGAAAGCTGGAACATGGACGCGAATGGTGCCCGATGCCGAAAAAGCGACCTACTCCGGAATCACTATTGATCCGCAAAATTCGGACCATGTATTAGTCGCACGCGGTGGCGCGCGCCAAGTATTTCGCACTACAAATGGTGGCGATACTTGGGTGGAAATGGCGAAATCGGCCTTGCAAAGCGAGCCAGCGTACTACCCGAAGCCGAAGCCTTCAAACTACAACTTACCCGTAGGCGAGTGGGGCAACGCCGCGTTGGTTTTTGATCCAGGCGTGATTGATACTGTTTGGCAAACGAATGGTTTTGGCGTGATTACAACCGCAAATGTGAGCGCGCAAACCCCTACATGGTCGTGGTCAATGCGCGGCCTAGAAGAGCTCGTGATCCGTGGCGTGAAAGCGCCGCCTGCGCGCGCGGATAATCCGGCGGAAAGCGCGGAGCTTTTATCGCTTGCTGCCGATATGATTGGCTTTCGCCACGCGAGTGTGAAGGATGTGCCTTCGAGCACGCTAGCGCCGATTGACTTTGTAGCGGGAGGTACAGGCCTTGACTATGCAGGACAAAAATCACAGTACGCAGCCTTCGTCGGCTGGGATCAAGACAAAGGCGGCTGGTGGGCTGTGCGCACCGGCTTTTCGAGCGACAACGGCAAATCGTTCACGCCGTTCGCCAATACGTCTCCTGGCTCTGGTGGGATCATCGCCATGTCCGCTAATAATCCCGACAATATGGTGTGGGCGCCTACGCGTTGGGCAAGACCACAAGTGACCTTCGATCGCGGCCAAACATGGCAGCCCATCATACGCAAAGATGGTACGGACGTACCGGCATCGTTTCGCTTGTCCAATGAATGGTGGAACGGACAAGTGCTCGTTGCGGATCGTATTGATGGCAATCGCTTCTACTACCTCGAAAGTGGGCGTTTCTACACTAGCGCCGATGGCGGACGCACTTGGGAAGGCAGTCCGAGAGAGGTGTGGCAAATGGGCATGCCCCCGTGGTGGACACTCGCCGCCAACGTAGTGGTAAACCCCACGCGCTCGGGGCAGCTCTTTGCTACGTTCGCTGCGAATCGCAATCAGCGCGAGGCGTTCAAAATGTTTCGTTCTGATGATTTTGGTATGAGCTTCCAGCCATTGGAAACCGCGCAGGTGGTGAATTTCGCAGCGTTTGGAAAGGGTGATGCCGACGACAAACCTTACCTGTATATCCATGGCCGCTTGAGCGCTGCCACTACCGATGGCATTTATCGCTCCAAAGATTTAGGTACGACGTGGGAATTGGTCTCCGATCCAACCCAAAATCAATTCGGAAAAATTAGCTCGATGGATGCCAGCAAAACGAAGAAAAATGTAATCTACATCGGTACGGGTGGGCGCGGAATGTTTGTCGGTGTGGGCGACGAAATACCGCCCCCACCGCTACCGTATTTCGGAAAGGCAATCAATACGGGCGGCGTTGACTCAGGTAATTTTCGCGCGGATGAAGGCGCAGATTCAGGAAATATTTTCGTCTCTACTGGTGCGATCACGATCGGAAGCGTGGTCGAACCCGCTCCGCAACCGGTGTGTCAATCCGAGCGCTACGGAGGAAGATTTACCTACACTTCGCCTGTATTAGCAGAGGGCCGCCGCTATAAAGTACGCGTGCACTTCGCAGAAATCTGGTGGGGAGTAGACGGTTTCGGCGGAACGAGCACCGGCCCTGGCATGCGTGTGTTTAACGTTGCTGTGAGCAACCTTCGGCAGCCGGAAACCGTGGTGCTAAAAGGCGTAGACATCTTCACAGAAGCGGGCGGTGCAAATAGAGCGCTCGTGCGCGAATTTGAGGCCTACTCCGACGGCACGGGCCGCATGAAAATCACCTTTGAAGCCTTGTCCACCTCCCCAGACGGCAATGCAAAAGTAAGCGGGATCGAGTTTATCGAGTTGGGCTTCTAGCGTGGTATTGCATGCAGACCGCGTTTGGAGCGGTCAACTAGGATGTGTAAACATTGAGGTAATACCTGCGGCGCAGATTTCGGCCTAAATTGCCTCACCCATCGCACGCACGGCTTCATAGCGAATGCAATCGGTGATGTGATCGTTGACCATGCCGCAGGCCTGCATGTGCGCGTACACAATCGTAGAGCCGACAAATTTAAAGCCACCTTTTTTGAGCGCTTTTGAAAGCGCGTCTGATGCGTCGGTGGTCGCGCGCACGTCGGCTTTCGATTTCAATGCGTTTTGCTGCGGGCGACCGTTAACGTATTGCCAGTAAAAATCAGAAAGCGCCCACTCTGGCCGCGCCGCGGTCTCGCGCAATTTCAAAAGCGCTTGGGCGTTGGTCACTGTTGATTGAACTTTCAATCGGTTGCGAATGATGCCGGGATTTAGGAGCAACGCTTCAATTTTGCGATCGGTGTAGCGGGCAATTTTTTCAACGTTGAAATCGTCGAACGCTTGGCGATACGAATCGCGCTTCGCCAGCACGGTTTGCCATGAAAGCCCGGCCTGCGCGCCTTCGAGGATCATCATTTCGAACATCTTGTGTTCATCAAAGCAAGGCACGCCCCATTCTTCATCGTGATATTTTTCGTAATAATCAGGTACGCCCATTGCCCAAAAGCAGCGTGATACAGGTTGGGTCATTGCGATCACTCAACGGTAATGTTGCGGGTTTTAACAAGTTTTGCCCAAAGTGCAGTTTGCTGCCGCAAAAATTGCTGCGCCACTTCTGGTTTTGCGGTTTGCGGCTCGCCACCGAGCTGGGCGATGCGGGCTTTCACATCGGGCGCATCGAGTGCTTTTTGGAGCGCAGCTGCTATTTGCGCAATCACCGGCTCGGGCGTCCCGGCGGGCGCAAAAAGCGCGTTCCATTCCAGCACTTCATAGCCCGCAACACCCGACTCGGCAATGGTTTGCACTTCCGGCAAGATGGGCGAGCGCTTGCTGCTGGTGACTGCCAGGGGCCGCAATTTTCCCGATTGCACGTGTTGCAACGTTGAAGCTAAATTGCCAAAGAAGATCGGCACTTGCCCGCCGATCACATCGATCAATGCCGGCCCGCCGCCTTTGTAAGGCACGTGCAGCATATCGACATTTGCAGCCGCTTCAAACATTGCGCCAGCCAAATGTTGCGCCGAGCCATTGCCCGACGAGGCATAAGCGACCGCATTTGATTTCGCTTTCGCCATGTTCACAACGTCGGTCACTGATTTTGCAGCGAAGTTTGCGTTTACCAAAAGCACGTTTGGGAATAACGCGATGACGCCGATGGGCTTGAAGGCTTTTTCACTATCGTAAGGCAGCTTTGAAAAGAGCGATGGATTGACCGCGAACGAGGACGCATCGAGCATCAGCGTGTAGCCATCGGGCGCGGCTTTCGCCACCACGCTTGCGCCAATTTGACCGCTTGCGCCGGGCTTGTTTTCAACGACAACGCTTTGCCCGAGCGCCTCAGAAAGCTTGGGCGCGATGAGCCTCGCCATGGCATCAGCACCGCCGCCTGCGGGGTAAGTGACGATGAGGGAGATTGGTTTGTTGGGCCACGTTTGTGCGTGCGCAGCGCCTGCGCAGAAGCCAACGGTAAGCGCTGCGGCGCAAGCAAAGGCTGAAAATCGCATCTCTCGTATTCTCATCTTGATTCCGATCTCACGGGTGGTTTGGTATCGACAAAACATTCTAACGGCGGCGCACCTTTATACTTTCTTGATGCCACAAACTGCCATCAACGCCTTGATCGATTTACCGCGCTGCGATTGCCATTTTCACGTTTTTTCCAAAGGCGAAGACATCGCGAGCGCACGTTACGTTCCGACTTACGCAAGCACGCTGGCGCAGTGGCAAAGCGCAGCGCTAAGCGCATCTGTAACACGCGGCGTCGTCGTCCAGCCCAGCTTTTTGGGTACGGATCATTCTCAGTTACTCGCCGCGATTGCGTGTGCGCCAGATGATCTGCGCGGCGTGGCGGTTGTGCCCGAAACGATTTCGCTTGCTGCGCTCGCTGAACTCTACCGCCAAGGCGTTCGCGGCGTGCGGCTCAATTTTGCTGGAAGCCCACATGCGCAAAGTCAGTTGCGCGCGATCCCTTCGTCGTGGTGGGCAAATCTGCGCGCCGTAAGCCTGCATGTTGAGCTACACGCTGACGTTGCTCAATACGCGACGCTCATTCCAGCCATCCCGAGTGAAATCCCGCTCGTGCTCGATCATTTTGCGAAGCCTGCCAGCGCATCAGCAACTGATGAGACCGTACTCGCCGTGCGCGCTCGCCAACGCGGCGGCGCAGAAACGTTCGTTACGCTCAGCGGCGCATACCGGCTCGGCGAAATCTCTGAATACGCCCAGCGCGACAAGAGTGCCACACTGGCGGCGCTCTGGGCAAGTGAATTGGGCATTGGACAGCTATTGTGGGCGAGCGATTGGCCGTGCACCCATCATGAAGCGCAGGCAGATTACGGCGCGCTCTTGGATAGCGCAGATCTATGGCGCGTTGATCCCGCGGCTCACGAGACGGTAATGCAGAAAAATCCTACGCGCCTGTATTGGCGCTAAAAAGTCGCAACTTATACATGCGGCGCAGATTTCGCGAAATCTGCGCCGCATGTACTTAACCCGCTCCATTTGCCAAGAGCACTTCAGTCAAGCAGCCCAGTACAACACTCCCGCCAAGCGTCGGTGTCGCGGAGGCCGTCGGTTCGCCCTGGGCCGCGTCCGCAACGAATTTCCCCGCGGCAGCAACGTCCCACTCATCCCTGAAGCGAGCCATCTCGAAAACGATCCACGAAAGAGCCATGTCCAGATTCCCAAAGTCGTTGGGTGCGTCGAAGCATACTCTTTCTACGCAAAGTTTCTGAGCCGGACTAATGCCTTCGACAGCCACCGAGCATCCCCCGTTCGACTGTCCCACGAACTCCAGTGAGAATTCGAGCGGAACCACTTCCCCGGTTTCCCGGTGGCGCGCGTGCATTCGAACAACGCATTTCGTCACTAGAAACACCCCAATGCGCAAGCAGCCCATCCAGCGGAAACGACCCCCATACATGCATACACCAGTGGCGGGGCTACGAGTGCACGGCAGTTCCCAGCGAACCGTGAGTACGCCGCGTTACAGTTCGCTACGCATTGCGAAGGAGGCCCCCCACTACCGCCACTGCCATCGCCAGCAAACCCGTCCAGAGGCGGATCGACAAAGTTGTCCCCCGCGTAGCAGCATGGGGGCTCGACGATCATCGGTTCGATTTCTTGGGGGTTCTCGATGTAATCCGAGGACTTCGCAGTTTCAGTTACCGTCTCTTCTCCCTCAAAGGAGAAGGTCCCCTCAAGTGCCAATGCGATTAAGCGCTCAGTCCCCCGAATACAGAAATAGCGGTTTTTGGTTATCGATCCCTTTGCTGAGAATGAGGGCTCTGCAGACACTATCTGCAGGCTTTTTCTATTGTCGAAGCAAGTAAATTGAACTGATGTCTCATTACCAACTGCAGTCAGAATCGTTACGTTACCGGGAAGTGCCATACCATTTTGAACAGTACGAACCTTTATCCGCTTTGCTTGAATCAAAAGCCGATCAATCGCTTTATTCTTTTTGAGGGACTCGACTTCTATCACGCTCGATGAATCGTTGAGCTCTGGCGGCGCTGCAAGAGCCAATCCAGCGGAATCAC
>JANPBT010000050.1:0-43717 GCA_031430575.1 Betaproteobacteria bacterium | reverse complement strand
CTACAACCGCGAGCGACTACACTCCGCTTTGAACTACCGCTCGCCTGAGCAGTTCGAGAACCAACTAACTTAGTGTCCGTGAATCCGGGGCAGGATCAGGTCAATCTGCGCCGCAGGTATTTTTAGTTTCTGCAGGTTTTTCAATCCAAACGATCGTTTCGGATTAGGGTTTCACCCCAGACCATACGGGGCGCAAGCCTTCGCGAACAAGGCACAATCCACTTTCCAGCATTTAATCTGTACATTCAGTGCAAATGCGCTCCTGCCCTTTCTCAAAAAGCGCGGGCGGAGTTTTGAAACGGGATGCAAAAAAAATAGTATCCCTTCTTAAATTAAGGTGAGAACATGACTGCATTGGTAGAGTTAATTGAAAATCTGCGCATCAGCTACGGTGAGCGTACCGTCACCACCGACGCGGTGCGCGAGCACCACTCGCATGGCGAGGGTATGAAAGACTCACACCTACCCGATGTGGTCGTGTTTGCGCAGTCCACTGAAGAAGTGGCGGGCATCGTGCGTTTGTGTCATGCTGCGCGGGTGCCGATCATTGCATTTGGTACTGGCACTTCGCTGGAAGGCCACGTCGCGGCGCTGTACGGTGGCGTTTGCATTGATCTTTCCCGCATGAATACAGTATTGAGTGTAAGCGCAGAAGATTTGGATTGCCGAGTGCAAGCGGGCGTCACCCGCATGCAGTTGAATCGCGAGATCAAAGATCAAGGCGTATTTTTCCCCATCGATCCGGGTGCGGACGCGAGTTTAGGCGGCATGACGGCCACCCGCGCTTCTGGCACAAACGCGGTGCGTTACGGCACGATGCGGGAAAACGTACTTGGGTTAACCGTGGTCACGCCGGACGGTAAGATTATCAAAACCGGCACGCGGGCCAAAAAATCAAGCGCGGGCTACGATCTCACGCGGCTTTATGTGGGCAGTGAAGGCACGCTCGGCATCATCACCGAAATTCAATTGAAGCTCTACGGCATACCAGAAAGTATTGCCGCCGCTGTTGTGCAATTCCCCGATTTGAAATCGGCCTGCGACACGGTGATTATGTCTATGCAAATGGGCATTCCGATGGCGCGAATTGAGCTGCTCGATGGCGTGCAAATGCGCGCGTGCATTGCCTTTTCAAAGCTCACCGGCTATGAAGAAAAGCCGACGCTATTTTTAGAATTTCACGGCACCGAAGCCTACGTGAAAGAGCAGGCGCAGCAGATGCAAAGCGTTAGCGATGACCACGGCGGCGAAGCCTACAAATGGGTGACCGCACAAGAAGACCGCACGGTTTTATGGACGGCGCGACACAACGGCTATTACGCGGCGCTGGCTTTAAAGCCAGGCTACGAAGCCTTCGCCACCGATGCATGCGTGCCGATCTCCCGGCTCGCCGATTGCTTGCTGGAATGCAAAGCGGTAGCCGATGACTTGGGGCTGACTTGCCCGATTTTAAGCCACGCCGGTGACGGCAATTTTCATTTCACTGTGCTCTTCGACCCGAGCGATCCCGCCTCCCGGGCGAGCGCTGATGCGCTCACGATGCAGGTTTCGCAAATTGCGATCAAACTCGGCGGCACCTGCACTGGCGAGCACGGAATCGGCATTCACAAGCTAAAAGCCCTGCAAGCCGAGCATGGCGACGCAGTGGAAGTGATGCAAAAAATTAAGCGTGCGCTCGATCCCCACAACATCATGAATCCGGGCAAAACAGTGCCAATTCCCACCTAAAAACGACAAATCTGCGCCGCAGGTATAAAAGAAATAATGACTTACAAATTACTCATTGGCAACAAAAATTACTCCTCATGGTCATTACGACCTTGGATGCTGCTCAAGGGCTTCAATATCGCCTTTGAAGAGATTGAAGTGAAATTTGATAGCGAGGAATTTAAGCGCAAAGTCACGCAATACTCACCGACCGGGCAAGTGCCGGCGTTGCTCGACGGTGATGCCGTGGTGTGGGATTCGCTGGCGATTGCAGAGTATTTGGCGGAAGCGCATGCCGGTATGTGGCCGCAAGACCGTTTCGCGCGGGCTGCGGCGCGCAGCTTTTGTGCTGAGATGCACTCTGGCTTTCACGCGCTGCGATCAAAAATGCCGATGAGCGTGCGCTCTGATTTTTCGTTAACACCGGAGCCCGAGGTCGCCAAAAATATCGGCCGCATTGAAGCGATTTGGACAGCATCGCGGCGCCGGGCGAAAGCAGAAGGTGCGTATTTATTTGGTGAATTTTCAATTGCGGATGCTTACTTTGCACCGGTCGTGTTTCGCTTCAACACCTACCACGTCGCATTAAACGATGTGGCCGCGCAGTATCAGCAAACCATGCTCGCCCATCCCGCAATGCTTGAGTGGGCAGCGGCAGCGCGCGCAGAGAAAGAAGTCGTCGAATACGATGACCCCGCGTTTATTTATGCGAAAAAATAATGATTGAAATATGGCAGGCGCAGATTAAAGAAGCTGCAGCGCGCGGCACTCGGCTCCAGCTTTCGGGCAGTGACAGCAAAGCTGCCTTTGGCGAAACCACGCAGGGTGAAATTTTTGACACGCGCGCTCACGCGGGAATCGTCGCCTACGAACCCAACGAATTAGTGATGACCGCACGCTGCGGCACGCCTCTCATCGAAGTCGAAGCTGCGATGCGCGATGCCGGGCAGATGCTGGCGTTTGAAGCCCCGTTTGGTGTAAGCGGCGCGACGATTGGCGGCGTGGTCGCATCGGGTATGAGCGGGCCGCGGCGGCCCTTTGCGGGTGCCGTACGAGACTTTATTTTGGGTGTTGAAATCATTGATGGCAAAGGTGAGCAACTGCGCTTCGGTGGGCAAGTCATGAAGAATGTCGCGGGTTTCGATGTGTCGCGGCTGCAATGCGGCGCATGGGGCACTCTCGGCGTGATTACGCAGGTTTCGTTTAAATGCCTGCCGCTGCCCAAGGCGCAAACGACGCTGCGCTTTGAAATACCTGCGGCGCAGTTTTTAGAGAAATGCGCGCTATTTGCAAGCAGACCATTGCCCATTTCTGGCGCAGCCTGGCTCGATGGCATCGCGCGTTTCCGACTTTCGGGTGCGGAAGCCGCTGTGAAAGCTGCATGCGAAAAAATCGGCGGGGAATCGACCGACGATACCCGTTGGTGGGCAGATTTGCGGGATCAACAGTTATCGTTTTTCACACAGGCGGGCGGCGATGCACTGTGGCGATTGAGCGTAAAGGCGAGCGCAGACCTTGCTTTTGCCGATGGAAGTTTTCTGCTTGATTGGAGTGGCGCGCAGCGCTATGCGCGTATACCTGCGGCGCAGTTTTCTGCCGTCCGTGACTGGGCAGAATCCCATAGCGGTCACGCACAATTGCTCTGCCCAAAAAATCATGGTGTTCCGCGCTTTCATCCGACGCAGCCAGCCTTGCTCGCCATTCATCAGCGCCTCAAAAACACGTTCGATCCCTACCGGATTTTTAATGTCGGGCGAATGTTTAGCGAAAACACATCCGCAGCGCCGCGCCCCGAGGGCGATGAGAAATAAATTATGCAAACCAATTTATCCGCTGAATTCAAAAAAACCGCGCAAGGCAACGAAGCCGAGGCGATTTTGCGTAGCTGCGTACATTGTGGTTTTTGCACTGCAACGTGCCCAACCTATCAATTGCTGGGCGATGAGCTCGATGGTCCGCGCGGGCGCATCTATCTCATCAAAGAAGTGCTCGAAGGCAAAGCGCCGACCGATAAAACCCGCACCCATTTAGATCGCTGCCTAACCTGCCGCAATTGCGAGAGCACTTGCCCGTCGGGCGTTCAATATGGCAAGCTTGTAGATATCGGGCGCGATATTGTTGAACGCAAAACCGCAGTGACCCATCCGCGCCCACTCATGGAGCGCATGAAGCGCACTGCCTTGAAAGAAGGGCTGAACTCACCACTCTTCGCGCCCGCGATGCGCATCGGCAAGCTGATGCGACCGTTGGTGCCGGCTGCGCTGCGCGGCAAAGTGCCGCAGTCGCGCCCGATCGGGGTCATACCTGCGGCGCAGAATTTCGCAGCCGATGCCCGCAAAGTGATTTTGCTGGAAGGCTGCGTGCAACCGGCGATGATGCCAACGATTAGCGCGGCGACGCAGCGCATCCTCGCTAAGCTTAACGTGCAGTGCATCATCGCGCCAAAGGTCGGCTGCTGCGGTGCGATTCGTTTTCATATGAACGATCAAGAAGGCGGTCGCGATGATATGCGGCGCGTGATTGATGCCTGGTGGCCGCTGATCGAGCGCGGTGATATTGAAGCGATTGTGATGAACGCCAGCGGCTGCGGCGCAACCGTGAAAGAGTATGCACACGCATTGCAACACGATGCGCAATACGCCGAAAAAGCCAAGCGCATTTCAGCGATGACGCAAGATGTGAGTGAATTTATTGCGCCGCAGGTTGCCAAGCTCGCGCCGCATATAAAGTCGAATGCAAAAGTAGCGTTTCATCCGCCCTGCACCTTGCAGCATGGGCAGCAGATTAAGGGCGTGACCGAGACGATTCTGCGCGAGTGCGGCATTGCGCTCACACCGATTACCGATTCCCATCTTTGCTGCGGCTCAGCAGGTGCTTATTCCGTGTTGAATCCTGAAATCGCGACTAAATTACGCGATCAAAAATTGGGCCATGCGCTCAGCGCTAAGCCCGATATGATTGCTTCTGCCAATATCGGCTGCATCACCCACCTGCAAAGCGGCACGGCAACGCCGGTGCGGCACTGGCTGGAGATTTTGGATGAACTTTGCGCGTGAGGCGTATCGCATCTGGCTGCCCATCCCTACCCGTTGGGAAGATTTTGATGTGTATGGGCATGTGAACAATGTGAAGTATTTCGCCTACTTTGATACCGCGATCAATCGCTTTCTGATCGAAGCGGGTGGGCTGAATCCAGTGGATGACGATGTCGTTGGCTATGTCGTCAACAGCTATTGCACGTTTAAAGGCTCGTTTCGGTTTCCTGAAGTCATCGATGCTGGATTGGTCGTGACTAAAGTCGGCAATACATCGGTAACGCATCGTGTCGGCTTGTTCGGCGCGGGCGAATCGACCGCGCGAGCCGTTGGTGAATGCACGCACGTGTTCGTCAGCCGGCGCACCGGTGTGTCAGCGCCAATCCCAGAAAAAATCCGCGCGGCATGGGTCGGTGCGCAGTGAAGCGACCCGCAATCGTAGCGCTCATCCCCGCGGCGGGCGTCGGCGCGCGCGCAGGCGGGAAAATTCCGAAACAGTATCAGCAGATCGCCGGTGCGCCGATGATTGTGCATACGATTTTGGCGTTAAAAAAGATTGCGCGGATTGTAGAAATCATTGTTGTCGTCTCTCCCGAAGATGCATACGCAGATCAATTAATCACCGCTGATGCGGGCATCACAATCATTCGCGTTGGCGGGGCAACGCGCGCCGAGACCGTGCGCAATGGGCTCTCAAATCTGCGCCGCAGGTATGAAGCGCGCGATTGGGTGCTCGTGCATGATGCCGCGCGCTGTTGCGTGCCGCCCACGCGTGTTGATGCGCTCATTGATGCGTGCACTGATCATGAAGTCGGCGGGCTGCTTGCGATCCCGGTTGCTGATACGCTCAAACGCGCGGCAGGCGATGGGTGCGTTACCGAGACCGTTGATCGGCGTGCGCTCTGGCAAGCGCAAACGCCGCAAATGTTTCGCCTCGGTATGCTGCAAGATGCACTGGCAACGGTTAAGCTCGCGGAGGTGACCGATGAAGCCAGCGCGATTGAGCAGGCAGGGTTTGCGCCGAAGATTGTTCTGGGTGCAAGCCGCAATTTGAAGGTCACTTTCCCTGACGACTTTGCCATTGCAGAAGCGCTCTTGCAGCAAGCGCATGGCGCATCATGAAAATCTTCGATGCTGCAGCCGTTAGCGCGGCGCTCCGGTTTGAAACGTTGATTCCCGCGCTCGAGCGCATGTTTCGCATCGGTTGCGAAGTGCCCCCGCGCCATGTGCACACGATTGCGGGTGACGAAATTGCGATGACTTCGCTCATCATGCCCGCGTGGCAGCGCAAGGCTGCGCCCGGCCATCGCCGCTACTACGGGGTGAAGGTCATCAATATTGCGCCAGGAAATTCCGCGCAAGGCTTGCCCGGGCTTTTTGCAAACTATCAATTGATGGATGCCGATTCCGGCGAATCGCTGGCAGTGATGGAAGGCAGCGCGCTCACCTCGCGGCGCACGGCCGCAGCGTCTGCGTTGGCAGCTTCAAAAATTTTGAGTAACACGCCAAAATCATTGCTCGTCGTTGGCACGGGGCGGATCGCTCTGCTTTTGCCGCAGGCGTATGCCGCAGTATTCCCGTTGCGCAAAATCACAATCTGGGGGCGCGATGCCAGCAAAGCCCGCGCCTTGAAAGTTGCGCTTGATCGTGCTAATCCTCAGCTTGCACATCTGACAGAAATCGCATCTGATCTCAAAACCGCATGTGCCGACGCCGATATTGTGACCTGCGCGACGCTGGCCACCGCGCCTGTCGTTTGCGGTGCGTGGCTCGCGCCCGGCGCGCATTTAGATTTAATCGGCAGCTTCACGCCCGCGATGCGCGAGACCGACGACGACGCATTTCGAGATGCAACGATTTTTGTGGATACGCGCGAAGCGTTGCAAAAAAGCGGTGAGCTTTTATTGCCCATGGGCAATGGCGTTTTCAGCGCGGGTGACGTTTCCGCAGATTTAGCGCAGCTTTGCGATCCGCAATTTGTGCGTGATGATGCGCCAAACGCACGCACGATTTTCAAGTCTGTGGGCACTGCGCTTGAAGATTTGGCAGCAGCGATTGAAGTTTATGAAAACGACGCATAGCGGTTCAGAAACGCTTACAGAAAAATTTACAACTCAATGCGTGGGGTAAATTGCGGCGTAGGGTTCTCTAAAAGGGTATTCATGAAAACGTTCGCACTGATTCTCTGCGCCTTGGCATCTTCAATCGTCATCGCGCAAGAAGCGTATCCGTCAAAACCGATTACGCTTATCGTGCCATTCCCGCCCGGCGGGGTTGCTGATAACGTTGCCCGGCCTGTGGCCCTTGCGCTGGGTAAGCAGCTCGGGCAATCTGTTGTCATTGAAAATAAAGTCGGCGCTGGCGGGGGCGTTGGAATGGCGTATGTCGCAAAAGCCAAGGCCGATGGTTATACGGTTTTGCTCGCGCTTTCGTCAATTTCGATTATCCCCGAGGCTGATAAAGTGCTTGGTCGAGCGCAGATGTTTGCCCTAAATCAGCTCGTGCCGATCGCGCGCTTTACTGCCGATCCGGTTGTGCTCGCCGTGCGCGCGGATGCGCCTTGGAAATCGTTAGCCGATTTCCTGGCGGAAGGAAAACAAAAGCCAAACGGTATCAACTATGGCTCATCGGGCAATTACGGCACGATGCATGTGCCGATGGAGATGCTCGCAAATACATCCGGGGCGAGTTTCACCCACGTGCCCTTCACCGGCGCGGGCCCGGCGGTGACCGCGCTGCTCGGCGGCACCGTGCAAGCCGTCGCCTCGGGGCCATCGACGGTGGTGCAGCATGTGAAAGCGGGCAAGCTGCGGGTGCTCGCTAATTGGGGCACTGAGCGGCATCCTGCGTTGCCCGATGTGCCGACGTTAAGAGAATTGGGTATCGCCACTGAATTCGCGCAGTGGTCTGGGCTTTTTGCCCCAGTCGGTACGCCCGAGCCGATCCTCGCCGCGCTGCGCAAAGCAAGCGCCGAAGCGATGAACGATGCTGGGCTCAAGCAAACGTTCGCAACGATGCAGACCCCACTCGCTTACCTCGATGCGCCCGCGTTCAAAACGTACTGGGATGGCGATGCTCGCAAGATGGCCGATACTGTGCAAAAAATTGGCAAAGTTGAGTGATGAGAGGCCTAAAAAGTGCCAAATCTGCGCCGCAGGTATTAAAGCGGCAGCATGGACGTTGAGGCGATTGCAATAGAAAAATCCCTTGATGTCATCGCCATCGGTGAGGCGATGATCGAATTTAATCAACGTGACGGGCACACAAACGCGTACGCCTTTGGCTTCGGCGGCGATACTTCAAATGCCGCGATCGCCGCGGCCCGCATGGGCGCGCGTGTGGGCTACCTAACCCACGTTGGCGACGATGTATTTGGGGATGCATTGCGATCGCTCTGGCATGATGAAGGTGTTGATGTGCAGGGCGTGAACGTCATCGCGGGCGCAACGACGGGGATTTATTTCGTTAACCATACCGCGCTAGGGCATCAGTTTTCGTATCGGCGGGCCAAAAGCGCAGCCAGCCAAATGTCGCCAGCGTCAATCGATCTTGGCAAAATTAAATCAGCGAAATGGTTGCACGCCTCCAGCATCTCGCAAGCGATCAGCGCAAGCGCTTGCGATACCGTCATGGAGGCAATTTCAATCGCGAAAGCTTCTGGCACTCAAGTGAGCTACGACCTCAATTATCGTCCGGCACTTTGGCCTGCAGCGCGTGCCCGCGCGATGGTGATGGCTACGCTCGCGCATTGCGATTTATTTTTACCAAGCGTTGACGAAATGATGACGCTCACTGGCTTGACGGGAGAAGGCGAGATCATTGCATGGGCGCACGCAATGGGCGCGAAAAATGTCGCCCTCAAGCTTGGCGCTCGCGGCGCGCTCATCTCTGATGGCGCGACCACTACTCAAATTCCGCCCTTCGCGGTCACGCCGCTTGATGCAACCGGGGCCGGCGATTGCTTTGCGGGAAGCCTACTTGCGCAAATGGCCGCAGGCGATACGCTCGCGCAAGCAGCGCGCGCCGCCTGCGTCGCTGCGGCGCTGAGCACGCATGGCATCGGCGCGGTAAGCCCGCTGCCGACTAAGGTGCAAGTGATGCGCGCGCTTGAAAGATGAAATGGAACTACGCTGCAAACCCCCAGCGCTGATTTTCGTTATGCTGCGGAGTCTGTTTTTTCTGGCAACAGAAGCAGAAAAGTGGCGGAAGTGGTGAGATTCGAACTCACGGAGGGCATTAACCCTCGCCGGTTTTCAAGACCGGTGCCTTAAACCGCTCGGCCACACTTCCTATTTCAGGCTCAAAGTTTAGCTGGAATTGGCAGCGCGCCATGGTTTATCGTCATTTGGAAGTTTTTTTATCTGAAATTCTCAAACTGTTCGCATCGGGAAAGCGGCTACAAAACGAATTAAATCAAATGGTTATGAGATCTGTATGGGCGTCCATTAATCTGCATGAACAATCAACGGCAATGGAAACTTAGCGCTAAAAAAAGAGCCGCGTAAAAGGTGCGCGACCGCTTGTAAAGTCAACGCCTCGCCCTCAAATTACGTTTAATCGCGGTAACGAAAACGTTTTGCTTGCCGATGACCCAAAATTTGGTAATCTACGGTTATTGCAGTAAATAGTTTTAACCGAAAGGAAATGAATATGAACGAAACAACTGAAATTGGCTTTGGCCGCGCAGGCTCACTGATTGCGCAGAATCGCGTTTTGCGCAACACCTATATGCTGCTCGCGGTCACGATGATCCCGACGGTGCTGGGCGCGCTGCTTGGTATTACTTTCCGCATCCCGATGCCAACAGGCTTTATGGGCGCAATACTCGCCATCGCCGTGATGATGGGTTTCATCTGGGGTATCGAGAAGAATAAAAACTCTTCTGTTGGCGTGATGCTTTTACTCGCGTTCACTTTCATCATGGGTCTTTTTCTCTCAAGCTTGCTTGGCAAAGTGTTGGGGCTCAAAAATGGTGGGCAACTGATCGCGCTCGCGTTTGGCGGCACTGCGGCAATCTTCGCGGGCATGGCAGTGATCGGCTCAACGATCAAAAAAGATCTCTCCGGCATGGGTAAATTTTTATTCATCGGCATGATCATGCTACTGGTGGCTGGCTTGGCCAACATTTACTTTCAATCGTCGGCGCTAATGATCGGCTTGATGGTGATCTGCATCGGCCTCATGAGCGCATGGTTGGTCTATGATATCCAGCAAATTGTGCGCGGCGGCGAGACGAATTACGTTTCGGCGACGCTTTCGATTTACTTGAGCTTATTCAATATTTTTCAAAGCTTGTTGAGCTTGCTTGGCATCGGCTTCGGCGAAAAAGACTAAGCATCGACCGCTTACCTTGAATAAAAAAAGCCCGCAATTGCAGGCTTTTTTTGCAAATAAGATTTGCAGATAATTTTTGCAAATAAGCTTTAGCTAAGGCGCAAATACGGCGATCGATTCCACGTGCGAGGTATGCGGGAACATATTTGCGATACCTGCGGCGCAGATTCGGTAGCCACGCTCGTTTACCAAAATATCAGCATCGCGCGCGAGCGTTGATGGGCTGCAGGAGACGTACACAATGCGTTTCAATGCGTTTGGCGCATCTGCTGCGGGAAGCGATTTGCAGACTTCCATTGCGCCATCGCGCGGCGGATCAATCAGCACACGATCGAGCGGGCCGAGTGCGGCGATGCTTTCAGGTGTCGCCGCGAAAAGATTGGAGACTTTGAAATCGCATTGGGCGCGCAGATTATTTTCATCGGCCGCTTGCCACGCCCGTTCGACTAAACCTTTTGCGCCCTCAACGCCTACGACCGTGGCGCCGAGCGTGGCAATGGGAAGTGAAAAATTACCCAGCCCGCAAAATAAATCGGCGACGCGCTCGCCCGGCTGCGGGTCAAGCAGCGTGATGGCTTTCTTCACCAGCCGCGCGTTAACGTCAGGGTTAACTTGCGTAAATTCCGTTGGTTTAAAGCGAAATTTCACGCCAAATTCTGGCAATGAATACGATAGCGTCCACGCTTCTGGGTAAAACGGAGTTGCCGAATCAGGCCCAGCGGGCTGCAGATACCATTGAATCGCGTGGGCATCGGCAAACGCGCGCAGAAGGGCTTCATCTTCGGGCGTAAGCGCGGCCATATTGCGCATCACCAAGGCGGTGACGGTATCGCCAATCGCCACTTCGATTTGGGGCACTTGCATCTTAATCGAAAGCTGCTCGATTAAGCCGCGCAACGGCAAGAGCAAATCTGACATATGCTTTGGGAGCACTTCGCACGATTGCATATCGGCTACATAGCCCGAACGCTTTTCATGAAAGCCGACAAGCACTTTATTTTTTTTAATCACATAGCGCGCGGAGAGGCGCGCCCGATGTCGATAGCCCCAAGGCATTCCCAAAAGCGGCGGCAGCATCATCTCAGGCTTTACATGCCCGATACGATCTAAATTATCTTCAAGTATGCGCTGCTTGGTCGCGATTTGCGCGATCCAGTGATGGTGCTGCTGACTGCATCCACCGCAAACGCCATAGTGCGGGCACTGCGCCTTTACCCGCTGCGCGCTCGGCTGTAAGATCGATACGATGCTCGCGGTATCAAACGTTGGCTTACGGCGATTGATGTTCACAATCACCGTTTCGCCCGGCAGCGCGCCGTCAACGAACGTGGTCTTACCGTCAATGCGGGCGATGCCACGGCCTTCGTGGTCTAAAGATTCGATGGTTGCGATAGTCATGTGCTGCGCATTGTAAAGTGCAGCGGAGGCGTTCCGGGGCGGTTTAGTCGTGGCAGGCCATTCTTTTGGAGCCGCGCCGATGACGTTCCTACGCACCTGAACCAAGGGCGAAATGAATCCGCGAACGGATGTTTGCGCGATCGGCCAGCTTCTCCGAAACTTCCTCGCCGCGTTCAAGCGCCTATCCCGGAGCGGATTAAATGGATGTAAAAAACAGCTATACCTGCGGCGCAGATTGGGCGCTTTTTCGGCAATTTTTAGGTGTTTTTCGGCCAGAAACGATAAATCTGCGCCGCAGGTATTTGTGTGGAACTGCATTATTGCAAGACCGGCCTGTTTCCTCTCTCACCAACATCATTTTCGTTTGGTAGGTAGCCTCTGCCCACCATCGCTAAATCATCGTCGAACGTCGGCGTGGACACGGGGGCGCACGTCACCTGGAATTTTTTACTTTCTGACCTTTTGTTGTGCAATGCGTACCTTTAAATCGCCAGTATCGCAATTGCAAATGATGGGGGTTGATCCAATACGGAAAAACAGGGATGGACATCCTAAGAGGTTTGAGCGTATCCTCGGACAGTACATACAAAATATATGAATCGGAGATATGAAAATGGTCACATTTAGTTTAGATTTCATAAATCATCAGAATCAATACAACGAGCTTGCGGATGTCGTCAGCTCTAGCGACTACGTGAAGTCACATCCAAAGTTCGACAGCGTTCTCCTCGCGATTGGGGAGATGTTAGTAAGGCATCAATTAAACGAAGTAATTGGTGTGCGGCTTTTGCATAGGCACAATGAACTTCATAACAACGAATACATGATCGAAGCCGCGGGGACACTTGCTGATGGCCGCGACGCGCTTATCACGACGCGTCGAATGCTCGAGAGTTCGCCCGTGGAATTTGTCCCGGTGATCTGGAAATGTCTCGAAAATGGCGAAGTTATTCCACTTGAATTTTGCGAGAAGGCTGTGGTATCACTTGAAGCTGATTTTTTCGTTAAAAACAAGATATTTTTCGCCGAGTTTTTTGAGGCGATTTCGACTCATGGGCTGGAGCGTCATCTCGGACTATGTTTATTGGTAAAGAGCGCGTTACTGCATGACAAAGCGACCCACCTGATGGTTGAAAATATTGACGAAACGGCGGTTGCAAACGTCGTGACATTAAAGGCTAGGGCAACGTTTGACAGCAGCAACGCAATCGAAACAGTTTGGGATTATTCTGCTGCTCGGAGACAGTACTGTTATCCACAAGTCTGCGTGTTCTGTACAGATCGATCGCCGGGCCACGAAATTTCTAGGCACAGATGGCATGAGTGTCCGAGCTGCGATTAAGCCAGAGCAGTCTGGAAGGAGCCCAGCTGGGTAGCCCGGATGCAACGAAGTGAAATCCGGGACAAGAACGCAGCAAGCAATAAGTTGTTCTTGTCGCAATCATCCGTAGCGACCAATTCGTGCTCCACAAAAGTCCACATTCAAAATCAAGCACCCAAAACGATAAATCTGCGCCGCAGGTATTTAGTTTTCGCGGGAATCGCGCGCATGGATATAGCTGCGAATCTGCGCGACGGTGGTGGCGAACGGCGGTCGCGAGAGCGCCGGGCGGGGGCTACTCGCTGGCGAGCGCTCAGGCATCGCGGCCAGCCCGCGCACGCCAGCGCCGCGCGGCAATGGCTACGCCCATTTTCGTTCACCCTAAAATGAAAGCAATGAATTTGCTCGCACTCGAAACTGCCACCTCTCGCTGCATCGTTGCCCTGCGCACCGTCGACGGCGATTGGTTCTTTGACGTAGAGGCCGGTAATACCCATTCGCAATTGCTTTTGCCAGCGGTTCAGAATTTATTGCAAATGGCTGAGATCTCGTTTGCTGATCTCGAAGCGATTGCTTTTGGCGAAGGTCCGGGTTCGTTTACCGGCGTTCGTATCGCCTGCGCCTGCGCGCAAGGGTTGGGGCTCGCCTATTCAATTCCGTTGGTTCCGGTCTCGACGCTGCGTTGCTTTGCCACTACCTGCGGCGCAGATTTGCCGCAAATAGATGCAGATGCGGAGATTCAAAAAATTTGGATTGCCAACGATGCTCGAATGAATGAAGTTTATTGCGCGGGTTTTACGCGAACAACTTCCGGCGTTTACAGCGAAATCATTCCGGCTCGGGTTTGCGCGCCCGCAGACGGTCGTCCGCCCGATGCAAGCTGGCACTGCGCCGGTGATGGTTTTGCGGCTTATGAAGCGCTCAAGCAATCTGCGGCGCAGGTACCTGGCGAAACTCGAACGACGGCATTGAGCGCCGCAGGCGTGCTCGCCGCTGCCGCGGAAGCGTGGGTTAACGGTACGCGCGTCGCGGCTCGCGATGCCCAGCCGGTGTATGTGCGAGATCGCGTCGCGCTCACTGAGCGCGAGCGCGCCGAGGCGAAAGCGTTAGCTCGCGTATGAGCGTGCTCGTGCGTCCCATTGATCGTCTTGATTTGCCGTTGGTGCTCGATATTGAGCAACGCTCGCATTCCCACCCGTGGACCTTGCGCAATTTTGAGGATGCGTTTGCGGCGGGCTATCTCGGACTAGCGGCGTGGGAAGGCTCGCAAATGCGCGGGTTCACGCTGCTGATGCGCGCGCTCGATGAAGTGGAATTACTTGATGTCGCGGTAGCGCCAGAATTTCGGCGGCAAGGCGTTGCGCGCACGCTATTGCGCAGCGCGATTACGCAAGTGCGCGGGATCGGATGCGCGGCCATGCACCTGGAAGTGCGCGCGTCAAATGATGGCGCGCGCGCTCTTTACCGCGCTGAGGGTTTTGAAGAAATTGGGCTGCGCGTGGGCTACTATCCGGCAGGGCGTAGTCGTGAAGATGCGATTCTGATGAAAAAAATATGGTGAGTTGGTGATGGCGACGCGTGATGAAATTTTTGAGGAATTGGGCTTAACTCCCGTTTTCGTGCGCAAGGGCGCAGCAAAACGCGTGGCAAGTCAAAAGAGCGCGCCGGATGCAGTCGTCAGTAAGGCAACGGCTGAAGTTGCAATTCCAAGCGCCGAGATAAAAGCATCGCCGCTTGCGGCTGCGCCGACGCGCGCGCCAGCGGTGGCTGCCGCCGCTGAGGTCGTCGCGGTTGCCAAAATTACGCCATCGACCGAAAGCGAAACTGCGCGCGCGGAACGCATCGCCGGGCTTAATTGGGAAGAGCTTGTCGCCGATATCGCCAATTGCACCGCCTGCGCGCTTTGCCAAACGCGCACCAAGACCGTCCCTGGCTCTGGCGCACGCGCTGCCAGTTGGATGGTGATCGGCGAAGCGCCGGGCGCCGATGAAGACGAGCAGGGCGAGCCATTTATCGGGCGTTCGGGCAAATTGCTGGATGCGATGCTGCGCTCGGTTAAAAAGTCGCGTGATGAAAATGTATTTATCGTCAATACTTTGAAGTGCCGCCCACCGGAAAATCGTAACCCCGCGCCGCATGAGCTCGCCGCCTGCGCACCTTATCTCAAGCGCCAGCTTGCGCTCACAAAGCCTAAGCTTATTTTGGCAGTGGGTGAATTTGCAGCGCAATCTGTCGCAGGCACAGACGAAGGCATCGGCGCCATGCGCGGGCGCACCTTTCACTATGAAGGCACGCCAGTGCGCGTGACCTACCATCCCGCATACTTGTTGCGCAGTCCACTCAATAAAGCAAAGGCGTGGGACGATTTGCTTGCGGCCCAAAAGCTTGAATGAGTATTGAAATTGCATGATACGGTGTGCTCCTTGAAATTTCAGTTTTCAGCCTAAACTTACGCCTAATCGGTTTAACAACCGCACGTCTAAAGTTCAACGCAGTTTTTTAAAAAATATGGAGAAGTCACCATGATCAAACGGTTCTTAGCAGTAGGATTAATGGGCGCTACGTTGGCATTGTCCGGCTGTGGCTACAACGATATGGCAACCGGCGATCAGGGCGTAAAAGCGTCTTGGGCGGAAGTGGTCAATCAATATCAGCGGCGCGCTGATCTTGTGCCCAATCTCGTCAATACCGTTAAGGGTTACGCAGCCCAAGAAAAAGATGTCTTGGAAGCGGTCACCAATGCCCGCTCAAGCGCTACTGCCATCAAGGCAACGCCCGAGCTGATCAACGATCCGGTTGCGTTCAAGAAATTCATCGATGCTCAGAGCCAGCTGCAAGGCTCGCTTTCGCGCTTGCTGGCGGTTTCTGAAAATTACCCACAATTGAAATCTGATGCACTCTTCCGTGATCTCACCGCCCAGCTCGAAGGCACCGAAAATCGCATCACCGTGGCCCGTAAGCGCTACATCGACACCATTAAATCGTTTAACGATACGGTGGTTTCGTTCCCAACCAATCTGACCGCAAAAGTCTTTGGTTTCAAAGAGAAGCCACAATTTACAGTGGACAACGAAGCCGCGATTTCAACCACGCCTAAAGTTGATTTCAATAAAGCAGCGCCTGCTGCGCCGGTCGTCCCAGCGCCAGCGAAGTAAAAATGCGTCGCGCTGCGCCCGCCGCTTTCGGGGCGGGCGCAGCGCTGCAAAATCATGCTTATCGCCCAAAACTGCGCCGCAGGTATGCACTTAATCTTACGTAACCGATGCGTAGCGCTGTTGCTCGCGCTATGCGCGCTGCTATCGATGCCCGTTGCTGCGCAAACCAAGGCTGCCGACGCCAATGGCTTCGCAACGATACCGCTATTGGCCACGCGGGTGACCGATACCAGCGCGACGCTCAATATGAGCGAGGTTGCTGCGCTGGATCAAAAGCTGCGTGAACTCGAAGCCAAAACGGGTGGGCAGCTAGCCATTTTGATAGTGCCGACCGCTCAGCCAGAAACCATTGAGCAATTTGCATTGCGCGTTGCTGAAAAGTGGAAGGTTGGCAAAAAAGGCAAAGATAACGGCGGGCTGATCGTGCTTGCGATGGCTGAAAAGAAAGTGCGTATCGAAGTCGGCTACGGCTGGGAAGGTGCGCTGCCTGACGTTGAAGGAAAGCGAATCATCCGCGAGGCGATGAGCCCGTTTTTTAAGCAGGGGCAGTTTGGTGCTGGCCTCGGTGCGGGTATCGATAAGATCGCCCTCGCGCTCAATAAAGATCCTGCCAATGTCGTCACTCAAGAAGAGTGGCAAAAATCGCATCAACCCGATGTCAAAGCCGAAGTCGCCGACGGCCTCATGTCGATGGCGCCGATGTTGCTTGGCGCGTTTGCGGTGCTTTCATTTATGTTACCTGCGTTGTTAGTTGGCTTGATTGGCGGCGCGGGTGCGTTTATGTTTACCGGCTCGATTCCGACCGCGGCAGCGCTCGGTGTTGGCGGTTTTGCCGTTGCGTCCTTACTCAAAGGCATGTTCGGTGGCTTGCGTAACAACATGGGCGCCGGGCGCGGCAGTCGTCATGTGTATCGCACGGGCGGTATTGGCCCCGGTGTCTGGCTTCCCGGCAGCGGCGGGTTTGGTGGCGGTGGTGGCGGTAGCATGCCCGATATATTTAGTGGCGGTGGTGGCGGCTTTGGCGGCGGCGGCGCATCGGGTGGCTGGGGAGACGGCGAATAATGGCAACGCGAGGCACACGTTTTTTCGAGCATTTGTTTACGACTTCGCGCAGCATTGATCGAGCGTTTTCTGATTCGTCACTCAGCCAGCTAGAGTCCGCAGTAACGCTTTCTGAGCAGGGCACGACCGGCCAGATTCGGATCGGCATTGAAGCGGCGTTGCCAAGCGTTGCCGTTTGGTCTGGATATAGCGCGCGTGAGCGCTCGATTGATGTTTTCTCGCAGCTGCGCGTGTGGGACACCGAGCACAACAACGGCGTATTGATTTACCTGCTGATGGCCGAGCGTGATGTTGAGATCGTGGCCGATCGGGGTATCCATCGTGCTGTGGGCAGTGCCCGCTGGCAGGCGATCTGCGCTCAGATGGAAGCGCGCTTTCGCAAAGGTGAATTTGAAGCGGGATTGATCGAAGGCGTGCAAGCGGTGGGCGAGCAGATGCGCGCCCATTTTCCAGGACAATCCGCACCCAATGAATTGGCAAATCGCCCGTTTATTTTCCGCTAGGTCTGCAATAAAAATCGCTCAAAAACGATCAATTCTGCGCCGCAGGTATCGATGTTTTTTGAGCGACGGTAAGGTTTTTGCGTCGTAGTGAGTCTTATTTCGCAGGCGGGCTGCTCGCGTTTGCCTTTTCCATTGCCTCTTTAAGCGCTTTTAGAGCTGCGGTCGGGTCTTTGCCGTCTTTACTGGCGATCTCCATTTGCTTGCCGATGCCTTCAAGCTGCTTGGCAAACTCTTCAATTTTCTGAGCGTCAATCTCCACTTTCTTGCCATCAGCATTGATCGTAACGCCCCCTTCTTTTCCGCCAACTTTAGCTTCGATTTTGAACTCTTTACCATCGTTGCCTTTAATCGTTACCGCGCCGCCATCCTTGCCTTTATTTGGGGCGGAAATCTCCACTTTCCCCGCCGGGGTGTCGATTTTGATGCCGTCTTTACCGCCGAGTAGATCACGCATATCTGGCTTGGGCATAAAGCATGAAGTTAGCATCGCCATGAAAGTTCCGGCGACCAAACTGCAAATGAAAAGCACGACGAAATAAGCGGTCGTTTTTTCGGGTGGATTTTTCATCATGACCGGCAGGCCGGTGTAGAGCACATAAAAAGAATACAAACTTATAAAAATTCCTAAAAAACCAATCCCAGGCAGCATCAAAAACAAGCTGGCAAGCATCGAAGCCGTCATGCCGTAGCCCACTAATTTAAATGCATTTAGATGATTTTTTTGGCCATCGAAGGTCGGCGCGAGCGCATTGACAATAAGCGAAAGCACATAGATCAGCGCCATGAGCATGAGGAACACTAAAACCGCAGATGCAAGCGCTGAAAGCACCGATACCTTGGCGTAAATGCCGAATGCACCAATGCCAAAAACCGCATATTGCAGGAATGTCGCGACCGCAGAAATCGCGCCGAGAATGACCACATAGCCGCTGTAAGTGCTGCCAATCGTGCCGCCTTCGCTTGCGATCACAGGCCATTCCGTTTTTGGAGAGATGAGAATGTTTTTGACGCGATCGATAATGCCGTGCATGTTGTGATCTCCGTAATTTTTTAATCCTGCGAATCTAACGCCTTTTGACGTTCAATGCAATCTAACTTCTGGGGGATGGCGTTTTTTATCGTAACGCGCGCACGATATCTGCGACCAGCCCTGGCCCTTTGTAGATCAATCCGGTGTAAATCTGTATTAGCGATGCGCCGAGCGAAAGCTTGCGCTGAGCTGATTGCCAATCCATGATGCCACCGACGCCGATAATCGGGATTGCGCCGTCTACGGTTTTGGCGACTAAAGCCAAGGTGGCGTCGGCGCGAGATTGCACCGGGCGGCCCGAAAGCCCCCCTGCTTCCGATGCGTGGGAGTGCCCCGCCACGGCGCTTCGATCTAAGGTCGTGTTGGTCGCGACGATGCCATCGGCTTTTTGTTCGAGCAGCACGCGGGTCGTGGCAATCAGCATTTCATCGCTCATGTCTGGCGCGATTTTCACAGCAATCGGCACGTAACGACCCTGTGCATCCGCTAATTTTTTTTGCTCGCGTTTGATGATTTTCATCAATTGCCGTAGCGCATCCTCGCTTTGCAAATCCCGCAGATTTTTGGTGTTTGGCGAGGAGATATTGACCGTGATGTAGCTCGCATGCGCGTAGACCGCTTGCAGGCAGGTCACGTAGTCTTCATGCGCACGCTCATTGGGTGTATCAAAATTTTTGCCGATATTAATGCCGAGCACGCCGCGAAATTTTGTCCGCTTAAGGTTGGCCAACATACCCGGCAAGCCTTCATTATTAAAACCGAGCCGATTGATCAGCGCCTCATGCTCAGGCAGGCGAAACATGCGCGGCTTGGGGTTGCCCGGCTGCGCGCGCGGGGTGACCGTGCCCACTTCTAAAAAGCCGAAGCCGTAGGTGGCGAGACCATCGATATGGGCGGCATTTTTATCTAACCCTGCCGCCAATCCAACCGGATTGGGAAACGTAATGCCCATCGCGGTGACTGGCTTTTGGGGCAGATTTGGCGTGGTTAAGCGGGTGAGCCCGCAAGCGTGGGCGCGGTCGAGCGCGCCAAAAGCCACGTCGTGGGCAACTTCAGGCTCAAGCGCGAAGAGCGCAGACTTGATGAGGAAATAAGGAATCATGCTGTAATTATTCACGATGAGCCGATACAAAACATTTCTCGCTTTTTTTTGCGCACTTTGCCTGCTCGTTGGCACCGCCGATGCCGCACCCAAAAAGAAGCCAAATCGCAAAAAAAATCGGGCAATACCTGCGGCGCAGATTACGCCTTCTTATGCCCAAAATGCGCTCGCCGTCGCATTTATTGATGAAATGGCGCGCGACCATGGCTTTAGCGCAGCTGAGTTGCGTGCGCTTTTCTCGAAGGTGCGGCGCAATGATCGGGTAATTGAATTGATGGATGCACCTATGCGCAAGCCAGCACAATGGTTTGAGTATGTGCCACGCTTCACCACTGAGGAGCGCATCCGTGAAGGTGTGGAATTTGCGAGTACCCACGCTGCACTGCTCGCCCGCGCCGAGGCGCAATATGGAGTGCCGGCAGCGGTCATCGTCGCGATCATTGGCGTTGAGACTTTTTATGGTCGGGTGACTGGGGGATTCTCGGTGCTCGACGCCTTGGCAACGCTGGCCTTTGATTACCCACGTCGCGCCGATTTTTTTCGTGGTGAGTTGCGCAATTTTTTAATTTTGAATCGACAAACGCCCAGCGTTGCGCTCGCTGCAAAAGGCTCATACGCGGGCGCGATGGGATTGCCGCAATTCATGCCCGGCAGTTACCGCAATTACGCGATTGATTTTGATGGCAATGGCACGATTGATCTTTGGAAAAGCCCTGCAGATATTATCGGCAGCGTGGCGGCCTATTTTGTGCAGCATGGTTGGCAGCGCGGGCAGCCGGTGTGGACTTATTTGGCTGGCGTTGATTCGGCGACCTTACCCGCGCTCGATGGCGGCCTGAGCTTACGCCAGCCAGTGCGCAATTTGCGCGCGCTGCCGTGGGCGGCTGGCGCAGAGGTCGGTGTGCCCGATGAGAGCGAAGCCTCGGTGTTGATGCTAGAAGAAAATGACGGCCCGCGCTATTACATCGCTTACCAAAACTGGTATGTCATCACGCGCTACAACCGCAGCCGACTCTATGCCAGCGCAGTGTGGACGCTCGCCGAAGCGATTCGTGCCCGCGTGAAGCCCTAAATTGCGTCGATCTGCGCCGCAGGTATAGGGCTCAGTTTTAATCAAAAAAGGAGCCTAAGCTCCTTTTTTGATTGGTGGTCAGTGAACTAAATTATTTTGACAATTCATTCATCGTGGCTTGATCGAGCGTGCCGGTTGTTGGGATGCGGCGATCACGCTGAAACGCGCGCAATTGCTCAACCGTTTTGCGGCCCATCTGACCATCCGCGACGCCGACTTGATAGCCGAGTTGGTTCAGCCGCGTTTGAGCATCGCGGGTGCTGTAGACGTAGTTTGTGGGTACCGACGATGCTGGCGCGGGCGCGGCGGCAGGCGCTTGCACGGCCTGCGGCGCTGCGATCGGCGCTGGCGGCCTTGCGCCATCCACCGCTAAGCGGCCACCAGTGCCTAGGTTTTGGCCCGGTACTGATTGCGGCTGGTAATTGCGCACGGCTTTGACCAGCTGGTTATACGAATCTGTAAACGCGGCTGCGATCACTTTGCCCTGCGGCGTGCTGGTGTAGCCGCCCAAGCTGCCGCCAACGTTTGAGCCAATTAAGACCGCGCCTAAATTGAAATCGGTGTTGCTTGCGCTACCTTCCGCAGCGGAGACCTGCACGCCCGAGCGATTATCGGTCAGCATGAGCATGGTCGCCGCTTCGTTGGTTTTGATGCCACCGGCAATCGCGCCCAGCGCTGCGCCCCAGCGACCACCGACAGCGCCCAATGCGCCGCCCATGCCGCTCGTGCCTTTTGCCGAAATGATCACCTCTGGCGTCATGCTGTAGTCTGCTGAGACCATTTGGCCTTTGCCAAATTCACTGCCGGCACGCAACTCCCCCGAATTTTGGAGCGCGCGCTCTTGTTGCATATTCGCCATTGCGCGGCCGCGATCCACCACAATGAAGCAATTGGATTGCTGAATGAGTAGGCGCAAGACCGGCACGGTCGAGGTCAGGCGATACTCGCTGGTTAAATAGCGATACCAATCGGCGGTTTGATTTTCGACCAAGGCAATCGTGCCGTAAGGGCGATCGCAGCGCTCTAATTTTGAGTTCACGTTTTGCGCGTTTGCGCCGCCTGCAGAGCCCGTCGCGGTGGTCTTGGCTTCTTCCGAGCCCATGCGCGGCGCGGTGCTTTGGCAGCCCGCGGCAACAAAGGCTGCGAAAATAGCAAGACTGAGTGGTTTCATGTGCATCATATTTTTCTCCTGGGGACCCCAAATGTCCGACTGTTGTTAATAATGACAAAAGAATAGCATAGATTACACCACGATTCCAGATGACCCTGCCTCCCCTAAAAGATAGAGCAAAGCCGCGCGGCGGGCTCGCGCGCACGCTGCGCATTGCGCGGCTGCTGGGGCATTTGCTGCGCGGGTTGTTGACGACTTGGACCGCGTTTCCAAAAGCATCCATGGCCACCCGGCGCGAGCATGTGCGGGCTTGGTCGCGGGCGTTGCTTGCGTTGGCTGGGGTGCAGGTGCGCGTAGTCGGGCAATTGCCCGGGGCGCAGATTCCGTACGTCATCGTCGCTAACCATATTTCGTGGTGTGATATTTTTGCGATCAATTCCGTTCATGCGGTGTCTTTCGTCGCCAAAGCAGAGCTGGCAACCTGGCCGCTCGCGGGGCGATTGCTCAAAAATGTCGGCACACTCTTTATTGATCGCAGCAAACGCCGCGATACTGGGCGCATGGTCGCTATCTTAGCGGCGCATATTCGCGATGGCGTGCCACTCGCTTTTTTTCCAGAAGGCAGGGTCAGCCATGGCGTGGGCGTGAATCAATTTAACGCCTCGCTCCTTCAGCCCGCGATTGATGCCCAAGCGCTGCTAGTGCCGATTGCGATTTCTTATGCGCCGCTTCCGGCGTTCGACTACGTAAACCGAAATTTTTTGCAATCGGTGTGGGCGGTTTTGGGAGCGCAGCCTGCAGTTGTGACGCTCACGATTTTGCCGACACAGTCTGGGCAAGACCGGCGCACGCTCGCGAAATCACTGGAATCGGCTATTCGCTCGCAAATTCATTTAACGGCTGACGGGAAGGAACCTGAAAAATCTGCCGATCATCCAAGCGCAGCGCAGTAAGCGCGCCGCCCCACAAGCAGCCAGAATCAAGCATCGTGACCTGCGGCGCGCGCATGAGCCCCAACGACGACCAATGCCCCGCAATGACCTCGCAATGCGCCGTGCGTCGATGGGGGTGGGAAAACCATGGAGTCGCGGCAGCAGGCGCGGCATGCGGTGCACGCTTTTCGGCAAAATCCATTACGCCAAAGGCATCGCAATAGCGCAAGCGACAGAGCGCATTGACGATCGTGCGAGCCCGCACCAGACCCGAAAGCGAATCGCTCCAGCGATGATCGGTATTGCCAAATAAATCGCGTAGAAATATCTGCCATTGCTTAGCGCGCATGGCAGTCTCAATTTCTGCTGCGAAAGCGATCACGTCCGCGCGCGTCCATTGCGGCAAAAGCCCTGCGTGCACCATGATCATATCGCCGTCAACCACTGCTAGGGGCTGATGGCGCAGCCAATCCAGCAGTAGCGCGCTGTCGGGCTGCTCGATGACTTGGTTGAGCGTATCGCCCGCATGCCCGCTGCCAAAGCCCTGCGCCACGCGCAGCAAAAAGAAATCGTGATTTCCAAGCACCGTGCGCGCGCTTTGCTTCAAGCCCATCACCAGCCGCAACACTTCAGCCGATTTCGGCCCGCGATTCACCAAATCGCCGGTGAACCACACTTCATCGACGCTTGGATTAAAGCGAATCAGCGAGAGCAAATCGCAGAGCTCGTCGTAGCACCCTTGAATATCGCCGATTACATAGCGCATGCGCAGCGAGGCCTTATATTGCGAAATACCTGCGGCGCAGATTGGGCACTTTTTGAGGCTTTCACACCGAAAAATTGGCGCCAGCATGAATCACGCAGCGAAAATAAAAAACGCGCCACCGGCGCGTTTTTGTCGTCAAAGCACCGAGCCGTTTTGCGCACTGCCTTACTTTGATTGCGCGGTCATGTAGTCAACGCCCGCTTTCACTTCTCCATCGGTTAACGCCGCGTTGCCACCTTTGGCGGGCATCACGCCTGCTTTACCTTGGTAGCCTTTGATGGCGTGATCGTAAAGCGTAACCGCGCCTTGGGCAATGCGCGCACCCCATGCGCCTTTGTCGCCAGTTTTTGGGGCGCCTGCGATGCCAGCGCTATGGCAAGCGTTACAACCGCCGTTGTAGACTTCTTCGCCAGACTTAGGCTTATCAGAAGCGGCAGCCGCCACTGCGATAACCGGTGCTGGCTCGTTAGGGTCAAATTGCTTGACCGCGCCTGTCGGCGCGATCCGCTTATTAACGGAAGCAGCTGATTCTTCTTTATTGATGCGCTGACCACTGCTTGAGTAGACCGAGCCGAGATAGGCCAGAAATACAGGCACAAGCAGTGCCAGCGCCGAGACGACGATCAGCTGCTTCGGAGTATTAATCAAGCCTTTGTGCTCGTCGTGGGAATTGTTTTTGTGTTCGCTCATGATGGGAAGTTGCGCCGCAGGTATCAAGTCAAAAGGCGTCCCGCTTGCCGCGCAAACGATGTCCGCTTATGAAAATTCATTCCGACATTATAATGAACCTCAAGCGCCCGTAGCTCAGATGGATAGAGTATTGGTTTCCGAAGCCAAGGGTCACAGGTTCGACTCCTGTCGGGCGCGCCAATTCCCCTGTTTTTTTATTCACCTCCGGGCACGTTTGCTCTGAGCGCGCGCGGCGCAAAACGCGCCGCCTGCGACCTCTCCCTCCGTGACCAGCCAATTTCACTTTCCCCAAAGCACCCAAGCCGCGCACTTCCAGAAACGGTGGCGACTGTTTGCTGGTGGTTTGAAGGCTGATTTTCCTCCCAATCAGGCAGAGCGCAACCCGAGTTAAAAGCGGCTGCGGAAGTCTATTTCGCAAATCTATTCGTTGATTGCTCACTTTCATCTCAAAAATAGGCAATTGATTTCGAAATATGGGTGAAAATGGGGATGAGCGAGGTGCTGCCTAGCGCTAATCTGTGCGTAACGTTGCATTTTGCAGCGGCCAAAGGAGTACGCTATGAAGCCCCAAAATCGATTCGCATTGCTTTCACGCGCTGCCGTCACCGCGATTGTCACGTGGTCGGCGCAAATTGAGGCTGCTGAGATTGAAATTTCCATCCCTATCGAGGCCAGCGTAGTCGGTGGATTTTTTAATGCTGTTTCCACAGTGCCGATTGGGTTTTTATCAGTCGGCCTCATTGCTGCTGGGGGGCGCGACGGCGCTGTGACGTTGGGCGGAGCTGCTTTGGGCAATCTGCGCAATGTTGTGCGCATCGAGGGTCAAAATGGCTTAGTCGGCGAGGCGGGGCTGTTCGCTTTTACAAAAGAGCGCTCGACCAGCAACGAAGCAACGACAATTTTCGGCCGTGGTGATCCCATTTTTATCCCAGCGCCGCTTGGGAATTCGCGCACGAATTCGCGCACGACCGTGCCTGTCGTAAACGGTGGTACGGTATCGGGGCGATCCCGCGAGCTAATGACGTTTTTCGGAACCGGTGATTTAGGTGATTACGTCGGAATTGCGGGCGTCGCCAATTCGATCACCCTCGAAAATCTTGGGGGCATGAAAGTACTTTGCCCTAATTTCGCAACGAATCAAGACTGTGATCGAAATTTCTCTGACTGGTTTGTCGCAGCAGATCCCAATAATTTTGAATACACGTTTTCTGCCTATGAAAATGCGGTCTTCGCCTCGCGGCGGGGTGATCCTGGCGCTGGGTCGATCCTGCGCGGGCGTGGCGTCGGGCGAGTTGACGTACCTTATGCGCCCAGACTTACCGATGGGCATCGCATCGTCTCCCAACTCGCAGCGGTCGGCTCTACCGGAATCGCCGTCGGAAATACGGGTGATGTATTTTTAATTGTCCCCGGTTATTTTCCGCCAGAAGATTTCTCGCAGTCGATGCCTTTGGCAGTCGTGCCAACAACAGCAAAGATTGAAGGTGAATTGATTCGCGATACAGCGCCGGGTTCGGGCTATGTTTACGATGTGCTTGCCAACGATCCCAACGACGCGACACGCGCAGGTGAAATCCGGGTTTACGCGGTGCCCTCGATGCGCCGGGTGGTGACGATCCCCGTGAGTCGAAATATTTTCCCTGCCAATATTGTGTTTTCAGGGAACCGGATATTGGTTCGAGACGAAGCGACCGGCGCGATTACGGTCATTACGAAGCGGCTGTGGACGCAGCGCACGATTCCGACCTCATTTTACGGCGGTGGCGTCGATCAAATGTTCTACGACGAATATCGCGGCAAGCTCTATGTGCCCAACTTTACCCGTAAAAGTGTCAGTGTGATTGACATCCCATAACGCGATCAACGAAACGGAAATCATCATGAAAACGATACACAAAACCTTTGCGCTTGTCGGCTGTTGCCTCGCGGTTTCGCTTGCGTCGGCGCTGCCCGTACTCAGCGTCACGCCCAGCTCCGAAACCGTAGGGATCGGTCAAAGTGCCAATTTTGAAATCAAAGTGAGCGGTCTTATGGCCAACGAAGTGCTCACTATTTACGAATTTTCGTTGCGTTACGACCCGGCTCTACTTGCCGTCGCAAGCGCGACGCAATCGCCCGTTCTCGATGATGGAGCAAGCGGTCATTTTGGTTTTATTGATCTATCGCAGCCTGGTTTAATCGGATTTAGCGACATCACGAATTCATTTGACTTCGCAGCATTGAAGGCAGCGCAAGGCAATTCGTTTACGCTGGCTGCTTTCTCGTTAAGTGGCTTGGCGGCAGGAACGAGCCTTTTAGAGTTCATGCCTTTGTTAACGGCGGCCAGCGGTATCTTGGGGTTGGAATCGAATCGTAGCGGCAATGAGCTCATTTTTGGCGCGACCAACGCTTGGATTCCGATGCAGGCGACCGCGGGTGCGATTGGCTCAGCGCAGATTGTGATCGGGTCGGGCACAGGCGGTGGCGTGCCGATACCCGCGCAGTGGCTGCTGCTGGCGATCGGTGGTTGGCTACTTCGAGGTCAGTTGCGCTCCGCAACGAAAGGCGCGGCAGGACACTGCAATTACTAGAGCGTTAGCAACAAAAATAGCCCATACCTGCGGCGCAGATTTGGGCTATTTTGGGTTATTTAAAGAAGATGTAGGCCACCCAAATCGCTGCGATAACGCCCGCTAAATCGGCGAGCAAGCCGTAGCTGAGCGCGTAGCGGGTCTTCTTGATGCCGACCGAGCCAAAATAAAGCGCGATGACGTAGAGCGTGGTATCAGATGAGCCTTGCAAGATTGATACTAGCTTGCCGACGAAGGAATCGACGCCATAGGTTTTCATGGTGTCGATCATCATCGCCCGCGCGCCGCTTCCGCTGACCGATTTCAGCAATGCCGTCGGCAGCGCGGGCGTGAAGTCAGTATTAAACCCAAGCTGCGCGAAGAGCCAGGTAAAGCCTTGCACGATGAAATTTAAGATTCCAGAATTGCGCAAAACGCTGATCGCGACCAACATGCCGACTAAGTAAGGGATGATTTTGAGCGAGGTTTCAACACCGCTTTTCGCGCCGTCGATGAACGCTTCATACACATTGATTTTTGCCCGTAATCCACCGATGAGAAAGATGACGATAATTCCCAGCAAAATCATATTTGCAGAGAGGCGCGAGGTCATTTCCATCTGCTCGCGGGTCAACACGCTACTGAAGAGGAAAATGATGCCAAGCATAAATATCGTAATCCCGCCGACCCAGGCGATCACGATCGGGTGAAAAACGTTGATGCGCTGCTTCAACGAAATGGCGAGAAAGGCGACAAACGTGCCCGCAAAGCTCGCAACAAGCGTCGGGATGAAAATGTCCGAAGGATCTTTTGCGCCCAGAATGGCGCGCTGCGCCATCACCGTGAGCGGGATCAACGTAAGCCCGGCCGTTTGCAACACGAGAAACATAATCTGGGCGTTGCTCGCGGTCTCTTTGTCTGGATTGAGCGTTTGCAGGCTCTCCATGGCTTTTAAGCCAAAGGGCGTTGCGGCATTGTCGAGCCCGAGGAAATTGGCTGAAAAATTCATCACGACGTGCCCAGTGGCGGGATGATCTTTAGGCACTTCAGGAAATATTTTTGAGAAAAATGGCGAAATGATGCGCGCGATCCAGCCAATAGCACCGGCGCGCTCGCCAATGGTCAAAATGCCAGACCAAAAAGTCATCACGCCCGCAAGCGGCAGCGCGATATCCATCACCGCGACTTTCGCAGAATCGAAGGTGCCATCGACGATTTTCTTAAAAACCGATGCGTCGCCCAAAATAAGCCACTGCGCGAGTGCTGCAAAAAAGCCGAGAATGAAAAAACCAGACCAAAGATAGTTGAGTGCCATAAATGAAGTTTCGCATGACTTTCTTCCGACTCTGCGCGATACTCGCACGGCAACGCCCATTTAGGCTAAAAAGTAGCCTTGCTGCTTAAACCGCCCGATACCTGCGGCGCAGATTTGCCCACTTTTGACCCAAAAACGCATGCTCAATACCGAACGCCCGTCCTCGCAACACACTGCTCTCGATCAATACGACTCCCGCACCCTCGTGCGCGCGCTTGCTAGCGATCATGCGGTCGCCGTGCAGGCGGTGGTGGAGGCCGGCGATGCATTGGCTGCGGCCGTTGACGCCGCAGTGCCGCGATTAAACGCCGGTGGTCGCTTGATCTATGTTGGCGCAGGCACTTCCGGCAGGCTCGGCTTACTCGATAGTGTTGAACTGAATCCCACATTTTCGTGGCCAACCGAGCGCGCAATCGCATGCTTGGCAGGCGGGTCGTCGGCAATTTATCAGGCGGTCGAAGGCGCGGAAGATGATGAAGCGGCTGGCGCGCGAGCGATGGGCGAAGCGGGCATCAATGGCAACGACGTGGTGATTTTGCTCGCAGCCTCGGGCGGCACGCCCTATACGCTCGGGGCATTACGCGCAGCGAAAAGCCTGACCGCGCTCACCATCGGCATTGCCAATAATCCTAATGCACCGATCTCTAACGAAGCAGAAATTGGCATTGTGCTCAACACCGGGGCGGAGGCGATTTCAGGCAGCACGCGCCTGAAAGCGGGTACAGCACAAAAAGTTGCATTGAATACGCTGTCGTCTGCCATCATGGTGCGGTTGCATAAGGTCTATGGCAACTTGATGGTCGACGTCAGAGCCACCAATAAAAAGCTCGTGATTCGCGCCGTGCGTTTGACAGCGCAAGCTGCAAAGTGTGACGAAGCGCGGGCGCGCTTAGCGCTTGACGCGTGCGATTTCAGCGTAAAAGTGGCGATCGTAATGATTCGCTTAAATGTCGATGCCGGTGCCGCGCTCGCAAAATTGAGCAGCGTCGGCGGCAGCGTGCGCAGTGCACTTTCGGGTCTCACCGCATGAGTGAAAAATCGCCTTGGCGCTGGATCCCGACGCTTTATTTTGGGCAAGGGTTACCGTATGTTGCCGTGATGACCCTCTCGGTCGTGATGTACAAAAATTTGGGCTTATCCAATGGCGATATCGCGCTTTACACCAGCTGGCTGTATCTGCCGTGGGTGATTAAGCCGCTGTGGTCGCCGATCGTAGAAATGTTTGGCACGAAGCGGCGCTGGATTGTCGCGATGCAGGCCGTGGTGGGCGCATCGCTCGCCTGCGTGGCGCTCACGCTACCTGCGGCGCAGTTTGTGCAATGGTCACTTGCTGCATTTTGGTTGATGGCATTTAGCTCAGCCACCCACGATATTGCGGCTGACGGTTTTTATATGATCGCCTTGCCGCAGCATAGTCAGGCGGCGTTCGTTGGCGTACGCAGCACGTTTTATCGGCTCGCGATGATTGCGGGGCAGGGCGCATTGGTCTGGCTTGCAGGCTATTACACAACGCAAACGGGAAGCCCCAGTGCTGCATGGCGCATTGTTTTCTTTGGGCTTGCGTTGTTGTTTGTTGCGCTTGCGATCCTTCATTTCCTAGTGCTGCCTAAGCCTTCCGATGACCAGCGTGTCGTTGGTGAAGCGGCCGGTTTTAAGCAATTTTTTGAAACCTTTCGCAAATTTTTTGCCCGCAGTGATATCGTGATTGTGCTCGCTTTTTTATTAACGTTTCGACTCGGCGAAGCGCAAGCACTGAAACTTGTCGCGCCATTCCTGCTTGACCCCGCTGCCAAAGGCGGCCTAGGCTTGACGACGACCCAACTCGGCTTTGTGTACGGCACTGCAGGCGTCGCCTCGCTCACGCTCGGCGGCATTTTGGGTGGCTATGCCATTTCTAAGCGGGGGCTTAAATTTTGGCTGTGGCCCATGCTCTTTGCGGTGCACATCCCAAATATGCTTTTTGTGTTGCTCGCAGCTTGGCAGCCGAGCAGCGTGCCGGTGATTACGATCGCTATCATGGTTGAGCAATTTGGTTATGGGTTTGGCTTTGCGTCCTACTTACTTTTTATGATTATGGTCGCCGATGGCGCTCACAAAACAGCCCACTATGCCATTTGCACCGGGTTTATGGCGCTCGGCATGATGTTGCCCGGTATGGTGAGCGGGCGCATTCAGGAGGCGCTTGGGTATTCCAACTTTTTCATCTGGGTTTGCATCTGCACCTTACCATCGCTTTGGGTCGCATCGCGCTTAAAAATTGACCCTGCTTTTGGCAGAAAAATGTCGTGAACGCAAGGCTTACTTCCCTTGATGCCTTCCGCGGCTTCACGATTGCTGCGATGGTGCTCGTAAACAATCCTGGTGATTGGGGCAATGCCTTTGCGCTGCTTTTGCACGCGCCCTGGCATGGATGGACGTTTACCGATGTGATCTTTCCATTTTTTCTATTTATTGTTGGCGTCTCGATGGTGATGTCGTCTTCACGGGCCTTGGCTACTGGGGCAACGCGCGGGCAACTACTCCCGCGCATGTGGTGGCGCGCGCTGATCATCGTAGCCATCGGTGTCGGCATGAATTTGATTCCGCAATTTGATTTTTCGACTGTGCGCATTCCGGGTGTGCTCCAGCGCATCGGCTTGGCCAGCGCGATTGCTGCACCGATTGTGTTGCTTTGCCGCTCACGCGGAATTTTGATCGCAATGCTTGTTTTATTTGGTGTGTATAGCGCGCTGATGTTGGGCGTCGCGGTGCCCGATTCGCAGGGCGTCGTCGTCGCAGGCACGCTCGAAGCCGGTCGCGATTTTGGTGCGTATATTGACCGAATCGTGTTTGGAAATCATGTTTGGGCTAAAGCAAAAGTGTGGGATCCTGAAGGGTTGATTTCGACCTTGCCCGCCGTCGGAAGCCTACTCGCGGGAGCGCTCGTTGGGCGAACATTAATCAACACTAAATTGGATGCGACCACGCGCACAGTCTGGCTTTTATTGGCAGGTTTTGCTGCAATCTGCGCCGCAGGTTTACTTGAAAATATACTGATGCCGGTTAATAAAAATCTGTGGACCGTGACTTATAGTGTGTTGATGACTGGGTGGGCGCTCTTGGCCTTTGGCGCGTTTTACTGGCTGTTGGATGTTTGCAGCGACAACGCGATACGACAGCGCGCGCAAACGTTACTTAAACCCTTTACGATTTACGGAATGAATGCACTTTTTATTTTTGTGTTGTCGGGGATCGTTGGGCGATTGTTGGTGTTTACTAAGATCGGTGGCGTACCTCTCAAAAATGCACTCTACGCCCCGTTTCAGGCATTTGGTTTTTCGGCAAAAATATCCTCGTTGTTTTATGCGCTAACGTTTAATGCAGTGATGTTTTTCATTGCATGGTTAATGTGGCGGCGCAAATGGTTTGTGAAAGTTTAAAGATGAAAATATTAGACAACCCTGCGGCGCAGATTTGCCGTTTTTTAGTGATTTTTTCAGGTCTATTTTTATTTGGGTGCGCGTCCGCGCCGCCCGCGACGAAAACCACGCACTACAACGCGGTTAGCCAAGATAGTCGCGTGCAATTTGTGGTGTTGCATTTCACCGCCGAAAATCTTGAAAAATCGATCAAATATCTCACCGAAGGCCCGGTGAGCTCTCACTATTTGGTCACTGATGAGACCGTACCGCGCGTACTGACGTTGGTCGATGAATCACAGCGCGCTTATCATGCGGGCGACAGCCGTTGGGGCCCAAACGTTGCGGGGCTAAATGCGGCTTCGATTGGTATCGAAATTGTGAATATGGGCTCGCGCGTTGCTGGCTTTCAACCGTATCCACCCGCGCAGATCGATGCGGTGCTCGCGCTGGTTAAAGATATTGTCAAGCGCCACGCGATTCCACCGCATCGCGTCGTTGGCCACAGCGATATTGCGCCGCAGCGCAAAGATGATCCAGGCGCAAAATTTCCATGGCATCGCTTCGCTGCGGAGGGTTTGATCCCGTGGCCGGAGCCACAAGTTGTTGCGGCAAAGCGGACACAGTATGAAGTGCAATTGCCCGATGTTGCATGGTTTCAGAAAAAGCTTGCAGACTTTGGCTATGCAACGCCGCAAACTGGCCTGCTCGATGCAGCGACCCGCCGCGTGCTCATCGCGTTTCAAATGCGGCACCGCCCTGCGCAATATGATGGCACGCCCGACGCTGAGAGCGCGGCCATCCTCGATGCCCTGCCGGCTTTTCCAAGATGAGGCGGCGAGAGTTTCTCGCAGCGAATACCTGCGGCGCAGTTTTGGCCATTTCTGGATGCTCCGCTATGACTAACGCTAACCACTTTCAGGCTGCGCTCGATCATGAGCTCGAAGGGATCGTTAACGACCCGACATTTCCGCTCGTGAGCCTGAGTGTCGCGGCGATTCGTGATGGGCGCGTGGTCTATGAAAGTGCGTTTGGCGCCCGGCAACTTGCCCCCACGCGCATTGCGGCCACGCCAGATTCGCTCTACCGCATTGCATCTATTTCCAAGCTCATCACAACGCTTGGCGCAATGAAATTGGTGGAATCAGGCAAGCTCAATCTCGACGAAGATATCAGCGTGTATCTGGGCTATGCGCTGCGCAATCCGCATTTTCCAAGCGTGGCGATTACGACCCGCATGCTGATGTCTCATACGTCGTCGTTGCGCGATGATGCGGGCTATTACTTTGACTCGGCGATTGCCTTACGCGAGGTGCTCGTGCCTGGTGGTTCGCGCTTTGATAAGGGCGCGATGTGGTCTAAAAATGCCGCACCAGGCCAATTTTTTCAGTATGCAAATTTGCCGTGGGGCGTGTTGGCGACGGTGATGGAGCGGGTGAGTGGGGTGCGCTTTGATCGCTGGATGACTCAATCAATTTTTTCTCCGCTGAGCATCGAGGGCGGCTTTCACCCGGCTGATTTTGCGCCGCAGGTATTGCAGCGCGTGGCGACGCTTTATCGCAAGCGTGATGAAAAAGAAGTCTGGGATTCAAAAGGGCCTTGGCGCGCACAGGTCGATGACTACACGAAACTGTCGCCCGTGCCCCGCGCCGGTGCGGCTTATGTTGCTGGGCATAACGGCACTGCAATGAGCCCGCAAGGCGGCGCGCGACTTTCTGCGCGGGGGCTGGCGACGCTAATGCAGATGCTCATGCAGGGCGGGGAAGTCGGTGGCGTTCGCGTCTTGCGCGCCGATACCGTTGCGGAGATGTTACGCACGCAATGGCAGGGTGCAACGCAAGCCGGTGATCGCGACTACGGTGTGAGCAAAGACTATTTCAACGCTTGGGGCTTGGGTAATCAGCACTTTTTAGATATCCACGGTAACGGGCGTGGCGATCGCTTGGTCGAGCCTGGCGGCTTCAAAGCAAAAGGGCATTTCGGCGATGCGTATGGGCTCACTTCCGCGTTTGTATTTGACCCAGTCACGCGCAACGGCATTGTCTTCATGACGGGCGGCTGCGGCGTTGATCCTGATACTTCGCCGGGAAAATATTCAGCGATGGCGCGCTATGAAGAGCGGATTTTGACGGCCCTGCATCGACACGCGTTAAGCTAGAAATTTGAATGCGCGTTAACGATTTCTGCGCCGCAGGTAGAGGCGCAGGCGTTTTTTTATCGGTGTGAAGTTCAAAGGCGCGCGATGTCCAGCGCCTTCGACGCCCTATTTGCAAGCCGGCCGCAAAGGTACGTCCACATAAATGCCGCTGCCGCGTTGCTCGTCAATTCCGCATGGTCGTAGGGCGGTGAAACTTCGCAGCAATCCATCCCTACAAAATTCAGGTCGTGCCAAGCTTCAAGCAATGTGAGCACTTGATTGCTCGTCATGCCGCCGGGCTCGGGCGTGCCTGTGCCCGGCGCAAAGGCGGGGTCAAGGCAATCGATATCGATGGTGAGGTAAGTCGGGGCATCGCCAATGCGCGCGCGCACCGCTGAGATCACGCTGGCCAGCTGCGTTGCATTTTCAAGGCCGCGTAGCGTGCGGGCGGTAAATATTTGCCCACCTTTGCGGGTCACGTATTCGCGTGCATCTTTGGTGGCTGCGCTGCGAAGGCCAATTTGCACGGTGCGTTTCGGGTCAACTAAGCCTGCCTCGATGGCTTCGTAAGTCCAGGTGCCGTGGCCCGAAGGCTCACCGAAATGATCGCTCCACGTATCGCAATGGGCATCGAAGTGAATGAGCGCGAGCGGGCGCTCTTCGTGCTCGGCTTGGGCGCGCAGTAGCGGGAGCGTGACCGAGTGATCGCCCCCGAGCCAGATCATATGATGCTTTTTGAGCAAAATCTGCGCCGCAGGTATGAGCGCTTTCCGCATGGATTCAATCGAAGTGTTGGGCAGCGCCAAGTCGCCAACGTCGGTGAGCGCCCCGCGCGGCGAAGTATCCCAGAGCGTATGAGTCGCGTCGCAATACATATGACTCGCCCGCCGGATAGCCGCCGGGCCAAAGCGCGCACCCGGTCGATTCGTCACGCTACCGTCCCACGCGATACCTGCGGCGCAGAATGGCGCGTCCGGGAGCAGATCAGAGTGCGGGGCGTTGAATAATCCGTTGTAGCGGGTATTGTGAAGAAAGGCGAAAGAATCGTGGCTCATGATGGCAAGTTAGGTAGTGGTAGGCTCAAGCAGGGTCAGTGTGCGCGCAGCGGTATCGATGCGAGCGCGCACGCCGAGCGGCAGCGTCCATTGTTGATTGATATGGCCAAAGGGCAAACCGTAGGCGGCAGGCGCGCGCAGCGTGGCAAGATGACTATCGATGACTTGCTCCAGCGTGCTGCTCGGGCCGTCATCGGTGGGCGTTGCTTTTTCAAACACGCCGCAGAGCACGGCCGCGGCATTTGCCAGCCCTAAGCTTTGATCGAGCTGGGTCAGCATGCGGTCGATGCGGTACGGCGCTTCGCTCACATCTTCTAAAAAAAGCAAGGCATCTTTGATTTGGGGCGCAAAGGGCGTGCCAATGAGACTGGTGAGCACGCTCAAGTTACCGCCAACGAGCATGCCCTCAGCGCGACCGGTTGCGTTGGGCGTGCGCGTGGTATGCGTCCATTCGTCTGGCATTGCGAAGATGGCATTGGGCGCCGGGTCGAAGAGCACGCGCTTTAGATTTGCCAGAGAAAATGGGGTAAACGTTGAGCCCGCCACGGGGCCGTGAAAGCTTACGAGCCTTGCGTTGCGCAATAGCGCCAGATGGAGCGCGGTGGTATCAGAATAGCCGATGACGATTTTTGGATTGCGAGCAATGAGGGCGTAATCAAGATGGGGCAAAAGTGCTGCGCTACCCGAGCCGCCGCGCACAGGCCAAATCGCTTTGACGGTGGGATCGGCAAAGGCTGCATGCAGATCGGCAACGCGCTCCTGCACGGTGCCGGCGTAGGTGCCATTTTGGGCGCGAGCGTTGGCTGACAAAAATGGCTTTAACCCCAGAGACCCCAAATTTGCAAAAGATCGCTCGATACCTGCAGCATGCAACACGCCGCTCGGCGCGACCATAGCGACCCGATCGCCGACTTCTAAGCGGCGCGGACGTAGCATTGGGCTTGCGGCGCTCTGCGCGAATGCGACTGGAAGCATGTGAGCGTTTAGGAGCGTTGCTACGCTTGCACGCAGAAAGTTTCGACGTCGCCAATTTGAGGTCAAATCTGCGCCGCAGGTATTGTCATTCATAACCGTATTGTGCAATGAAAAACAGGAGGCATTGCCTCCTGTTTTTTGGGTCGAGCGGAAACGACTTAGAACTTGTAAGTCGCGCTCAACGTAAATGCACGGCCGCGTGGGTCAGCTACGCGTGGATCCCAGCCTGCGCCGCCGGCGAAGTCGTAATTGTGGGCGGTGAACGGTGGGTCGGTGTTGAAGATGTTTTTGATACCACCGCGTAAGATCAGGTTTTTAAAGCCGTTGTAACGTGCGGAAATATCGAAAGTGGAGTACGCTTTAACGGTGTCGACATAGCCAGCAGGCGGTGGGCCATACGGCAGCTCATCTTTATAGCTATGAACGTAGCGCTGGGAAACCGTGCCGCTCCAAGTGCCTTGCGAGTAGGTGAAGCCAAGCGTGTGCTTCCAGCGCGGGAAAATACTGCGCGTGCTCCATTGCCCCACAAATTCCGTATATTCTTGAGTAGCGAATACGCGTTCTTTGTGGCTGTCAATGTACGTGCCATCGAGCGAGGCAGTCAGCCGACCACCGGCAAGAGGCATGCCGTATTGAAGATTCAAGTCGATACCGCGCGTGATGTCGCCATCAGCGTTGACGTAGCCGGCTTGGATGTACGCGCCAGGCCCTGTCAACGTGCCGTCAGCGGAGCGCACGAAGCTATTCGGGAAGGTTGTGAAGTTGGCTACAACTTGCTGCGCCGTTAATTCGTAGATCAAATCTTCGCGCTTGATTTCCCATACATCGATCGTTGCGGTCAAGTCTTTGATCGGTGAGAAGACCGCACCGAGTGACCATTGCTTAGATGACTCAGGTTTTAGATCGGGATTACCACCGCCACGCGTATTCGGGCGAATCGCGCAGAAGACCGGGTTGTTAGGGTTGAGCGGGCAGAGCACTGGATCGGCGATATTGCCCGGAACCGGTGATTCGCTCGACGCGCCATAGACTTGGAAGAAGCTCGGCGCGCGGAAGCCCGTGCCATATGAGCCGCGGAAGAGCATCGCGTTGCTGGGTGCCCAACGGAAGGAGACTTTCGGGTTGGTCGTGCCGCCGAAATCGCTGTAGTTATCGTGACGTACGGCGACGGTTGCCTCCAAGCCTTTCGCTAATGGAATGACCGTTTCAGCAAATACTGCGCCGATTTTGCGACTGACCTTTGAAAATGAAGGGTCAAACGGGGCTTGGAAAATAGGATTGGTCGTAATCGAGCCATCACTGAAGACGTATGACTCTTCACGGAAATCAAAGCCGACTGCTGCAGCGAGCGGGCCTGCGGGAAGCTTCATGACTTCGCCCGTCACGGTGCCATCAATCTGGAAGAGGGTGCTCTTGCCACCGAAAAGGCGTTGGCCATTGGCGCTTGCGGCAGCAAGCAATGCAGTCGCTTCAGCGGTTTGCGAGCCATCTTTTGACCACGGATTAATCTTGCCGCTACCGAGCGCAGAGATGAGACCTGCGGTGTAGAAATAGCCACCTCCGAGGATAGAGTCTGACTTGCTTTCGCCTACCGAAAGCCCGACTTTGTAATCCCAGGTTCCGGTGAGTGCGCCTTCCATGCCGCCAAGAATGCGGAAGCTATCGGTCGTCGTCTCAGTTTCGCGCGGACCGCACGGTGAACAGCGCCAGCGGTAAGCGATTGGTTTTGTTTTGTCAAAAGTTGGGATAAATGCCGATAGGTCTTGGTAGTAAGGACCGTTGACGGGATACCACGCGTTTGCCAGCGTCCCAGTTGTCGTAAGCTGAAGTGGCTCAAAGGTTTTGTTGGCAATGGATTGGGCAGCGACGGCCTCTACAAAACCGGTGTGCGACGGGCTAAACGCAAAGGTTGCACGGCCTACAAAATTAACGCGTTTGTTAGGCTGCATGAGTACGGATGTTGATCCCGTATCAAATGTGCAGCCATAGCGGGCGGCGGCGAAATCGTTGAGGATGTATTCATACTGCGCCATTCCAGGAATGCTTGCGCAATTATTTTGGAACGACAGCAAATTTGCGCGGGTGTAAGCTTGCGTGCTGCCGGGCAATAGGTAGCTCGCGCCGAGGGCTGAGCCCGCACGGCCTGTCTGGGTCGCAAACGGCGTACCGACGGTATCAGTGGAAAGACCACGCTCAGGCTGATTACCGTTGGAGAAGCTACGCTGTGAGCCTTTGAGCTCAGACTGCTCGTCGTAGGTTACGCTCGCGACGACATTAAAGCGATCTTTACGCAAATCGCCCCAGCCGCCCAGCGCTTGAATGCGCATAATATTTCCGCCGCCATCTTGCGTAATGTCGGCTAAGGCAGTGGCTTCAACGCCTTGGAAGTCTTTGCGCATGATGAAGTTGATCACGCCAGCGATCGCGTCGGTGCCGTAAAGCGAGGAAGCGCCGTCTTTTAAGACTTCGACGCGCTCGACCGCACCGAGAGGGATCGAGTTCAGATCAACCGCATAGCCTTTTGCGCCGTGTAACGAGACGCGACGGCCATTGAGTAAAACCAGCGTATTTGATGCGCCCAAACCGCGAAGGTTAGCGCTGGAGTTACCGTTGTTGTTGCGGCTCTCAGTGGAAAGCTGGATGCCGACCTGCGAGGCTAAATTCGTGCCGCCGTTACCGTTAGCGGCGATGTTAGCGACCAATTGCTCGGCGCTGGTAATCCCAGAGCGTGCGATTTCTTCGCGTGAAATCACTTGAATCGGCAATGCGCCTTCGTCTGCAACGCGCTTAATACTCGACCCTGTAATCTCGATTTTCTCGATGGTTTGCGGGGTTTCTGTTTGCTGCGCGAGCACGGGCGCTGCCATAAAGATCAGCGGAATTGCCTGAGCAAGTTTTTTGAGTTTCACGAAGTCGATCCTATCCAAAATGTAATTGATTTTGGCGACCGCGCTGGGCATGCGTGTGAGTGATGTCACCGCAGCTCCCTTGCCCGATAAGCGCGATTGCCGTACGATGAATGGTAGCACTTTGTTGTGCGACACTCGCACAAATTGGGGAGATTAAATTTGAACGGTAGGGGTATTTTTGGGTGCATATATAGCGTGCTAACAAGGGCAAAAAGTAGTGCAAACGTTTGCATAATGCTGGTTGGCTTCGCGCTCTCCGGCTGTGCGGTTCTTCCTGCGCCGCAAAACGCGATGCGTGATGTGAGTGGCTTGCCGGATGCTGTGAAAGATGCGCTCACGAGGTCAGGTTTACCCCCGAGTTCGCTTTCGATTGTCGTGCGCCGCGCGCGCGATGGCGTCGATGCGATTTCGGTTGCACCCGATCGTGCCTTTGCGCCAGCATCTACCATGAAGCTATTGCCAACGTTAGCCGCGATTGAGATCCTGGGTCCGCAGCATCGGGCACGCACGCTTTTGGCCACTTCTGCGCCGCAGGTAGGCGCTCGTATTGAAGGCGATATCGCGCTGATTGGCGGTGGTAGTGTCGATTTTGATTTTGACGCGCTGCGCGGGATGCTCACAAAACTGCGCTTACGTGGCGTGAATGAAATCGCGGGCGACTTGATCCTCGACCGGACGTTGTTTTCACCAGAGCGTCTTGACGTCGACGTGCCGCCCTTTGATGAAGCTCCCGAGTTTGAATACAACGTGATCCCAGATGCGTTGCTGATCCGCAGTAATTTATTGCTATACCGCATGAAGTCGAGCGCGATATCGATGGTGGTAACGATGGAGCCCGCGCTTGCAGGCGTTGAGATTGATCTATCAGCGATGAAGTTCGTAGAGCGGCGCTGCCGTGATTGGGAAGATGGCTGGTACGTGCCGACGACTACGGTGCGCGATGGCATCGTGCGTATTCATTTGCGGGGTGAATTTCCCCAAAACTGCGTCGCCTCGACGCAGCTCAACGTCGTTGATCGCGATATCGTGCTTGAGCGAAGTTTTAGAAAAATCTGGTCTGAATTGGGCGGCACGTGGCAGGGGCGCGCCCGTGTGGGCAAAGCCGTGCTTGGCGCGCAATCGCTGGCTGAGCATGCCGGCCGGCCGTTAAGCGCTTTACTGGCTGCAATCAATAAACCGTCTGACAACGCCCAAGTGCGTACACTTTATTTGCTGCTCGGCGCGCAGGTAAAAAATGCTGATTTCGCGATGACATCCTCCCAGCGTGCGGAGCGCGCTCTGCGTACATGGCTACGTGAGCACAAGATCGATGATCGCGAAATTGTGTTTGAAAACGGCTCAGGGCTGTCGCGCAGCGAGCGCATACCTGCGGCGCAACTTGCAGCGTTTTTGCAGCGTGGTTTGGTCAGCCCATGGTCACATGAATTCATCGCAAGTCTGCCAATCGCAGGTACGGATGGCACCTTGCGCAATCGCCTTCGCGATACGCCTGCACAAGGGCGGGCGCGGCTCAAAACGGGCACGCTGCGAGATGTCGTTGCATTGGCAGGATATGTGCCCGACGCCAGTGGTGAGCTCTATATCGTCGTCGTGATGATCAACGATCCTAAGTTAAGCCAGACAGTGGGACGCACCGTTGTCGATGCACTTGTCGCCTGGGTCGCAGGCACCGATTTAAGGCAACGCTAGGGATTTTTTTAAGGGCGTTTTAGTCGTTGCGTTAAATAACGCGTGTGTAAGTTTGGCGCACGTTCGAACGATCCGCGCTCGCGTCAAAGTGCCACCACTCGGTCGAAATCGAGCGCCATCCGGCATCCGTCATCGCATCGCGCAGCAGCATACGATTTGTGATTTGCGCGGCCGAGAGTGCGCCTTCTAAAAGATGCTTCGCTTCGTATTCTGGGTGCGCGAGCGGGGTCATATTGTCAAAGCCAGTGCCCATATCCAGCTCCCGTCCGAGTGCGTCGATCAGCGTGACATCCACAGCCATGCCGTACGAGTGCATCGAGCCCATCGCAGGATCAGCGAGGTAGATCCGCAAGGGCGTGCCTTTGAGCGACTCCCAAAGCATTTCTTGCACGCGATGTGGGCGCAGCGCGTCGAGCACTAAGATGCGCAGGCTTGGCGCGCGTGTCGCAAGCCAAGCCACTGCCGTGCCCAATTTAATGGCAGCATCGGCGTGCAGCCAAGCGCAATCAAGCGGCGAATAAATATCACGTCCGACGAAATTGTCAGCGCTGCCGTAGCGCAAATCGATGGCGATATTAGAAATGCGTGCGAGCGGAACGAAGATTGCGCTGCCCGCAATTTCTTCACTGCGAACGTGTTGGGGAGAGATTGATTGCGTCATCGTATAGCAAAATAGGAAACGCTATGAATGATACGACGCTCGCACCTGATGCCTCTTCTGAACCTTTCGCGCCCTCTGCGCTTGAGCGCTACCTGCGCGCCTGGGATGGCACTCTCGCTGGCGCGATGCGCATCGAGCGTATCGCTGGCGGTCAGTCAAATCCCACTTTTTTTGTGCATTTCGCAAATCGCTCGCTCGTGGTGCGCAAGCGCCCAGAGGGGCAATTGCTGCCGAGTGCGCATGCGATTGATCGCGAGTTTCGGGTGCAGCACGCCTTGCGGGGCAGCGCCGTGCCCGTGCCGGAAATGCTGCATTTCTGCGAAGATCCAGCGATCATTGGCACTACTTTTTACGTGATGACAAAACTGCATGGTCGCGTCTTCAACGAAACGTGGTTACCCCAAATACCTGCGGCGCAGAAAAAAGACTATTACTTCGCAATTGCCGATACGCTCGCCGCGTTGCACACGGTAGATTGGCAGGCGGCAGGTCTCGCTAATTTTGGCAAACCTGAAAATTACTTTAAACGCCAGATTACCCGCTGGACACAACAATGGCATGCTTCAAAAACGCGGGAAGATCCCGAGTTTGAAGCGCTTGCGGATTGGCTTTTGGCGCACGTGTCAGACGATCAAACGACTGCGATTTGCCACGGTGATTTTCGGGTGGGAAATATCATGTTTCATCCACTTGAGCCGCGCGTGATCGCAGTGCTCGATTGGGAGCTCGCCACCATGGGGCATCCGATGGCCGATCTCGCCTATTGCACGCTCGCGTGGGCGCTAGAACGCGACGAATACATGGGGCTCGCATGCGATGATCTTGCCAGCGATGGCATTCCTTCGATGCAGGCATTTTGCGCCCGATATTTCTCGGCTTACGCGAAAAATAGTGGCAAACCCCGCGCTGCAGATTTTGCGCTGACGCCGTTTCACTCCACCTTTGCGCTCTATCGCCTCACGGGTATTTTTGAGGGAATCGCAGCCCGCGCCAAATCCGGCGCTGCGGCCTCGGCCAATGCGGCTCAGGTGGGGAAATTGAGCCGCGTTTTTGCGCGTAAGGCAATCGCAGCTAGCCGAGTTGAAATCAGCATGGATACGCAGTAGTTCAAGCATGTCGGCTCGATTTATGCCAGAATGCTAGATGCGACGAATTCATTTCGAATACGCGTAGCCAACCGCCGTGAGGGGGCATGTGAAGGCAGCCGTTCTCGAGCACTACATTGATGGCCTATTTACCCCATCGAGCGAAACTTTCCTCAAGCGCAACCCGACGACCGGCGCGGTAAACACGATTTGCTATGAAGCAGAGCCCGCGCAAGTCGACGCCGCAGTCAGCGCTGCGCGCGCCGCCTATCGCAGTGGTTGGGCAAGCGCGTCAGCAGGTCACCGCAGCTTCGCATTGCATCGTATCGCTAATGTGATGCAAGCCCGCCGGGAATCGCTTGCGCACGCAGTGGTTGCCGATACTGGGTGCTCATTTGAGCAAGCGCTTGGTGTTGATGTTTCGCGCGGCATTAACCATTTTCGCTTTTACGCAGACTTGGCAACGACCACCAGCGACGAGGCGTACACAACGATCACGCAAGATGGCGAGGGCGCGCAAAATAGCGTGCATCGCAAGCCCTTGGGTGTGGTGGCGTTGTTCACCCCGGCGACCTTACCGCTCATGTGGCTCACTGCCAAGCTCGCGCCAGCATTGGCATGCGGCAATACTGCGGTCATCAAAGCGTCTGAGCATGCGCCCGCCTGCGCGACTGAGCTTGCGCATGTTGTTCATGAAAGTGGTTTACCCAAAGGCATCGTCAATCTGCTGCATGGCTTCGGCGCTGGGGCGACCGGCACTTCGCTTGCCCAACATCCGGGGCTCGACGTGCTTTCACTGGTTGGGCGCAAGCGCACACAGCGCGATATTTTGCGTGCCCGCGGCCCGGGCACTTCGCGCTTTCTGGCAGAAGTCGGCGGCAAAAATGCGGCGATTGTGTTTGCAGACGCTGATTTTGGAAAAGCCTTGGCTAATCTTTTCAAGGCAGTTTTTTTCAATAGTGGGCAATCGTGCTTTAGCGTTGAACAGATTTTTGTGCACCGCTCACTTTATGATCGGTTCGTGCTCACGCTGCGCGCGGCCACAGTGCGCTTGCAAATCGCGCCGCTAATATCGTCAGGACATCGCGATGCAGTGGTTAATTTCGTGCGCATCGCGCAAGAGGAGGGCGCGCGCGTCATGTGTGGCGGCGGCATCCCGCAATTTCGCGATGAGCGCGATAACGGCAGTTATTTTCAGCCTACGATCTTGACTGGATTGCCCGATGCGTCCGCTTGCAATATCGAGGAGATCTTTGGCCCAATTTGCCACATCACCCCATTTGACGACGACGATGAAGTGCTCAATCGGGTCAACGCCTATTCATTGGTCAGTTGTAGCTTTTGGAGTAACAGCCTGCGCCGGGTGCACAAAATTGCGCCGCAGGTACGCGCCGGCACGGTCTGGGTAAATACTTGGTTTTTGCGAGATCTGCGTGCTCCGTTTGCTGCCGGTGCTGGCAATACGTTGCTACGGGATGGCGGGCGCTGGTCAATGGAAAATTTCTCGGCGTTAACCAACGTCTGCATTAAATACTGAGTGGCGATAACGCTAATACCTGCGGCGCAGATTTGCGTGATTTAAGGGTGATCCTGCCCCGGATTCACGGACACTAAGTTAGTTGGTTCTCGAACTGCTCAGGCGAGCGGTAGTTCAAAGCGGAGTGTAGTCGCTCGCGGTTGTAGTAGAGCTCAATCCACTTAAACACCTCGGCTCTGGCTTGATCAC
>JANPBT010000049.1:0-37875 GCA_031430575.1 Betaproteobacteria bacterium | reverse complement strand
GCCCGCAATTTTGCCGCCGATGACCGACGACGAAGCCATGGAGTCTGCTAGCGTGCTGTCCTTGATCGGCAAGTTTGAGCCTCGTAAATACGGTGTTCGAACGATAGCGAGCCCTCACCATACTGCCAGCAGCGTGGCGCTCGTCGGCGGTGGAAGTAACCCAAAACCCGGTGAAATCTCAATTGCTCATAAAGGCGTTTTGTTCCTTGATGAGCTGCCTGAGTTTGACCGTAAGGTCTTGGAAGTGCTGCGCGAGCCTTTGGAGGCGGGCAAGATTCATATCTCTCGGGCGGCGCGGCAAGCGGAGTTTCCTGCTGATTTTCAGCTGATCGCGGCCATGAACCCGTGCCCCTGCGGTTATTCTGGTCATCCGTCGGCGCGTTGTCGCTGCACGCCCGATCAAATCTTGCGCTATCGGGGCAAGATTTCAGGGCCGCTGATGGATCGGCTTGATCTGCAAATCGAAGTGCCTTCGGTGCCTGCCGATGAAATGCTGAAGGCTGCCGATGGTGAGCCGAGCGCAACGGTGCGCACGCGCGTGGCTGCGGCGGCGCAGCGCCAGCACGACCGCCAAGGCAAGCCCAATAGCAAATTGAACTCAAAAGAAATCGACAGCCACTGCCAGCTCGATGAGCCGAGCATCAAGCTCATGGCCTCGGCCATCGCAAGGCTTGGGCTCTCGGCGCGAGCCCATCACCGCATCTTGCGTGTCGCGCGCACGATTGCCGATCTTGCGGGCGTGGAGCTCATCTCAACAGCGCATTTGGCCGAAGCCATCGGCTTTCGCAAAGGGCTGGATAAGCGGTGAGCCTGCGGGTGCTTTTTGTTTGCAGCCAAAATCGGCTGCGCAGCCCGACCGCAGAAGTGATTTTCGCGACCCATCCTGGCGTTGAGACGGCCTCTGCAGGGCTCAATCACAACGCAGAAAACCCGATGACGGCGGAGCTTGCGGCATGGGCGCAGCTGATTTTTGTGATGGAGAAACGCCATCGCAGCAAAATGAGCGAGAAATTTCGTCCGCAGCTCAAAGATCAGCGCGTGATCTGTTTAAATATCCCCGATGACTTCGAATATATGGACGCAAAGCTTATCGCGCTTTTGCAAATGCGGGTGACGCCGCATTTACCTGCGGCGCAGATATGAGTGAGATCGCATCGCTCTGGGCTTTGTTTGGCACTGCGTTTCTTTCAGCAACAGTGCTGCCGTTTCCGTCTGAGGGCGCGTTGGTCGCGTTCGAGCGGGCGTTTCCCAAGGCGATTGCTTTTGCAGTGATTGTCGCGACCATTGGCAATACGCTTGGGGGGCTGAGCACGTATTGTGTGGGTCGATTTTCACGACATTTTCTTGAAAAAAAAGGCAAATCTGCGCCGCAGGTATTAGAAAAAATGCGGCGCTACGGCGCCGTCACGCTGCTAGCATCGTGGGTGCCGTTTATTGGCGATGCGTTGTGTGGCATGGCCGGTTATCTGCGATTGTCGTGGTGGAAATGCGCACTTTGGATGGCCATCGGCAAGGGCGTGCGCTATGCGGTGATTGCCGGGGTTTACGCGAAAGTTTTTGCTTGAGCCTTATGGCAAATAGGGCGTTATATTGGCCATCGCGCGGGCAACGTAATCGTCTTTTTCACCGACTGGCGCGACGTAATGCAGCGCGCTTCTCGCAGCCTCTTGCCCTTCGGTGCGGGCGATGATCCAAGCCGCGAGATAGGGCGCAGAAAAGCAACCACCGGCAGTTGCGATATTGCCGCGCGCGAAAAAGGGTTGGTTGAGCACCTCCACGCCTGCTTCCACCACCCATGGTTTGGTCGTCAGATCCGTGCATGCAGGAATCGCACTCAAAAGCCCGAGCTTAGCCAAAATGAGCGCGCCCGAGCATTGCGCGGCGATCAGTTGCCGAGTGGGGTCGAGCTGCATTTGCGCCATCATGGACGGGTCGTTTACGACCTCGCGGGTCTTGCTGCCGCTGCCGACGATGACCGCATCGGCAGCGCCAACCTCGGCTAAGCTAGATTGCGCATGCACGGTTACCCCATTCATTGAAGTGACCATCGGCTCGGGGCACGCAAGCGTGACCCGCCAATCAGGCTTTTTGATGCGATTGAGCACGCCGAGCGCGATAAACGAATCAAGCTCGTTGAATCCTTGCAGTGTAATGATCGCGATATGCATGCGGCGGATGATACCGCGAGATGCGGCGGTCGGTCGCGCAGGTAATTTGCTTTCAGGCAGCGCAGCGCATCGGGGCTGGGATGCCGTTTGCAACGCCGATAGGATCGATAATGCCGCGCCGTTTGTGTTGGCTGCGGCGCGCTGTCGTGTGCCGAAACCGATAGGATCACGGCAAATTTATTTAGGTATACCTGCGGCGCAGAATTCGCTCTTTTTGAGCCGTTGTCTCGTGCATTAAATCTGCGCCGCCGGGCCGCGATCCGTTAAGATAGTTGACCTACGTTTGGAGCAACATTATGCGATTACTGTGGCCTTCTCTTTTCGCCGTTAGCGTTCTCGCGCTGCTGGGCTGCGCGCGGGAAGGCGTGCAGGTGCCGGCCGCTGCATCTGCGCCGCAGAAAGAGAATGCTTCCCCGCAACGCTACACCAAAATCGACCAGAGTGCCGACGGCATTGGCAAAGCGTATATGGGCCGCGAGATTGCGGGCGTGATGGGATGGCAGGGCGCATCATGGCTAGAGCGCGAAGAGCGCGAGCAAGAAGAGCGGGGTGAGCTGCTGTTGCGTGAGCTCGCGCTCGCGCCCGGCATGCAGATTGCCGACGTTGGCGCGGGTACCGGTTACTACGCCCGGCGCATGGCAAAGCTCGTCGCGCCGAGTGGTACGGTTTACGCAGTAGACGTGCAGCCCGAGATGATTGCGATTGGATCAGAGCTTGCAAAAAAAGCGGGTATCACCAATATCAAGCCTGTGCTCAGCACGGTGGCAGATGTGAAGCTTACCGAGGCGAGCATTGATCTGGCGATTATTGTCGACGTCTATCACGAGCTCGAATTTCCGTATGAAGTGATGGAAAGTATTGTGCGTGCGCTTAAGCCAGGCGGGCGTGTTGCTTTCGTTGAGTACCGTGCAGAGGATCGTAACGTTCCGATTAAAGAAGTGCACAAAATGAGTGAAGCACAAGTGCGCAAAGAAGCGAGCCAGCATGCGCTTGTTTATGAGCGCACTGCGAACACATTGCCGTGGCAGCATGTGGTTATTTTTAGGAAGAAGTAGTGGTTTGGCGCGGATGAAAGCGCGCATACCTGCGGCGCAGAATTTGACGATCTAATGCATTTTCTGGTGTGAAAACGGTGAAATCTGCGCCGCAGGTATCTCCACCAATGCGCAATGTTTGCGTATTTATTATCGTTTATTGCATCCGCAATCTACGCTCGGCCTCTTCAAAGCGGGCATCTTCGATTTCACGCATCACGCTGGTTAAATCGACCGTGCCTTTTGCGTGCACGTAGCGACCGGTGAGGACAACGCTCTCACTTAGCAGGCCGCGCTGGTAGAGATCCAAAATTTCCATGCCATATTCCGTTTTGAGAAGTGCGGGGGCGAATCTGCCAAAAAAGTTGCGCAGATTATTCACATCGCGCAGGAGCATCCGCGGAGCGTGATTGTTGCCCGCGGCATCGACCGCTTGCGGCAGATCGATGATGACCGGCCCAGTGGCATCAAGCAGAATATTGAATTCCGACAAATCGCCATGCACGATACCTGCGCCGAGCATACGCACGACTTCTTTAATCAGCGTCGCGTGATGCGCGATCGCATCGGCGGCGGTGAATTGCACATCGTTGAGCCGAGGCGCAGCATGGCCATCGGCATCAACCACCAATTCCATGAGCAACACGCCTTCGTGAAAGTTAAACGGCTTGGGCACGCGCACGCCAGCCTGCGCAAGCCGATAGAGCGCATCGACCTCTGCGCTTTGCCAAGCCGCTTCTTGCGATTGGCGACCAAATTTAGTGCCTTTAGCCATGGCCCGGGCTTGCCGTGAATTTTTTGTTTTGCGGTTTTCGGTGTAGTCCACCGCCTGCCGAAAATTGCGCTCGGTTGCTTCTTTATAAACCTTCGCGCAGCGGGTTTCTTCGCCGCAGCGCACGACAAAGACTTTCGCCTCTTTACCGCTCATCAATTGCCGCACGACCGCATCGATGAGCCCTTCTTCAACGAGGGATTGGAGGCGGGCGGGAGTTTTCATTGGCGCGATTATGCGTGTCCTCGCCTATGAGCGCACGACCCATGGCGCAATATCTCGATCCATCGCCTCGCTTTGCTCGGAAATCATGGGCAATTGCGGTCGATGCCCATGATTGATTCCGAAAGCGCTTCTCGAGGCGTTACGGTCGTTTAGCAAACCGTTTTGCGCGGCCTTCGCTTAGAACTTGGTCCACAGTCGTGCGAAGTACGCAGCGCCGTTCAAACCGAATTGCACGCTGTCGTATTTGAAACCATTGTCGGTTTCGTTTGCATCTTGCGTGGTGGGTTTGACGTTAAAAATGTTGGTGCCGCCAATGGTTAATTTCGTATTTGGATTAAACGCGTAAGTAAAGGCTAAATCGGCCGAGGCTTTTGGCGCATAGCGGGCATTGGGTACGCCGTTTTCAGTGCCTGAAAACGTGCCCAGCGTTTGGCCGCCGAAATAAATGATTTTCAAATCAGTTGTGAGCTTAGCGTAGCTGTACTCTAACCCGAGCGTGGCTTTCGCGCGCGGGCCGCCTTGCTCGATAAATAAACGCTCACGCTCGGAGAGCAAAACACTTTCAAAACCTTCGAGCGCTTTTGGCGCGCGCACGTCGGTGACTTTGGTTGAGCTTACATTCAGGCCCAAATAGCTATTGAGCTTGCCACCGGCGAGCCCTGTTTTGTGCGCTAGCGTGAGGTCAATACCTTCGGTTTTTGTATTCACGGAGTTCACAAAAAACTGGGCTTGGCCTACGCCTAATTTTGCAAGGGCAGCGCCAAGAGTAGGATAATTATCGGCATCAAATCGACCGGAAAGTACGACGCGGTCGGTGATTTTGATCGAATATAAATCCAGTGTCGCTGAGATTGCCTCGCTAGGCTTCCACGTCGCGCCAAGCGTAAAGCTCTTTGACTTTTCTTCCTTTAATTTTGGAATGCCCGCTGCATTGGCGATTGCGCTGCCGTTGGGCGCGAGCACGACATCGAGTGGCTCACCGCTGATGAAATCGGTAAACGTCGACGAGAAAAATACCTGCTGCAAGGATGGCGCACGAAAGCCGGTGCTCAATGATCCGCGCAGTAAGGTCGCTTGGTCAAGTTTGAAGCTCGCGGCGATTTTTCCGGTCAATGTGTTGCCAAAATCGCTGTAGTGCTCGTAGCGCAGCGCCGTTTGCAGTTTGAGCGCTTTGGTCACATCCGTTTCGAGATCGACATAGCCCGCCCAGCTGCGGCGGGCGCGACTGGTTTGATCCGCAGGCTGAAAGCCGGGGAAACCTTGGCTGCCAGCGTTGCCACCCTCACCAACGCCATCGGCATCAATATACGAGCCCGCGTCACCGGCAAATATTTTGTAACGCTCGCTACGCGCCTCTGCGCCAAAGGCGACGTTGAGGCCATTACCGATGGTTGAAAAAAAACGGGACATATCGAAATTGGTCGTCGATTGGGCGAATGAAAAGCCGCCTGCATCAAACGACGTCGGGCTTAGCCCCTTGCCACCAGCGAGCAAATCTTTATTTGCGATCGAGGCGTTTAAGGTGCCGTTGATCGTGTAACGCATATCGTTGAAACCGTAGGTTTGCGAAAGATCTGCATTCCATTCGCCGATTTGCATTTTGTGGCCAATCGTTGCGTAACGATCTTCGATGACGCCATCGATAAACGGCACAAAACCGTTGGGGTAAAGCGCCGCGGAATTGCGCGAAGGAATATCGTCTGACCCGATGCCGCCGCGCGCGAACGCGCCAGAGGAGGCATCACGGTTTTGCGCCCCTGCGGTGAAGTAAAAGCGTGCGCCAGAAAATGTGGGTAACTCTCCGTTGAGGTAAAGCGTTTTGTTTTTGACAGCCGTATCGCCGATGATGCGCGGATTGTCGGCTTCCGCTCGGTTGGAGCGACCGCGATCCTGGTATTCACCCGTGATGGCAAAGCTGCCGCCATTGCCGAGCGCGAAGCCGCAATACGCAGAGCCTAGATAGTTTTTGCCATCGCCTGCGGAATATTGTCCCGCGCCAAGCACGCCTTCACAGCCCGCACGTTTTTTAAGGGCGATATCTAACACGCCAGCGATCGCATCCGAGCCATATTGCGCAGCCGCGCCATCGCGCAATACGGTGACTGAATCTACCGCGAGCATGGGGATTGCGTTCATATCCGTGCCAGTAGAGCCCCGATTGCGCGCGCCGAAAATATTGACTAGCGCCGCGGTGTGGCGGCGCTTGCCATTGACGAGCACCAGCGTTTGATCGGAGCTGAGCCCGCGCAACGCTGCTGAATCGATCAAATCTGCGCCGTCAGCGCCGGTTTGTCGGGTTGAGTTAAACGAAGGTGAGATGTATTGAAGCGTTTGTGCCAGATCAAACTGGCCGCCTTGCTCGGCGATTTTTGACAGGGGAATGACATCAACAGGAACAACCGTATCCACGATAGACGCGTTGGTAACCCGACGCGAACCTAAAACTGTTGTCGCCTCAACAGATTGCGGCGTGGCGGGTTGTGCTTGAGTCGCCGTTGGTGCCGCGGGAGGCGTTTGCGCGAGCGCGAACGGCGTGAATCCAAGTACGGCACTGCCGTAAAGCGCGAGCCTAACGGCGCGTTGAAGTGTGGTCATAGGGTTCTCTAAGCAAATCAAAAGGGAAAAAAGCTTTTTTCAGATCATTATTATGCGTGGCAAAAGGCGCTCGCGCCGCAAAAACAGTCGCGCCTTGTTTTGAAAATTAGACGCGACGTCGAAAAGATCAAATAATGTCTCAAGTGCTAGTGGCTCTCTGCGCAGTTTGCATCTTTTAGGAATGGATCGGAGCAATTTTTGGGATGACGAGGCACGGGGCTGCGCGCGTATTGATTCCGCGGACGATCTCAGCTGGGTTTTCCTCAGGCGCGACAGGGTTTTGCTGCAGCGCAGTAAACTACAACGCTACATATCCGCGCAAAACTGCGCCGCAGGTATTTTGACTATGCTTCGCCCTACGCCCCCGTTGCACCACGCCTTGCCGAAAGATACTGCCGCGACCGGCGCTGCTGCATCCGTGCGCGCGCAGCAAGCGGGTAACGCAGTGACGCAATCGCCGGCGAGCATCGGCGTGCGATTACGCGAAATTCCCTACAACTACACCTCATTTTCTGACCGCGAAATCGTAGCCCGGTTACTAGGTGAATTGGCTTGGGGCACGTTAACGCAGTTGCGCGGTGAGCGAAAAACGGGTCGCAGCGCCCGAATGTTATTTGAGGTGCTTGGCGATATTTGGGTCGTTGAGCGTAACCCGTATTTGCAAGATGATTTGATTGACAGCCCAAAGCGGCGCAGCCTGTTGGTCGATGCCCTGAAGCATCGCTTGGGCGAAATTCAAAAGCGTCGCTTAGTTGATGCGAACGACAGTGAAGCGCGGGCGCGGGATGCGCTCGTAGGTGAATTGCTCGCGCTTGCGCATGCCGCCGTCGAAAAGTTTGACACCCAATTTGATGAAACCGCCGCTTTGCGCAAGCGCGCGATGAAGGTGTTTGGCAAAGTCACCCGCAAAGACAACATTGGCTTTGACGGGCTCGCGCGCGTTTCGCACATGACCGACGCGACCGATTGGCGCGTGGAAGCCCCGTTCGTGGTGCTCACGCCAAACGATGAAGCCGAAATCATGGGCTGCGTAAAAGGCTGCATTGCGCTAGGGCTTACGATTATCCCGCGCGGCGGTGGCACGGGCTACACCGGCGGCGCAGTGCCGCTTACCCGCTTGTCAGCGGTTATCAATACTGAAAAATTAGATACTCTGGCAGAAGTTAAGCCGCAGGTATTGCCAGGACATACCCAACCGAGCGCGACCATCAACTGCGGCGCGGGCGTGGTCACGCGCCGGGCGATGGAGGCTGCGGAGGCTGCTGCATTGGTGTGGGCATGTGACCCCACAAGCGCAGATGCTTCGTGCATCGGCGGCAATATCGCCGTCAACGCTGGGGGCAAAAAAGCGGTGCTTTGGGGCACTGCGCTCGATAATTTGGCGAGCTGGCGCATGGTCACAGCGAGCGCTGAGTGGCTCCATATCACCCGCATGGATCACAATTTAGGCAAGATTCACGACGTACCTGCGGCGCAGTTTTTACTGGAGTATTTTGGCGACGATGGCACAGGCGGCCTAGGCAAAAAGCTGCGCGAAGAAACGCTTGTAATCCCTGGCAATACGTTTCGCAAAACCGGCTTGGGCAAAGATGTAACCGATAAATTTTTGTTGGGGCTGCCTGGCATTCAGAAAGAAGGCTGCGACGGCATCATCACGCAGGGCACCTTCATCTTGCACAAGATGCCGCCAGTTACGCGCACGGTCGCGCTGGAATTTTTTGGGCAAGTCAAAAATGCCGTGCCTGCGATTGTTGAGATCAAAACCTTCATCGATTCCCATGCGCAGACCGGCAACAATCGGGTGATGCTCGCAGGCTTAGAGCATTTGGATGAGCGCTACGTAAAAGCCGTGGGCTATCAAACCAAAGCCAAGCGCCACGGGCGGCCAAAGATGGTGCTGATCGGCGACATTGTTGGTGATACCGACGATGCCGTCATGCGGGCCGCGAGTGAAGTGGTGCGCATTGCAAATGCGCGCGGAGCCGAAGGCTTTGTAGCGGTCACTCCCGAGACGCGCAAAAAGTTTTGGCTGGATCGGGCGCGTACGGCCGCCATTTCCAAGCATACCAATGCCTTCAAAATTAATGAAGATGTGGTGATTCCGCTACCCAAGCTTGGCGACTACAGCGATGGAATCGAGCGCATCAATATCGAGCTATCGATTAAAAATAAACTGAAATTGTGTGATGCACTGGTGCAATTTTTTGCTGGAGAATTGCCAACACAACCTTCCGATGAGCTGCAAACTGCGCCGCAGGTACTAGACGAGAAAGTTGCAGAGGCGCGCGAGCTGGTGGCCCGCGTGCGCACGCGATGGCAAGCTTTGCTTGATCACCTCGATGCAAATTTTTTAGCCTTACAAGATTACAGCGAGCGCGTTTCTTACAAAACCGAACTGCTCGCGCCATTGGATGATATTTTTGATGGTGCGGCCTTTGCGCCGGTGATGACAAAAGTAAAAGCGCTGCACAAGGAAATTTTGCGTGCGCGCACCTGGGTGGCTTTGCACATGCACGCGGGGGATGGCAACGTTCATAGCAATATCCCCGTGAACTCTGATAACTACGAAATGCTACGCGAAGCCAATGCGGCGGTCGTGCGCATCATGGCGCTGGCGCGCTCGCTAGGGGGCGTCATCTCGGGCGAGCACGGCATCGGAATTACCAAATACGAATTTTTGACTGACGACGAAACGCAGCCGTTTAAAGACTACAAAGCAAAAGTCGATCCGCACAATCGCTTTAACGCGGGCAAGCTCGTGCACGGTGGCGATTTGCGCAATGCCTACACACCGTCGTTTAGCTTGCTTGGCGCGGAAAGCTTGATTTTGGAAGCGTCGGAAATCGGCGCGATTGCTTCGAGCGTGAAGGATTGCTTGCGCTGCGGCAAGTGCAAGCCGGTCTGCGCCACGCACGTGCCGCGCGCCAATCTTTTGTATAGCCCGCGTAACAAAATTTTAGGTGTGGGCGCGCTCACCGAAGCGTTCTTGTATGAAGAGCAAACGCGGCGAGGCGTATCGCTGCGGCACTGGGATGAGTTGTCCGATGTCGCCGATCATTGCACGGTGTGTCACAAATGCTTAAACCCTTGCCCGGTCGATATTGATTTCGGTGATGTGTCGATGGCGATGCGCAATCTGCTTGCCAAATCAGGCAAGAAAAAATTTAACCCCGGCACGGCTGCCGCCATGGCGTACTTGAACGCGCGCGATCCCGCCACGATTGGCGTGATCAAAACAGTGATGATTGATTGGGGCTACAAAGCCCAGCGCACGGGGCACACGTTAGCTAAAAAGTTTGGCTTGATTGGCGATCAAACCAAAGCGCCGCCGGCCACGCTTGGTAAGCCTTCGATCAAATCGCAGGTGATTCATTTTGTGAACAAACCGATGCCGGGCGGCTTACCAAAGCAAACAGTGCGTAAGCTTTTGGATATTGAAGACGACAATGTGGTGCCCATCATCCGCGATCCTAAAAAATCGGCGGACGATAGCGAAGCGGTGTTTTACTTTCCCGGTTGCGGCTCGGAGCGATTGTTTTCGCAAGTGGGCTTGGCCACGCAGGCGATGCTCTATCACTTGGGCGTGCAAACGGTATTACCTCCGGGCTACTTATGTTGTGGCTACCCGCAAAATGCCAGCGGCCAAGCCGATAAGGGCAAAGAGATTACGACCAACAATCGGGTGCTCTTTCATCGCGTCGCCAATACCTTGAATTACCTCGATATCAAGACCGTAATCGTTTCTTGCGGCACCTGCATGGATCAATTGCAGAAGTATGAATTTGAGAAGATTTTCCCTGGCTGTCGCTTGCTCGATATTCATGAATACTTGATGGAAAAGGGCGTAAAGCTGGAAGGCAAAACGGGGCAGAAATACATGTATCACGACCCTTGCCACAGCCCGATGAAGACCTACAAGCCAATGGATGTCGTGGCTGGTTTGGGCATCACTGCGACGCAAAATGAGCGTTGCTGCGGTGAGAGCGGCACGCTTGCGGCCTCACGGCCCGATGTTTCAACGCAGGTGCGGTCTCGTAAAGAGGAAGAGTTGCTTAAAGGCGAAACGTCATTGCGCAGCGATGGCTACACTGGGGACGTGAAGATCTTGACGTCGTGCCCATCGTGCTTGCAAGGGCTCTCTCGCTTTCGTAACGATTTGCAATCGGGATTACTCGAAGCCGATTACATCGTCGTCGAAATCGCAAAAAATGTCCTCGGCGATGGCTGGCTTGGCGAGTACGTCAGCAAGGCAAATGCTGGCGGCATCGAGCGGGTATTGCTTTAAGACGATACCTGCGGCGCAGATTTGGTGCGTCTGGCGCAAATGGAAATTTGTATGCTAAGCTCGCATTAAGTTTTTAGCGCTTAGGGTGCGATGGCTTTTTTCGACGAAATGTATGGCCTTGACGCGCAGCAACGTGTGCCGCTCGATCATTACGCCGGTTACGCCCAGTGGGCGAAATCTTATTCAGCCGAGGCAATGCGGGCAAAGCGCCAACAAGCTGATGCCGCTTTTCGGCAAGTGGGGATTACCTTTGCGGTTTATGGCGATGATGCCGGCACAGAGCGGCTGATCCCGTTTGATCTGATCCCGCGCGTCATCCCAGCCAACGAGTGGGCCACGCTCGAAAAAGGGCTGACCCAGCGGGTGCGCGCACTGAATCTTTTTATTCACGACGTCTATCACGCGCAACACATTATCAAAGCGGGGGTGATTCCCGCTGAGCAAATCTATCTCAACGCCCAGTACCGGCCGCATATGCAGGGTGTTGACGTCGCCGGTAACAATTACTGTCATATTGCAGGCATCGATATTGTGCGCGCGGGTGCGGGTGAGTTTTACGTGCTTGAAGATAATCTACGCGTGCCATCGGGCGTGTCTTATATGCTGGAAGATCGCAAAATGATGATGCGACTCTTTCCCGAGGCATTTAGCAAAATGCCGATTGCCCCGATCGAGCATTATCCAGATTTGCTGCTAGAGACGCTGCGCTCTAGCGCGCCAAGCGCGGTGGACGCGCCCAATGTGGTTGTGCTGACGCCTGGGATGTACAACTCCGCCTATTTTGAGCACGCTTTTTTGGCGCAGCAAATGGGCGTAGAGCTTGTCCAGGGCAAAGATCTTTTTGTTGATGATGGCGCAGTCTATATGCGCACCACGCAAGGCCCGCAGCGGGTGGATGTGATCTATCGTCGCGTCGACGATGATTTTTTAGACCCATTGGTCTTCCGCGCTGATTCCAGCTTAGGTGTGCCGGGGTTGCTCTCTGTCGTGCGCACCGGGCGGGTTACCATTGCCAATGCAGTCGGCACTGGCATTGCCGATGATAAATCGACCTATCCGTTCATCCCCGAGGTGATCAAGTTTTATCTCAATGAAGAGCCGATCTTAAATAACGTGCCGACCTATCAATGCCGCAAGCCAGATGAGTTGTCGTATGTGTTGGCCAATCTCGCCTCGCTCGTTGTGAAAGAAGTGCATGGTGCGGGCGGCTACGGCATGCTGGTTGGGCCCGCATCAACGAAAGCGCAGATTGAGTCCTTCCGCGCCCGCATCTTAGCCAAGCCGCAGGGCTATATTGCCCAGCCAACGCTTGCCCTTTCAACCTGCCCGACTTACGTTGAATCGGGCATCGCTCCGCGCCATATTGATCTGCGGCCGTATGTGCTCTGCGGCAAAGAGACGCGGTTGGTGCCCGGTGGCTTATGCCGTGTGGCGCTGGAAGAGGGCTCACTGGTGGTGAATTCTTCGCAGGGCGGTGGCACTAAAGATACTTGGGTGTTAACGCAATGATACCGACCGCAAAGCCTGTATGCTGAGCTCAACCGCCGATCATTTATTTTGGATGGCGCGCTATACCGAGCGTGCCGAAAATACCGCGCGTATGCTCGACATTCATATGCAGAGCGCACTGCTCGCAGGCGGCCGCAGCGATGCCCAGCGCGAACAAGCGGCGCGCGCGATGCTTACGATTTCTGAGCTGGAGCCGGCATTTTTAGCGGCGAACGCAGCGCTCACAAGCGATGCCGTGCTGCGCTTTATGGTGGCAGACGCAAGCAACGGGTCGAGCATCGCCAGCGCCATTTTTGCGGCGCGAGAAAATGCCCGTGCCGTGCGGGGCGCGATTACAACCGAGCTGTTTGAGACCATCAACGTCACTTGGCTTGAGCTGCAAACGCGCTTAGCAGCAGGTGCGTGGGAGCATGATCCCGCAGCGTTTTTTGCTTGGGTGAAGCATCGGGCGCATTTAACGCGTGGCATCACTTCCGGCACAATGCCGCGCGATGATGCCTATCGGTTTGTAGCGATTGGCACGGCCCTTGAGCGCGCGGACAACGTCGCCCGCTTACTCGATGTGAAATTTTATGAGGCGGGCGCGACCGAAATGCAAGATTGGGATGCCAAGGGCGAGTATTACCACTGGGCGGCGATCTTGCGCAGCGTTTCTGGCTTTGAGATTTATCGCAAGACTTATCGCGATACGATTACGCCGTCCCGGGTCGCTGAGCTTTTGATTTTGCGCGCGGACATGCCGCGCTCGCTATTGGCGGCAATGAACGCGCTGTGTAGTCAGCTTGAAAGTGTGGCCAACCATCGCAGTGCCGATACGTTGCGCTGCGCTGGGCTTTTGCGGGCGCAAATCCAATTCGCCCGCATCGATGATATTTTGACGCACGGGTTACACGCCTATTTGCAAGAGTTTTTAGAGCGCATCGACGAAATCGGCAAGCGCGTCAGCCACGATTTTTTGGTGAACTAATCCTATGCGTTTAACGATTCATCACCGCACCCAATACCAGTATGAAAACGCGCCGACCCACATGGTGCAGCTCTTGCGCCTAACGCCGCGCGACGATGCCCATCAGCGCGTGATCGACTGGAAAATCGTAACGCCCGGGCGGCAGACGGTCTTTCGCGATGCGTTTCAAAATTTAAACCACACCCATGTGGTGCATACGCCGCAAAGCACGCTTGAGATTGAAGTCAACGGCGTGGTCGAGATGCAGCGTCTGATCGAGGGCGAATTACGCGAGGAAGAGGGCGTGCCGCCGATTGCGTATTTGTGTCCGACGGACTTAACGCAAGGCTCGCCTGCGCTGGATGCCTTAGCGCCGCAGGTATTAGCGCAGGGCCTGACTCGACCTGTCGATGCGCTCATGCTTGCCGCTGCGATTTGCCGCGACGTGGCCTACCGATCCGGGCAAACGGATGTCAACAGCACGGCGGCAGAAGCTTTTGCGCAGGGCGCGGGCGTCTGCCAAGATCATGCGCATGTGATGATCGCGGCGTGTAGAAGCTTGGGTGTCGCAGCGCGCTATGTTAGCGGTTATGTGGATCCCGGCAGCAGTCGCGCAGCGGCCAGTCATGCGTGGGTGGATGTGTGGCTCTTTTCGCGCTGGATCAGCGTTGACGTGACCAATGGCGTCTTCGCCAGTGATGGTCATTGCCGTCTGGCGGTTGGGCGCGATTATCTCGATGCCTGCCCGATTCGTGGCGTGCGCGACGGCGGGCGTGAGGAGCAGCTTGAGGTGACGGTGAGCGTCGGCACGACATTTCAGCAATAGTGCGCGTGTTGCCAATAGTGGATAGTGGTAAGACTAATGTTTGCCTTCAGCTGATTCGCAATATTGGGGGGCAAGCCGATGCGGAAGGCTATTGGTGCGGTCGAAGCGCCGGGCGGGCTTCTGAAGTAAAGTGAATTCAATTTTCAGCCAAGTCGTGCGCATGGCGCTTCCCGCCACGACCTGTCTATCGTAATGCCGCAGCTTGCGTTATGTCACGATCCTAATCAACGTCGAAGTTAAACCAGAGTAATGAGCGCAACCGAAAACCCCGTCGCCCGCAAGCCCCTTACGTTGCATCGCATTCGCGAAATCGCTGCGAGCGGTGAAAAATTAACGATGCTGACCTGCTACGACGCGACCTTCGCCCGATTGCACGATGATGCTGGCGTTGAGCTTTTATTGGTTGGCGATTCGCTGGGGATGACCGTGCAGGGGCACACGACCACGGTGCCAGTCTCGCTCGACGCGATGGCCTATCACGTGCGCTGCGTCGCGGCGGGCAATCGCAGCGCCTGGATCATCGGCGATTTACCGTATGGCACTTATCACGAATCGCACGCGCAAGCCTACGCCAGCGCGCGCACGATCATGCAGGCCGGTGCGCATATGGTCAAGCTCGAAGGTGGCGGATGGACTGCCGATACCGTGCGCTTTATTACCGAGCGCGGCATTCCGGTTTGCGCCCATTTGGGGCTTACGCCGCAAACCGTGCACGCGCTGGGCGGCTATCGCATACAAGGCCGCACCCAAAGCGCATCTGAAAAAATCGTAGCCGATGCGCGCGCGCTGGAGGCGGCGGGCGCTTCGATGTTGGTGGTGGAGTTAGTGCCATCGGCGGTGGGTAAAGCGCTTGCGGAAGCGCTCACGATTCCTGTCATTGGCATTGGCGCAGGCGCGAGCGTGGATGGGCAAGTGCTGGTGATGCACGATATGCTTGGCTTCACCACGGGTAAGCTGCCCCGCTTTGTGAAAAATTTCGCGACAGACACTGCGTCAACCGCCGAGGCGATTGAAAGCTATGTGCGTGAAGTGAAAGCAGGTGTATTCCCCGAGGCCGTGCACGGCTACGATGCGTGAGTAAGAAAAAAGCGCAGTAACGTTTTTCGTTGCTGCGCTTTTTTATTGAAAAATCATCATACCTGCGGCGCAGATTTGCCTTGAAAACGGGCATTTCTGCGCCGCAGGTATTTTCAGGGCCCGTTAAGCTGCGCGTTTTTTGGCTCGCATTTTTCCGCCAACGGCGATCAAGCCAGCGCCGAGCAACCACGCAATGCCTGGCGCTGGGATTGGATCATCGCCGCCAATGATTTCACGGCCGATTTTGGTTTTCACCGCACTTTCAAAATCGGCAAATGTATTTGCTGCAACTACGAAGCCACTCGCCGTTTTGACGTTTGCGTTGTAGTAAGTGGTCAGCGATGCGCTGCCAATCGGCAGGCCGTTGATGGTAATGCCCGCAGCAGAAGTCGCATTGCGGGAGGCGATCACCCCGGCGACGCCACCGACATTATCTTCGCCGTCGCCAGAGACGTCCATCACCAGTCGCGCGCCCTCAAAGCCGTTGGTCTGGATGCCCGTCCTTCCAATATCGATGCCGTCGGACACGTCGGTACTGCCGCTACTCAAGCGCGCCATCGTGCCGAGTGAAGCGATGAAGCTTGCCAAGTCTCCGGCACTATCGATCTGCACCCAGTTAATGGCCACCGCCGCATCGGTTGAAAATTGATAGACCGCCACCGCGACGCCGCCAGAAGGCGCATATGACAAGATATTGGCCTGAATGGTGGGGTCGCTGAAGGCATTGACGTAGCCTGTGCGCTGCAAAGCATACTCGGTTGCGCTAATGCTGCCTGAAACGTCGATCACCAGCGCTAATTCCAGCGCTACGGGGACGGCTTGGGCTTGGCCAAAACTCAGCGCCGCCATCGCGGATGCTAGCGCGGTGCGTAGAGGGTATTTCATGGTGTTTCTCCGGTTTGTTGTCGAGCCTAGATACACGCATCAAACATGCCGGAGCTGAAAAGGTGTTAAAAATCAATGAAGTTGCATTAGTGGCGTAACACATTGAATGGGAACGTGTAAAGTGCAGCGTCTCCCCCAAAAGATAGAGAAGTCGAATCAAAAAAGTGAGAATTTACGGCTGAAAAGAGTCGATCTGCGCCGTAAATTTGTCGAAGGTAAAAGGTAATCAAATCATCGACAAAGGCCAAAATCTGCGCCGCAGGTATCTTCCAGCGCAGCAGGCAGAATCACCGACGTTGCGTCGGCTTTCGGTTAGATTTTTTGCGTTGCCCGCGAGCGCCGCTGAGCAAGAGCAATCCAAGCATTAAGCTCAAACTAGCCGCAGGCAGAGGGACGTCTCCAACGGCGGCGAAAGGCGATACCCAGTCGCTCGGCTTATAGAGCCAGACATTGCCTTCGCTCGCATTTTCCAGCCCGATGAAGGCATTGAGCTCGGGCAAAAAGTGCCATTTTCCTAAAATACCGTTGCCGTCGGTGTAGATTGCATTTGGCGCGCCATTTGGGTCCAGCGTGCTGTCTTGGGTGAGCTGCCAGGTCTGGCTTGGATCGGCAGGGATCTTCAGCGCCCAGACTTGCATATGGCCGTCCCAGATCAAAAACTGATCGTTGATCGGGTCATAGTCAATGCCGAAGTTGGTCGACATGACAAACCCCGGCGGAAGATTGACAGTCGCACGTCGAATAGGATTGCTGCTGCTCGCGCTATCCACGGACCAAAATTCGAACGCAGAAAGATTGCTAGTGCCGGTGCGGATGTAAATATTGCGGATCGGATCGTATGCCCCCGCGCCATCAAAGGCGTGTCCGATCACGTATTCAGCCGCAGTGCCGCCCGAGGAATCGTAATTACCAATTTTGCGCCAGGTATCTAATGCGGGGTTGTTTACATCGGTGATCACATATTCGAAGAGTTCAGGTGAGGTGTTGGAGCCCGTACGCGCGGTGACATACACCACATCTTTCCCGTCCCGCGAAACGACATCGGACGTGCCAGAGACAAAGCTTCGCGAGGTTGCAAATGTGGAATCTCTGTTTTGCCACATATTGCCGCCCACCGCGCACGCTTGCCCGGCGGAGGTGACGTTGGTGCAATCTGCGCCGCCCACCTTCGTGCCATCGGCTTTTGTTGGATCAAATAGGTAAGGACCGGTGAGGCTGTACGTGCCGTTGCCATTATCTTTCATGAAGTTTTCGCCTTGACCTCCGGTGGCCGCGCCGCCGAAAATCATATAGCGCTGGGCATTGGGCAGCCAGACCGCATTGTCGTAGGTGTGCGTGCTCTGCGGTGCGCTCAGCGCGCCACCATTGGGGATGCTTGGCGTGAATTGGTAGGCAGGGTCGCTACCGGCGGTGGATGTGCTCACCTGCGGGGCACCGGGAACCGCTTCGCTTGGCAATGAGGCGAGACCCCACGTAAGCGTCGAGCCATTGAATTTATAGACTTCGTTACCCGCGTAATTTCGGTTGCCACCGCCAAACAAGATCAAATCGCTGCGCACCGGATCCCATGCAAATGAGCTCCACGCGGTGATCACAGAGTAAGGTGAAACTTCTTGGCCATCATACTTCGGGATGTTTGCAGTCGCCGGCCAGATCGACGAAATCGGGTTTGTATTGAGCTTAGTCCACTGACCCGAAGCCATTGTGGTGATTTCGTTGATGAGCAGCGTAGGCGTTGCCAGCGAATTTGGGGCGATCATAGCGAGCGCGGTGATGGAGACAGCGCGCGGGATCGCGTGACAAATGTTTCGGGGAAGGGCGATTTTCATGGGTGGCTCCGGTCGGTTTTTTATTGAGGGGCGTTCTCAGAAATTCGGTGCTAAGAATTCAATTTGGTATTTATGGCGGGCATAAAAATGAACAGGGCCTAAAGTTTATATACAAATACATAGAAAAGCTATTTTAGATGTGCTCATGTCATATAAAAGAGACAATGATGCGCGAGTGATGTCTCTAAAGGATTAAAGGGACTTTAAATGTCTAAACCGATGCTTCAGCGCTGATTTCGCCGAAAGGCTCGGCTAAGGCGTATGGTCGTACCGCGATTCAGCGCCTTACGCATCGTCGGTTGTAGGTGTGGATGTACCGTTGATGCTGGTGGCGTTTTCACGATTTCGTGGCGACCAGAAAGGTGCGATGATCAAGCGTAAGCCGATGGATTGTTTTCGCGCAGAATGCCGATTCCGCTCTGCGGTAAGCAATCGCGTGCGATCGCATTTCTCCGGGCGTTTATAGATCTAGCTCGATTGCATCAAGCCTACCAACGCGGGAAAAGTTTAGTCAATGCGTGGTTTATCAAAATGGGTCACCCATTGATGCGTAATCTCTAAGTTGTACCGTCTCCCCCATAAGTTCCAGAAGATGCGACGACAATCGGTGAGTTTTTGATTAATACGAAAACAATCGCGACTCGCTTTTGAGCCGTGATCCGCCTTAAATTAAGCCTAAATCTGCGCCGCAGGTATGGGCGCGATTTGGCTAAAACTTCCCTTGCATGATCTCGATAAACCGTGCTAATCCAATGTTGCCGCCAGAGAGGGTGACGCCGACGCGTTGGCCTTGAAACCGTTCCTTATTGGTCATGAGCGCTGCGAGTGCGTTTGCACCGCTCGGCTCGACCACTAATTTCATGCGCTCGAACACAAACTTCATGGCTTCGACGACGGTGGCATCGGAGGTCAGCAACACGTCAGTGAGATTGCGTTTGTTGATCTCGAAAGTAAGCTTGCCGGGCGGGGTGGTTTGCTGGCCATCGCAAATAGTCTTGGGCACGGGAATATTCACCCGTTCGCCCGCTCTGAGCGAGAGCAGGGTGTCATTGCCAGTTTCGGGCTCTGAGCCATAAATCTGCGCCGCAGGTAAGAGGTGCTTAACCGCCGTGCTGCAGCCTGCGATGAGCCCGCCGCCGGAAGTGCAGCCGATGAAGGCATCGATAGATTTGCCTTGCACCGCGAGGTCTTCGATCAACTCTTTGGCCATCGTGCCTTGGCCTGCCATGACTTCATAATGGTCGTACGGTGGGATGAGGGTCATCCCGCGTTCTTCATGAAGCGCGAGCGTAATCGCCTCTCTGTCTTGGGTGTAGCGGTCGTAAGTGATCACTTCAGCGCCATAGCCTCGGGTGGCGTTGAGCTTTAATTCTGGGGCGTCGGCTGGCATGACGATCACGGCTTTAGTGCCGTGAATCGCGCTGGCGAGGGCAACCGCTTGGGCATGATTGCCAGATGAAAACGCGCAAATGCCGCGCTTTCGCTCGCTGTCGCTTAGCGCGTTGATCGCGTTATAAGCGCCGCGAAATTTGAAAGCACCCATGCGTTGCAGGTTTTCGCATTTCATGAAAACTTCGCAACCGAGAAGCGCGTTGAGCGTCTTCGAGGAGGCGATGGGGGTGTGGTGTGCAATTCCGTTGAGGCGTTGTGCGGCGCGTTCGATGTGGGCGTAGGTGAGCATTTGCTGGGCTTTTTGAGATGATGAGGCACTATACCTGCGGCGCAGATTGGCGGCTATTTTTAACTTTTCCGCGTAAAACTGCGCCGCAGGTATTTCACGCATTTGGGAATCGTTGGCGGGCTCGGCTATAAGTAGTCAGGTCGCGCTGATAGCCAGTCGGGGAAAGTCTCGCGCAGGGATTCGGCAGTGGGCGCGTGGGTGAATAGGTCAAATCCGCCGTCGTAAGGGCAGAGCACGTTGCCGCTTTCGGGCGCGACGATGCTGAGCATCGAGATGCGTTCATCGGCAATATGCGCCACCAGTGCGTCGAATGTGGCGAGCGGCCACCGGGCATCAAAGGCGCGCGTGTAGCATGCAGCTTCGCCATTTTCCACGTCAAATTTAGATCGGGTCGGGCTCAAAAAATCGGCGAGTTCCGTTGGGATTGCAGGCGGTGCGTCATCGAAGGCATAAATCGAGTGGAAGACAAAAATCATCTCCCCGCCGACGAATACGGCATTTGCTAGCGCGCGGGCGCGTCGTAGCAGCTCGGTGTATTCCGCGGGTGTGTCTGGGTAGCGCTTGGAATCGGGCAGGCTATGGAAGCGAGACCATCGGGCATCCCATTGCTCGCGCAGCTCGTAGCCAATCGGCGCCATCGTGCCAAATTTTCCGCGCCACCAGGCCATCGGGTTCAGTTGTGTCATGAGCCAAAACGGGCGAAATCTGCGCCGCAGGTATTGGCAATAAGCGGGATCTTCATGCGCGGGCTAACGCTGCTTCCATGCAATAGCTTGTTTTTTCGGTGGCCCCATACTCGCCAAATGCGGGGATGGGCTTGAACCCATATTTCTGATAAAGCCCGAGCGCGGCGGTGAGCTTTTCGCCCGTTTCAAGCCGCACGATGGTTTCGCCCTCGGCGCGAATGGTATCAAGCACTTTGATCAATATCGCCTCGCCGATTCCCAGGCCTCGCAGTGCGGGCAGACTATACATGCGCTTAACTTCGGCATAGCCATCGTTGAACCGCACGGCGCCGATGCCGACCGCTTTCTGGGCTTCATCGCGGGCAACAAAGAAGCGGATCTGCGGTGAAAGCAGGGCAGTGACATCGAGCCGGTGGTTGCAAAAACCTTTGTATTCCGCGTCGAGCGCTTCATCTAAAGCCTGAATCAACGGGAAGATTTCTTCTTGATCAGGCGATTCTTGGTTGATTATGTAAGGCATGGTTGTTTCACGTGGAACATTGATTCTCAGGTTGGATATGACTATTTCGCAAAAAGTGAGCCGATGTCGGCAAAGGCTTTGAACTCAATCGCATTGCCGGATGGGTCTAAGAAGAACATCGTGGCCTGCTCGCCCGGCTCGCCTTTGAAGCGAATATGCGGCTCAATGACGAACTCGGTTTTGGTTGCTTTTAGTCGGTCGGCGAGCGTATTCCACTGCGCCATCGAGAGCACGACGCCGAAATGGCGAATGGGCACGTTATCGCCATCCACTTCGCTCGTCTTCGCCATCGAGCACGCTTCTGGGGAAAGATGCGCCACGATTTGATGCCCATAAAAGTTAAAATCGACCCAATGTGGGCTACTGCGACCTTCTTTGCAGCCGAGTTTTTCGAGATAAAAATCGCGGGAAGCGTTGAGATCGTGAGAAGGGAAGGCGAGATGAAAGGGCTGGATTTGCATGGTTGAGGTCGAATACCTGCGGCGCAGATTTGACGGTTTAAACCTCGATTGTGCCCGAATCCCCGCAGGGCGGCGCATGTTTCACGTGAAACATGGTTCATTTTCAGAAATAAAAAAGAGGCGATCGCCGCCTCTTTTTTATGATGCAGAAACGGGTGTCAGTTTAGTTTGCGGGAGACCCGCAAACCTGCGGCAAAGCCAATGAAGAGCAGCGCGGGTAGCGCCGGCGCAGGTACTGCGTTATCCTGGGCAACGCTCGGCGAATTGGGGATTCCCGCGAGCGGAAAGTCAGGGTCGCCTGAGCGGCGACGCTCGTCGACCCAGCCGGCGTCGTAAGGCGCGGCCGTTGCGCCGAACGTTGAGGTAAAGCCGAATCCATCACGCGATCGCTGAGGATTGATGAAGCCGAAGCAGCCATCGCCACACGAGTCGAATGTGTACCACCGCAAAATTTGCGATACGCTAGAAAATGGGCTTGAAGCGCCAAAATAAAACGGATCGGCGGGCTCGAGCCAGGTCGGGATTCCACCATCGTAAAAGGTTAAGGCGTTTGCCACACCTATGGTCTCGACTGAGACTCCCCAGCGAAACGGCGACAATACCCCGGTAATTCCAGAGTCGCCGAAATATGGCATCGACCATTCCGTAACCCGATGAAAAAGGCAATCGGATGGATCGGAAACGGCGGCATCTGGAGCGCTTCGGCCATCAGGGCCAAGTGGTCGATCTGCGTCGCCACCACAGGGCCCGCCCAAAAGTGGATGGCTGTCGTTGAATACCGTGAAGGTGTAGCTATAAGTGCCGTCGCTGTTTCTGACTGTGTCGCTATCAACATGCGAGAGGCGCGTTGCGAAAGCAGCGCTAGCGCCCAGCGCAAACGTTGAGATTGCTGCGATCAATTGAATCGATCGTAGGAACGAAAACTTCATTGGAACTCCTTAGGTATTATTTTTGGGCGCTGAGCGCTGACAATTTCAGCAATAAACGTGCCGCTAATAAAGTAAGCTTTAAATCAACGCATTGCACATCCCCGTTGCAGCCAAGTGTAAAGAAAATCGACGGTGAAAATGGATGTTCCACGTGAAACAAATCCGCGCACCAGGTGCAAACCCGGGTTTTCCATTAAAATCAAGCGCTTATGAATTTCCCAGAACATTTCGACGTGATCGTCGTTGGCGGAGGTCACGCCGGCACCGAAGCCGCACTTGCAGCAGCCCGCATTGGCGCCAAAACCTTATTGCTCACCCACAATATCGAGACTTTAGGCGCGATGAGCTGCAACCCATCCATCGGGGGCATCGGCAAAGGCCATCTCGTGCGCGAAGTCGATGCGCTCGGCGGCGCGATGGCCATCGCCACCGATGAAGCGGGGATTCAATTTCGCACGCTCAACGCCTCGCGCGGCCCTGCAGTGCGGGCAACGCGCGCGCAAGCAGACCGGGTTTTATATAAAGCCGCAATCCGTGGGCGGCTTGAAAATCAGCCGAATCTAACGCTGTTTCAGGGTGCAGTCGATGATTTGATCGTCGAAGGTGATCGGGTGGCCGGTGCGGTCATGCAAGTCGGGCTACGCTTTTACTCGAAATCGGTGGTGCTCACCGCTGGCACTTTCCTGTCCGGCTTGATTCACGTTGGCTTGCAAAATTACACCGCCGGCCGCGCGGGTGACCCGGCGGCGACTTCGCTTGGCGCGCGCTTGCGTGAGCTCAAGCTGCCGCAAGGGCGACTCAAAACCGGCACGCCGCCGCGCCTCGATGGCAAGACGATTAATTGGGCGATTTTGGATACCCAGCCAGGCGATACGCCAGAGCCGGTCTTCAGCTTTTTGGGCACCCGCGCGATGCACCCGCGGCAAGTGCCATGCTGGATTACCCATACCAACGCGCAAACGCACGACATTATCCGCGCCGGGCTCGATCGTTCGCCGATGTATACCGGCGTGATCGAAGGTGTGGGCCCGCGCTACTGCCCAAGCATTGAAGACAAAATCCATCGTTTCGCGGCTAAATCGTCGCACCAAATTTATCTCGAACCGGAAGGCTTAACGACCCACGAGATTTACCCGAACGGCGTCTCAACCAGCCTGCCATTTGATGTGCAACTCGCGCTCGTGCGCTCGATGAAAGGTTTAGAAAATGCCCACATCTTGCGTCCCGGCTACGCAATCGAATATGACTACTTCGACCCGCGTGCGCTCAAGGAAACGCTAGAAACCAAGTCGATCAAAAATCTCTTTTTTGCCGGGCAAATCAACGGCACGACGGGCTACGAAGAAGCGGCAGCCCAAGGCTTGCTCGCTGGCGCAAACGCCGCGCTGAAAGTGCTCGGGCGCGAAAGCTGGTGCCCTGCCCGCGATGAGGCCTACCTTGGCGTGCTCGTCGACGACTTGATTACTCAGGGCGTTTCCGAGCCGTATCGGATGTTCACCAGCCGGGCGGAATTCCGCCTGCAATTGCGCGAAGATAACGCCGATCTGCGCCTGACCGCCCACGGTCGTCGCCTCGGTTTAGTCGACGATACCCGTTGGGAAGCGTTCGAGCGTAAGCAGGAAGCTATTGTCCGTGAAAGTGAGCGCCTGCGTACTACTTGGGTTAATCCCAAAATGCTAAGCGTTGCTGCTGCGACTCAGCTTTTTGGCGCGCCTCTTGAGCACGAATATAGCTTTGCCGACCTACTCAAGCGCCCAAGCGTGACTTACGCGCAGCTTGATCAAGCGCACGTAGAAATTGCCCTCAAAAGTGCCGAATCTGCGCCGCAGGTATTCGCTGAAGGCAGCGCGCCAGATGCCGACGAAAGCCGCAGCGCTGATTTTTCAGGCTTACCTGCGGCGCAGATTTCACCTGAAATCGTCGATCCGGCAATGATGATTCCCGTGCGCGAGCAAGTGGAAATCGAGATTAAATATGCGGGCTACGTCAACCGGCAACGCGAAGAAGTTGCCCGCCAGCAAGCGAACGAAAATTTGCCGATGCCTGATGGCCTCGACTACAAAGATGTGCGCGGCCTCTCAGCAGAAGTGACCCAAAAGCTCAACGCCCAACGCCCGCAAACGCTCGGGCAAGCCAGCCGCATCTCCGGCGTTACGCCCGCTGCGATTTCGCTGTTGATGGTGCATTTGAAAAAGCGGAGCTTTGCGAGCCAATAAATGGAGCGATTGAGCCTAGCCATTTCGGCAAGCAACTTAAGTGCGTTTTAAGGTGCTGGCTCACGGCGTAAAAATTTAGTTTCCGTCTGTAAATATGGGCTAGACTGCTTAGAAGACGCAAAAAATTGCGCAAAAATTCATGAGAAAAACCAACTAGGAACGCTCACCATGCGCGTAATTCGGGATCGATTTGCTTTATCAATTTCAACTGCAATGGCACTTTGCAAAACAGTGCTCGCGCTCTCAACACTCGCGATTTCGATCCCGAGTTGGGGGCAGTTCACTTATTCAGCTGACCGATTATTTTTAGGGGATGCCATCGTTGGCGGCGCGCCAGTTGAAAAAACGCTGACCGTCACCAACGCGACGATCTCGACTTACGCGACGCCAGTATTCACGCTGAGCGCTACCAGCGGTTTCACCATTGCCGGTGGGACCTGCCAAGCGACGATCACGCTAGCAGGTAGTGCATCGTGCACTTATGTGATTCGATATACCGCGACGACTGCTGCCGGCGTCGGCTATAAGGGCGATCAATTCTACGTAGCCGGTACTGGGTATACCTATGTCACTGCCAACGCGATCACTGGCTTCGGCCCACTTCCAACACCTTCCATCGCAAGCGTTAATCTAGGGGCAGTGCGACTGAACGAATACGCTACGCGTGAAGTAACGATTACCAATTCAACGAGCGTAACGATCAGCATTAACGGATTTAGCGCAGGAGCATATTGGGTTAGTCTTGATTCCTACAATTGTGCTGACGTGCTTCTGCCGGGAGGAAAATGCAGCCTTTCCCTACGTGGTGTGGGGTCAAGCAGCACTGCGGCAGCATTTTCGTCAAACGTACACCTACACACTTCTGCCGGCACGCTTTCTATCCCAGTGGCCCTTTCTGTAGTGCCCACCACTTCAGTCTCGCCATTTACCGTCGCTGGGGGTGAGATCATGCATGGCCCTGTCGGTGCGGGCTATACGTTTACCCGCAGCTATGCCGTGACCAATACCTCCAAGGCAAGTGCCACGATTACTGGGACTCACTTTGATCAATACTACTACGCTGATCCACTGAGTTTGAGCGGCGGTACTTGCGTTGGATCTACACCAATCGTCGTGCCGGTGAATGGTTCGTGCACCGTTGAATTTTCATATCTAGCGAGCCAAGCGAACTACCTCGTCAATCGCACGCTGCAGATTCACAGCCCGCAAACGAACGCCGCAATTCCGGTCAGTTTTTATGCGCTTGATGCACTTCGACCACCAACCCTGAGCCCCGCTGCGAGCGTTGATTTCGGGCTCCACCAGCTTGCAGCAAGCGCTGCCACGATCAATCGGTACGCTTACGCAAAATTGCGGGTGACGAACTCAAGCTTTAACTATACGATGCGCACCTTGAATACGAGATGGGTCGGAATGGTTGACTCATCCCGTATTGTGGTGGACGCTTATGCATGTACGCAGACGCAGCAAGCGCCCGGTGAATCATGCGAGATTTCGTTCATTTTTGATCTCGCTTCCGATACGCGACCGATCCCAACGCGCGCTGAGTTTGAGATCGGCACTAATCTTGGGCTGCTTCGCGTTCCAGTCTCGATCACGCTCGGAACCCCAGTGGCTGGCGCGCTCTCCGTCAGCAATATCGATTTCGGCGTGCTCGCACAAGGGTGGAGTCGCACTACTCCACCCTTGACGATTGCCAATACCAGCGCATCGCCAGTGAGCGTGACCTCGACCAGTCTTCTGAAGATCACTGCGCCGGTCGAGCACTTTCCGCTAACGTCGGCGAGTCGTAATGGCGGCACCTGCGCTGCGGGGCTTCCGTTTACCCTCGCGGCGGGCGCGGCGTGCACAATGACTTTTTCGGTCGCCTCTGATACCGCATCGGCGTTTGTCGGCAATTATTTGTATGTCAACTCGTCAGTAGGGGCCGCGCGCGCTGAAATTTCTGGGGAAGCTGCCCGCGGCTTGAGCCCGTTAGTCATCCAAGATAGTGATCTCAATTTTGGATTGAATTCCTTTGCGCCCGATGCATCGGATAGCAGCGCCAGCTTCTCAGTGTTTAATCCCAACTGGACACCCGTTAAAGTGCACAGTAGCTTTAACGAGACAACCGTAAAAGAGCCGATTAACGGCAATGGTGCAATCGGGCTTTCTACCAACACAAGCTGTGGATATTTTTACGGTGGCGGGATTAGCAGCATTACGGTTCAGCCCGGGCAAACTTGTCGATTTTTTGTAACTTTTAACAATTACAACGCTGTAAAGCCGTGGCGCTATGCCGGCAAAATTGCACTGGATAGCGAAGCCGGTATTTTGGAAGTGCCGTGGGCTATCGCGGCAGATAACAGCAACTCGACGCTTGCTTTCGATCAAGTAGCGCTTGATCTCGGCGCCGCCTTACCGGGGGGATCATCTTACTCACGCAATGTCACCTTGAGAAATAGTGGCGGGTCGGCGTTGACAGTGACTGGTGGCTCTCCACCATCCTATTTTGTGCGGTCGGGGGGCGATTGCCCGGCGTATCCGTTTACGCTCGCCGCCGGCGCGGCATGCAACCTGGGTTTTGCGTACCAACCGAGATCATCGTATGCGGGTGAAAGTCACTCTGAAGTTTTCCAAGTACGGTCAACTGCCGGTGCCGCTACGGTGACTTTATCAGGGCAAACTGTAGATGGGAAGCGCCCCCCGACTGTTGCCCCGGCAAGCATCAATTTTGGCAATATCGATCGAGAAATTTCCGCCACCCCCGTGCCGGTGACGTTAACGCTTTCTTTTTCTGAAGTGGGCGGTTTAATTCGAGGTGCGTTTCTTGAAAATGCGCAAGGTTTACCGCTTTATTCGTCTAATGGCGGTGAGATTAGTCTTGGAGGCTCCTGCGTGGCTGGGGGGGCATTGCCCGTCGGCGATTGCACGCTCACTGTGTACTACGTCGGATATTTGAGTTTTGACGGCAATCTGGTGCTGCGCACGAGTTCAGGCTTTGTGCGCATCCCAGCAAAGGCCGTTCTGGGTACTAAACCGATTTCATATCTTACAAATTTGCCGTTTAAAAGCCAAGTTATCGGTACCGTTTCTGGCGCGTACATCACAACGGTAATTTTCAACTCTTACGGTTCAAATACGATAGCAGCGATTACTTCGACAAATCCAGCGTTTATCGTTTCCGATGGCACCTGCGGCCCAATTCCGGCGACTCTGCCGACAGACAGCGCGCAGTGCACCTTTGAGATCAGATTCCGACCTTCTGTCGTTGGGGTAGATACCGGCGAAGTTCGAGTTACCAATGCCTTTGGCGCTGCAACGATTAATATCAGCGGCACGGGAATTAATGATTCAACCCCGCTGCGCTTTACCCCGTCAAATGTTTTCTCGTTCTCAAGCCGAATGTATTCTGCGGACTGGGCCGCTAATAGTGCCAACCGCTTTCCAATTCAGACGTACTTCGACATCTCCAATCCGTCATCCGGCACGCTTTGGGCGTCAGTCGACGGGGCGAGATCGGTTAATACAAACTGGGATTACACGCCCAGTAAACCTGCCGAATTTAGCGCGATCCTTCGCGCGACGATTCAAGGGACATGCGCAGGCGTCGGGGCAAACGGCGTAAACATTGCGCCCAATAGCATCTGCCGAATCGCGGTTAGTGCTGCACCGCGATCCCTCGGGGTGAACGTCACCGGGACGATGCAATTTGATACAGCGCATGGCCCTGTCGGTGTGACCCTCAATGCCCAGGGCGCACATGGATTATTCGATCAATCAAAAGCGCAGTTTGATACCGATGGCGTTGGCGATATTCTCTGGCAAAACCCAGTCTCGGGCAGGTTTGCGGTGTGGCTCATGAATGGGTCATCGTTTAAGTCAGGGAATACACTAGGCTCTCCAGGGCCGGGCTGGAAGACCGTCGGCACGGGTGACTTTAACCGCGACGGCAAAGCAGATGTGTTGCTTTACAACGAAACGACGGGTCAAACGATGATTTGGCTAGTCGATGCGCTCGTCGTCTCCGATAGCCGTGTCATTCTGAACGATGGCCCGGCGGGCTGGAGACCCATGGCCGTGGGCGACTTAGACGATGACGGTCATGCTGATATCGTTTGGTACCACCCCAGCGCCGGCGGTATTGCGGTTTGGCTTATGAACGGCATGAATTATCGAGAAGGCCAAGCAATTTACTACGGTGGTGGCCCTAACGATTGGAAACCAGTGACCACTGCAGATTTAAATGGTGATGGCAAATCTGACCTCATCTTACATAAAGAAGGCACAGGCGAAACCGGCGTTTGGTTTATGAACGGTTTGAACTGGGCAGGTGGCGGGCTGCTGCGATGGGATGTGCCGGGAGGATGGAAGCCGATTTCTTCGTATCGTAGTAATCAAACGATCACAAAATCAGCGCTGCTTTGGTACAACCCGGCGACAAAATCGACCGAATATAGTTACTACAATGGCCTCGCGATTGAATCTGGACAGACGCTGATATACCCGAGCGCAAATTCAGACTTTATTCCGATACGTTCGATTCCCTCGGCAGGATCGGTTTACCCCGAATCCACGCTCTTTTATTCGCCGAGCGCGTATAAAACTTACATCCAAGATCAATATGGTTATTTGTATTTCATCCTTTCGGAGCAAGACTCAGGATTTCGCCCTTGATGGATCACATGCGATGCCGCCAGTGGGATCTGCGCAAAAGTGACGGGCTTCCATAGGCGGCGGCGATTAAACTGGCGGCATGAAAACGACCCGGCACCCGAAGGCAACTGTAATGCTGCGCACCCACGATCAGCCCCGCCGACCGGGGATGATTTCTGCCATACCTGCGGCGCAGATTTCGCTATTTTCAGAGCATTTGCGTGCTGATTGCGCAGCGCTTGGGCTTTCGCTTGATGATGCTCAGCAGCAAAAACTCTTGGCTTTCCTCAATCATTTGTTGCATTGGAATGCGCTCATAAATCTTTCGGCGGTGACCGATCCCGCCGAAATGCTAACGGTACTTATCGTTGATAGCTTGGCGGCGTTGCCCGTTTTGCGGCAAAACTGCGCCGCAGGTATTGGGGCAATTTCGGTGCTTGATGTCGGTTCGGGCGCTGGCTTGCCCGCCGTTCCATGGGCGATTGCGCTTCCAGAAGCCCAGATCGTGGCGGTTGATTCCGTGCGCAAAAAGATTGATACGGTGACCGAATTCGTGAGTAAGCATGCGCTTGCTAACGTTAAGGGCGAGCATTTACGTATACAAGACGTGAAATCGCAATATGATATTGTGACTTCGCGGGCATTTTCATCGCTTAAAAATTTCGTCGATCAAGCCGGAAGTTGTGTCGTGGGCGGGGGCGTTATGCTCGCGCTTAAGGGCAAATCGCCCGATGACGAAATCGCTGAGTTGGCGCAGACCGCTTGGGCAGTGCGCGAAGTGGTGCCGTTGAAAGTGCCCCGGCTTGAAGCGGAGCGCTGCGTTGTCGTGCTGCGCCGTCGGTAGCGCGCCGCGCCATTCTCTATGTACACTGAATTTTGATTGCAAACCCTCAAACTATCAAATGCGCAGCTAATCTGCGCGCCCTGCCAAAACCGTGAAAGTCTTCTGCATCGCCAACCAAAAAGGCGGCGTCGGTAAAACGACGACTGCGATCAATCTTGCTGCGGCACTGGCTGCACTTGAGCAGCGCGTGTTGCTTATTGATCTTGATCCGCAAGGCAATGCCACCATGGGCAGCGGCATTAACAAGCGGAATTTAAAAGCATCGATTTATGAAGTGCTGATTGGCGAGGCGACCGTTGCTTCCGCAGTGCAAAAAGCGGGTGAATCCGGCTATGATTTATTGCCTGCCAATCGCGAGCTGGCCGGTGCCGAAATTGATTTAGTTGAGCTTGATCACCGCGAGACGCGATTAAAGCGCGCGCTTGCCGAAGTCGCCGATCAATATGATTTCGTCTTGATCGATTGCCCACCGACGCTTTCACTGCTCACGCTCAATGGCCTCACCGCTGCCAATGGCGTGGTGATTCCGATGCAGTGCGAGTATTTCGCACTAGAAGGCTTGAGTGATTTGGTGAATACCATTAAAAAAGTGCACGCCAATCTCAACCCTGATTTAGTGATCATTGGCTTGTTGCGCGTAATGTTTGACCCGCGCATGACCTTGCAGCAGCAAGTCTCGGCTCAGCTCGAGGAGCACTTTAGCAGCCAAGTTTTTAAAACGATCATTCCGCGCAATGTGCGCTTAGCCGAAGCGCCGAGCCATGGCTTGCCCGGCGTGGTCTATGACCGCGCCAGCAAAGGCTCGCAAGCCTACATCGCTTTCGGCGCTGAAATGATCGCCCGCTTGAAATCACGCGCAGTAATTCCATTATGAAAAAAACACGAGGACTCGGGCGCGGGCTAGAAGCGCTTTTAGGCGCAGATAAGGCCGAATCTGCGCCGCAGGTATCGATCACGCAAAACGCATTGCCGATTGCGCAGTTGATTGCGGGCAAGTATCAACCCCGCGTTAAGTTTGACGAAGCCGCGCTTACGGAATTAGCCGATTCCATCAAAGCGCAAGGCTTGATGCAGCCGATCACGGTGCGCAAATTAGCGGCCGAGAAATACGAAATTATCGCCGGTGAGCGCCGCTTCCGCGCAGCGCAGCGGGCTGGCTTGAGTGAAGTGCCGGTGATCGTGCGCGATGTTGACGATAGCCAAGCGCTCGCGCTCGCGCTCATTGAAAATATTCAGCGCGAAGATTTAAACGTGATTGAAGAGGCGCGGGCGCTCAAGCGCTTGCAGTCTGAATTCGCGCTCACCCATGAGCAGATCGCGCAAGCGGTCGGGCGTTCGCGCAGCGCAGTGACCAATATGCTGCGCTTAACCGAGCTCGCCCCGCAAGTGCAAGAAAAAGTGCTCGATGGCAAGTTGGAGATGGGGCATGCGCGCGCGCTCGCCGCGCTGCCTGCCGCGCAGCAAATTTTGCTCGCCGAAAAAATCGCCGCGCAAGGCTTAACCGTTCGCGATGCTGAATCGCTAGCGGCAAAAAGCGCAATACCTGCGGCGCAGAAATCAGGCACCAGTTCGCAGCAGCGCAATAGTCAGCACGACCCTGATATCGCTCGCCTTGAAGAAGATTTAGCCGAAGCACTCGGCGCGTATGTGTCGGTAAAAGCGGGTCGCAATGGCGCGGGCGAGCTGGTGATTCGCTATGCCACGCTTGAGCAGCTCGATGGCATCGTCGAGCGGATGAAGCGGTAGCTCAGCACAACCGTAACGCGTGCAGTTGTAACTCTAACGCCGCAATCGATCCCCATTCTAAGATGGGGGAATTCTCCCGCTCATCCGGTGGGTTTGCTTTCAAGCGATCTGACCAACCGCCACAACCTACCAGCGGCAAGAGCGGGCGTTTGTGCAGCCAAGCCAGGCACACTTCTGAAATAGTGCCAGCGCGACCGCCGACCACGATGCAGGCATCGCCCGCGAGCGCCATCAGCAAATTTCGGGCATCGCCCATCCCGAACGGAATCAACACCGTACACGGCCAATCCTGCAAATTGATGTCGTCAGACGGCACGATACTGACCACATTGCCGCCCGCGGCGAGGGCGCGCTCGGCGGCATAGCGTGTTGCTGGGCTGCCGCAGCCGCTCACGACGGTGAGCCCGAGCTTGGCAAGCTTTTCTCCCGCATCGCCTGCGAGCCAGGCTCAGCGCTCCCCAATATACAAATTTGCGGATGGCGGGGAATCACTTTGACACTTGCAAGGCGCGCGCAAATGCACCCGTCGCCGATTGGTTTGAGCACATGAAGGCAATGGCGCTGTTGTGCAAGTTGCACCCCATGGAAAACGATGGGAGAAAATTCATCTCAGAATTCTACGCTTGCCGAAATTTAAGCTCCGGCGCGGTCGGGGGTTTTGCAATAGTCCAAGCAATACCTGCGGCGCAGATCGCATGCGTTCGCGCGACTTCGATGACGCGCCAGTCTACTTCCGTCGCGGTGAAGCTCGTCGAAGCGTCGCCCCAGCGGTCGCTGCGAGCAGTAAAGCTAGCCCTACGCGCGCGAGCCAATCCAGCGTGGGGATGCGGCGCGCAGCAATCGTCTCGGCAGGTGAGCTTACCGTGAGTGTGGTGGAAAATCCACCTACATCGGAGTCATACACGAGTGATCCGTCAAAGTTTGTGCGAAGCGTGCGCACGTGGAACCTGCCTTTTGAGAGAGGGGGAAGGCGATATCATTTATGATCCGTAGCGGAGGGGCGAAAAAAGTGAAGTGCGCTAGCCGATCATCTTTAGGGTGATTACGTTGCCATCGACACTGACTGAGGCGTAGGGTCGCATTTCCGCACTACTTCCGCAACCATAGACGATCCAAAAGTCTACAGAAACGGCCTGATCTGCAACGACTGGGAGGGGTCTGAACACGACGGTGAATGCCTTGGCTGAGTTTGCGAGAAAGCAAAAGAGTAAAAGGAACATCCCGAGAAACAGTGAACTCGTTTTCATAAAGTAGCTTTCAATTTATGAAGATCCAACCCCAGGAACCATCTTGTCCGGTTCCTGCGATTACGCTATACGGCCCATTTGGGGCAACTAAAACTGCGAGCGTTGCATCGTTCGCCAATCGATATACATCTCCTGGTTTTGTGAGCAGCCACAATTTGGTCATTCCAATTTTCGGGGCGTATTCGGTGGGCGGATAAATGTAGCCTTCAATTCCATCGTATTTCCAGCCAGCGGTTCTTGCGTCGCGTCCAATAAGCTTAACACTGAAATTGCCAAATTTTCGATCCGCCGATTCCGAGTATCAACTATCTGCGGCGCAGAAATCAGGCACCAGTTCGCAGCAGCGCAATAGTCACGCGACCCTGACATCGCTCGCCTCGAAGAAGATTTAGCAGAAGCGATTTGCGCGTATGTGCCTGTCAAAGCAAGTGCCAACGGTGCCGGCGAGTTGGTGATTCGTTACGCTACGCTTGAGCAGCTCGATGGCATCGTCGAGCGGATGAAGCGGTAGTCACTTTCCCTCACGGTGTGATCGACGTAACCAAATTAGCGTTCCTGCCGTGAGCAATAAAGTGAGCAAGGCGCTCGAAATCCAATTCAGCGTAGGTACGCGCTGCGCCGCCAATGCTTCATCTGCCGAAATGACTTCCAGCGCGATAAAAGGTCCGGCGGCATCGGAGTCGAATAAAACGAGGCCATCAAATTCTGTGCGGATCGTGCGTACTCGGTAAGTGCCTGCAGCGAGCGTCGGGACGGGAATTCGGTACCCGCGCGCGGGGGCAGGAGAGAATAGAGTCGCGCAAAAGCCCACCGACTTTATGGTAATTACGTTACTCTCAACCGTGACGGTGTTGATGGTGTCCAAGGATCGAACATCTACAGTACTCTTTTCACACGAGTTAGTAATCTCAATCCTTGCCGTCACCGGCTGTCCCGCGATCAAGGGTAAAGGTTCAAATTTGAAAACTATAGCCTCAGCCGCAGAGGCAAATACCCCTAATGAAAATAATAGCGAAAAACAGAATCTGGAGATGGTGGGCATTTTCTTGGGTCTCAATTGGTAAAGATCCAACCCCAGAAACCATCTAAGCCGGTTCCTGCGATTACGCTATACGGCTCATTTGGGGCAATTAAATCTACGAGCGTTGCATCGTTCGCCAATCGATACACATCCCCCGGTTTTGTGAGCAGCCACAATTTGGTCATTCCAATTTTCGGGGCGTATTCGGTGGGCGGATAAACGTAGCCTTCAATCCCGTCGTATTTCCAGCCAGCGGTTCTCGCGTCGCGGTTAATCAAGTTAACACTGAAATTGCCAAATTTTCGACCCACCGATTCCGACTATTAACTACCTGCAGCGCGGATTGTGCCGTTTCGCGAGATTTCGATTGCGCGCTGCCTACTTCCCTCGAAGTGAGGCTCGCCATAGATTTACCCATGGGGTAGCCGTGAGCAATAAAACCAATCCAAGGTGCGCCAGCCAATCTAGCGTCGGGATTTACCGCGTTCGATTTCGAAGCTGACTCACGGCCACCGCGAAGATTCCAACTGCGCCGAGCACGAGCCACTCTATCGCATTAATTGGTAGATTAAAAATCGTTTGAGCTTGTGCTGCTGTAAGTACTTGAAACGACTCGCGTCGTTGCGTTTGTATAACCGTACCATCGGGGCTGCGATATAAAAAGATTACATCGTAGCTCCCTGCTGGGAGAGCCGGAAACGGTATGTTTTTTTGGTAGCCGGAACTGGTCAAAATGTTATTAGGACAGTCACGGTAAGTCAGATCAACGATCTGACCTCGCACTATGATTGATACGTACTGAGATTCAGAAGGGCAGGGATCCAAAGTATAGAAATCAACGGTAAATGGCTGCCCCTCTAAAACGGGCTGCGGCTTCACAACGAAAGATGGGAGCGTTTGCTGTGCCCGAAGATCGAAGATTGGCATAATGTAAAACAGAAGTGTTGTCGCGAAAAAAAGTACCAAATTGATGAGAGCGTTGGGTTTCATAACATTTCCTCAGTACGAAAATATCCAGCCGATAAATCCAGCCGAGCCGTCGCCTGTCAAAATTGAATAAGGACCGTTTGGAGTGACTAAGGCACTGAGGTTTGCATCAGTGGCAAGCCGATATGTATTTGCGCCCTTAACAATCGACCAGAGTCTTGTCATGTTGAAAAAAGGCGCATACTCAGTTGGTGGGTAAACATACCCTTCAAGACCGTCAAACTTCCAACCAGCCGGCGCAGATACACCAGTGCCAATTACAGTTGTTGCTTGTTCTGCGCGATAGTAGTGCCGACCCAACATCAAACCATTTAGACCGCCTGGCTGAAGTAAGCTGTACCTGCGAAGCTGGAGGAGTGGAGCTCCATTTTTATCTTGTGGTGTTGTAAATACACTGCCGATTGCTTTGACCCAATCGCGACCGCTCGAAGGATCGCAGCTTGTTAACGGAGGCGCTGTCCACGAGCCGCCGGAAACGTAGCCTGGACCACCCGCCACTGCGCCCTGATACACATCACTCGGCAGAGCTTGAAAGCCGCGAGGATTTCGGTAGCCAACCACCGAAGCGCCATACAAACTGCAATAGGGTTGGCTCTCCGCGCGCGGCCAGAGCAGGCTACCGTGGAGTGCAGCAGCGGCCTGGGTAGGCGCGGTCGTGAAGAAAAAGTCGTCGCTGTTTACAGACTCCATCGCGATCAGAGGAGAGGTTAGATTGTTTTCATGCCCCGCTGAGTTACCGTAACGTGGCAAAGTAGAGGCGGCAATTTGATTCGCGTTTGGAAAGCCCCACCCCCAGCTTTGCGACCACGCCGCACCATACCCGAGCCATGCAGTCGCCGTGGGAATTCGGGAAGACGTGCGTAACACCCCAAAAAGATCCGTCTGCTGAATGTTGCCACCGGTTTGACCAATAACTTGACCATTCAATACGTCGACTTGGTATGAGCGTGCGTTCATTCTAGGTAACGCAGAACGCACCAGCCCCAATAACCCTGAGATCATTGGGGCGGCCATCGATGTGCCCGAACAAACCCCATAAGCTGCTCCGGGATTATTTGATATCGGAAGGCCAGGAGCGTAGCTCGTTGGTTCACCGGGGAGTGCACTCCACGCGGAAATTAATGTAGAAGTGAAGATCGTTTTCGATCCGCAGCGGATTTCTGCGCTCCAATCACTTTGCGGATAAAAAGTGGAGACAATATCACGAGCAGGAGCCGTAACCCATTGATTTGACCCCGAATTTGATCCGCGTTCCTTCCCTATAAAGCCCGGAATCAAATCTAGGGCTGCCGCTCGTGCGGGCGACTGTTCTTTTGCCACCTCAGCATCCCAAAGCGTTGGCCGAACTCCACTGCCAATTCCAAGTTGGGCGCCAGAGACCGAAATTGCGCGTCTATCTGATGCGGGAAATTGCAAACGAGTCCGTTTGTGATTACCTGAGGCGGCGACGATCGCCACATCCCAATCTGATGCATATCGCAGCACTGCACACAATACATCATCACTATCACCCGAATATCGTCCGCCGTTATAGCGAACGTTAGTGTATTGATTCTGCTCTAAGGGAAGTTCCGTTCCACATGATTTTTGTAAAGCACCTTCTGGGATATCTTCCCCGAGGCTCATATTTATAACGCCGGCGCCAGACCTGACCATCCTTCTAACAGCGTTAGCAAGTTGAGCCCCGCTGAAGAGGTATTGACTAATACTGTTAGTCATCTTACCTATTTGCACACTACAGCCGGGACATTGTCCGCGCGTACCAACGCCGTTGTGCGCTGCCGCGACGATGCCATGTACGTGAGTTCCATGCCCATAACGCAAATAGGCATTTTCGGAAGGATTTAGGTGCGCTTCATCGATATATTGAGAAGCACTAAATTGCTGGAGATTGGTTGTTGCGCCAATTCGGTACTCTTCGTAGAAGCCATAACTACGATGATCTCGTAAGCTCTGAGAGAGATCTGGATGACCAACGTTCGTTCCATTATCAAGAATCGCAACATGGCCGTGGCCAGGTGTAATGCTCCATAACGCATCCATGAACATTGCCCTTGGCCCCCATTGACCGCTGATGCCGGCTATTGGGGGAACCGCGGAAAATACGAAGGAAGAATACAAAGGTTCTACGGCTTGGTTGAACATAAATTTTGAGTCTTTGTACACGCTCAAAATTTGGTTATCTTTGGATAGTTGAAGAAGTGCGGCAGTCGCTTGGTCGTCATTCTCGTAAAAGAGTTGCACGAACTCGTGCAGAATGCCATCAAGGTACTCATCTCCCTTGAAGTTTGGCGGTAACTCGACAACCATTCCGCCAACTAAGCGATCTTTTATTTTCTTGTCCTGCGCCGCCGCCTTATGCGCATCTTTCCAAGCTTTTCGATACCAGACCGGAAGCCGTTCTACAGTGATCACTGGGGAGATTAGGATTGGACTGCCGAGTTGCTTGAGTACGCCTGACTTGCGATTGACTTGCTCCAGCTTTGTTTCCGCTATAAGATCCTCAGGCTCAAAACGCCTTGATGCGCTCTCTTTGAACCTCACGATAAGTGAAGGGTTCTTATCGCTTACTTGACCCGCGAAATCTTCACGTACAAACCTGTTGGAATAGACGACACCCAAACGACCCTCTATCTCAGAGTCTATCCGGGGGGGGGGGGGGGGCAAAAAAGGTGGGCCAAACCAACAAAGGTTCGCTTGTTTAGTTTTGGGGGAACGGGGAAGGTTTACAGTTTTCCCCGGTGTAAATTT
>JANPBT010000048.1:0-4756 GCA_031430575.1 Betaproteobacteria bacterium | reverse complement strand
GATGTTTGCCGATATCGTGAATTTCACCCACATGTCGGAAGAAATGTCGCCGAACGAAACGGTGCATTTACTCAATGATATTTTTTCCGCATTCGATTCGTTAACCGAAACCCACTCGGTTGAAAAAATCAAAACGATTGGCGACGCCTACATGGTGGCGGGCGGGCTGCACAATTCGACGCTGAACGATCCTAACCAAATTCCGTATGTTGATGCTATTGCCGATATGGCGCTGGAAATGCACGCGTTTGTATCGCGCTACACCGCGCCAAATGGCGATGCGTTGGGTCTACGCATTGGCATCGCTACTGGGCCAGTGGTCGCAGGTGTGATTGGGCGTCGCAAATTTGGCTATGATCTCTGGGGCGACACCGTCAACATCGCGAGCCGCATGTGCTCTGAAGCATCGCCCGGACATACACAAGTTGACGTGGTTACGCATCGACGTTTGTACAATCGCTATCGCTTCGATGAAGTGCAGCAGATTCAGGTAAAAGGCAAAGGCCCGATGCAGGTCTACAACCTGCTCTCGCGCAATCAATTCAGGGCGGCGGTGGAGGGTGAAAAGCCGGTGGAGGCAACGGTGATTAATCTTGCAGATGGGTTGCCGCTGCGGCGTTGACCGTAAGCCCAATACTCGTGCGGTGGTTGGTTTGACTTGTCTCCTTCCCTCACGAACGTGGGGGAAGGCCGGGATGGGGGTGTCGTAGCAAGCAGGCATCGCCCCCATCCCAGCCTTCCCCCGTCGCCGGTGGAAGGAGTAGTTCGGTGAGCGATTGATAAGTCGCATCAATTGCGCGCACTGCAATACACACCACATCTTATTATCGGATCAACCGTAAATGTTTTCATGAATAAAGAAAACACCCAAAACGAAACACCACCAAGGGAGCGCGGCGAAGATCAGCCATCGCAGACCACCGCTACCCGCAACGCCCGCCACCCCGGTATCGCGCTCGTGCTACAAGGCGGTGGCGCCCGCGCGGCGTATCAGGTGGGCGTACTCAAAGCATTGTCAGAAATTTTAGGGCACCCGAAAGAAAATCCGTTTCCGATCATCACCGGTACTTCTGCGGGCGCGATTAACGCGGCGCTGCTCGCCACACATGCCGATAATTTTGCAGAAGGCGTTGCATCACTCGTGGATGTGTGGACAAAGTTTTCACCGCATCATGTTTATCGCACCGATCTGCCCGGCGTGTTGCGCAATAGCAGCAAATGGCTGAGCGCGTTTTTGTTTGGCGCATTCAGAAAAAGCGACAAGAAAAATATAAAGATATCGCTGTTCGATAATTCACCGCTGGCCCATTTAATCGCCCATCACATTCCGCTAAAACGAATTCCCGAACACATCGAATCCGGTGCATTACGCGCGGTCTGTGTCACCGCTTCCGGCTATACATCCGGCCAGAATGCCGCGTTTTTCCAGGCGCATGCGGACGTGCAAGGCTGGCGCCGCTCACAACGCGTGGGCATTCGCGTGAGCCAATTGCGGGTTGAACATTTGATGGCGTCAGCTGCGATTCCCTTCGCATTCCCCGCGATTAAAATCAATCGCGAATATTTTGGCGATGGCTCGATTCGGCAAATGGCACCGGTCAGTCCGGCGCTGCATTTAGGTGCGGAGCGCGTATTCATTATTGGCACCGCCAAGCTCACCAAAAAAATTGATGATCGCGCGGAAGAGGGCGTGTACCCATCGTTAGCCGCGATTGCAGGCCACGCGATGGCGAGTATTTTTCTCGACTCGCTCGCGGTAGACGTCGAGCTTTTGCAGCGCATGAATGCAACGCTGAAATATGTTGATCGTGATCGCCTGCAAGCATCCGGCGGCAACCTTCATCATGTCGATGTATGCATCGCCTGCCCGAACGAGCCACTGGAAGAAATCGCCCATCAACACGTTCGCGATCTCCCCGCCACCATTCGATTTCTGATGCGCAGTATCGGTGCCATGCGCAAAGGCGGTGCCACCCTCGCGAGCTACATGCTATTCGACTACCGCTACTGCAACGCGTTAATTGACATGGGCTACAACGACCTCATGGCAAGGCGCGAAGAGATCCAAATTTTCTTCGCGGCTGATGTTTGCCCGCTGCCCACGTTGATTCCCGTATCGACGTTTGATCCGGGTAGGACGGTGCAGTTTGGGGTGCAAGTTTGATGCGCTGAACAAACATCGGCGGCTGCAAAAAAGTCGCAATCAGAAATGCGCTATTTCACAAATCAGTAATAAATGGGCCACATTTTTGTGAGGCTTTGGTACGTTTTCGCCGCGTTTATTTAGCGCCAATAAAGTTTTCTTCCTCGACGACCTTTGGCAAATGGTTCGCCCACTTTCTCGCTATGAGACTTACGCATTCAGATGCTAAAGCTCCTTATTTGGCGCGCTGTTTGAAGACAAAATGCTTCAAGAACCGCACCGTTATTAGTGCTTAAGAATTGTGCCTTGTCGAAAATTAGCTTTCTCGAAAAAATATATTTTGTTGACCCATTGCAATTTCGTAAATCCAATTGTAAATTCGTGTTTCACAACAGAGCGTTCGATTTTTAGCGGAGGCAAATTCGCACATCGGATGGCAGGGGGTGAGGAATAGCCAGAACGAAAAGCGGCGTTCCTCTGAATACCAACAACAAACTGGCGGCACTCAGGGACAAAATGACAAATCGCGTTAACTCACGGCTGCGCGTTAGTGCATGCCTAGTTTGGCTTCGTTCGTTCGTGATTCTGAATTTCTTCGGCATGCCGATACGGCAACTCAAGGCTAGTCTGGGTGCGGCATTGTTTGCGCTGTTGTTTGTTGAAGTTGCAGGTGCGCAGGTGCCGGTCGTTACCGCAGTTAACGATGTGGCCACGGTCGCGGGCGGGACTGTCGGAGCCACTACGGTGTTGAGCGGGAACGACGTATTTCCGGCCGGCTCGGTGTTTACGGTGCGAACCGGTTCCACTTGCACGTCACCCGTTAGCGTAAGCACCGGCGGCATCGCCACCTACACCGTCCCCGCCTCGGGCACCTGCACGGTCAACTACAGATTGTGTGCACCCGCACCGAATACCACCGTCTGCAGCAATGCAACGCTGACGGTAACGATAGCGGTGGCGGGTGACGATGACAGCTTTCCATTCGCTATCTTAATTAAGGCGCTCACACCGGTCTGCAGCGCGTTTACGGCGGCTCCAGCCTCCGTCTTGAGTGGCGGCAACATAGCGCTCGCCGCAACCTGTACCAATTCACCCACCGCATACGAATGGTATCGGGGCACAACATTGCTCGGCACCACCACGACGGCAACGTTTCCCACTATCGCGCCAACTACGGTGGGAACTTACGAGTACGCGGTTGTTGCCAAACGAGGAAACATTCCATCGTTGCGCAAAACGGCCAACGTGAATGTTCTCACTGCGCCGCCGCTGAGCGTATCTACAGTCACAAACACCACCGTCAATACGCCCGTTTCGATTCAAGGAACTTTTAACGCGCCTGCGAATTCGGCCAGCATCAGAGTCAGCGCAGGTAATAATTTGATTGTCAATCTCCCCAATATTTCCGGGAGTTTTTCAACCAGTTGGACGCCAAATCAATCAGGCGTTTATCAATTGAATGTCCAAGCTATTAGCAATAGCAATTCGCAGGTGCTGGCATCTCAGTTTATCGATATTGCTGTTGCAGATTTGCCCGCAGCAACAGCGCTTGCGATACCCGGCACCAGTAGCACGGGCGCCACCGCAGGCAGCTTTGCGGTAAGCGATTCGGGTGCCGCCCAGTTCAGCATTCCAGTCACCATTGCACCAGGCACTGCCGGAATGCAGCCTGCTGTCAGCCTCAATTACTCAAGCCAAGGCGGCAATGGTCACGTGGGCGTGGGCTTCTCGATCGGCGGGATGTCGGCCGTGACCCGATGCCCAAAAACCGTTGCGCAAGATGGTTTCAAGACAGGCATAAATTACGACGCCGATAAAAATAATGACGCATTTTGTCTCGACGGGCAACGTCTGATTGAGGTAAGCCGACGTATGGGTACAGACCCAAACTGGCGCACGGTCGACATTATCGAGTACCGTACCGAAATAGATCGCTTTGACCGTATCGAAGGCTATTCTGAGCGGCTTGGCGTGCTTACGGGACCGTTCACGTTCCGCGTTTACAGTAAGAGCGGGCAGATTATGGACTATGGCAGCCGTTGGTGGGCCATTAACAGGGGCGCGTCACAAGCGCTGTCTGATGCAGAGCGCGGCAATACCGTGCGTACATGGCCGCTGGACCGTGTGCTGGATCGCAACGGCAATTACTACGCCATTGATTATGCTGGCACACAAGTGGAGCAAAGCGTGCCGCTCACAAATCTTCTCGTTGCCAATGCAGTCGCTCCGATTGGTGCGTTCCCGGCAGGCGAAATATATCCCACGCAGATTACTTATACGTTGCGCACGGCGGCACCGAGTGTCACAAACGTAAATCGTGTTGTGTTCAAATATGAGGATCGACCGACTAATGATCGGCATGTGTTGTTCGATTCGGGAGCAGCGCAGTTTGTGCTCACCAAACGATTGATTTCAGTCGCAACGTATCTTGACGGCGGCGTCGCCACCGAACCTGGCACCTATCCCGTCTACCCGTTGTGCGACCAGCCCAATGGAGGAGGTTGCGGTGCGGTGATACGCCAGTACAATTTGACGTACGACACCACGCCCGCAACTACGCGTTCGCGCCTGTCATCAGTGCAGGAGTGCGCGAGCGGTGTCTGCTTGCCTGCG
>JANPBT010000047.1:0-2002 GCA_031430575.1 Betaproteobacteria bacterium | reverse complement strand
ACCCAATATTCAGGACGTCTTTCTCAATTACGCGCGCCGGGAGAAGCTGATTGTCACCGTGCACCTGCTCGACGGCAGGCAGTTCGAGTGCCGGATCAAGAACTTCGATCGCTTCGCAGTCGTGATTGAGTGCGACGGTCTCGACCACCTCGTGTTCAAACATGCGATCTCCACGCTCCGCGTGCCGCGCAGCGTCCCGAACTACTTCTCGTCGCACCACCCCTGATCACGCTGGAGGTCCACGGGTGACGGCTCCTCGCGCGATCGTCGTCGTGCTCGACAGCGTGGGCGCTGGCGAATTGCCCGACGCCGCGGCGTACGGCGACGCCGGCAGCGACACGCTCGGCAACATCAGCCGGGCGCGGCCGTTGTCGATCCCCTCCCTTGCCGCGCTTGGCCTGTCTGCGGCCGCATCGATGGCCGGGGTGCCGGTGCCGCCGGCGCCCCGCGCGTGCTGGGGCCGCATGGCCGAGCAATCGGCCGGCAAGGACTCCGTGACCGGGCACTGGGAACTGATGGGCGTCGTGCTCGAGCGCCCGTTCCCGACGTTTCCGTCCGGGTTTCCGCCGGAGCTAATCGCGGCGTTCGAGGCGCGCATCGGCCGCGCGGTGCTCGGCAATGTCGTGGCCTCGGGCACCGCCATCATCGAGCGGTTGGGTGAGGAGCATTGTCGCAGTGGCAAGCCGATCGTCTACACGTCGGCGGACAGCGTCTTTCAGATCGCCGCCCATGAAGGCGTCGTCCCGGTGTCTCAGCTGTATGACTGGTGCCGCATCGCTTACACGCTTGCAGTGGATGGTCTGGGCATGGGACGGGTGATTGCGCGTCCATTCGCGGGTGCGCCAGGCACGTTTGCGCGGACGGCCAATCGTCACGACTACGCCATGCCGCCCACGCGTGAGACGCTGCTCGACCGGCTGCATGCCGCCGGCGTGCCGGTCGCGACCGTCGGCAAGGTCGGTGACCTGTTCGCGGGCCGCGGCGTCACCTCCTCGGTGCCGACCACGAGCGACGATCACGGCGTGACCGAGGTCTGCGCGGCGCTCGATGGGGGAGCGCCCGGACTGCTGTTTGCCAACTTGGTGGACTGTGACTCCCTCTACGGACATCGCAACGACGTCGAGGGCTACGCGGCGAATCTCGAGCGCTTTGACGCGCGGCTTGGCGAGATCCTGCGTCGTCTCCGGCCGGGCGATCTCTTCGTCGTCACGGCCGACCACGGCAACGACCCCACGACGCCGAGCACGGACCATTCCAGAGAATACGTGCCGCTGCTGGCGATGACGGGCCGCCAGCGGGCCGGTCGCCCGCTCGGCACCCGGTCGACCTTCGCGGATCTTGGCCAGACCCTCGCGATGTACTTCGGTGTAGGCCCGATGCCGCACGGCGAGAGTTTTCTCGACGCCCTGGGCTGAGGGCTACGGCGGCTGTTACGATGGCGGCATGCCCTCTTCAGCGGAAACGTGCGCATGACCATTCGTGAGGAACTCGAGCTGCGCGAACAGCAGGTGCTTGCGCCTCAGGCGGCCCGCAGCCGCGACACGCAAGGGCGTCTGCGTCTCGAGCCAGAGGATCCGATTCGCCCCGCGTTTCAACGCGACCGCGATCGCATCATCCATACCAAGGCGTTTCGCCGACTCAAGCACAAGACGCAGGTGTTCTTCGCGCCAGCTGGCGATCACTACCGCACCCGGCTGACGCACACGCTGGAGGTCTCGCAGATCGCCCGTACGATTGCAAAAGTCTTGCGGCTGAACGAAGAGCTGACCGAGGCCATTGCGCTTGGGCACGACCTTGGTCATACCCCGTTTGGCCATGCCGGCGAGCGCGTGTTGCAGTCGCTCAGCCCCACGGGCTTCAACCACTACGAGCAGAGCCTGCGCATCGTGGACATCCTCGAGCACGACCGGCAGGGGCTCAATCTCACGTGGGAGGTACGCGACGGAATCGCCCGGCACTCCAAAGGCAAGCACGGCATGCCGGTTGGGGCTGCGCCCGAGCA
>JANPBT010000046.1:0-5020 GCA_031430575.1 Betaproteobacteria bacterium | reverse complement strand
TACCGATGCTGCAAGACGTACCCGTCGCTATTGGCGTTGGGGTGATCAGCCTCGTAGACGGCCACATATCCGTCACCCCGACGGATCAGTCCGCCTGACTTCTGGCGCAATCTGTTTGCCGGACCGGGATCGCCGTGGGTCTTATGGCGAGCGTGATGCATGCCACAAAGTTGAAGGGCGAAGGACGGTGAGGCGCATCCCTCGATCCGACACAAACCGTCCGGGGTTGGTGGGAGTCGCCTACTGGCCGATTCACCCGTCGACCCATCGACCCGCAAACGCGTGTAATGCATCGCGCACATGCCGCGCTTTTCGGAGTCTCTTTCGCATCCATCGACGGAACAGAGCCGCCCCTGATTCTTGATGACGAGAGATTCGACAGGTCCAGGCTCGCCGGTTCTTTTCCATCTGTAGTAGTGGCGGGTGCACCAGCCACCTGCAAGCACTTTAATGGTGCACCCGTCCACAGAACACGTACGTTCCAATTGCTTAACCATCCCGGTCAACGGCCAATTCAGGCCATTATAACAGGAGATTAAGCAACTGTCACGCCGAGGTCTTATCCTGAAGAAGGCGGAAGGCAACGTCGTTGATGCTGTCGCTTCCGGTCCGCCACCAGGCGTGCCACCCGACGCGACCGTCAGGCAGGTTGTTCGCCGTGTTGAACATCGTCGGCACGTACTGCACCGAGAACGACCCAGGCTTGTCGACGATCAAGAAGTTCGAGAAGTCGCCGTAGACGATCTCGTTATCTCGGACGGTCGTGGTCTGAGTTGTTGGTGCATCGTCGGACTCGACAACAGGCTTCCCGAGGATCACGGAAGTCCACTGTTGGGTGAGGTCCGTCGAATACGACGCCGACATCGCGGTACCCAACGCCTGGATGGCGGACAGGTACAGCGGGTTCATGAGCCACTTACCACCAGCACGGAACCGGACCGGAACGGCACGGTACGTGGTACTGAGGTCAGCGAGGGCCAACGTCGCGGCGGTCGCACTGGTGATCTCGACGTTCGTGTTCGCGTCGAGGGCAGTGAAAATGCCGGTCGGTTGACTGGAACCCGAACCCGTCGCGTGAGCGGTACCTTCGAGACGGTCCCGTGCGTCGGCGAACATCGCAAGGAGCTGCGATTGCAGACTCGCAATATCTTCGAGTGCTTCGACCGATGCCTGCACGAACGCTTGCGCCTTGTAGATCGGCACCGAAGTCGCAGCTACGGCCGGGGTGTCATCTGACACCTCGACAAGTTCACCGTCCCATGATGCGGTCACACCAGCAGACTGCACACCGTTCCACACGTTCGCACCGACGAGGGTCTCCACTCGTGCGATACCACGAATGGCGTTCGAGCTACCCGAGTTGGTGATGATCAGGGTCGGGTCGAGATGCGTCGGGACCAAGTACCCGCCGGCAGTGTTCGTTCCGACCGCCGCCGCCGCACGTTCCTCGTTCGAAAGAGCGAGGTCGCCACCGGTGATGATCTTCATGAACGCATCCGCGTAGACCGGAGTTGACCGGGCAGCGAGTGAACGCACCCAACCAGCGTCGGCCTTGTGGCGGAGAGCGATGCGACGGGCCTGGTCCTGGCCGTCAGCGCTCACACCCTGGGCCTCAAGAGACCGGGCGACACTGTCCGCGAGTTGCTGCGGTGAAGCCGACCGGTCGTTCAGGACATCCTCAGTCGCAGGACGGGAGATGATCTGCAACGTCGGGACGTTCTTCGCACGATCAGCCGCAGCCGACCGTTCCGCAATGTCAGCCGCACGAGCCTCAAGAGCCTCGAACTCTGCGGTCCCATCATCCCACTGGGCACGTTGTTCTGCGTCGAGCTCGTCGAACTCTGCGAGGTAGGAGATCCCACCACGGAGTTCTTCGAGACGCGCGTTGATTTCTTCGCGAGTCATGCTGATTTCCTTTGATAGATGTTCTCGGCCAGCCATTGCCGGCGAGCATGTGCATGAGCAACCTGCGCGAGATCCTCGCTGTCGGGTTCCTCGGTACTGGCGGCGCGGAGATCCTCCGGTACTTCCGCCAAGATCTTTTCGAACGTCGCGAGGCCCACCCGCTCCGCGAACCGGGCGACATACAACGCGGCGTCCTTATCGGCAACCCACGGGTCGTCCATGCTCCGCATCCCCGCCGTTGCCGTCTCGTACGCGGGGAACGACACTGGGCCGAACTCGTAGGTATTGACAGACGTGATGGTCCGTTCCTGCAACCGGTTCGGGTTGTGGTCCGCCGAACGAGTCGGGGTAGTCCACTGCTCACCGTCAGCAGCGATAGAGAACCGGAACGATGACCCGTACGCCCCGGCCCGCAACGCCGGGATCAGGTTCGCTACGGGCTGCGACTCTGCGAACAAGCTCACCTCGTAGGCCGCGCCTCGCGCGTCTTGGGTGATCGAGTTCGCAGTCCCAAGAAGTTGTTGACCCATCGAAGGGTCCTTGCCGTGATTGAACATGACCTTCACCGACGAAGGGTTCTTCGCTGCCTGGTCAAACGCGCCCGGCGCGATCCGCTCGAGGAACCGTCCCTCATACGACGAGTTGATCTCTGTCCACGTGTTGAACACTGCGAAGTGGCCGACCATCGTCGGCGGTGTGTCCGCAGAGTCGCGCAACTCGACGGGCGCGCTATATGCGCGGAGCAGGTTGTTAGACGGGTGCGACATCAGGCATCACCTTCGATACGGGAGCAACGCTCACGGTTGGAACGTCATACTGCGAGTCAGGCCACGGCGCGAGATCCAACAGTCTCCGCCCCTCATTCACACTCAACAGGCCAGCAGCGATCTGCGATGCGATGATCTCCGTACGGAGCTTCGGATCGCCCCGCAAGATCGCGTCCTGATTGAACTTCACCTGCTGCCCATCAGGCAGACACGAACCGAGGGCACCCTCGATCCGCACGAAATAGCCGATATACGTATCCTTCAACGTCCGCAGATCAACATCACTCACCGACGCGTACGTCACCGACTGGCCCGACATCGCCGCACCAATCGCCGCCGACGGGATATGCCAAAACCGGGCCACCTGCTCCGACACGAAACGCATCGTGTCCAAAAACTGGGTCTCACCCGGCTGCACACTGAACTGTGTCGGGGTGATCCCCTTCCCATACACGACCGGCTCACGCGACCCCGGTTTGAACGCCTTCAAGAACGCAGCCTTCAACGCGTTTGCTTGCGGCTCCGTCTGCGGCTCATCCGTCGCCAAACCCCACGTCGGATGCCCACCATCAGAAAAGAACTGGTTCGAAAAATCTTCCGCCGCCAGGCCCAGGCCAACCGTATTCCTGGCCGTCAACACCGGCGACAACCCATACGGCGACCCTGCCATCAGATCACGACCAGGGACATGCCAATACCGGCCCCCATACTCCCACGTCGTATCAAACTCGCCGTTGATCCCAATCCACTTCCGGCCATCCCGCACGTCATACGAACAGGCCCACGGGTCCACCAGCTGGATCTCCACCGGCAAACCCTGCGACGAGCTACCCGTCACAACACCAACCGCATTACCCTGAGTCGCCAACGAAAACCCGAGCTGCGACTTCCACGCATCCGCCGTCACCAGGCCACGATTCGGATCAGCCAACAACCGGGGAGTCGGCGTCACCGGCTCGCGCGTCTCACCCCGATACCGGACCGCGTCAACCGGCGTCCTCGATATCGCATCGCTAATCAAACCCACACATGCCCACACCGCCGCGTTCTGCAACGACCGGACCACCGAACCCGCAGACTGCGGACCGCTCACCTGCCCCGCCAACTGAGCCCACTGCCAACCCGGCATCAACGAACGTTCCTCAGTAGGCCTCGGATGAGTCAACGCACGAATCAAACTCACCCGTCATCGCCCATCAAATACCCCACACCCATCACCACAACCGCGACCGGAACACACGCCACCGCCACACCACCAGCAAAAAACAAGGCCACCACCAGACCCACAAACCCAGCCAACTCGAGGAACGTCGACAACATCAGACCGTCCCCCTCAATAAGCGAACACCGGCAACCCAGACCCATCAACATCAACCTGATGCAACGCGACCGTCACAGCCATCAACGGAGAAATATCCGCATTCGACAACTTCCTACCCCACGCCCAACTATCACCAGAACTCCGCCTCGACGCGCCCTGCACCGCACGATCCAAATCAGTATCACGCCTGACCCGCAACGAACCGTCCAACACCCGATCAAAGAACCGGCCCGAAGCGTTCGCAACATCCCGAGCACCAAGACGAACCACCGTCAAACCCTCACGCTCAAGCTCATCACCAAACCCTGCCGCCGGCCCCGTCGAATCCAACACAAACGGAGCCGCATACTTCGCGTCCAACTCCTTGCACCGGTCCACGATCCACGCCGTACCCGGCCGGTAATCGACAACCTCCACAATCGGACCCTGCCCAGCCGCCCCAACACACCCCGCCGACCGCTCAGGATTCACATCCAACCCGAAACACGCCGCCGTAGCCTCAACCAGCGGATCACACACCCGATCCCACGCCGCCTGCGAGATAACCTGCTCCGCCGTCAACGTCGGAAGATTCAGGAACGCACGTCGAAACTCTCCGAGTTCCATCGTGCTATACGCCTGCTCAACAACCGCGAGACCAATCGTCCGACCAAGAGCCGGCATACACCGCCACCACGTCGCCGGATCGCCAGGATCATCATCAGGATAAGCCGACCACTCGAAATAGGCGAGACCAGACCGTTTCCCAGACTCGACCGCCGCACGACCCTGCTCGACCTTCTGATTCCAAGCAATCGAATCCGGGGTCCCCGCCGTACTCGCAGTGAACATCTGCCCAAACGGCCGAGTCGCCATCGCCGGAATCAAAGCCTGGTCCCGACGATGGTCCTTATCCGCAAACAACTCGTCTTTGATTCCCAAATCAATCGTACGACCATGCCCCGAATCTTCACCACTCGCAAGAAGCTCGATCCTGGAACCGTTCTGCCACGTCACCGATTCATGCCCATTCGACCGCATGACCCGC
>JANPBT010000045.1:0-1518 GCA_031430575.1 Betaproteobacteria bacterium | reverse complement strand
ATCAGCTTATTGGCCGCGAAGAAGCCCAGCGATCGGCTGTCCGGCGAGAAGAAGGGAAGGAACGCGCCTCCCGTATCCGCCAAGTCGGCGATTTTGGTCTGATCCAGGCGGCGCATTGCCAGATGCGAACCCTTTTCATCGCGGGTGACGAACACGACCCGTGTGCCATCCGGCGAAATGACCGGGTCAACCACTTCGCCGGGACCGGCGTCCAGATCGAGTTGAATCAACGGCCGCTCCGCTATCGCCTGCGGCGCCCGCCACACTGCCCACAGCGCCGCCGCGAAAGCCACCGCCAACACCGCCGCCGCAATCGGCCACAACTTCGAAGGCGCAGCACCCGCAACAACCGTCTCCACCCAGGCATCCCCAAAATCCCGCAACCGCTTCCTCCGGTCCCGCTCCAAACACCGCCGCAGCAGCCGCTCCACATCCGCCGGCGTCCCCGCAGGAAGCAATTTCCAATCGATCTCGCTCTTCAACACCGACGCCAACGTGTCCCCCACCGACTCTCCCGCAAACAGCGCCTTCCCCGTCAGCATCTCAAACAGCACTACCCCAAACGCCCAGATATCGGCTCGCTTATCCACCGCCTGCCCGCGCGCCTGCTCCGGCGCCATATAGGCCGCGGTACCCATAATCACCCCGGCCTGCGTCGCATGAAACGTCAGCGTCGGCGAATCAGCCGATAAGGCCGCCACAGGCTCCGAAATCTTCGCCAAACCAAAGTCCAGAATCTTCACCACGCCCTCAGGAGTCACCATGATATTGCCAGGCTTCAAATCGCGATGAACAATCCCCTTTTCATGCGCCGCGTCAAGCCCATCGGTAATCTGCCGCGCATAAGCCACCGCCGTAGCCACCGGCAGCGGCCCGGCGAGCGTCGCCCCCTCCACCAACTCCATCACCAGCGCCTTCGAGTTCTCGAATTCCTCCAGGCCGTAAATGGCGGCGATGTGCGGGTGGTTCAGCGCCGCGAGGAGTTCGGCCTCACGCTGAAATCTGGCCAGACGTTCCCGGTCAGCGGCCAGCGCGGCCGGCAGGATCTTGAGCGCCACCTGGCGTTTGAGCTTGGTGTCGCTGGCGCGATACACCTCCCCCATTCCGCCAGCGCCAAGGGCAGAAACGACGGTGTATGGTCCGATTCTGAAGCCAGGGGAGAGCGCCACTCTGCTGGAATTATACGGGCGCGGGACTCGAGGGGCGCGGAAAAAGACTACAAAGAAACTACGCCCCGACCTTCAGGGCCTGAGGGGTGCCTGCGCGACTCTAAATCACTCGCGTGACACCGCGTCGGGCGGCCGGCACTGGGCAACGATCCGCTCGGCGGCTTCACGCGGGTCGGCAGCGGCGATGATCGGTCGGCCGACGACGATGTAGCTGGCGCCGGCCCCGAGCGCGCCCGCCGCGGACGCCGTGCGGTTCTGGTCGCCCATCGCATCACCGGTCCCACGGATGCCTGGGGTGACGATGGCGAAGCGGTCGCCGCATTGGGCGCGGATCGCTTCGATCTCCCTC
>JANPBT010000044.1:0-101660 GCA_031430575.1 Betaproteobacteria bacterium | reverse complement strand
CAACGGCGCCTCGGGCGGCGTCGGCACAGCGGCAGTGCAGCTCGCGAAGCATTTCGGCGGGGTGGTCACGGGCGTATGCAGCACCGCAAACATGGATTTAGTGAGATCGCTTGGCGCAGATCACATCATTGACTACACCCAGGAAGATTTCGCGCGCAATGGCGCGTCTTACGACGTCATCGTCGATACGGTTGGAACGGCGCAATTCTCTCGCTGCAAAGCATCGCTGACCGAGCGCGGCCGCTTGCTTATGGTTTTGGCGACCTTACCTGATATGTTGAAGATCCCTTGGATACTGCTTACGAGCAAGAAAAAAGTGATCGCCGGGCCTGTTGCGGCAAGCGCTGACGACCTACGCTTTCTCGCCGAGCTGGCCGCTGCAGGGCAATACAACCCCGTGATCGATCGATGCTATCCGTTTGAAGAGATCGTAGAGGCGCATCGCTACGTTGATACTGGGCGAAAGCGAGGAAACGTTGTGATTACGGTGCTACCCAGCCGACCGTAGCGCGCGCGCTCACTGTTAGATTTAGCCAGCTGCGTTTGCACCAATGAATGCACTTGGGTGAGCGTCAACGTCGTGATCGCGCCTAGCATTCAAGTCGGGCGTGCACTTTCGCGCAAACCGCTTTTCACCGCATAATTTCAAAAATACGAATACCTGCGGCGCAGATTACGGCGTTTTTAGCGCACCGCGCACTATAAACTGCACTATAATGCAACCTACGGACGCAAGTAAATGCACTTTTATTCATCTTAGAAAAAGCGTTTTAAATCAAACGATGACCTGTTCTGGGCTGCTCATTCAATGATGGAAGGATTTATTAATGCCCGCTAGCCTCATCATCACCCAAGCGCTCCATGGCGTGCAGCTCGGCGTGCTGCTATTTCTGCTCGCAGCCGGGCTCACGCTGGTATTTGGCATTATGAATTTCGTAAACCTCGCGCATGGTGCGCTCTACATGATGGGCGCGTATTTCGCCGCTGCGGTCTTTGCGAAAACCAATTCATTTATTCTTGCCGTGTTGGCGGGTTTATTTGGCGGTGCGCTCCTCGGCTTTGTCGTCGAGCGGGTGGCGCTTACGCGACTCTATGCCCGCGATCATCTCGATCAAGTGTTGGCGACCTTTGGATTAATTTTATTTTTTAATGAATTGGTGCGTGTAATTTGGGGCGCAGGCTCGGTCTTTATGCAAGTGCCTGATGCACTCTCCGAGACGGTTTCAATATTTGGCATCAACTACCCATCGTATCGATTTGCGATCATTGGCGTTGGCCTTGCCGTCGCGGCGGGGTTGTGGTTTCTCATTCAAAAAACGCGCGTTGGCATGCTGATTCGCGCGGGCGCGAGCAATGCGCCGATGGTCGCAGCGCTCGGGGTGAATATCACGATGCTGAATTCACTCGTTTTTGCGCTCGGCGCGGGCTTGGCAGGGCTGGCAGGCGCAATGGCCGGCCCCATCCTTTCCGTGCAGCCTGGAATGGGTGACAACATTTTGATTTTGACGCTGGTGGTGATTATTGTTGGCGGGCTCGGCTCGATCCGTGGTGCGCTCTATGGCGCGCTAATCGTCGGCGTGGTGGATACCCTTGGCCGCGCGTTTTTGCCAATGGTCATGCGTAATTTATTTGATCGCAATTTAGCCGATGCGGCAGGCCCAGCGCTAGCATCAATGCTGATTTATTTATTGATGGCGGTAGTGCTCGCGATCAAGCCGCAAGGCTTATTTCCGGCGCAAAAATGATGATGAATGGCTTACTCTCCCAATGGCGCTCACCGCGCGGCATCGTCTGCATTTTGGGCTTACTCGCGTTAGCGGCGCTGCCGTTCGTCTCTGCAGCGCTCGACTCGCCTTACTACGCTAAGCTCGCAACCCGCATCATGATTTATGCGCTCGCCGCGGTGAGTCTCAATATTATTTTGGGCTACGGCGGTATGGTCAGCCTAGGGCATTCGATGTTCATCCTCATTGGCGCGTATGCAGTGACGATACCGACCTTTCACGGCATCACCAACGGCTGGATTCAGCTCGCAATTGCAGTCATCTGCGCCGCAGGTATTGCCGCGCTCACCGGCGCGATCTGCTTGCGCACTAACGGCATGGCCTTCATCATGATTACGCTCGCGTTCGCGCAGATGATGTTTTTCTTAGCGGTGAGTATGAAAAATTATGGCGGGGATGATGGTCTCACGCTACCCGAGCGTAGCCATTTTGGGCTGTTCACCTTGACCAGCAATGGTGCGCTTTATGGGTTCACGTTTGCCGCGCTATTGCTCGCGCTCTTTTTTGTCTATCGCTTAGTGAATAGCCCGTTTGGGATGGTGTTGCGCGGAATCAAGCAAAACGAGCGGCGCGTACGCGCTCTCGGGCATTCGCCCTTTCGCTATCAGTTGAGTGCTTATATTCTTTCGGCTTGCATCGCGTCTATCGCCGGATTTCTATTGGCCAATTTGACCAATTTTGCTTCGCCCGCGTACGGCGCGTGGACGCTCTCGGGCGAACTGATCGTCATCATTATTTTGGGTGGTACTGCCACCGTCTTTGGCCCGGTTGTAGGCGCGGCACTCTTTCTCTTGCTTGAAGAAGCGTTGCCGCATTTGGTTGAGGCGATCGCTCCAGACTATAAATCTAACTGGATGATGATCTTGGGTATCTTGATCGTCGTCATGACGCTCATACTCAAGCGCGGCATGTATGGCTCGCTTTCAGGCGCAGCGCCGGAGCGCGCGAAATGAGCGTGCTTGAAATCAAAAATTTAGTAAAGCGCTTCGGCGGACTGACCGCAACGGATAACGTTACGCTCAATATCGAAGCAGGCGAAATTCATGCGCTGATCGGCCCTAATGGTGCGGGAAAGACGACACTCATTTCGCAAATTGTCGGCGAGCAATTGCCCGATGGAGGCAGCATTTTATTTAACGCCGAAGACATCACGCATCTGCCAGTACCGACCCGGGCAAAAAAAGGCTTGGCGCGCTCTTATCAGATCACACAGCTTTGCAAAGAATTCACCGCGCTTGAAAATGTGATGCTCGCAGTGCAAGCGCGCAGAGCCAATAATTTTCATTTTTTCCGTGATGCCCACGCGGAGCAAGAAATCGTGCACGCTGCCGAATATGCCATCGCGCAGGTCGGCCTGACCCCGCGCGCCCACACCGCCGTCGCGGTGCTTGCGCATGGCGAGCATCGGCAACTTGAGCTCGCCGTAGCACTCGCGCTCAAGCCCAAAATGCTGCTACTCGATGAGCCGCTCGCCGGGATGAGTCAGGGAGAGTCAGAAGAGATGGTCGCGTTGCTGCAAAATTTGCGCGGGCAATATCCAATGCTCTTGGTCGAGCACGATATGGATGCGGTATTCGCCCTCGCCGATCGCATCAGCGTGCTCGTCTACGGGCGCGTGATCGCGACCGATACGCCGCAAGCGATTCGCGATAACGCGGACGTAAAAGCCGCATATCTTGGCCATTGAGCATGGTCACTAGCCGGAAGCAAATGTTCAAATGAGCGATCTTTTACGCATTGAAAATCTAGAGGCCGGCTACGGCGCAAGCCAGGTGCTCCACGGCATTGATTTCGCTCTCGCGCCGGGGCAGGTGATGACGCTGCTCGGACGCAACGGCATGGGAAAAACAACGCTGGTGAAATGCTTGACTGGCTTGATTAAGCCCTCACGAGGCACGATGCATTTCGAAGGCGCCGATGCGACCGCATGGCCTTCGTATCGTATCGCGCAAGCAGGCGTTGGCCTCGTGCCCGAGGGTCGGCATGTTTTCCCAACTTTGACCGTACGTGAAAACTTAATCGCAACCGCTGCGACCCGAAACGGTAAGGCCTGGGCCACCGAACGCGTCGTTGCCCTCTTCCCACGATTAGGCGAGCGGCTCACTCAATTGGCGGGAAAGATGTCGGGGGGCGAGCAGCAAATGTTGGCGATCGGGCGGGCATTGATGACCAATCCAAAGCTGCTCATCCTTGATGAAGCAACTGAAGGCTTAGCGCCACTCATTCGCCAAGAAATCTGGAATTGCGTCGCGACGCTCAAGCGCGAGGGCTTATCGATGCTGATTATCGATAAAAATCTGGACGAGCTCAAAATGCATGCTGATTTGCACCTCGGGCTGGAAAAAGGTCGCGTGGTTTGGCGTGGTGATAGCGCTGCGCTGACCCGTGATGAAGCGGTCATCCACTCGCTGCTCGGCGTTTAGATGCAGATCAGCGTTGAAGGCATATCTCTAGAAATTTTAGATATACCTGCGGCGCAGATTTCTCCATCGGATGCGGTACTAGTCTTGCTTCACGAAGGGTTAGGATGCGTCGCGCTCTGGCGCACTTTTCCGCAGCGGCTCGCCGAGGCGACTGGGCTGCGCGTGGTGGCCTATTCACGCGCGGGCTACGGTCAATCGACGCCCCACCCCAACGGCGCACGTCACGTCAACGACGCCCGCTATATGCACCGACAGGCAACCATTACTGCACCACAGGTATTAGCCGCGCTCAATATCACCCGCCCCATCTTAATCGGTCACAGCGATGGCGCAACGATTGCGCTCATTTTCGCAGCGGCATTCCCCGATGCGTTGGCAGGTTGCGTGGTGATGGCACCGCATAGTTTCGTCGAGCCCATTGCAATTGCGCGCATCGCCCAAGCAAAGAAAATGTTTGAGACTGCCGAGCTTGCAGCGAAGCTTTCGAAGTATCACAAGGACTCCACGGCAACATTTTGGAGTTGGAATGATGTGTGGCTGTCGTCCGATTTTTTAGCGTTTAACATCGAAGTCGAGCTCTCGCGAATTAAGTCCCCGTTGCTCGCCATTCAAGGAGAGAACGACGAATACGGCACGATGCGCCAAATCGAGGTGATCGAGCAAGCAATCCCTGCGGCGCAGATTTTGAAGTTAGCGGACTGCGGGCACGCGCCTTGGCAAGATTGCGCGGACGTCGTGCTCGAGGCGACGCGACTTTTTGTGACCGGGATCGTAGATGCGCAGAAAGCAGATGCGTAGAATCAGCGGCACGAATAGCACCTTAGCACTGCGCCACGTTGCGGCAATACTGCGTCAATTCTGAAAGTGTGGTCTTGGCGGTGACTCTTGCGTTTGCTTTGCCGTTGTATTCCATCGCGAGTTTGAAATCATATTTCTTAAAGAAATCGTCAAACTTCTCAGAGCCAAGCGTGCCAATTGCGTAAAGCGCATCGGTCTTTTGATCCCATTCAATGAGCACGATCGCCAGCGGCTCTTGCGCCGGGCCGCTCACGACGCGCGCACCGGCAGCCGGGTCATAGACGCTATGATCTGCGCAGCAGTGAATCATCCCGCCCTCACTAGTTTTCGTTTTCTCGGGCTGAAAGCGGATGAAACTGACCTCTTTGGCTGGATACGCCAGCTTATGGGCGCAGATCGCGCTGTAGGCGACGAGCGTATTGCGTGCGCCGACGCCACCCGACCAGCCATATTGCTGCCCCGCTTGCGTTTTTAACGTCGCAGCATTTTTGAGTGGCGTATCGAGATTCAGTAAAAAACAAGGCGTGGACGCGTAAGGATACATAAACACGTAGTTGGTTTTTGCCTTCACCGACGCCGCTGTAATCGGATCACCAAATGCGTTGGTCAGCCGCACGCGCTCATATTTTTTTTGCGGTGTGCTTGCAACTGCATCAAAGGCTGCGAGCGTTGCCGTGGCTACAGAGCAGCTTAAAAAATCGCGTCGATCCATGCGCTTGATCCCAGTTTATTTTCTAAAAATTCTACAGCGTTGACAATGCTTGCAGATGGGCGGTTACGCTTGACGCGAGCGCGGTCAAATGATAACCACCTTCGAGGCACGACACGATCCGCCCGCGGGCATGCGTGTTTGCGATTGCGACGAGCTGCTGCGTCATCCAGCTGTAATCTTCATCTACAAAATTAAGTCCCGCTAGCGGATCATCTCGGTGGGCATCAAAGCCAGCAGAGATGATGACCAGATCGGGGGCAAATTGATTGAGATCTGGCAAGATCGTCTCAACGAACGCCGCGCGCACGTCTTTACCGCCGCTGCCCCAAGCCAGTGGCACGTTAACCACGTTATCTGCAGATGAAGGAATGCCGCTATGCGGATAATACGGATGTTGAAAGGTTGAATAAAGACGAATACGCGGATCATCCGCGACGCACGCTTCTGTGCCGTTGCCATGATGCACGTCAAAATCAACAATTGCGACCCGATCTGCGCCGCAGGTAGCAAGGGCATGCTTGGCCGCAATCGCAACATTAGCGAAAATACAAAAACCCATCGACGCAGCAGGCAGCGCATGATGCCCAGGCGGACGGATATTGCAGAACGCGCGCCGTGGATTCGCGGCCTCATCGCCTGCCATGACCCACGCCACAGCCGCAACCGCAGCACCCGCAGCATGCATTGCCGCCTTGAGTGAATGGGGGTTCATCGTCGTGTCGGCATCAAGCGCAGCATAGCCCGTTGACGGCGAGGTCTGCGCGATCAAATCGAGATAGGATTGGGGATGCACGCGGAGCAGCTGCGCGTGCGATACCTGCGGCGCAGATTCGAGCGTATGCACAATGCCCGAGCCCATAATCGCCTGCGCCACACTGCGCACACGCGCAGGCTGCTCAGGGTGCCCCGCGCCCATTTCGTGCAGCTCACAGCTGGGATGGGTCAATATCCGCAGGTCAATCATTGCAATGTGGCCTTCACCAAAAAATTAGTTAAGCTTAATATTGGCAGATTTAATCAATTTGCCGTAGCGCTCAAATTCAGCTTCTCCAAAGCTTTGCATTTGCGCCGGAGAAAGTGCGCCGGGCTCACCGCCCAAACCCTTCAATCGGGTTTGCACGTCAGGCAATTTCAATACCCGCTGCAACTCAGCGGCAAGCGCGTCTACCGTTGATTTCGGCGTCGCGCCAGTTGCATACAACGCGTACCATGTGTTGACCTCAACACCGGCGACACCCGCTTCGGTGAGCGTGGGCAGATCGGGAAACTCGGGCGAGCGTTTCGACGAAAGAATTGCGAGCGCCTTTAATTTTCCTGACTTAATATGCTGCGCGGCCGATGACGTGGTGTCAAACATCATTTCAACTTGCCCGCCGATCAAATCAAGATGCGCTTGGCTGCTGCCTTTGTAGGGTACGTGGATATTTTTCGTGCCCGTGATTTGATCGAACGCTTCCCCGGCGATATGTTGGGTGCTGCCCACGCCAGACGACGCGTAGCGAAATCCGCCCCTGGCCTTGAGCGCCGCGAGCATTTCTGAAACGTCTTTCACATTGCCCGCAGCCGAGCCGACCACAAGCACATTGGAGACCACCGCAACCATGCCGATCGGTTGCAAATCTTTCAACGGATTAAATGTCAGTGGCAATACGTGCGGAGCGATGGCTTGCCCAGTATTGGTTGCGAGCAAAAGGGTGTGGCCATCAGGCGTGGCCTTGGCCGTCAGATCAGCGGCAATCGTATTCGATGCGCCGGGGCGATTTTCGACAATAAACGACTGCTTGAGCCCTTCGCCAAATTTCTCGGCCAGCATGCGCGCGAGAATGTCGGTGCCCCCGCCCGCCCCTGCGCCAACCATAATTCGCACAGGTTTCGTAGGGTATGGCGTTTGCGCTGAAATCTGCGCCGCAGGTATTACGGCGATTAATGCCAAAGCAAGAAAGCGTTTCACTAGAGTCTCCTTGAATGTATTTATGCATTGAGTCTAGCGCATCTCGGCGCGTAACTCTCGCACTGATTTCTCGACGGCTTCCAGCGAAATCTGCGCCGCAGGTAGGGGCGGCCCCACGGCCCATTCGATGCGCGAAAAAAGCCCGCGTAACTTTCGAAAGGCCCGCCCCTCATCGCTACGCGAGAAAAAACTACCCCACAATCCGCGCAAAGCCGTTGGAATGACAGGCACTGGCGTCTCTTCAATGATCCGCAAAAACCCCGGCCGAAAGGCATTCATTTCGCCGTCGCTGGTGAGTTTTCCTTCTGGGTAAATCACAACAATATCGCCCGCTTTAAGCGCGGCTGCGATTTCGCGGAATGCTCGCTCCTTCATTTCAGGGTTGTGTTTACTCGAAGCAATCGGGATTGCTTTGCCTGTGCGGAAAATAAAACTCAGTAGCGGAATTTTGAAAATCTGATGATCCATGACAAACCGTATCGGCCGCTTGCAGGCGCCGCCCATCACCAGCGCATCCATGTAGCTCACATGATTGGCAACGATCAATGCAGGGCCGGTTTCAGGAATATTTGCAAGCCCGATCTTTTTGATCCGGTAAACCGTGTGAATCAAAATCCATGTCAGAAATCGCATTAAAAATTCTGGCGTCAACGAATAAATATAGATCGCGACCAACGCATTCAGCACTGCGGTGGCGAGAAAGAGTTGCGGGATCGTTGCGCCGAAGCTAAAGAGCGCGATCGCCATCGCTGCCGAAGCAATCATGAAAATCGCATTCAAAATATTATTGGCCGCAATGATGCGCGAGCGATGCGAGGCTTGCGTGCGCTCCTGAATCAAGGCGTAGAGCGGCACGCTGTAGAGGCCTCCAAATAGCGCAAGCAAAAACAAATCAGCGCAGATACGCAGCAACTGCGGGTTGGAAGCGAGCGCTGAGGCCGAAATCTGCGCCGCAGGTATTGCGTAGCCCTTTGCTGCGAAATACAAATCAAGCGCGAATACCGTCATCCCAATCGAGCCCAAGGGCACGAGACCAATCTCAACCTTCCCTTCGGACAAGCGCTCGCAGAGCAGCGAACCGACCGCAATACCGATCGAAAAAATCGTCAGTAGCGCGGTGAAAACACTCGCATCACCGCGAATGACTTCTTTAGCAAATGGGGCAAATTGCGTGAGAAACGTCGCGCCAAAAAACCAAAGCCATGAGATGCCAAGCAAAGAGCGAAAGACCACGATATTGCCATGCGCAAGCTTTAAATTGCGCCAGGTTTCTGTCAAAGGATTCCAGTTTATTTTCAGCCCAGGATCAGCTGCGGGCGAAATCGGAATTGCACGGCTCACGCCATAGCCGATAATCGCAATGGCAATGACCGCGCCAGCGCTCCAAAGCGGCGCAGCGCCCGCGAGAATGCCTGCCAAAATGGTGCCTACAAGGATTGCAACGAAGGTGCCTGACTCGACCAAGCCATTGCCGCCGGTCAATTCTTCACTCTTTAGGTGCTGTGGCAAATACGCGTATTTAACGGGACCAAATAATGTTGAATGCAAGCCCATCAGAAACACGGTCAGTAAAAGTAGGGGCACGTTTTTGCTCACAAATCCAATCGCAGCGATCAACATAAATACGATTTCTAGCAACTTAACAAATCGCATGAGCTTGGACTTTTCCAATTTGTCGGCCAATTGCCCTGATGTTGCAGAAAACAGGATAAACGGCAAGATAAAGAGCGCGGCGACGATATTGACCAATACCTGCGGCGCAAATCCACTCCAGCTCCACGCTTGATAGGTGATCAATCCGGTAAACGCTACTTTGAAAACGTTGTCGTTCATCGCGCCAAAAAATTGCGTCCAAAAGAACGGAGCAAATCGCTTTTGCGAGAGAAGTTGAAATTGTGATGATGGGTTTGCGCTCATGAGGCGGGATTCTAGGCACTTCCGTTGCGATACCCCGCATTCGGCTCAAGAAGTTGTGAGAAACGATACTTACGGTTGCGCTTTTGAGTGGCCATTGTGCAGCGAAGGTAAACTACTCGATGTTATTACCTAGTGTTATCTTCTATGAAAACAGCAATTATCACGGGCATTTCGGGGCAGGACGGGGCATATCTCGCAGAGTTACTTCTGGAAAAAGGCTATAAAGTTTTCGGAACTTACCGGCGCACCAGCTCGGTTAACTTCTGGCGTATAGAAGAGCTCGGGGTCGCCAACCATCCCAACCTTTCATTAGTCGAATATGACTTAACCGATTTGGGCTCAACTATTACGCTGGTTGATCGCGTGAAGCCCGACGAAATTTACAATCTGGCGGCGCAAAGCTTCGTTGGCGTCAGCTTTGACCAACCGGTCACCACTGCGGCGATCACCGGCATTGGCGCGGTGCATATTCTTGAAGCGATTCGCATCTTAAATCGCAAGATTCGCTTTTACCAAGCGAGCACTTCCGAGATGTTTGGAAAAGTACAAGCAATTCCGCAGATTGAGAGCACGCCGTTTTATCCGCGCAGCCCGTATGGCGTAGCCAAGCTTTACGCCCACTGGATGACGATCAACTACCGCGAGAGCTACGATATTTTTGGCAGCAGCGGAATCTTGTTTAACCACGAATCACCTCTGCGTGGGCGTGAATTCGTCACCCGCAAAATCACCGATAGCGTTGCCAAAATGAAGCTCGGCAAGCTTGATATGTTGGAGCTTGGGAACATGGATGCCAAGCGCGACTGGGGCTACGCGCGGGAATACGTCGAAGGTATGTGGCGCATGTTGCAAGCCGATGAGCCCGACACTTTCGTGCTCGCAACCGGCCGCACCGAATCCGTTCGTGATTTTGTGCGCATGGCGTTTCGCGCCGTTGACGTTGAGCTGGAATTTCGCGGCGCTGGCGACGCCGAGCACGCGGTGGTCACTTCCGGCGCGATGCCAAAAGGCAAAACCGTCGTTCAGGTCAATCCAAAGTTTTACCGCCCAGCAGAAGTCGAATTATTAGTAGGCGATGCAGCAAAAGCCGAGAAAATTTTGGGCTGGCGTGCGATGACTACTCTCGAACAGCTCTGCAAAATGATGGTTGATGCCGACATGCGGCGCAATCAATCCGGCGCGACATTTTGAAAATATTGCTTACAGGGGCAATCGGCTTTACCGGCGAGCACTTCGCCCGCACTGCGCTCGCGCATGGCCACGAAATTGTCGCGTCGACGGCTGACTTAACCGACGCCGCTGCCCTACAACAAGAAGTGATCGTCACCGCGCCGGAATGGATCGTGCACCTCGCCGCGATCAGTTTCGTTGCGCACGCTGACAATGCGGCGTTTTATGCAGTCAATACCGTCGGTACGACCAACTTGCTGCAGGCACTGGCCGGCCTAAAAGTGCCGCCTCAAAAAGTATTGCTCGCCAGCAGCGCAAATATCTACGGAAATTGTTTATCGTCGCCAATCCCTGAAACCCAACTGCCGGCGCCGGTTAACCACTACGCCGTCAGCAAATTAGCGATGGAATTGATGGCAAAAACCTTTGCTGATCGCCTGCCCATTGTTGTGACGCGACCTTTTAACTATACCGGCGTCGGTCAAGCGCCACAATTTGTCATTCCCAAATTGGTGGATGCCTTTGCACGTAAGAGCGGCCACGTAAAGCTGGGCAATACTGCCGTCGAACGGGAATTCAACGATGTTCGGCTGCTCTGTGACGCCTACCTTACGCTTCTCGCGTATGCGCCTGCGGGGGAGACTTACAACATCTGCTCTGGGCAGGCCTATTCACTCGATGCGGTGATCGACACTCTCAGCGCGCTTACCCACCACCCGATCGAGACCGTGATCGATTCATCACTGGTGCGCGCCAATGAAGTCATCCGACTCTGCGGAGATCCATCGAAATTGATCGCACTTTTTAAGCAGCACGGGCTCGAATTTCCGCACTATGCGCTGCGCGATACGCTCTCGCGTATGCTTGCTGCAAGGCCGGAATTATCGTAACGGGCATCTCAAATTCATCGCATAGCGTGCATGTGTTGCGCCAAAGTTTCGAAGGGCGCAAATTCCCTGTATTTCTCAATCACGAATACAAAATCCGGCTGCGTATGCTGGTAGCATACGCATATGACTTCTAAAGATTCTCCGCTTGCGCGCGTGCAGGCTCATCTCGACACGCTAATCCTAGGCAAATCCCACACTATAAAGCTCGCCATCACCTGCTTATTGGCGCGCGGACACTTACTCATCGAAGACGTGCCGGGCGTGGGCAAATCAACGCTTGCGCAAGGTTTGGCGCGATTAACGGGGCTATCGTTTGCGCGGGTGCAATGTACGAACGATCTGCTTCCGGCGGACTTGCTCGGCTTCAATATTTGGGATGCCAAAGAGTCACGGATGCGCTTTTCATCGGGGCCGATATTCCATGCGATGGTCTTAATCGATGAGCTCAATCGCGCGCCCTCCAAAACCCAATCATCCCTTCTCGAAGCAATGGAGGAACATCAAGTCAGCATTGATGGCGAAACTCGGGCACTTCCCGATCCATTTTTTGTCGTCGCCACTCAAAACCCAATGGAGCAAATTGGCACTGCGCCTTTGCCAGAATCGCAGCTTGATCGCTTTTTGATGCGTGTCTCACTCGGTTACCCAGATGCGGCGCACGAAAAGCAATTGCTACTTGCAGGCGATGCCCGTGCCCACCTCAATGAACTTACGCCGCAGGTATCCGCCGACGATTTGCGCGCGTTGCAACGGCAAGCAAGCATGGTCGCAATTAGCGAAGCACTTGTGGGCTACGTGCATCGGCTGTTAGTCGCAACGCGTACCGGCGCAAGTGGCCTTGGCCACGGGTTGAGCCCACGGGCAGGGCTTGGCGTCATCGCTGCGGCACGTGCGCACGCCTACTTGAGCGCGCAGCCATACGTTGCGCCCGATGATGTGCAAGCGGTATTTGCGTCAATCGCATCCCATCGTTTGCCAGGGGGCAACGATAGCGTAAGCAGAGTAATGGAATCAGTCGCCGTTTAGTATTAGCGCGCCCGGAATGTCGATAAAAACATATTTTGATCGTGCTTTTTTTCGTATCCCCAGTGATACGGGTACGGTTACGCTCGCGCAAGGTCGCGTCTATTTGCTGCCTTCCGGCAGAGGAATTGCCGTCGGGGCTACCGCACTTGTTATGCTCCTAGTTGGCGTTAACTACGGCGTGAGCTTAGCCTATCTCGCGGCATTTTTGATCGCAGGCTATCTGGCTTGTGCGCTGATCGCCGCTTTTAGAAATCTAGTGAATTTGCAAGTCACTTTCGCCGCGAGCGAGGATGCGCATGCGGGAGAATCCGTGCGCTTTAACCTTGCAATCGAATCAGATCGGGAACGCGGCTTTATAACCTTCGCAAGCACCGACGCAGTGACGATGATCGATCGTGTGCGCATCGGCACTAACCCAGTACAGTTAACAGTGCCCGTCGAAAACCGGGGGCAAATCAAGCTTGGGCGGGTCATGGTGCAAAGCATTGCGCCGACCGGGCTCATTCGGGCATTTTCGTATGTCCATTTCCCGGCGCACGCATGGATCTACCCAGCACTTTTGCGTCCGGCACCACCGCTTCCAACGGCCAATTCAATCGCCGCAAACCCACGCGCTGAAGCTGCAGCAATTGCGGCATCAATTGTGGGTGCGAGTGGCGATGCGCTTGATGGGGTACGCGAGTACCAGCCGGGTGATCCACTCGCGCGGGTCGCTTGGAGTGCTGCGGCGCGGGGGCAAGGCTGGCGCAGCAAACGCATGAGCGCAGATTCCCCACGTATGCTCCATTTAGGTTGGCGTCAAACGAGCCATTTCGCTGACCCCGATACGCGACTGGCCGCGCTTGCGAGTTGGGTCGCTGAGGCGCACCGGCGGGGTGAATCGTATTCGCTTGCGTTGCCAGATGGCGAAATACCTGCGGCGCAGAATTCCGAGCACCGCACGACTTGCATGCGCACCCTAGCGATGGCCAACGTATGAGAGCGCTGAAGTGGCCAGAGCCGCCGCTGTCATTACGAGCCCGTCGCCTGCTCGCCGTCGCTGCAGCACTTTGCGTCGCGCCCCAGCTTTTTTTCATCCCGATTTGGCTCTCGGTCCCATGCCTTTTGCTGACCCTCATCTGTGCATGGTCACCGCCGCCGCCTTTGCCCAAAATCTGGCGCATCGCCTTGTTTTTTATTTTGGTAGCGAGCATGACTATGATTGCGCTTTATTACCGACGCGTTTGGGGTCGTGAGCCCGGTGTGTCGCTGTTAACCGTCATGGTCGCCGCTAAGCTCCTTGAAGTGCGGACTTCACGTGATGCCATGGTCGTCTGGTGCGCTGCCGCGGTACTCTTAGTTGCACTGACTATCTTTGATCAAGAACTCTTCGCGCTTTCCTACATGCTGACCGTGCTGGTTGTGCTCTTTACGTTGCTCGACGTGATTCACGATGCCCACGACCAACACCCCATCATCGGGCACGTCCGCCAAGCGATGAAACGGCTCGCACTGGGTGTGCCCATTGCCCTTGTTCTGTTTGTTTTCTTTCCACGCGTCGCCAGCCCGCTCTGGGGTTTTGCCGAATCGCGCAGCGCACGGACGGGCTTGAGTGAATCGATGCGCATGGGTCAAATCAGCCAACTCGTCAAATCAGAAGAAGTCGCATTTCGGGTGGAATTTGATGGCAGCATGCCACCTCGCGATACCCTTTATTGGCGCGGACCGGTGCTGGATCAATATTTGATGGACGGCGATACCGAAGTCTGGGAATCATCGGGCATTGATACCCGCCGCTCCGAGCGTGGACGATTTGTGCAGTGGCCTGAAAAACCAAAGCCTCACGAGACCAAGAAATATGCGGTGACGCTGCAACCGCACCAACAGCGATGGCTCTTTGCGCTCGATCTGCCGGGCACTTTTCCCAAAGGTGGCGATTTGGAGCGCACCGCCTCGCTAACGCCTTCGCAGCAACTCATCAATCTGACTCCGATTCGCGAGCCCATTCGCTACGAAGTCGCGTCGGTACTCAGTTCCCGTTACCCCAGTGCCAACAGAGATGCAGAGCGCAATCTGGCAACTGGCGACTCTGGCCAAAACCCACGTGCTCGCGCTTGGGCACAAGGAAAACTGGCTGAGTCTGGCGGCAATCCTACGGCTTTTTTTCACGCCGTACTCCGCCACGTTCGCACTGCAAACTTTAGCTACACCACTCGACCACCGCTTACCACACGCCATGCCATCGACGCTTTTTGGCTCGACAATCAACGCGGATTTTGCGAACACTACGCCGGCGCTTTTACGTTTTTGATGCGTAGCGCAGGAATCCCCGCACGCGTGGTCACAGGGTACTTAGGCGGCGAAGTCAATCCCCAAAATAATCTACTCGTCGTGCGTCAATCCGACGCCCATGCATGGGCTGAAGTGCTAATCGACGGGCATTGGATGCGTGTAGATCCAACCGCTGCCATCGCGCCCTCACGCATCGAGCTTGATCTTTCGGCTGCGCTCCCAGAAAGCGAACGCAGCGGACGCAGTGCAAACGATCCGATGCTTTTAAATTTCATGCGCCATTCGTGGGATGCGGCGCAACATACCTACACCGCCTGGCTCTTGGGCTACGATCGCTCACAACAATTGCGCGCAATCGAGCGGTTCGGACTCGGAGATTTGCGGCCCGGACAATGGGTCGGGATCATGCTCTTACTCGGCGTCGCCGCCGTTTTAGCAACCGTTGCCCTTTACACATGGCGTGAACGCGCCGCGCGCAAACGCAGCACGCCAGCGAGTGAACGGTTCTGGCTTACCTTTTTGGCGCGTGCGCGTAAGCACGGCGTGAATGTGCCCGCAAACATTACCCCGCGCGGCATGGTGCAGCAATTGGTGCAATCAGGTGCGCACGGTGCCGCCACCGCAACTGAGTTTTTGAATCAAGTGGAACACGCGCGCTACAGTGCAACCGCAAACCGAACCGCAACCGATCGTGCTCAGAAAAAAACTGAGATGACGAAACTGCGCAAAGCCTTCCGCGCTATTTCATTTCGCGCGCTCGCTCCAAAAAAGATTTTCAAATAAGACACGATTACGCTTCAAACGGATCGGATGAAGCCTTTTTTTTGACTGCCCATTGAAGAGCGTCATTGAAGAGCGTGCGCGCCGCTACGATACCCTCGCATCGCCGTTGGGCTCAGGCAAAAATCACTGACTTCGCCACGAATTAATGGCAAATTTAAGGATACCTGCGGCGCAGATTTAGCCTGTACAACGTACGCCCGTTCCGCCGATGCCACAGTATCCGCTTGGGTTTTTATGTAAATATTGCTGATGATCGGTTTCAGCGTAATAAAACTCCTGGGCCGGCGCGATCTCAGTGGTAATCGTCGGGTAATTTTGCGCGCTAAGCGCGCTTTGAAACGCGGCTTGACTCGCCAACGCAGCCGCATATTGGTCGTCACCAAACGTAAAAATGGCAGAGCGGTATTGCGTACCGGTATCGTTGCCTTGACGCATCCCCTGCGTAGGATCGTGCGATTCCCAAAATACCGTGAGTAAGGCGTTATACGAAATTTTTGCAGGATCAAAAACGACCAGAACGACCTCGGTATGATTGGTGCGCCCGCTGCAGACTTCGTGATACGTCGGGTTGGGCGTTTGCCCACCGGCGTAGCCCACTGCGGTGGAATAAACGCCCGGGGTCTTCCAAAATATGCGCTCAGCACCCCAAAAGCACCCCAAACCAAAGACAGCACGTTGCATTTCAGGTAAAAACGCATGCTTGATCGGGTTGCCGTTCACGGCATGACGATCGACTACGGTCATTGCTTGCGCTCGACCAGGGAGCACCTGCGACGCTGGGAGTAAATCCCGGGATTTGCCTAAACCAAAAAACATAAGACCGCCTTGTTGTGCCATTAAACCTCGAATCCAATTATGACCTGACTGCGCTTAACTCGTTCGGGGTTGCAGCGCGGGCGGCGCATTATTTGCGAGTTACCGATGATGCATCATTCCCCGAGGCGATCCAACTTGCGCGCTCACACGCGGGTGAGCGTGGTGTTTTCGTGCTCGGTGGCGGCAGCAATTTGCTGTTGACCAAAGATTATGATGGCTGCGTGCTGCATATTGCCACGCAGGGAATGCGGGTGCTCGATGAAGATGTCGTCGAGGCGATGGCGGGTGAATCGTGGCATGCCTTCGTGATGTGGACAATCAACAGAGGTTACTGCGGCTTAGAAAATTTAACGCTCATCCACGGCTCAGTTGGTGCCGCACCGATTCAAAACATTGGTGCCTATGGCGTTGAGCTTAAAGAGAGTTTTCACAGCTGCGATGCGATTTCCATTGAGACGGGCGAGACTCGTCGCTTTGGCGCCGAAGAGTGTGCATTTTCTTACCGCAACAGTTATTTCAAGAGCTTTGCCGGACGGCAATGGATCGTGCGCCGCGTGCGTTTCAAACTTTCTCGGTCTCCTAAATTCAAGCTCGATTACGGCGATCTGCGCAAGGCGCTCATTGCGAAAGGCATCCTGAATCCGAGCGCGCTTGATGTCAGCCAAGCGGTAGCCGAAATCCGCATGCGTAAGCTCCCCGACCCAGTCTTGCTCGGCAATGCGGGTAGTTTTTTTAAAAATCCAGTCATACCTGCGGCGCAGTTTTTAGCGCTACGCGATCAAAATCCAGCAATGCCCCACTACCCAGACGACGATGGTTGGATGAAAATCCCCGCCGCGTGGTTGATTGAGCATGCCGGCTTTAAGGGCGTACGGCACGGTGATGCCGCCGTGCACGCCCAGCACGCGCTCGTGTTAGTCAATCACGGCAATGCAACCGGCGACGCCCTGTGGGCGCTTGCGCAAGAGGTGCAGGCGGGTGTCGAGACTAAATTTGGTGTTAAGCTGAAGCCTGAGCCCATTATTTTGTAGGCTTTGGAGGGCATCACATGCATAACCAAAAAATATTGCGATTGTGCGTTTCGTTGATGTTGATGGCCATGTTAAGCGCGTGTGGCACGCGCTTTGCGACCACACACAACCCGCGCAGCGAAGCGGTCATGCTTCTTGGCCATGATCCGGTCGCCTATTTCACGCGCGGCATACCGACCCGCGGCAAAAAGGAAATTTCAACGACGCTGCCCGAGCGCACCTACTACTTTGAGAGCACCCAACACAAACAGCTTTTCGATCAATCGCCCGCGAAATACGAACCACAATACGCAGGTTTTTGTGCCAACGGCGCGCCCTACAAGATCAAGCTCGGCAGTGATCCAACCGAATTTGAAATCATCGGCGGCCGACTATTTATCTTCGGCGACATTTTGGGTCGCGAAATGTGGAAATTGCACCGGGATGAAAATATCGCAAACGCAGATCGCGTCTGGCCTGAAATTCGCGAAAAGGGTTGGCGTGGCGCAACGCTCGCTGCGTACGCCAATAAAGTATCTTGGTATCGCACCAGCGCAGCGCTGAGTGCAGAATACGCGCGCCAAAACCCGGGTAAGCGATTGACCTACGATCCGGGTGGAATGATTGCCAATCTATTCATGAAATCGCCGGGATGGCGCGCGGCAGAAGGTTTCGGTCAGCCCGCGCTGGGCTACCCTGATTAAAGATCGTCACGCCATCAAAAAACCCGGCAAGTGCCGGGTTTTTTGATTGCCTGCAGCGCTAAATCTGCGCCGCAGGTATTGGGTTTTTCTCAAAAAGATTTACGCACCGACATCGCGGCTCGCCGCTTTGCGCTCGTGCTCTTTCAGATAGCGTTTACGCAAACGAATATTCTGCGGCGTAACCTCCACGAGCTCGTCGTCTTCGATGAATTCCACTGCGTATTCGAGCGTCAATTCAATTGGCGGCGTGAGAATCAAATTTTCATCTTTACCGGCTGAGCGCACATTAGTCAGCTGCTTGCCTTTAACTGGATTGACGATCAAATCGTTGTCACGCGAGTGAATGCCGATGAGCATGCCTTCATAGACTTTCTCGCCCGGGCTGACAAACATGCGGCCACGCGCCTGCAAATTGAAGAGCGAAAAGGCAACCGCTTCACCATCGTTTTGACTTACCAGCACGCCATTACGACGCCCCGGAATATCACCACGCATCGCAGCATAGCTATCAAAAATATGGCTCATCAAGCCCGTGCCACGCGTTAAGTTCATGAATTCATTTTGGAATCCAATGAGACCGCGCGCGGGGATGCGGTAATCCAAGCGCACGCGCCCGTTACCGTCGTTTACGAAATCTTGCAGATCGCCACAGCGCATGCCGAGCGCTTCCATCACACCCCCCTGATGGGCTTCCTCAACGTCGACGGTCAGCGCTTCAAACGGCTCTTGGGTTTCGTCGCCGACTTGACGGAACAATACGCGCGGCTTTGATACGGCCAACTCGTAGCCTTCGCGACGCATGTTTTCAACCAAAATCGTTAAGTGCAATTCGCCACGCCCGGAAACGCGAAAGCTATCAGCATCTCCGGTTTCTTCCACGCGCAATGCCACGTTGCTTTGCAACTCACGATCCAAGCGCTCACGGATCTGGCGCGAGGTCACGTATTTGCCTTCGCGACCGGCTAAAGGTGAATTATTGACTTGGAAATTCATGGTCAACGTCGGTTCGTCCACTGCAATCGGTGGCAAGCCTTGTGGTTGACCGAGCGCGCACAAGGTCACGCCGATATTCACCCCTTCAACGCCTGTTACCGCGACAATATCGCCCGCGGTTGCGAACTCGGTCGGCACGCGCGTAAGGCCGCTGAAAGTCAGCACTTGCGCGACTTTTGCGTTACCGCGCATTTCGTCGCCGTAGGCAAGGGTGACTTGTTGGCCCGATTTAACGGTACCTTTTCGAATGCGACCGATGCCGATTCGACCAACGTAGGAGTTGTAATCGAGCGCGGAAATTTGCAGCTGCAATGGTGCGTCCATTTCCACATCCGGCGCGGGAATATGCTCAAGCACCGTTTGAAAAAGTGGATCCATATTTTCGCCGACACCGGTGCTCGAAAGCGAAGCCCAGCCATTGAGCGCAGACGCATACACCACACGAAAATCAAGCTGCTCTTCAGTCGCACCGAGTTTGTCAAACAAATCAAAGGTTTGGTTGACCACCCAATCCGGGCGCGCGCCCGGGCGATCAACTTTATTGATCACCACAATCGCTTTATGGCCTAACGCAAGCGCTTTTTTAGTCACGAAGCGGGTTTGCGGCATGGGGCCTTCAACCGCATCGACGACGAGCAACACGCCATCGACCATTGACAATACGCGCTCGACTTCACCGCCGAAATCGGCGTGGCCCGGAGTGTCTACGACGTTGATTCGAGTGCCCTTCCATGTTAAGGCGCAATTTTTTGCCAAAATCGTAATGCCCCGCTCTTTTTCGATATCGTTGCTATCCATGACCCGCTCGACCACTTTTTCGTGGGAAGCGAAAGTGCCGGATTGATTGAGCAAGCAATCAACAAGGGTGGTTTTGCCGTGATCAACGTGGGCGATGATGGCGATGTTGCGCAGTGCGAGGTCAGACATAGACAGAAATACTTTCGATAACAACCACTTAGCATCCATAGGGTGGACGCGGGGCAAGATTTTGAGAAGGGCAGCGCGCGTAATTTAGCGTTGTGTGCCGTTGCCACCGGATTGTCGTGATCAAAAAGCATGCGACGGGTTTGGTGACGAGAAATATTGAAACTCTTCAGGAACGCAGCATTTTACCCGCTCCGAGAGTAAAATTTACAAAATATGCAAGAAAATCAAGAAATTACGCCTCAAGGTGCTGACAAAGTAGAGACGCATGCAATGTCCAACGCCCCTTCAGCACTCCCGCTAGCGCCCTCGCCCGTCCGATTTGTTGATTTGGGACTCGCGGAGCCCATTATTCGTGCCGTGCTGGAAAAGGGATATACGATCCCAACGCCCATTCAAGCCAAGGCCATTCCGATTGTCGTCGACGGCAAAGATGTGCTCGGTGGCGCGCAGACGGGCACCGGGAAGACCGCTGCATTTACCCTACCTATTCTGCACCGGTTATTACCAAAAGCCAACAGCTCTCCGTCGCCCGCCCGCCATCCGGTGCGCGCGCTCATCCTCTCGCCCACGCGTGAGTTGGCAATCCAGATTCAAGAAAATGTTGAAGCCTATTGCAAATACACCGGGCTTAAGTCAACCGTTGTATTTGGCGGTGTCGATATTAAAGAGCAACGCGCTATCGTGCGTGCGGGTGTTGAGATTTTGATTGCAACACCAGGGCGATTGCTCGACCATATCGAACAAAAAAATCTCTCGCTCAATCAAGTTGAAGTGCTCGTGCTTGATGAAGCTGATCGCATGCTCGATATGGGCTTTATCCCCGATATCAAGCGCATTTTGGCGATGCTGCCAAAAGAGCGTCAGAGCTTACTTTTCTCAGCGACTTTTAGCAATGAGATTAAGAAACTGGCCGACGAAATGCTTAAGTCACCGGTGCTGATCGAAGTTGCGCGCCGCAATACGGCTGCCGAGACCGTCGATCAATCGTGCTACATGGTGCGCGAAGATCAAAAGCGTATTCTGCTCGGGCATTTGATTCGCACACACAACATGACGCAAGTGCTGGTGTTTTGTCGCCGTAAGATGGATGTCGGTCGCTTAGCCTCGGCGCTTGAGCGCGATGGCTTCAAAACGGGTGCAATCCACGGCGACAAGACCCAAGACGCCCGCATGGTCGCGCTCGATGAATTCAAAGCTGGAAAGATTAATATTTTGGTTGCAACCGACGTTGCAGCGCGCGGTATCGATATTGTTGAGCTGCCAGTCGTGGTGAATTTTGAATTACCCTACGTGGCGGAAGACTACGTGCATCGCATTGGGCGCACGGGGCGCGCCGGTGCATCAGGTCAAGCCATCTCGCTCGTTGCGCCAGAAGACGAAAAGCTCTTGGCTGACATTGAAAAACTGCTTAAAAAAGCGGTACGGCGTGAAGCCTTGCCCGACTTTTCTGGGCGCGCAGAGCGCTCACCCCGCACGCCACGCGCCGAGCGCCCTCGCGCAGAGACGAGCGGACAAAATGTGCTCCCGCCGCCCACGCAGCCGCGCCGTTACGCCCGCGACGAATCAGCCTACGCGCTCAACCCAGATCAAGTGGTCGTACCACGCAAGTTCAACGGACCGCGGGTGAGAGAAGTTGCCGCACTGCTCAAGCCGAAAGTGACTGCAATACCTGCGGCGCAGATTACGCCGCGTGCAGCCGTTGTGGAAGCAGCGCATGAGGCAACGCGCGTTTAAATCTATACGGGCAAGACATTAAACGCATCAACCTGCGGCGCAGATTTAAACCAAATACACTCAATTTTTCTGCGCAGATTCAAGAAAATATGGGCGGCTGACTTTAGCTGCGACTGACGGTTTCGGCAGCTAAATCACGCTGCGTTAAATACAGCCGCAGATCAAATTCCAATTGTGCGTACTGCGGCTCCATATGATGGCAGAGCTTATAAAACGCTTTGTCGTGCGCTTGCTCTTTGAGATGAGCGAGCTCATGAACCACAATCATTTTAAGAAACGCTGCGGGTGCATCAATAAACACACTTGCAACGCGAATCTCACGCTTCGAGACCAGCTTGTAGCCGTGCGTACGCGAAATGCGGGTATGCGTTCCAAGGGCATGCTTGACCACCTGCAAATGATTGTCAAACACGACCTTTGCGGGTGTTATGGCGCTTTTCATGTACTTCGCTTTGAGCGTGAGCGTGTATTCGCGTAGCGCAGCGTCCGTGCGAACCGTATTGGCTTCCGGGTAGCGCGTGGCGAGTACCGCACCCAAGCGATTTTCGGCAATTAGCGCGCGCACCTGAGCCAGTAGTGGCTCGGGATAATGTGCAAGATACTTTAACGTTGACATCAATCAAAAATAGATGAATACCTGCGGCGCAGATTTCATGCTTTTTGACTGTTTACACAGCCCAAGTAGCGGCCGTTGTCAAACGGCACGCTATTTTTCTGCAGCTGCCAAATTTGCTCGGCAAGGCACTCCATCACTTTGTGATCCGCCTCTAACGGATCACCGAGCTGCACGGTGAGTTTCGCGTGCGCAGCGCGAATGCCGGGCGGCTGATCGACCTGCAACTGCTCGCGCACAGCAACATGCATCGATAAATGTAAAAACGGATTGGTCTCACCCATCTCTGGCGTCCATTCGCGCCCGAGGGCATCGTCTCCAGCCTCAAAATACCGATGGTATTCGGGATGGATTTCAATCACATCGCCTACCAGAGTTTCCATCGGCGTCGCAGGCATTTTCTCGACGCGCTTGCGCCAACTTTCGATAAAAAACCGGCGAGCCTCATCGCGTGTCGGGTTAAACATGTTCACCACTTTCGGTAAGTTGCAGAGCGCGCGTACGATGACGCGGCGCCCATTCGCACCACGCAATCACCGTGCACTTCCCACACTGGGGGGAGCGCGCGGTGCAGGTGTAGCGGCCATGCAAAATCAGCCAATGATGGGCATGCTGCAAATATTGCGTAGGTACAAATTTCAATAATTTTTGTTCGACTTCCTCTGGCGTTTTTCCAGGGGCAAGCTTCATGCGATTGCCGAGGCGAAAGATATGGGTATCGACGGCAATGGTCGGCTCACCAAACACCACATTTAAGATTACATTTGCAGTCTTACGCCCGACCCCTGGCAGTGCTTCCAAGGCCGCTCGATCATGGGGCACAACACCCGCAAAATCGCGTGCCACAATTTCAGACAACGCTGCAACGTTTTTGGCCTTGTTACGGAAAAGCCCAATCGTTTGAATGTATGGCGTGATGCCTTCAACACCGAGTGTGGCCAGTGCGTGCGGCGTATTCGCGATCGCAAAAAGTTTGCGCGTTGCGATATTCACGCTTTTATCAGTCGCTTGCGCCGAGAGCACGACGGCGACGAGTAGCTCAAACGGAGAAGCGTATTCGAGCTCGGTTTTGGGTTCAGGGTTAAGCGCGGCTAACGCGCCAAAAATCTGCGTACGTTTTTCTAAATTCATTGCCGCGCCCTCGCCTTTTCCATCGCGCGCGCTAAGGCCGCCGCGCGATCAGGTTTTGCTGCCGAAATCTCTGGCGCCGACTCGTCCCAATAACGGGCAAGATGGGCGGCTTGCCGATCCCGCCAACGATTTTGCAGCGCGGCGGTGATCACAATCGATACCTGCGGCGCAATTAACGCGATGCAATCGACCGGACACACCGGCACGCAAAGCTCGCAGCCTGAGCATTCATCAGCCAAGACAGTGTGCATGCGCTTATTTGCGCCCACAATGGCATCAACTGGGCAGGCTTGCAAGCAAAGCGTGCATCCGATGCACTGCGCCTCATCAATCAAGGCCACGCACAGCGCTTGCTCGCTGCCGTTGACAGGGTTTAAGGGCGCGTAGGGCTTTTGCGTAAGCGCCGCGAGCGCATGAATGCCAGCATCGCCGCCAGGTGGACATTGATTGATCGCCACTTCATCGTTGGCAATCGCCTGCGCGTACGTGGCGCAGGACGGATAACCACAACGCTGGCATTGCGTTTGCGGCAGCAGCGCATCAATGCGCGCACCCAAAGCGGTGAGCGCTACGATGGGGGAGACGGGAATGGGCGGCTTTGAGATCATGCGAAACTAACATGATGAATTTGCAATCCACCACGCCGCGCCGATGGCAACCATTTTCCCGAAGTTTTTGTAAAGCGAACCATGGCTGAGATTGTCGCAAATGTTATGGTGCGCCCCGGTCTCGTCGGCGCAATCGGGCGCTTTTATCTCCGCTTGGTCGGGTGGCAACAAACCTTTCCGGTCGATTTTCCAATGCGTTGTGTCATCATCGTCTACCCACACACTTCAAATTGGGATTTCCCGCTCGGTTTGGCCGCCAATCTTGCGAGTGGATTGCGCGCGAATTATTTAGGAAAAGATGCACTCTTTCGCCGCCCTTTCGGTGCTTTTTTTAGGGCAACCGGTGGCATCCCCGTCGATCGCAAAAACCCGGGTGGGCTCGTCGGCGCAATGGTCGCTGCTTTTGCCGAGGCAAAGCAGCTGCGCATTGTGATTGCGCCCGAAGGTACGCGCGACTACGTGCCCCATTTGAAGTCGGGCTTTTATCGTATTGCCGTGGCGGCGCATGTGCCCTTGGTGTTGACAACCATCGACTACGCTACGAAACGCGTCGCAGTCTGTGCCGTGCTTTCGCTTTCTGGAAACGAGATTGACGATATGGCGAAAATCCGCGCCGCCTATACCAACGTTCGCGGCTTTGACCTTACCAAAATGGGGCCACTCGAACTCCCCGCCTCCAGTTCGGCCAAACCTACCCGCAAATCGTCGCAATAAGCGTGCGCCTACTAAGCCGCCTTGCTACAGTTTGCAGATAATCCGCAACACTGCATCCCATGCCGCAAGCTCAAAAAACATTTCGATTGAGTCGCCTGCTGAGCCGATGGCTTGGCAAGCCGATTGCGCGCGCCTACATTCATTATGGACGCGTGCGCTGGTGGCGGATTTTGCTTGGAATCGCGATCATTTACGCTGCGCTGGTTTCGATGATCGTCATCCCCACGCATTTGCCGTTGCTGCGGGCATCGAGCTCGCCCGAAGAGCGGGATGCGATACGGCGGGTGATCAAAGGTGCTGCGCTGCTTGAAGCAGAGCGCATCGTCAAAAACTCAGCTAATGCTGTCGGCGTCGATATCGAAGCAGAAATGCAAAATGCGCCGCAATCGCGCGCGCCCGGCCGTCGCCCTGAAACGGCACTCCCCCAAGTGCCGCCAGCGCCGCCAGTGCCGCCGGTTTCCCCTGGTTCCCCTACCGCAACTAAGGCGCCAAAACCGGCCGCCAAAGAGAGCCCAACCGCGACCAGCGCAACCCCGCAAATCACGGCACGCCTTGTCAATGGCCGTAAAGAGTACGTCATCGTCGATGGCAATGGGCTCAATATCCGCGCAACCCTGGAAGAAGACGGTGGTGTGCAAGTTTCGTCGATCGATGGCGCGCATTCGATCAGCGTAGCGCCGCCTCGTACGGGCGACGAAGCAGGCGTTGCTCGCGATCCGGGTGAAAGTGGCGACGAAGAAATCGCAAAAGATCCGGGCGTCAATTGGAATGTTGATTTCTGGGGCTTGAAATTTAATAACGTCGATTTCGAAACTTACCCCGCCAAAGTACCGCGCGAGCCGTTACTCACCGCGATGCAGCAAAGTGCCGTGGAGAAAGCCACGCGTTTTGATATTCGCAAAGCATTGCTCGGCTCAATGGCGTTGATTGGGCTGACCGTACTCACTTTTTTCTTGTTGCTCACCCGCGCCTTTGCGGGGCGGGCCGCGCGGCAAACGCAACGGGTGCGCGTCGTTGAAGCCGCAGCGCGTGTCGATACCTCCGCGCGGCTCGTCGCCGAAGCGCAGCTCAAAGCCATGCAAGCCCAAGTTGAGCCCCATTTTTTGTTTAATACGCTGGCGCACGTCAAAGCGTTGCAAGAGATCGATGTCGATCAAGCCAGCGCGATGCTCGATCACTTAATTTTGTATTTGCGCACGGCGTTGCCCAATTTGCGCGAAGGCTCGTCTACGCTCGGTAAAGAATTTGAGCTGGCGCAGGCTTACCTCAATATTTTGAAACTCCGTATGGGCGAGCGTTTGACCTTCTCCCTTGATTTGCCAGAAAGCCTGAAAACCCAAATCTTCCCGCCCGCGCTTATCATCAATTTGGTCGAGAATGCGATTAAGCATGGGCTAGAGCGCGCGCGCAACGGCGGCAGCGTGCGCCTGACAGCGCAGCGCATCGGCGACAGTGTGGTTGTAAGCGTTGCCGATACCGGGCGCGGTCTCGATGCCTCCGCGCCCGGCGGCACTGGCATTGGATTGAGCTCGATTCGCAATCGTCTCGCGCTTTTATATGGCGATACTGCAAGATTTTCCATCGAGCCAAACTCACCGTCAGGCGTCATCGCGACCTTGGCCGTGCCCGCAGTGATTCCAGAATTCGCAGCGCAGCCCAACGCCAACCGCGATGCATCGATAGCGCAAAGCGCCCAAAATGCGTACGGCAACGATGTTTCCGATTGCCGAGTCAACGTTGCGCTCGTGCTCGCTTTCGCTGGCGGCTTTGTCGGCGCACATAATTGGTACCTGCGGCGCAAACGCTACGCGATCGCACAAGGACTCGTTGGTATGATTGGGTTATCGAACGCAATCGATGGCGATCCTATCGTGCCGATGCTCATCATTTCTGGCATCTGGCTCTTGGTAGATCTGATATTGATTGCGACAAAATCGATGAAAGACGGTGCCGGTCGTCGCGTCGTGATTGATAAATAAAAATTAGGAATTTTCGCAATGACAAAAGTATTGATCGCAGAAGACGAGCTTGTATTGCGGCAACATTTCAGCAAGAAGCTCGCTGTGGTATGGCCCGAGGCGCAGATCGTCGCTGAATGCGCTGATGGTCTTTCGGCAATCGAAAAAATAGACGAACTTGCGCCGCAGGTATGCTTCTTAGACATTCATATGCCCGAGATGACCGGGCTAGAAGTCGCGCGCGACGCAGGGGATCGCTGCCATATCGTTTTCGTCACCGCCTACGATCAGTATGCGATCGAAGCCTTCGAGAAAGGCGCGGTTGATTATTTAGTCAAACCGATTAACGAAGAGCGGTTGGCCATCACCGTCGCGCGACTCAAGGAACGATTGAATACCGCACCGGCGGATTTATCAACGATCATTGCCTCGCTCCGCGGCGGACAAAGCGGGCAGCGCGAATTTCTACGCTGGATCAAAGCGAGCCAAGGCACAGCCCTAAAGATGGTGCCCGTGACCGACGTGCTCTTTTTCAATTCCGATGAAAAATACACCCGCGTCGTCACCGCCGAAGGCGAGCTCCTGATTCGTAAACCCATGAAAGAGCTGCAAGACGAGCTTGATCCGGCGATGTTCTGGCAAATCCATCGCAGCACGATGGTGCGCGCCGATGCTATCGAAAAAGTGACCCGCGACTTTCGTGGCGACGCCACGGTGCATATTAAAAACGTGCGCGAATCGCTCAAAGTCAGCCGTCCGTTTTCACATTTATTTAAGCAGATGTAGACGCATCAGCGGCGCGTCAAATATGCGTTGATATCGTTGAAAATGCGCCTGCGCGCCCCCTGAATGAACTGTGCGGTGTTAGCAAAAACCAGTTTTTAATCTCGGCCCCACTGCGCAGATTTACGCTATTTCAAAACGCCAGTCTCGCGCGCGCAATCGCGGATCATCGGCACGTTGTCGATGAGCAAGGCGGCGACCGCTGCGTCTCTCGCTTCTCCGGTTTTGCCAGAAAGTGCCGACTCCGCCTTTGCAATATCGATGCGCTGCGAGATGCAGCCGCAAACGCGCCTTCCGGGATCGGGCACAGCGGAAATGATGGCGACGAATTTCATGAGTGGCTGCACTTTGATTTCACAGCGCTCAGCCAGTAATGCCCGCTGCGAGCTCGCGCAGCCGCTTAAAAGCACAATACCTGCGGCGCAGATTAGGGCTATTTTCGTGCTTTTCACGCTTAATATTCCAATGAAACCGTGACCGAGCCAAAGCGTGGCGCTCTCGGTTGACCCACGAACTCGCGGGTGCGGAAGACGCGCGAAAAGCCTACTTTCCAACCTGCGTAGGTTGTGGCGATCCCAACGCTGGCATCGGCAACAAATGGCTTTTTCTTAACGGAATGACTATCTGAAAATAGATTGCCATCAAGTGATATATCGCGCGCGACGGCGCGGCCATCGACCGATATAAAGGCGTGGATACCGCCGACGCGTGGGTCAAAGGGCTTGGCGCTCGGGTGCGGGGCGTTGTTGTCTCCAGCGGGGCGAATTGGCGACGAGCCGAAATCATCAGGAATATTCCAACCGAAGCGAATCTCGCCGCCGGCATTAAGTGAAGTACGCACATTGCCCAAGCTGATCCCGGCGTGGGTGATGAAGTCGTAGTCGAGACCAGACGCTACCGGAGTTTGAAACCATTTATGCTTGCGCTCGTAGGTGGCGACAACGCCAAGCTCATTGCGCAGTTGATTATCCCAGCCATTAAAGAGCTCAAACCCCCGCAATTTATGAATGAAATCTTGCGCTTGCCGCGCGCCAGAGGCCGGGCCGACCATGCCAAGATTGATCTCTACGGTTTCCATCTGCCAATCATTACGGGCGTTGTAAGCAAAGCCGAGATAAGACCAACCCGCATAAGGGCGATCTTCAACGATGAGATCTGAGCGCGCACGATCTCGCGGCGTATACATGGCCTGACCGAGCGTGAACACCACATTTCGCCGATCATATTGGCTATCTTTCGGGCCCGGGTGCAAGCGGGTGAGGTAGCGATTGGCGGCGCGAAGCCAAGGCGGCAAGCAGCGATCAGTGCTGAAATCGCCAAGATTTGGCGAGACCCAAGCGAGCTTAAAGCCCGCGGTGTAATCAGAGTCTTGCTTAGCGAACAAATCATTTTCAAGATAGAAATTCACTACGCCTGGGTAGCGATGAAAAAACAACGGCTCATCTTCATGGCTCTCGCAAATGGCAGGCCGAGATTGCGCGATCGCAACTGAAGAGAAGAGGCTGAGGAGAAGGCAGAGGGCTAACTTTTTCATAATGGCTATTTTAAAGTGCCCGCGCAATTCACTAAACTGGCAAGATTGCCTTGAAAAAGGGCAAAACGCACCCAATCTGCGCCGCAGGTATTTAATCTATTCGTCCTCCTGAAATCGAAAATCACTATGAGTAAAGAAACCTTAGGCTTTCAAGCGGAAGTCAAACAGCTCTTACAGCTGATGATTCATTCGCTGTATAGCAACAAAGAAATCTTCCTGCGGGAATTGATCTCCAACGCCTCTGACGCAGCCGATAAGCTGCGCTTCGCTGGGCTATCTGACGGCAAATTGCTGGAAGACGCGGGCGAAGTGGGCGTCAAAATTTCGTTTGACAAAACCGCGCGCACCATCACCATCGCCGACAACGGCATCGGCATGACCCGAGATGAAGTGATCGCCAATATCGGTACGATCGCCAAATCAGGCACCAAAGAATTTTTTGCCAAGCTCTCAGGTGATGAGGCCAAAGATGCCAATTTGATTGGGCAATTCGGCGTCGGTTTTTATTCTTCGTTTATCGTAGCCGATCGCGTGACCCTCATTTCGCGCAAAGCAGGCACACCAGCAGCGGATGCCACACGCTGGGAAAGCGAAGGTGCTGGCGACTACACGCTCGAAGCTTCAACCAAAGACACCGCGGGCACCACCATTACGCTTCACCTGCGCGAAGGCGAAGATGATTTCCTCTCGGGTTGGAAATTAAAAGAATTGGTCAAGCGCTATTCCGATCATCTCACGCTGCCTATCCTCATGCAAAAAGAAGAGTGGAGCGAGGAGAAAAAAGACATGGTCACGCTGGAGGAATGGGAGCGCACCAATAGCGCGACTGCGCTTTGGGCTCGACCAAAAGCTGAAATCACGCCAGATCAATATACAGAGTTTTACAAATCGCTCAGCCATGATTTTGAAGCGCCGCTTGCGCACTCGCACAATAAAGTTGAAGGCAATCGGGAATACACGCAGCTGCTTTTCATCCCCGGCAAAGCGCCTTTTGATTTGTATGATCGCGAGCGCAGCACCGGCGTGAAACTTTACGTGCGCCGAGTCTTCATCATGGATGATTCCAAGCATTTGCTGCCCCAATACTTGCGCTTTGTGCGCGGCGTAGTCGATAGTCAAGATTTGCCGTTGAATGTCTCCCGAGAAATTTTGCAGGAGAGTAAAGACGTGAGCGCGATCAAAGCCGCAAATACCAAGCGGGCGCTCGCCATGATTGAAGATTTGGCAGAAAACGATAAAGAGAAATTTTCCACATTCTGGAAAAACTTTGGCAACTGTATGAAAGAAGGCGCGGGAGAAGACTATGAAAATCGTGAGCGCGTTCAAAAGCTTCTACGCTTTTCTTCGACGCATGGCGATAGCAGCGAGCAAACGGTATCACTCGCAGACTACGTAAGCCGGATGAAGCCGGAGCAAGACAAAATCTATTACGTCACCGCCGAGACCTACGCCGCAGGTAAAGCATCGCCTCATTTAGAAATTTTCCGCAAAAAAGAATTGGAAGTATTGATCCTCTGCGACCGCGTTGACGAGTGGATGATTAGCCATTTAGATGGCGTTGACGGCAAAGAGTTGTCAAGCGTTGCCAAGGGCGCGCTTGATTTAGGTAAGCTCGAGACTGATGAAGAAAAGAAAGAAGCGCAGGCTCAAAACGATGCGATGAAACCGCTTCTTGATCGGCTTACTGCAAAGCTGGAAGGCAAAGTGAAAGAAGTGCGCGTCACCCATCGGCTCACCGATTCCCCTGCCTGCTTGGTGGTCGCCGAGCACGAAATGTCGGGCAACCTAGAGCGAATGCTGAAGCAGGCTGGGCAATCTGCGCCGCAGGTAAAACCAACGCTCGAGATCAACCCAACGCACCCGCTCATTGAAAAGCTCACGGCGCAATCCGACGATCATTTCGGTGATTGGGCGGAAGTGGTCTACGGCCAAGCGCTGCTAGCCGAGGGCGGCACGCTGGAGAGCCCGGGCGAATTTGTGCGCAAGCTCAATACGCTTATGCTGGCGATGGCGAAATAGCCCTGAAAATGGCCTAATCTGCGCCGCAGGTATGTCGCATTGTCGCTACCTGCGGCGCAGTTTATGGGCTTCTAGCAATAAAAAAACGCAGCTTTTTGAGCTGCGTTTTTTTGTCTGAAGCGGCTTGCTAAACGCGGCGGCGAAAGCTCAACCCAGCGAGGGCGAGCAGAAGCAACGCAGCACTTGATGGAAGTGGCAGCGCGCTTGCAGCATTGGCCGCGATCACCGCTTTAACTTCGCTATTCCAGTAGGCAGGGAGAGTATCCCACGGGTTCGCACCGGAATCATCGGTGATGAACACGTAGCCCGCGTTGCGTTGCTGCGCGAGCGCTAAATACTGCAGCATCGTCGCTTCCGAATTGACGTTGTAGGCAAGGTGGGCAAAGCTCGTTGCGGGGAAGTTCGCGTTCCATGTGGACGGCGCGTAGGTATCGTAGCCCGCGCTATTTTCAAAGACAACCAGCGTATCGGCGGATCGATTTGCGCCGTTGCTCAGGTAGGCTTGTTGCGTCGGGGTGCCCGGATTTCCCACGATTTTCCAGCTGCTGTTAATGCCTTTTACCCCGGCGTAGAGCGATTCATAAAACGTTAACGCGCCGACATCGTTGGTATTGGTGAACTCATCGAGAAAAATACCATCGACGTTGTACCAGTCTTGATAGCGCTGGGCGCAAGCGGTGACGTCGTTCACGGTGTAGGATGTGCCCGTCGCCGGTTGGCAGGTTGAGCCGGCATTGGGGGTCGCGCCTTGGTAGCCTGTGGGCACATAGCCGAGCACTTTGCCACCGGCGGCACGAAAAGCATTCACAGCCGTGACGTAATCACTATTTGAGCTCGTGCCCGGGCCTGAGCCAGGATTCATAATTGCCGTGATCGGCGCGCCCGCAGCTGCCGAGGTCGTGATTTGGCTCCAAGCACTGCCCGAAAACGAGGGATAAAAATAAGCCGGAAGCAAAATCTCGAGCGGCGATGCGGCTACGATGCTTGATGCCACGACTCCAAGCGTCGCAGCGCACGTTTTCCACAAATTTTTGCAGTTATTTTTCATTCTTCAGCGCCGATCTTGTGCGATTAATTTTTCGTGATTATTGCAGAGTTTTGAAATTGCCGAAGTTTGACCTAGACAAAATTAGCAAATCGTAACAACGTACTTAATTTTCAATTAATTTCGTCGCATTTTCGTTTTTGCGTTTTTGAGGAACTATGAAAGAATGATGACAACTTGATAATTTGGTGGTATCGCTATGTTGGACCGAGATGGATATCGGCCTAACGTCGCAATTGTGCTGTTGAATGCTCGCAACCAAGTCTTTTGGGGTAAGCGCATTCGAGAGCACTCGTGGCAGTTTCCGCAAGGCGGAATCAACCCCGGCGAAAGCCCGGAGGCAGCGATGCTGCGGGAGTTGTATGAAGAGATCGGTCTGCGGCCCGAGCATGTGAAAGTGATTGGGCGTACGCGTGATTGGCTTCGTTATGATGTGCCTCACCATTGGGTGCGGCGCGAGTGGCGGGGCAGCTATCGCGGGCAAAAGCAGATTTGGTTTCTCGTTCGCCTATTGGGCCGCGAGAGCGATGTAGACCTGCGGGCAACGGATCACCCGGAGTTCGATGCTTGGCGCTGGGCGGATTATTGGATTCCGCTCGATGCGGTCATCGAATTTAAACGCACGGTATATCGCAAAGCGCTTAACGAGCTTGAGCGCTTCGTGCATCACCGTAAGCGCGCCCGCCAACACGATGAGCTCGATGATCGCGAGCACGTGCCCGCGTCGTACGCGCTGACAGATCTTGAGCTGCGTGAGCAGCCGCTCGCCGACGAACATGCGCACGAAGAGCCTTCCCACAAAAGCTAGACGCGCACTAGGGGAATCTGCCGACGTCTGCTAAAAACACGCACTAACGATAACGACAGGGCGCGCACTTGAAAATCGGCATCATTACCGAAACGGCTGCGGGAGAAACGCGGGTAGCCGCTACACCGGAAACAGTTAAGAAATTCGCAGCGATCCCTGGGGTTGAGGTGCATGTGCAATCCGGCGCAGGGTTGAAAGCCGCGTTCACCGACGAAGCCTACCGCGCCAGTGGCGCCGTGCTCATTGAATCTACGCCGCAGGTATTGGCTAGCGCGGACGTCACGCTTAAGGTGCGCGGGCCGAGCGCCGATGAATTGGCGATGATGAAGCAAGGCGCGAGCGTAATCGGGCTACTCAATCCTTTCGATGCCGCTGCCATCGCCGCGATCAAAGCCAAAGGCGTAAATGGCTTCGCAATGGAGAAAACACCCCGCACAACCCGCGCCCAAAGCATGGATGTGCTTTCTTCTCAAGCCAATATCGCTGGCTACAAAGCAGTGTTGCTAGCCGCCGCGCATTACCCCAAATTTTTCCCGATGATGATGACGGCCGCAGGCACGGTGAAGGCTGCGCGCGTGGTGATCTTGGGCGTGGGCGTTGCGGGCTTGCAAGCGATTGCCACGGCGAAACGCTTAGGCGCGGTGATTGAAGCGTCGGACGTACGCCCGGCAGTAAAAGAGCAAGTGGAATCGCTCGGCGCAAAGTTTATTGATGTGGCCTACGAAACCGATGAAGAGCGCGAAACCGCGCAAGGCGTCGGCGGCTACGCCAAGCCCATGCCCGAAAGCTGGATGGCGCGGCAGCGGGCGGAAGTGGCCAAGCGCGTGGCGTTAGCTGATGTGGTGATTACCACCGCACTCATCCCAGGCCGGGCCGCGCCGGTGCTCGTCACCGAAGAAATGGTGAAAGCGATGAAACCGGGCTCGGTGATCGTCGATTTAGCCGCAGAGCAAGGCGGTAATTGCCCACTGACCGTGCGCGATGAAATTGTGCAGAAGCATGGCGTCACGTTGATCGGCATCACCAATATCGCCGCCACGCTCGCGCAAGACGCATCCGCTTTGTATTCACGCAACCTATTGGATTTTTCAAAATTATTGATCGATCCCAAAACGGGTGCGTTTAATATCAATTTGGAGGACGATATCGTGAAAGCGGTTTTGGTGACGGGATGATTTCTGGATACTTTAAGCGCTACTTTGGTTTTCACCGTCAAGCTTACGACGAACCGAGTTCGCCATACCAACCCAAAATTTGGCTTGAGTATGTGTTCTTCTATTTCTCGGTAATCGTGCTACCGATGGTGCTCGCTCATCTAGCAATGGAAGAACCGATGACCAATTTGACTCTCGTAAGGCACCCTTTTCTGACGCTGACTATGGCGTGCGGTTTCGGTACTCTTGGGTGGTTGGCTCAGCGCAGCCGCCTTCGCAGATATGACAAAGAACACAATGGAAAAACATCATGACCGGCGTAGACCACACCCTAATCAATCTCATCATCTTCGTGCTCGCCATTTACGTGGGCTATCACGTCGTGTGGAACGTCACCCCCGCGCTGCATACGCCGCTGATGGCAGTCACCAACGCGATCTCGGCGATCATCGTTGTCGGCGCGATGCTCGCAGCAGGATTGACCGAGACCACGCTCGGCAAAGTCATGGGCGTTGGCGCAGTCGCGCTCGCTGCCGTTAATATATTTGGCGGATTTTTAGTCACCCGACGCATGCTCGAAATGTTTAAGAAAAAAGAACGTAAAACAGAAGTGGTTGAGGCAAAGAAATGAGCTTCATATTAACAATACCTGCGGCGCAGATTTGGCACTTTTTGACCAGTTTCGCCTCAAAGGAAGTGAAAATAGGAGCACAGCGATGAGCATCAACCTCGTAGTTCTCCTCTATCTCGTCGCTTCGATCTGCTTCATTCAAGCGCTCAAAGGCTTATCGCACCCCACCACTTCCATTAAAGGTAATCGCTTCGGCATGGCGGGCATGGCCATTGCAGTAATCACTACGGCCGCGCTCATCTATAAGCTCGCAAACGACAATGCTTTTGGTCTCTCCTACGTACTCGCAGGCTTGGTCGTCGGCGGCGGCATTGGCACGGTGATGGCCAAGCGCGTCGAGATGACCAAGATGCCCGAGCTTGTGGCCTTCATGCACAGTATGATCGGCTTGGCTGCGGTGTTCATCGCGGTGGCTGCCGTGTATGAGCCATCAGCCTTGGGCATTACGGCCAAGGGCGGCGCGATCGCTGGCGGCAATCGCATTGAGTTAGCGCTCGGCGCATTCATCGGCGCGGTGACGTTCTCTGGCTCGGTGATTGCCTTCGGCAAACTCTCTGGAAAATATAAATTCCGGCTCTTTCAAGGCGCGCCGGTGACCTTCAAAGGCCAACACGCGATTAACGCGATTCTCGGGCTGGCAGTATTGTTTTTCATGTTCGGTTTTTGGCATTCCGAATCGAAAATGGATTTTTTAATTGTCACCGCGCTAGGTTTTATTTTGGGCGTGCTCATCATCATCCCGATTGGCGGCGCGGATATGCCTGTGGTCGTGTCGATGCTGAACTCGTACTCCGGCTGGGCAGCCGCAGGCATCGGCTTCTCACTCAACAACCCCATGCTCATCATTGCCGGCTCGCTCGTGGGCTCCTCGGGCGCGATCTTGAGCGACATCATGTGTAAGGCAATGAACCGCTCGTTCATCAGCGTCATCTTAGGTGGCTTCGGGGCCGAAGCTGGCACCGCAGTCGCAGGCAGCAAAGAGCAGCGGCCAGTGAAATCGGGCAGCGCAGACGATGCCGCCTTCATGCTATCGAACGCCGACACGGTAGTGATCGTGCCCGGCTACGGCCTAGCGGTGGCGCGCGCGCAACACGCTGTGAAAGAGCTCGCGCACAAACTCACCGCCAAAGGCATCAAAGTGAAATACGCGATTCACCCCGTCGCCGGGCGCATGCCGGGGCACATGAACGTGTTGCTTGCGGAAGCCGAAGTGCCGTACGATCAGGTGTTTGAAATGGACGAAATCAACAGTGAATTTGCCGACACTGATGTCGTGCTCGTGCTCGGTGCGAACGACGTGGTGAACCCGCTCGCCCTCGAAAAAGGCTCAGCGATTTATGGCATGCCGATTTTGGAAGCTTATAAAGCGCGCACGGTGATTGTGAACAAACGCTCCATGGCCTCGGGCTACGCGGGGTTGGACAACGAGTTGTTTTACATGCCGAAGACGATGATGGTATTTGGTGATGCGAAGGGCGTTGTGGAGGCGATGCTGAAAGGGGTGGAGTAAGTGCTCCGATCTATTTTGCGCTCACGCGTAATGCGATTGATCGCTTTTGTAGCGAAATAAATTCACTACATTCACCAATATGGGTCAATTTCGGCGTCTTCTCGGAGTCTGAAATTGCGCTACTTCGGCAGAACGGAAATGACATCACGAGCTTCGTTAGGCCCATTGATCCATTAAATCGAGAACAAGTCGCAGAAGCCGTCTATATGATCCGACAAGACCAGCGTGGTCGGGTGATTCTTATCGAAAACGATCGCGGTGTTGATATCTGTAGCGCGGTAAGGTGCATTCCGCCGCGTGATGACTTATCTTGTTGAATCAATTTGCACCCATGAGATGATTCCAGTTTTAACGCGCTACCGCCGTTAAGCCGCTGAATGGATCTCAAAACGGTTTAACGCTGATTTGGTGATCCCTCGGCCAAGTAGCGGAATACTCGTAGCAGCCGCACTTTCCGTCCGCTGCGAGGTCTTGCGCCGAAACTGAACTGCTAAGAGACGTGCGAGGCCACAGTCGAGACCACGATCAGCCAGCATCTCCCGATTCGAATTCCCCATTACCGTTCAGCTTTTTCATGTTGTCCGGCAACTTGAGCAGGTAGTGCAGCGTGTGCGTTAAATCATTGGTAGAAAAACCTTTAAGCGCTTGCAAAGGCGGTCTCGTTGCATTATCCAAAACCTTGGCGCGTGAACCTGCTCGGCACGGCATCACCGTGAATGTCGTGTGCCCCGGCCCGACCGACACCGCTTTGCTTTCCGGCATGGCCGAAGGCGCACGCGATTCCGGGTACAGCACGGCATTTTTGGCCCGCGTGGTCGGCGAGAAAAAAGCCCGCGAGATTTGGTATTTAAACCGCCGCTATTCCGGCGCGGAAGCGGTCGCGATGAGTTTGGCCAATATTTGCGTGCCGCCCGAAGCGCTGGATGTTACCGTGCAGAAATGGGCAGAAGAAATTTGCGAGCGCAGCCCCCGCCGCGATTGCGATTGCGATTGCCAAGCGCAGCTTCAATGCCGATACCGCCCATCAAGCGGGGATCGCGGGCATGGGCATGTATGCGTTGAAACTCTATTACGAGACAGAAGAATCGAAAGAAGGCGTGGCCGCGCTGAAAGAAAAGCGCAAGCCCGATTTTCGTAAGTTCACGAAGTATATTTTTTAGCAAAACCCTACAGAAACACCCACTTCCGTGCAGGCTGGCACGCTCCATTTGCTCGCACGGAAACGCGAGAACTTTTCCTCGCGCTCTGCGCTTCCAACATAATAGAAACCAGTTGAATGAATCTTCATTTCCTCCTTGGTAACTTTCATGGCTCTTGATACCGAATCTTTTGATCTCCTACTTTCGACCATTCAGCGTTTCGTACTCGAACGCTTGCTCCCTGCGGAGAATTACCTTGAAGAGTATGACGAAGTACCCACGGATATTGTCGATGAGATGAAGGCGCTGGGCCTATTTGGGCTCACAGTGCCAGAGGAGTATGGCGGGATAGGCTTATCTGTGAGCCAAGAAGTGCTGGTGAATTACGAATTTGGGCGCACCGCGGCGGCCTTCCGATCTACGTTTGGCACAAACACTGGCATCGGCTCCCAAGGCATCTTGATGGATGGCACGCCTGCGCAGAAGGCCGAATATTTGCCCAAAGTGGCAAGCGGTGAGCTCATCATGTCGTTCGCTCTGACTGAGCCTGACGCGGGTAGCGATGCCGCTTCGCTTAAGACTCGGGCTGAGCGTGATGGTGAAAATTACATCCTTAACGGCACCAAACGCTACATCACCAATGCGCCGCGCGCTGGTGCTTTCACGCTTATGGCGCGCACAGGCGGAACAGGCGCGAGTGGTGTTTCTGCCTTCATCGTGCCAGCCAAGAGCCCGGGGCTCACGCTCGGGAAAAGTGATAAGAAAATGGGGCAACGTGGCACGAAGACTTGCGATGTCATACTCGAAAACGTGCGTGTGCCTGCGTTAAATATTATCGGCGGGCTCCCCGGACGAGGTTTCAAAACCGCGATGAAAGTTCTGGATCGCGGTCGGCTCAATATTTCCGCATATTCTTGTGGTCTCGCCTCGCGCGTCATTGACGAATCGCGCCGCTACGCTCGCGAACGCAAGCAGTTCGGTAAGCCAATTGGTGAGTTTCAATTGATTCAAGCCATGCTTGCCGATAGTCAGGCAGAACTGTTCGCGGGTTGGGCATTGGTAAAAGAAGTCGCGCAGCGTTTCGATGCTAAAGACCCGAACGCATCCGATCCTGATTTATCCATGCGTGTGTCGTGCGCGAAACTTTTTGCAACGGAAATGGTAGGTCGCGTGGCCGACCGAGGCGTGCAAATCCACGGTGGCGCGGGATACATCAACGAATACCCAGTTGAACGCTTTTACCGCGACGCACGGCTCCTGCGCCTCTATGAAGGAACGACGCAAATCCAACAAATTATTATCGGTCGGGAACTCTTACGCGCGGAATAAATGCGCTGCCATCGTCAGTGTTCGCCGCATTCAAGATCTCTTTAAATTATCAACTGAACCCCTTAAAACGACTACGCGACAAGAAGGACATTTCATGTTACTTGAAATCCATAATGGCGTGGCAGTGATCGCCTTAGACCATCCGCCCGTCAATAGCTTGAACCATGCGTTACGCAGCGCGATCGTGCAGGCGCTAGATGCCGCTGAGGCGAATCCCGATGTGTGTGGAATCGTGCTCGTGGGCAACGAGCGGGCTTTTTCCGCTGGGGCGGACATGACTGAATTTGGTAAACCTGCCCAGCGCGCAGAGCCTATGTTAAGCGGTTTGCTTGGGCGAGTGGAAAACTGCCGCAAACCCGTGGTGGCCGCGCTGAGCGGCAGCACTCTCGGCGGCGGTCTAGAGCTTGCGATGGCGTGCCATGGCCGCGTCGCACTCGACAGCGCGCGAATGGGCCTGCCCGAAATTAAACTTGGATTGATCCCCGGCGCAGGCGGCACGCAGCGGCTTCCGCGCCTCGCCGGGATGGAGATTGCCCACGCCATGATGCACAGTGGCGAGCCACGGACGGCGCGCCAATTGGCCGCCTCAGGCCTTCTCGATCATGTGGTCGCCGATGGCCTCCTCGAAGCTGCGCGCGCACACGCCAAGATGTTGGCGAAAAACCCTTCCCGATTGCCTCGCGCACGCGACAAAACGCTTGACAGCAGCAGCACCCGAGCCCTGCTTGAGGCCGCGCGCACCAAGCTCACCGCACGCCAGAAGTTGCAACCGGCGTACACCGCCTTGCTTGATGCGCTTGCCGCCACTGCGCTTGCTTTTGAAGAAGGCCTGCAGCGCGAGCGCGCGCTTTTCCTTGCGTTGCTGGTCAACCCATCGGCGCAGGCAATGCGCTACCAATTTAAAGTAGAGCGCGAGGCCACTAAGCTCCCCGCCACTTTGAAGGGAACGGCACGCCCGGTGCAAACCATCGCCGTCATCGGCGCGGGCACGATGGGCGCAGGCATTGCCATTTGCGCACTCGACGCAGGCTTAAACGTGGTTCTACTCGAACAAGATACTGCGGCGCTGGAGCGCGGCCACCAGCGGGTGACTGAGCATTATCTCGGCCGCGTGAGCGCGGGCAAAATGCATGCAAACGTGGCGGCTGCGGCAAAGGCACGTCTTTCTCCGACGACCGATTGGGCGCAGCTCGCAAGCGCCGATCTCGTGATCGAAGCAGTCTTTGAAGAGATAGCAGTGAAGCAAGAAGTTTTCAAAAAAATAGATCAGCACGCCCGCGCAGGCGCGGTGCTCGCGACCAACACCTCGTATCTCGATGTCGATTCCATTGCAATCGCAACCAAGCGCCCGCAAGATGTGCTGGGATTGCATTTTTTCAGCCCGGCCAACGTGATGAAATTATTGGAGGTGGTGCGTGGCGCGGCAACCAGCGCGGACGTACTCACCACAGGGATGGCGCTCGGGCAGACGCTAAAAAAGCGACCGGTTATTTCGGGTAACGCATTTGGCTTCATCGGTAACCGCATTTTCAACGCCTACCGTATTCAGTGCGAATTTATGTTGGAAGACGGCGCATGGCCGGAAGATGTGGACAACGCGCTGACCGGCATGGGCTTTGCTATGGGGCCGTTTGCTGTGGCGGATTTATCAGGCTTGGATATCGCGTGGCGCATGCGCCGCGCGCTGGCCGCCACGCGTGACCCTCGCGTGCGCTACGTACCCATCCTCGATCAACTCTGCGAGCGCGAGCGCCTTGGCCGCAAAACGGGTGCGGGCTATTACACCTACTCCGATGGCAAGCAAAACAAAACGACCGACTCCACCGTGCGCGAAATTATCGAGCACGCCAGCCGCGCGCGCGGCATCACCCGCCGCACTTTTACCGCGCAGCAAATCCAACGCCGCGCACTGCTCGCAATGGTGAACGAAGCCGCGCACCTTTTCACCGAAGGCGTCGCCAGCCGCGCGGGCGATATTGATGTGGTGCTTGTGCAAGGCTATGGCTTCCCGCGCTGGGAGGGTGGTCCTGTTTTTTGGGCACGTCAGCATGACCGCGTGGCGCTCGAAAAAGATTTACAGCACATGGCTGCAGAGTCTGGCTTCGGCTTTAAGATTGCCGATCTCTCGCCATTATTGGCAGGTTAGTCAAATAGCGGCAAATACCTGCGGCGCAGAATCGGCCATTTTTGGGGAAATATCACCTTCAAAAAGGCCATTTCTGCGCCGCAGGTATTGCGTGCTTTTTACTCATAACTCAGCGCCCGTGCTTTGCCACGAAATACCCGGTACGAATACGCGGTGTAGCCGATGATTACGGGCACGACCACTGCCGCACCCGCAAAAATAATGCGTAGCGCTTCGGGGTCGCTGGCGGCTTGCCACACTGTCATTTCATTTACGACGAGGTAGGGAAACAGGCTGTAGGCGAGCCCGTAAAAAGCTAAGCAAAAAATGCCTACGCTGCCCGCGAAAGGCACCCATTCGCCGTAGGTGTTGCCTTGCTCGAAGCGCGTTGGCAAGCGGCCCAGGCTGCGCGCTGTGATGAAAAACAAAAGCGCAGTAGCGAGTGGCACTGGAGCTAACAAAACGACATAGGGCAACGTAAACCATTTCACGAAAATGGCGTGACTGATGAGGGGCGTGGCGATGGAAACGGCGGCCACACCAAGCGCGGTGAACCACAGCGCACGCCGCGCCGAACGAACGGCGCGCAACTGCAAATTGCCTTCTGCTTTTAAGATGAGCCAGCACGCGCCCAAGAGCGCGTAGCCCGCAACCAGACACATTGCGATCAGCGCGGCAAACGCTTGCGCTTGCCAAGATGCATCGAAGCCCACGATATAGCGCCCGAGCATGTATCCCTGCGCGAGCGCTGTGATGAGCGAGCCCACCCAGAAGGCAAGATTCCACAGTGGCTTGGAGCCCGCGCGCGCCTTAGCGCGAAAATCAAACGCGACCCCGCGCAAAATGAGCCCGAGCAGCATGATGGCTACCGGCAAATACAGAGCCCCCAAGATTACGCCATGGGCAGCAGGGAAGCACGTAAGCAAAATGCCCACACCCAAAACGAGCCACGTTTCGTTTGCATCCCAAAAAGGGCCGATGGAAGCAATCATCGCGTCTTGATCCGGCGCGCTGGCCGAGCGCAGCAAAATGCCCACGCCCAAATCATAGCCATCGAGCACAACGTAGGCCAGCATCGCCAAGCCCATCACGCCCATAAAAATTACCGGGAGCCAATCGTTGAAAGTATCCATTGCGTGCATGACTTTATGCCCTTTCCACGTTATTGAAAATCACGGGGTTGAATCGCGCCTGCGGCGCAGCGTAGCCCGCTTTGCGCGCCATATGAAACACCACCGAAATGTAGGCGACGAGCAGCACCACATAGAGCATCAAATACATCGCTAACGTGCTCATGAGCATCGGCGTGGGGATCGTGGCTGCGGCCGCCTTGGTGGTGAGCACGCCCGTTACCAAATACGGTTGGCGGCCGATTTCGGTGACATACCATCCTGCTAGGGTTGCCACCCAGCCGGAGAACGTCATGCCTACGAGCACACGCGCAAGCCACGTTGGTAGCGTGCGCTTGCGAAGGAATTTCCAAGCTGAAAACCAACCCACCACAAGCATCAACATTCCTACGCCCACCATCACCCGAAACGCCCAGAAGACGGGCGCAACTGGCGGGTGTTTGCCCACGAATTCGTTCAACCCTTTCACTTCGCCATTGAGATCATGCGTGAGATAAAAGCTCGCCAATTTTGGTATCGCAATTTCATATTTGTTTGATCGCGTTTTTTCATCAGGTAAGGCAAAAAGCACAGCGCCCACGCCTTTTTGTGTCTCCCAAATGCCTTCCATCGCAGCGAGTTTGGCGGGCTGGTGTTTCATCGTGTTGAGCCCATGCAAATCACCCAAACCAATTTGCAGCGGCACGACTACTGCGGCCATCACCACGCCAGTTTTGAGCGTAGCCAACACCGCATCAGACCGGTCGCCACGCAACCAGCGATACGCGCTTAAGCCCGCCAACACAAATGAGACGGTGACGAAACACGCGGTGAACATATGCGCGAATTTGTAAGGGAACGAAGGATTGAATATGATCGCCCACCAATCCGTTGCGAAGGCCACCATTTCGCCGCTGGCGTTCGCGCGCATCTCGAAGCCCGCGGGCGTTTGCATCCAGGAGTTGAGCGCCAAAATCCAAAAGGCCGACATGCTCGTGCCAAACGCCACCAAAAAGGTCGCCAGCGTGTGCACGCGATTGGAAACCCGCTGCATACCGAAAAGCATGATGCCCAGAAAGGTAGCCTCTAAGAAAAAGGCGGTGAGCACTTCATAGGCCAAAAGCGGGCCCGCAATGTTGCCCACCTTCTTCATAAAGCCCGGCCAATTGGTGCCGAATTGAAAGCTCATCGTAATGCCGCTGACTACGCCCAGCGCAAACGTAAGCGCGAAAATTTTCACCCAAAAGCCGTACGCTTCCATCCATTTTTGATCGCGCGTCGCGTTAAACCGCAACTTAAAAAAAAGCAACACCCACGCCAGCGCAATCGTGATCGTCGGGAACAAAATATGAAAACTAATATTCGCTGCGAACTGAATGCGATGCAATAAAAGTGGATCAACTACGGTGTCAACTACTGCGTTCATGTGAGCCTCCAAGCCCTAATTTCCCAGTGAATTCGAGAACTTTCTGCGCCGCTGCGCCCAGCTTCATGAGCTTACGCAGGGTTTGTTCATCCAACTTTTGTACGTCGGTGAACCAATCGGTAACCGTTTCAATCAACTCATGCATCGCCCGCATGCGCTCCTGCGCAAATCGGTCTTCTGGATTTTCCGGCGACACCAAAATCGCATCGCGCAGCATCGAAAGCGTTGGGTCGATCTCGCGCTTCCTGCGCTCATCGGCCAGCGTGCGAAAAATCGCCCACACATCTTCCGGCGCAGAGAAATATTCCCGCCGATCACCCGGCAAATGCTGCAAACGCACCAGCCGCCACGAATCGAGCTCTTTCAGCCCCATGCTCACATTCGAGCGCGAAAAAGCCAGCGCCTCGGCGATCTCATCCGCATTCAGCGGCCTTTCGCTCACAAACAACAGCGCGTAAATCTGCCCCACCGTGCGGTTAATTCCCCAGCGCGAGCCCATCTCGCCGAAGTGGAGTACGAAGCTTTGTACGAGTGGAGTTAAATTCATGTATTTCTTGATATTTCAGTAATTACTGAAATTATAGAATTAACGACGTGCACGTGTCAATATGTATTTAACGCATTGAAAACAAAAGTTTTTTGGGTATAGAAACGATTTTTTACAGACTTGAACGTCTTTCAACGCAAATACCTGCGGCGCAGAAATGGCCAATTTCACGAGATATTGCCTAAAAAAGGCCGTTTCTGCGCCGCAGGTATTTACACATTAAGCGCTTAAATCTTGAACACTTTCATCACTTCATCGCCCAGATGGTTAATCACTTTCACCGCAATTCGCCCCGAGCTGGGCTTGCCGAATGGGCGGGAAATGTCGCTATGCAGGCTCGCCCACGCTTCTTCGTTGATCTCCGCTTTGAGCGTGGTTTTGAGTGCTTTGTAGGGGTCTGCTGCGCCTAGGAAATAGGCTTGGCGCACGAAGAAGCTCTCTTCGTTGTAATCGGTATCAATAAACCAGCAGGCAATGCCATCGGCGCCGTCGCTGCGCACTTCGCCCGAATTTGGGTCAAACACATCGACGCCCAATACTTTCACCTGCACTTGCGCGTTGCCTTCCGCATCATTGCCTGCGGCGCAGATTTCAATATCGGGCTCGCCAAAGATCACAAACAAATTGCCCTTGCCGGTATTTTTCAAATCTTCGGCCATGTGCAAATCTGCGTTCATGCGGGATTTTTTCTGATAATCCACCCTTAAATCCGCAAAAAAGTAACAGGCGCTATTTTCAACAAATAGTTTCAAGAATCCAAGATAGAAATCGAGTGCTGTCGAAATAGATTAATTAGCTATTTTTGACGTACTTCCGATTGGATCCTCTAAATTGTTCCGCAGGGTATTTCAACGCATTAATTTCTAATTTTTTGTCGACCGCTTCGTCAATATCTATCGAGAGGTCGTGCGCAAGGTACGAAATCAATATAACAAGGTCTGCGATTTCTTGAGAAATCTCCGCCCGCATCGAAGTAAGGTTTTGTTCGACCTGCTTTTCTGAGGTCCAGCGAAAAGGTTCGAGGAGCTCCGCGGCCTCAGTACATATTGCAGTGGCAAGATTGCGCGGACTATGGAATTGTTCCCAATCACGATCGCTGCGGAAGCTCAGAAGCTTGGAGAGTAATTCGGGTCGTAACATCGCCACTCCTTATGGAATAAAGACATTTCTGTTGTGCCAATCTAAAAAATCAGTCCTAGGCCGATCCGCAACCGCGCTTGGCAATACGGCGAGCGGTTGCTCGTTAAGTCTGTAGTACGCCTTCCCATTAAAAAAGCGCTCCCGTATTTGGCCACTAACTCTGATTTTCAGTTCGGTCGTTACCGTTACGAGACCAATATCAAATAACTTGTGAAAATCTGCACGCATGAGAAGCCCGTTTGAGACTTCGTGAGGTCCCTCGTTCGCAAACGGCACAATATGTGCAGCTTCCAACACTGGAAGTGTATTTTCGCCCGTAATTGCACATCGTCGATCATAAGCATCTGTGACAACAATGCGAAATGCGCCTTGACCCAAACGCGGTTTTGTTAGCGTCGGAGGTCCGTAACGCGCGCTTGGTTCGCGAATTTGATAGCGTGAATTGGGGGCTTGTGCAGTTAAACGCTGGTTTACTTGATCCCAAAGTGTTCGACCATCGGGTTCAACTGTATCGTAGTATTTCCCCCGTACGATGCTTCCTTTAAAAGAGTCAGGACACGGAATCCAATCAGTACGATCCCAAAAAAAGGTTGGGTAAGAATCGTGCAACCGATCTCGGGGTCAACAATATTGGAAGCCGCGTACCGGCGAATCTTCGATTTGAAGTTTTCAATACTTGAAACACCATTTAGGCGGCCAAAGGTCTCCCATGCTAACGAAAGTGGAAGTTTCGTGGACTTTACAAAATAAGCGCCGCCAGCAATACAGTTGTACGGTGCTTTCAACTTAAACAAAAAAAATGCACCAGGTTCGAGCTGCCTGTAGGGCGACTCCCCTTTGGGTTGCCAGAAATTCAGTTCAAGCGCAGGTTCAGCGCTTAGCTGGGAAAACCAGTCGCTATCGGTTACACCTACCCAAAACTTCATTTGTAAGCTACCTTCCCGTTGAGATTAGTCCAGCGGTTCTCAAGATTGCCTCGCCACGAGCTGCGGATCAAGATCTTGATTGCGCCGCGCATAGGCCACGCGAATGGGCGATTTCTCATCGTCGCGCATCACGCTTTGGTATTCCGCAGTGGGTATATTTTTGCGGCTGGCCGCATCGTGGCGAGTGGCTTCGATGCCAATCGGCGCTTTGGCTGCTTTGGGTGATTTAGGCGCGGAAGGTTTGCGGGTGGCCATGTCGGGTTTTCTTTTTTTTGGTGAGTAACAAATACGGGTGAGCAAAAGCAATAGGCTGTTTCTTAGGATCGCCATTTTGGGCGATGAGGTAGCAGGCGTAGCGGGTGAGCATCACGTCGTCTAATTTCCGTTTGCTACCAGAGCCCTTGTGGTGTAAATATCACCACCCAAGTTTACGCACGTTTACAGTGGGCGCAGCTCCCTCCTTTTCCCGCCCAGAGTTTCCAGCGCTTATGGCGAATTCTCACGGAATTCAGCTCTACATCGACGCGCTGGGCTAGGTTGGCGGCATCAATACCTGCAGCGCAGAAACGGATTTTTTCAAGAAAAAACCCAAAAAAAATACCGTTTCTGCGCCGCAGGTATTTCTTACAGTTACGCTATTTGTTGCCCTTGCGCGCCTCAAGCTCCCAGACTTTTTCTAGCCCATCGCGCATGAAAAGCGCGTAGCCTAATTTGGGGTAGGCGTTTTCAATCGTGCGTTGCAAAAGCAGCTTTCGCAAGCCGCCAAGCGCGCCGCTGGGCTGGGCGTCGCGCACGGTTTTTTGCACGAAGCGCAGGTAAGCGGCTTGGTTGTCGATAAGCTCTACGCCGCCGGGCTTGCCCCGCCCGGGGAACACGCGGGTGGGGTTCATTTTGCGGATGTCTTCTAGGCGATCGAGCCACGCGTCAATCGTGCCAAGCTCCAACCACGCGTGATTTTCGGGGTTGATAAGATCGCCTACGAATACGGCGTCGCCCGCTTGCACGACCACGTGCGCGGCGCTACACCCGGGGCCGAGCGCGTGCAAGGTAACGGCCACGCCTGCAAAGCTTTGCGAGATCGTTGCATTGCCAAAGCTTGCGGGCTTCGCGGCATTGGCGGGGTAATCAGGCGTGTATTCTTCGGCAAACCAACCAGTGCGGATGATGTGTACGCTGGGGATCGCGGCGATCACGGCATCAGAAGTGAGCACTTGAATGGCGCGCTTTTGAAACGCTTCGGTGCCATTAAATTTATCGGGGTTGGGGTGCAGCACAATCGCGGTTTTTACTTTTTTGCTCGTCTCCCGCTCGGCCTGCTCAACCGCTTGCAAGCCTTCTTTGGGCAAAAATTGGGTGTCGATCATGAGCAGCCCGTCGCTGCCTTCGAGCCAATAGCTCGCGGTGGAAAAGGTTTTTGCGGGGGACGTAAATGCGCCCACTTGCGCCGTGTTGGCCACCGCACTGCCTGCCGCCAAGCCAAACACCACCACAGCGCTGTGGGCAAATTTTCTGGCAAAAATCATTTTTTGATAGGGTCAATATTGGAGAGTGCGTATTTTGCGCCGCAAGCGTTGACGCACAAAGTGCCGCTCACAGCGCGCCTTGCTCCAGAGCCGCAGTCAGCCCGGGGCGATCAACCCAATCCAGCCTGGGCGCGCTCCAGCTTGCATCCACTTTCCGCTTTGCCGAAAAACCCGATCCAGCGGGTCTTTCAAAATTTTGCTGGCAATAATTGCGCTGGAGACGCCACGTTTTTCAGATTTTGCGCAGTCCTGATGAGTTCCGCCAGTGATCACGACGTTAAATCGAGCGGATGCTGACGGTAGCGCGCTGCGCCAGACTTCAATCAATCAATCCCACCACAATTGAAAGTGAACGACGATGCCGCACCTCTGCGAAACTCCCACCCAAGTTCCTTGTTTTGACAAAACCCCATGACCACTTCGCTCACCATCCGCCGCGCCACCGCACAAGACCACGCCACCATCGTTGAATTCAACTGCGCATTGGCGCTCGAAACAGAGGGTAAGGAATTGCTTCATGACGTAATTTCGCGCGGGGTGGCTGCGCTCTTGGGTAACGAACATCGCGGGATGTATTTCGTTGCTGAGCAAAACGGTATCGTCGTCGGCGCGCTCATGATTTCGTATGAGTGGAGCGATTGGCGCAACGGCAATTTTTGGTGGATTCAAAGTGTGTATGTGCGCGCGCAGGCGCGTGGGCATGGCGTGTATCGTGCGCTCTATGAAAACGTCCGTACGCTCGCGGAGAAAGACCCAAGCGTGTGCGGTTTTCGCTTGTATGTAGAGCAAGACAACGCGCGGGCGCAGCAAACCTACTCGGCGCTCGGCATGAGCGCAACGCATTATCAAATGTATGAAGAATTAAAGCCGGGCATCGTATTTCTTAAAGACTAGTTTTTGCGGAATCTGCACGTTCACGCGCGTCATCGAAATGGGCATCGGCGCCGCCCTCACCCATCGTTCGCAGATTTAAACAAAGCCCTTCTGCTGAGGTGGGAGGGCGACAAATTGCGGCAATACCTGCGGCGCAGAATTGCTGCTCTTGAGGCATATTCTGCGCCGCAGGTATGCTCAAAAGGTGAGCGATTGCGGCGACGCGGCCGCTGCCTGATTCAGGATAACCCTAACTTACAGGCGCGAGATCATTTTTTGCGGTAAAGTAAATTACAACATTAAATAAAAACATTCGCCAACCATTCAGGAGGAAACAAAATTGGGTATTTCATTTATTAAGGGCACGATCGCGCTTACCGTTATCGCCTCAGCAATGCTCGGCCCCATCGCGCACGCGCAGGCATGGCCCACGAAACCGATTCGATGGGTTAACCCATTTCCAGCGGGTGGTGGCACCGATACCTTTGCGCGCCCGATGGCCGCGGTAATCGGTAAAAACCTCGGTCAACAAGTCGTAATCGAAAATTTAGGCGGTGCTGGCGGCACGGTCGGTGCGGGCGTGGCGGCAAAAGCCGCACCCGATGGCTATACTTTTTTAGTCGGTGCAATTCATCACACGATCGCCCCTGCGGTTTACCCAAAGCTTAACTACGATATTGAAAAAGATTTCATTCCGGTCACCGTCTTAGCATTGGTGCCAAATGTAGTTGTCGTTCAGCCGAAATTGGGTTTTAATACCTTCAAAGATTTGATTGCGTACGGTAAAGCAAATCCAGGGAAACTCACCTTCGCCACGCCCGGCTCTGGCACCTCGCAGCAGTTAGCTGCAGAGTTAGTGAAGGTCAATCAGGGATTAAATTTCTTGCATGTGCCCTATAAAGGCATGGGTCCAGCGATGCAAGATTTTTTGGGTGGCACGGTCGACATGATTTTTGACGGTATGGGAGCGAGCGCGGCGCAAGTGCGCGCGGGTCGGGCAAAAGCGCTGGGGCTGATGGCGACTAAGCGCTCAACGCAATTCCCAGATCTTCCAACGCTTGCCGAGCAAGGCTACCCTGGGCTGGAAGTGACGACTTGGTACGGCGTATGGGCACTCAAGGGCACACCGCAAGACGTCATCGACAAAATGCACGCAGAAATTATGAAAGCAAGTGAAGATCCAATTATCAAAACGGCTTGGTCAAATGCATCCGCAGAGTTCCCTGCAATGTCGCGCGCAGACTTCACAAAATTTGTCGGCTCAGAAATTGAGCGCTGGGGCAAGGTCGCAAAGGCTGCGGGTGTAAAACTCGATCAATAGGTTTTCGGGCGCACAATTAAATTTGCGCCGCAGGTATGAACAAAACTTCAATCGCCGATGACGCGGCGACCACTCAAGTGCGCGCATTGATCGTGCGCGCACGGGCGGCGCAAGCGATTGCCGCCACCTACACGCAAGCGCAAATCGACCAGCTCTGCCTTGCAGCGGGTTGGGCGATCATGGAGCCCTCGCGCAACGCAGCGCTAGCAGCGCGTGCCGTCGCCGATACCGCGCTTGGCAATGTGCCCGATAAGATCGCTAAAAATCATCGCAAGACGCTCGGGCTTTTACGCGATATTCAAACAGCGAAAACAGTCGGCATCATCGCTGAAAATTGCGCCGCAGGTATCACCGAAATCGCGCGACCGATCGGCGTCATTGCGGCGATTACGCCCTCAACGAATCCTGGAGCGACGCCAGCTAACAAAATTATCAATGCCCTCAAAGGCGGGAATGCGATCATCGTAGCGCCTTCGCCAAAAGGCGCGGGCACTTGCGAGCTGCTACTGCAATACGTCCACAGCGAATTCGACAAAATCGGCGCACCCCATGATTTAGTGCAAATGCTGCCAACGCCAGTCACCAAAGCGACGACCTACGCGCTGATGGCGCAAGCCGATTTGATTGTCGCTACTGGCTCGCAAGCAAATGTCCGCGCTGCTTATTCATCGGGCACGCCCGCGCTTGGTGTTGGCGCGGGGAATGTGGCAGTGATCGTAGACGAATCGGCTGATTTCACTGCTGCGGCTCAATTAATCGCCAAGAGCAAAACGTTTGATAACGCTACGAGCTGTTCGTCTGAAAATTCTGTGGTGATTGTCGGCAATGCCTACACCCCGATGCTGAATGCACTTAAAGCAGCAGGTGGGCTATTGCTCACCGGAGATGAAAAGCAAACGCTGCAATCTGCACTCTGGCCCGATGGTGCCCACCTTTCGCAATCGCTCATCGCACAAGATGCACAGTCGATGACGCGGCAAATTGGCCTGCAATCTGCGCCGCAGGTATTAATGCTTTTAATTGAGGAAACCGATATCGGAAAATCAGCGCCATTTTCGGGAGAAAAACTCTCACCTGTACTTACGATTTACCGAGCGAGCAGCTTCGCGGCCGCTACCAATATCGTGCGCAAAATCTACGCCCATCAAGGCGCGGGCCATAGCGTTGGCTATCACGGCGCGAACGAAACGCACATTGCAGCGCTCGCGCAATCGCTTCCAGTCGCGCGCGTCATCGTCAACCAAGCACATGCGTTTGCTACCGGCGGCAGCTTTGACAATGGCCTCCCCTTTTCGCTCTCGATGGGCTGCGGCTCGTGGGGCGGCAATAGTTTTTCAGAAAATTTGCACTGGAAGCATTTCATCAACGTGACCCGCATCGTACGGGTCATACCTGCGGCGCAACCGAGCGTTGAATCGATCTTTACGCACTACTGGAATCAAGTCGGCGCATGAGCACCTTGCAAAGTATTTTTACGCAACACATCGCAGTCCAACCTACCGCTGCTTTCTTGATTTCACCTGAAACAGGCGCAACGCTCTCCTACGCACAATTTGGCAATGCCGTACACGCACTCGCCGCGCGCTTTGAAGCAAATGCAGTTTTGAAGGGCGAACATGTTGGCTTCTTCTTACCCAACGGCCTGCACACGACAACGATTTTTTTAGGTGTAATGATTGCTGGGCGCGTGGTCGTACCGTTTAATTTGTTGAGCAAAGGCAGTGCGCTTGCGCATACGATTGGGCATAGCGAAGTGCGTTGCATTTTCACCAACGCTGATCACCGCGCGACGGTGATTGATGCGCTCGCGCTCTGCCCGGCGCAGGTTCGAGAGCGCGTGGCCATTATTGAAATTGACATCGATCAAGTGCCCCAATCTGCGCCGCAGGTATTCACGCTCCCGCCCGTTGCGGCAAGCGACGCTGCACTATTGATGTATACCTCAGGCACGACCGGCCAGCCAAAGGGCGCATTGCTCACGCATACCAATCTTTTGCACACAGGCGCAACCGTAGCGCAGTGGCACGGCCTGAGCGCGCAAGATCGCGTACTCTCCTCACTGCCGCTATATCATATTAATGGCCAATGCATCGCGACGATTGCGCCATTCATCAGTGGCGGCAGTATCATCACCCCGCATAAATTTTCTGTTTCGCTCTGGTGGCAATGGGTGCGAGATTTTTCGCCCACGTGGCTTAATGTCGTGCCGACAATCATCGCTTATTTGCTTAACGATGATGCGAAATGCGCGCGCGATGAATTCGCCGCAATCCGCTTTGCCCGCAGCGCCAGCGCTCCGCTTCCGCCAGAGCAACACCGCGCGTTTGAAGCCCGATTTGGTATCGGCGTGATCGAGGCCATGGGTATGACCGAATGCGCCTCGATGGTATTTTGCAACCCACAAGAAAATCTGCGCCGCAAGTATGGCACGCCCGGGCTACCCTGCGGCGTGGAAGCAAAAGTGATTGATGCCGAGGGGCATACTGTTGCTTCGGGCGCAACGGGTGAGCTTTGCCTACGCGGCGCAAATGTGATGCCCGAATATTTCAACGCACCTGAGAAATCGAAAGCGGCTTTTGATGTACACGGCTGGCTACGCACCGGCGATCTTGGTCATTGCGATGCCGATGGCTTTTATTTCGTGACTGGGCGTATCAAAGAGTTGATTATCAAAGGCGGGGAAAACATCGCGCCGCGCGAAATCGATGAAGCGCTGCTGCTGCACCCTGCGGTGCTCGAGGCGGTAGCCTATGGCGTGCCAGACAAAAATTATGGACAAACCATTCACGCCGCTATCGTACTCAAATCACACGAAAGTGAAAATACCTGCGGCGCAGATTTGCTCATTGCGCATTGCATCAACATCATCGGAAATTACAAAGCACCCTCGCAAATTCGCTTCATGCAGGAATTGCCAAAAGGCCCATCAGGAAAAGTGCAGCGGCTAAAGCTTTCAGAGGGTTAATGCTCGGTAGACGGCGGCGTCCAATCTTTCGAGAGATCTTTCTGCGCCGCAGGTAGCATTGAGGCGGGCGCATCTTCCTCGTAGGTTACGACCAAATCGTTTTCGCGCGCGAACGACACGAAAAATCGAAATAGGCGCGGCTCAAGCGTAGCCAATTTTTTGCCGATAATGACGCAGCGCACACCCTCGCGAAACGTCGGCTGCACATGCTCGGAATACATCAGCCGCTCGTCTTGCCCGAACATGCTCATCGCACCGCAAAGTCGCTCGGCCCAATCGCTTGGGCGAAATGGTTGACCATCGCGGGTCATGCCGCGAATCACGAGATCGCTATGTAGCTCTGAAGGAATCATGCCGAGAATGACGGATGAAATGGCATTTGTGCAACGAAAATCGTTACCCAAACGATGAGTTTTGTCTATGTACAGACATCGATTGTACCCCGTGATAGTATTGCGGTTTAGTGGCTCTACAGAATGCCATGGCAATCCAACACTACTTACAATTTAACGATTTCACTCGGGCTCAATATGAATATTTATTCAAGCGCACGAAACTAATCAAAGAGCGCTTTAAGCGTTACGAGCTCTATCACCCGCTACGCGACCGCACGCTCGCCATGGTCTTTGAGAAAAATTCCACGCGCACGCGTGTCTCGTTTGAAGCAGGGATGAGTCAGCTCGGTGGCTCGGCAATTTTTATCACCACCAAAGACTCTCAAATCTCACGCGGTGAGCCGATTGAAGATTTGGCGCGCGTCATTTCGCGCATGGTCGATGTGGTCATGATCCGCACTTTTGAGCAAACGATTATTGAAAAATTTGCTGCGCACTCGCGCGTACCCGTCATTAATGGATTGACGAACGAATTTCACCCGTGCCAAGTGATGGCCGATATTTACACCTTCATCGAGCAGCGCGGCACGATCTCGGGAAAGACCGTCGTCTGGATTGGTGATGCCAACAATATGTGCTTCACTTGGATGCAAGCGGCAAAAATATTCGATTTCACGCTGCACGTCTCCGCCCCGCGAGGCTACACAATACCTGCGGCGCAGTTAGCAGCAGCGGGCGGTCATGTTCGGGTGTTCGACACGCCCGCCGATGCTGCGCGCGGCGCACACCTCATCAACACCGACGTCTGGACTAGTATGGGATGGGAAGATGAATCTGCAGATCGGTTGAAAGCCTTTGAAGGCTTTTGTGTCGACGAGCAAATGATGGCCACCGCCGCGCCCGACGCCCTCTTCATGCATTGCTTGCCCGCGCATCGCGGCGAAGAGGTCAGTGCCGGTGTGATCGACGGCCCGCAAAGCGTGGTCTGGGACGAAGCTGAAAATCGGCTGCACGCGCAAAAAGCGTTGTTGGAGTATTTGGTGGTGGGTGAAGTTTTGTCGTAGGGAAAATGAGGAGTTTCGTTACATTTAACCGACAGAAATAGTCCCGTTTCGCGGATAGGGTGAAGATTTTCTCTTCATCGGTCTCAATTTATTTCAAAATTACTAAGTGTTTTTTTGAGACCATGTCATGAATCAATTGAAAAGTAATATCTGGCTAAGTCCTGTCTTGGTACTAGTCACCACGATTTGCTTTGATACTTTGATCGAACCAAGGCGCGCGCAAGCGGCTGATTTCTTAGCATCGACAGTTCCTTCAAAATTCGAAATTCGAAACTCAGAACCGTTGCTTGCGATCGATTTGAATAGAGATTCGATCATAGAACGCATCGTCAACACATGGTCGTCCGAAATGTCAAGGGCTGAACAAACAGGTTTTAGGAGCGCTCTAAAAGGCTTACGCGCAGATCAATTGCTGATTGCAAGCCTCGCTGGATCGCTTGATCACGTGCTTGAAACCATAGTTCAAAATCGACAAAGCTCGAATATGTCAGGCCATCAAAGAAATGATCGACCGAAAGCCTTGGGCGAGATCGATCGTGATCTCGTTTACACGCCGATTGCGCCTTGTAATTTGATGGATACTCGTGCTGGGGTCTCACCAACGCCGCCAGAAACTGGCCCAAAACTGGTCGCTGGATACGCAGTTCGTGACGTTCAATTTACAGGACGCTGCGATATACCAAGCGATGCCTCGGCCGTAAGCGCGCAATTCACTGTTGAAAATTTGCCCTCTACAGGTGGCGTTATATTCGCGGGAAAATCCGGAGTTCCTGGTGGAAGTGTCATTGTTAGTTGGAACTCGCCAGTCGCTTTTGCCAGCGGTTCGAGTGTTATTCCTTTGTCGGCAGATGGCAGGATGCAGCTTCAATCCGCAAACGTTAGCGATCTTAAGATTGACGTTAACGGATACTTGATGCCTGCATCAAGAAATGGCGACGGTCTTCGGGTTACAAACGTAAATGCAATTAGCCCGAATATGACTAGTGGCGCAGCGGCAAATAGCACTTCAGTTGGCGTGCGCGGCGCGACTATCGCTGGCGGTGGTGTGGCGTCCGGTTCAGATCCCGATTATGGCGGCGACGCGCCGAATCGAGTCACCGATCACTACGGTTTCGTCGGTGGTGGATTTGGCAATCGAGTGGGTAACGATAATGTCGATGTCTCCGACGCGGGTTTTGCCACCGTGACTGGCGGAAGAAATAACACAGCAGGCGGTTCACTCAGCGCCATCAGCGGCGGGCTTGATAACCGTGCGAATGGATATATTTCCACCGTCGCTGGCGGCGAATTCAATCAAGCGACATCAAGCTATGCCGTTATCGCAGGCGGGCAGACCAATCTCGCCTCTGGGGATCGTAGTGCGATTGTCGGTGGGCAGTCGAATACCGCCGGTGGAAATTACTCTGCTATTGCAGGCGGTGCAAGCAATTCATCTGCAGGTTTGTATGCGTTTGTCGGAGCAGGTCAAAGCAATGCGTCTAGTGGCGCGCACAGTAGCGCTGCGGGAGGATTTAACAATCTTGCGAATGGCGCTTTTTCCTCAATTTCTGGCGGTCAACGCAACAAGGCAAACGGTCAACAAAGCACCGTTACAGGCGGTGATAGCAATATCGCAAATGGTGATTTCGGTATCGTCGTCGGGGGCGCTAACAACTCGGCGAGCGGTCGATATAGTCTTGCAGGTGGACTTTTTGCTCGAACACAATCCAATGCTCCGACCCCTACGATTCACGACGGTACGTTCATTTGGTCTGATAGTAACGCCGGAATCGCAGCTATAAGCCCATTCCACTCCTCGGCCAGCGATCAATTTGCAGCCCGTTCTCGTGGCGGTGTCGTGTTTAAAGTAGGGGCGGCATCGTCCGCCGATGACGTTACGCCGGGCTGCTCACTTCCTGCTGGCGGCGCTGCTTCTTGGAGCTGTTCATCAGATCGCAATTTGAAAGAGGGTATCGCGGCGATTTCTCCAAAATCGATCCTGGATAAAGTAGTTGCGATGCCGCTTTCTAGCTGGCAATTTAGGGGAACACCGCGCCGCCATATCGGCCCGATGGCGCAAGATTTTCATGCCGCATTTGGCTTAGGTGCAGATAGTAAAAACATCACCACGTCAGACGTTTCCGGCGTAGCGTTGGCGGCGATTCAGGGACTCAATCAGAAATTAGCTGCGGACGGTAAGTTGAAAGATCAGAAGATCGCCCAGCTGGAGATAAAAACGATGGAGCTCGATTTACTCAAACGCGCGAACGTTTCGATGCAAGCGGAGCTCGCGGTGATCAAGAAAAGACTCGGTCTTTAATATTTGTTAGCAAAAAAATCAAGCACGATGACCATGGCTTAATAACGCGCGTCAGAACAACGACTGTTCATCGACTTTTTTTAATACCTGCGGCGCAGATTTGACTAAAAACGCACTCCCGCAGCGCAGGTATTTCTCTTGTCGTTAAAAACTATGGCAACAAAATCATCCCACCCGTAGTCTTGCGGGCTTCCAGATCGAGATGCGCTTGCGCCGCATTTTCAAGCGAATAGGTTTGCCGTGGTGCGAGATCGAGTTTGCCTGCTTTCATGAGCGCGAACACGTTCGCCGCCATTTGTTCATAGCGCGTGCGATCAGCAATGTAGGTCATGAGCGTTTGGCGCGTTGCGTAGATTGAGCCTTTAGGGCCAAGCATGCCTAAATTAAATGCGTCAATCGGGCCTGAGGCATTACCGAAACTCACGAAATAGCCAAGCGGTGAAATGCAATCAAGCGACGCGGGAAATGTATCTTTTCCAACGGAGTCGTATACAACAGGCACACCCTGACCACCGTTTATTTTCTTCACTTCTTCAACGAAATTTTGCGTGCGGTAATTGATGCAGTGCGCCGCACCATGTGCGATGGCGAGCGCGCATTTATCGTCGCTGCCGGCAGTGCCGATCAGATTCACGCCAATCGCTTTCGCCCATTGGCAGGCGATGAGACCAACGCCGCCAGCGGCAGCGTGAAAAAGCACTGTCTCGCCACCTTTAAGCGGGAAGCTACGGTTAAATAAATACTCAACCGTAAGCGCGCGCAAAAAACCTGCCGCGACGTGATGATCATTCACACCCTCGGGAATTTTATGGAGTTGCCGCGCGGGGATATTGCGGGCTTCGCTATAGGCGGCCAACGGCCCACCCGCATACGCAACGCGATCGCCCACTGCAAGACTGTGACCCGCATTCGCACCCAGCGCAGTGACCACGCCCGCGCCCTCAATGCCGATACCAGAGGGCAACGGTAGTGGATACAAGCCGGAGCGATGGTAAGTATCGATGTAGTTAACGCCAATTGCCGTATGGCGAATTTGGGCTTCGCCCTCGCCCGGCGCATCGAGCGTAACGCGCTCGAGCTGCAACACCTCGGGGCCACCCACTTTATGGAAACGAAACGCTTTAATTGTCTGACTCATGTTGTTCCTCTTTGAAATTAAGCAATTGCTTTGTAGAGATAAAACCCTGCGGCGCAGAGCGCGAGCGAGACGATGACGTGCACCAACGCAAGCCCCAGGCCCGACAGCCAATCGCCGCGCTGCAAAAGCGCGATCACTTCTGCGGAGTAAGTCGAAAAAGTAGTAAGCGCGCCGAGAAATCCGGTGACGGCGAACAGTCGCCACGCGGGATCGATCTCTGCACGTTCAGAGAAAAATGCAACGCAAATGCCAATGAGCAATCCGCCTATGGCATTGGCCAACAACGTGCCGAGCGGCCAATTGCCGTGTTCGTTATTGAAGACGAGTGCGAGCGCGTAGCGGCTCCAGGCGCCGAGGATCGCGCCGAGGGCGATCGCGAGAAGCGGGTTCATTGCGGCCGACCTGATTCTCGTTTAGCAGCGCGATTTTGATAAGTTAGGAGCGATGAAAGCCAACGCTGAATATCGATGAATTTTTGCAATTGCCGGTGACGCGCCTTCACCTGAACCCGCTGACACGGGAAGAGGGGATTAACGATGGGTACGCAGCAGGCGAAAGAAAGAGTAACCAAGACTTTCAACGCTACCGCACAAACTGATCAACATAGCCCGCGCCCAAGCCATTGCTTTCATAATGAGCGCGACACATCTCAATCTTGGTCCACACGTCTTCATAACCGATATGATTGTCGTTAGCGTCTAAGTAAATCATCGCGCCTTGAATATTGAAGTGCGTGATCATTTCAGGGCAATCATCGGGAACGACCAACGTATGCACCTCGCCCGGAGGCTCGTAGACGAAGCTGCCTTCCATGGCGATCCAGTCATGTTCAAGGTAGCGCCACGTGCCTTTAATCACATAACCGGTGACCGCCATGGGGTGCCGATGCCGCGAGAGCACGCCCGATTTGCGCACGCGTAAAAGATTACACCAACCGCCGCTTACAGTATTAAATAAAAGCGGGCGGAACCAAACGTTGGGCGCTTGCGGCACCCAGACGCGTTCGTCATCAGGGATAGCCCGCACTGCAATTTCAGGTTGAATGTGACGGCTGAGATTTACGTTCGTGTTCATGACGCTACTTTACGCTGGTTTGCCGCAAATACGGGTCAATCCGTTCACTGTGGCGTCAGCATCGTGCATACGGTAATCGATGTCCTGCTGCCCGAGAATATGTGCGTAGTGCGCGCTAAGCGTTGGTGCACCGATCAAGTGGATCGGTGCACTTGCAAAATCGCCGAAACTGCGCCGCAGGTATTCAATGCCATTGGCCACATCTGCGCCAATCAGTGCGCCCTGGGCAGCGCTCGCCGCCCAAGCGCCATCGCGCTCACGCGAGACCACGCTCGCGCGTAGGGTAAAGAGTTGATGCAGCAAATCGCCGGGCGCGGCGATGGCGCGCCCCGCTGCCTCATCAAACGCCTTGGAATCAAACGGCGCAGTGGGCCCGAATACTTTACTCACGCTGCTTTGCGTCGAGAGCCACTGATAGAGCTCACCTGTAAAGTGAGTGCGAAAATCAACGATCGCATCATCGCGCACGACGACCCATTTGCAGTGGGTGCCCGGCAAGCAAAATACGCCATCGCCTAGACCTTGCAACACGCCAAAAATCTGGGTCTCCTCGCCCCGCATCACATCCACCGCCATGCCCGCGCCGTGGCGTACGCCGGGGATGATTTGCAGCACGTGCGCTGAGCGCTCAAACGCAATGCGAAGCATGCTTTCTCGCAACGCGCGCGGCGTTGCGGGCGTGCAAACATAGCGCGCCTCTTGCCACCCATTAGCGCTACCGATCATACCAGCGGCGCAGATTTCGATCTGCGGATGGGCGTCGAGCCAATCATCGACGAGCGCGCGCAGGGTAAGTTCAAACTCATTTTTGACAACCGAAAATACGCCGGTATCGGCCTGCCGCGTTTGTAAAACTGCGCCGCAGGTATCCACTGCGTACGCCCGCAAGTGTGAGCTTCCCCAATCGAGTGCAATCCGATGCATTGGTCGCTACCCTAAAGCAAAGCCAAAAAATATGATCGTCACAAGCACAATCAAAAGCGCTAGAAAGTAAACACAGACGGTCGGGATAATCAAAAGTAAGCGTTTCCACCGACTTCCACCATACGCGCCGGCGAAAGCACGCCAAACCGTCAACAACATCGCAATTGCAACCACGCCTTGATACGCGCCAAACGTTTTCGGTCCGAGGTAAAAAATGGCCAAGAAGAAAAAAACAGTTGCCTGAACATGAAGTGCGAAAACGAAATGATCGGCGTATCGCATCTGCCAGCCCCACAACACTTTCAGAAAAAATGCCAGCACTGGCACTAAGCAAAAGAACCCGATCGGGATGAACTTTGCAGCGAAGGTATTGACGCGAAGCGTCAACTCACTCCGGGGCATGTCGTTGATTGCTTTCACGCGCGCCTCGATACTTTTGCCAAGAAATGGCGTGAGCAATTGCAGCTCTTCACGCACGCTGCCGGAAACAGAAATCGGTGCTTTGTCCCCGACGAATTCGATTTTCTCGATCCCAGGGCTGCCGATTTTCACAAACGCAAACATCAAAATAGAAGCCAGAAAATACAACTGAATTGGCTTCAGATACATCGTACGCCGACCCGCGATGTACTCGCGCGTGAGCTTTCCTGGAGACCGAAAGAGCGTTGAAAGGGTGCGCCAAAGCGCGCCGTGGCTGCCGACGTAGTGCTCGCTCCAGTCCTTCATCACTTCGAGCGTTGAGCTCCGAATTGGAGCGCTACTTTGCCCGCAATCTGAGCAAAACTGCGCCGCAGGTATTAACCGGGAATTGCAATTTCGACAAAATACGGTGCTCACCGCTTCCACCGCGCTGCGGCAGCGTCATCGGTGACGCGAGCATCGACCCAGCGCTCGCCTGCGGGCGTTGATTCACGCTTCCAAAACGGTGCGTTGGTCTTTAAGAAATCCATAATGAAGTGACAAGCATCAAACGCATCACCGCGGTGCGCGCTCGTCACCGCGACAAATACGATTTGATCGAGCGGCGCTAATTGCCCGACGCGATGAATGATGAGTGCGTCGAAAAAATCCCAACGGGTGTGGGCTTCGGCGATGATCTCTTGCAGCGCGCTTTCAGTCATCACCGGATAATGCTCGAGAAACATACCGGCCACGGCATCACCGTCGTTCATATCGCGCACGACGCCAACAAAGCTCGCAACCGCCCCGATTTTTGGATTGGCTTTTCGCATCGTTGCGATTTCAGCGCTCATGTCGAAATCGGCAGTTTGAATGCGCACTGGCATTGCGACCTAGCCTCCGGTTACCGGCGGTAAAAATGCCACTTCGTCGCCAGCGTTTAAAGGCGTTTCGGGCGGCACAAGCGCATGATTGACCGCGACTTTAAACGCCTTGCCTTCCGCTAATTCGCATGCCCAACTACCGCCGCGCGAGCGCAAAATTGCGAGCAAATCGGCCACATTCTCCGCCGCAGGTATTTCTTCTTTGGATACGCCCAGCGCATCGCGCAAGCGGGCAAGGTAAATCACGCTGATCATACGCGTGATTATGTCATTGCAGGGAGGTTAAAACTTCCAGCGAAGCCCGAGCGAGAGCGTGTCGGTTTCGGTTTCTTTGGAAAACTCGGGGCGATCTACTTTCAAGCCGCGCGAATACTCGGCACGCACACCCAACGACGGGGAAACATCGAAACGAATACCGACGCCGTAATTGGCAGACTGGCCAGTGCGCACAGTAGCACCGGCGAGCGGAGAAATTAGATTGGCCTCGTTGGCTTGCAACGGCCGTACTTCATTTCGCTCAAGACCCAAGCGCCCGAAGAGGGAAATTTTGGACGATACATCGAATGAGGAATAAATATCGATTCCAACACTACCGGGGTTGAGCGGCTGACCAAACGTATTGGAGAAAAGCCCCAGCGGCAATGGATTGGATTGCACCGGCGCAGTGCCTGGAATCGAGCCCTGCGTTGGCCGAACTTGCGACAGCGCGGCGCCAAAACCGATGCCCGAGGCTGTTTTAACCCCGCCAAAGACCGAGGCTTGCTCGGTTGCGAACATATTGCGCGTGCGCTCCCACGCTGGGACGCGCAGACCGAGCGCGAGCTCGTCGCTTATTTTTGATTTGTCGGGCGCAAACAGCGCTGGCTTGGCGTCGGTTTTACCCTCAGCGGCGGCGTCCGTTACGGGAGATGAAAATTTGATGCCGCCGAAGAAACCCTGCGCCTGCGCGCATTGCACGCCAAACGCTGCGAGGAGCGCGACGGAAATGGGACGAATGTAGGCGAATTGCGACATACCGACATGATGAACCATGTCAGTCGATTGGTCAAGATTTAGCCTGTTGGTGGCGATGAACGGACGCTTGAGCGTTGCGTCAGTCCGACAATTTCAAACATAAAATCGATGACTTCGTCATATTCACGCAAACCGAATTGCGGGATGGGGCTCTGCGCCTCGGGCGTATCGGTAACGATCGCGCGCACGTGCGGATCACTCGGGTAAAGCCGCTCGACGTCCACATTCGCGCGAAAGATCTCAATTTTGGGAATCGCTGCGAATTTGTAGCCCTCCACCAAAACGAGATCACACGCGCTCAACATCTTAATCGCCTCCGCAAGCGTAAGCTCTGGCGCATCACGCAGCTCGCGAATCAACGCCCATCGGCTCGAAGCGGAAATCAATACCTCTTCGCAGCCTGCCATTCGATGGCGGTGCGAGTCTTTTCCGGGCTGATCAATGTCGATCGCGTGATGCGTATGCTTGATGAGCGAAACCCGCACGCCGCGGGCGCGAATGCGCGGAATGAGCTGCTCAATTAGCGTCGTTTTCCCGCTCCCGGACCAGCCTGCAAAGCCGATTACTTTTTGATCTGACATACGCTTTACGTCGGACTCCGCGGAATACCTGCGGCGCAGTTTTGCGCGAAAAATGGGCAAAATAAAAGCGCTGAAGCGCCCTATTTCAAACTTTATGATTGGTGGGCGGTGCAGGGTTTGAACCTGCGACCCCTGCCGTGTGAAGGCAGTGCTCTACCGCTGAGCTAACCGCCCGACTTGACGAAGTTTATCACTGCAAAAGTGTGGTGCCGTCATCGTTAAGCAAGGTCGCATAGGAAAGTGGGAGCGCGCGCACGCAGTCTTTAATGAGCCTAATCGCATCTGGCCGCGAAAAGCCCGACCGATAGGCAAGCCCGATGCGTCGCGAGGGCACGGGTGCGGCAAACGGGATGGCGGTGACTAAATCGGTCTGATAGCGGGCATCAAGTGCGCCGAGTGGCATGACCGAAACCCCCAAACCAGACGCGACCATATTGCGAACGGTCTCAAGCGAATTACTCCGCGAGACATTGCTAGAAGGATCGTTGAGCTCTGGGCAGGATTGCAAAACATGATTGCGAAAGCAATTGCCGACAGACATCAAGATGCAGTGGGTCTGCGCGAGCTCGCAAGGGTCGATCTGCTCGCGTGTTGCCCATGGGTGCTTCTGCGGCACGATGACGGTGAATGGCTCTTCATAGAGCTGATCAACTTGCAAGTTGGGTAGCGCAAACGGCAGCGCAACTAAAGCACAATCGATCTGCCCTTGCCGCAACATCGTCTCAAGATGATGGGTGAAATTTTCTTCAATTTCAATCGGCATTTCTGGCGCTTTCACGTTGAGCGCAGAGATGAGCCCCGGCAATAAATACGGCGCGACGGTATAGATCGCCCCCAACCGCAGTACGCCGTGTAAGGGATTGCTTCCGCCACGGGCAATATCTTTGAGCAATTGAGTTGCTTCAAGCACGCGCTGGGCTTGGGCAACGATTTTTTGACCAATCGCGGTCACGCTGACTTGCGATTTACCGCGCTCGAAAAGCGTAACGCCAAGCTCTTCTTCCATATTTTTGACCGCGACCGAAAGCGCGGGTTGGCTCACAAAACATTTTGCGGCCGCTCGCACAAAACTTTTCTCTTGCGCGATGGCGACGATATATTGCAATTCGCGAAGTTGCATTAGCGTGTGCGCATCAAATACTGCGCCGCAGGTATTCGCGGAAAGCTTCACCGCCTTCTTTGTGCTTCAACCCGAACGCGACTGTGGCCTGCAAATAGCCGAGCTTGCTGCCGCAGTCGTAGCGCGTGCCCGCAAACCGAAACGCGCTCGCGCCGACATCCCCGAGCATGCGCGAGATCGCATCGGTTAACTGAATCTCTCCGCCTGCGCCGGCACCGATTTGCTTCAAATGGGAAAATATGTGTGGCGTAAAAATATAGCGCCCGACCACGCCGAGATTAGAAGGCGCATCGGCCGGCGCAGGCTTTTCGACGATGCGATGAATCTTTGCAATCGATGCCCGCTCGCCCGCAACATCACAAATACCCCACTTGTCGGTCTCGTCTGCGGGCACTTCTTCAACAGCAACCATCGATTGCGCGCGGGCATAAAACGCTTCCATCATTTGCTTGAGCACAGGCGCGCCCGGCGCATCAATTAAATCGTCAGCAAGGATCACTGCGAACGGCTCATCGCCAACCACGGGCTCCGCGCAGAGCACGGCGTGGCCCAAGCCGCGGGCTTGCGCTTGCCGGATATAGATGCAATTAATGTGTGCAGGCAAGATACTTTGCACTTCTTCGAGGAGCACATCTTGTGCCCGCAGTGCGAGCTCGGTTTCAAGCTCATAGGCTTTATCGAAATGGTCTTCAATCGCGCGTTTATTGCGGCCGGTAATGAAGACCATATCGGTAATACCTGCTGCTGCCGCCTCCTCCACCGCGTATTGGATGAGTGGCTTATCAACGACGGGCATCATCTCTTTTGGGCTGGCTTTGGTTGCGGGCAAAAAGCGGGTGCCCAACCCGGCCACGGGAAATACCGCCTTACGAACGGGCTTCATTGCAGCATCGCTTTAAATTCTGACTCATCAATGATTTTTACGCCTAATGCTTGGGCTTTAGTCAATTTGCTACCCGCATCTTCGCCGGCCAACACAAAATCAGTTTTTTTGGAGACGCTGCCTGCGCATTTACCGCCCGCCGCTTCAATCATGGCCTGCGCATCGTCACGAGATAGCGTCGGCAGCGTGCCGGTCAGTACAAACGTTTTGCCCGAAACGCCGATATTCTGCGCCGCAGGTATGGGCACTGGAGCATCCCAGTGAACGCCGCGCGCGATCAAGCGCGCGACGACTTCCCGATTGTGCGCCTGCGAAAAAAAGCTACGCACGCTCGCGGCCACCACGGGCCCGACATCATTGACTTGCAGTAGCGCAGGCTCGTCGGCATCCATCACCGCTTCGATCGCGCCAAAATGCCGCGCGAGATCTTTTGCCGTCGTCTCCCCAACATGGCGGATCCCCAGCGCGAAAATAAATCTGGCAAGCGTTGTGTGTTTGCTCGCCTCAATTGCAGCATAGAGATTGGTCGCGCTTTTTTCTGCCATACGCGCCAACCTGGCCAACGCGGTTACGCCCAAGGCATATAAATCTGCGGGGGAATTTACGATTTTCTCAGCAACTAATTGCTCGACGACTTTATCGCCCATGCCCTCGATATCCATCGCTCGACGCGCTGCAAAATGCAAAATTGCCTGCCGCGTTTGCGCCGGGCACGCCAGCCCCCCGACGCATCTGGCAATGACTTCATCAGCCGCCCGCACGACCGCTGAGCCGCACTCCGGGCAGACCGTGGGCAGGCAATACCTCGGATGAAGCGCAATGCCGTCAATATCAACCGGACGCATATCGGGAAGACTACGCACAACTTCTGGGATGACATCACCGGCACGACGCACGATCACGGTATCGCCTTCGCGCACGTCTTTGCGGCGGGCTTCGTCTTCGTTGTGCAGGGTCGCATTGGTGACCGTAACCCCGCCTACAAAAACCGGGCGTAACCGGGCAACAGGTGTGATCGCGCCGGTGCGCCCGACTTGCACATCAATTGACTCAACAACGGATATCGCTTCTTCAGCAGGAAATTTATGAGCCACCGCCCAGCGCGGCTCGCGCGAGACGAATCCAAGCTGCGCCTGTTGCGCGCGTGAATCCACTTTATAGACCACACCATCAATTTCAAACGACAGCTTAGCGCGTATTGCACTGGTGTCAGTATGAAATTGCGCTAAAGACTGCGCGCCGGCGCACGCCCGGCGCTGGTCATTGACGGGTAACCCAAATGCTTGCAGCGCATCGAGCGTCGCACTATGTGTGTCGGGCACTTTCCAGCCCTCGATTTCGCCAAGCCCATACGCAAAAAAGCGAAGTCTCCGCGTCGCTGCGATTGCAGGATCGAGTTGGCGCACGGCGCCAGCGGCAGTATTTCGTGGGTTGACGTAAAGCGCATCGCCCTGTGCGGCTTGTTGGGCGTTAAGCGCTGCAAAATCTTTGAGTGCAATATAAATTTCGCCCCGCACTTCTAATACCTGCGGCGCAGATTCACCCGTTTTGAGGCGCAATCGCAACGGAATTTGCTGAATGGTGCGAATGTTGTGGGTCACGTCTTCGCCGGTCTCGCCGTCACCACGGGTCGCCGCTTGCACAAGCCGTCCGTTTTCATAGCGCAAGCTCATGGCCAAGCCATCAAATTTCAACTCGGCGATATAGTCTACCTGCGGCGCAGAATCACTCAGCCCAAGCGCTTTGCGCACTCGCGCATCAAACTGCGTAGCACCTTGCGCCGTGGTGTCGGTCTCGGTATTGATCGACAGCATTGGCAGCGCATGGCGCACTGCAGTGAATTGGGCAAGCGCCTTTCCGGCGACCTGTTGCGTGGGGGAATCAGGCGTTAGTAACGCTGGATGGTTCGCTTCAAGTGCGCGCAACTCGCGAAAGAGGGCATCGTAAGCGGCATCCGAAATAGTCGGTGCGTTGCCCACGTAGTAGGCGTGATCATGCGCTTCGATCTGCGCCCGCAAGATAAGTGCGCGCGCGTGCTCAGGCAGGTGCGCGTTACCCATTACTCCGCAAAGAGCGTGCGGGCAAGCGGGCTTCCGGGCTCGATCCCAGCCGTGCGTGCTGCGGTCACCCGTTTTTCGAGTTCACCTCGAATTTGAGTGAAAAGGGCATCGGTCAACGCGTGGCCACGGTCATCAACTACCGTCGCTTCCAAGCGCGTTGCGAGTCGCTTGATAAGACCGCGCATGAGATCAAATTGCTGCACGGGATTGGGCACGCGCATCACATCTAACGACAACGTAACGCCATGTACGCCATCATGACGCAGAGATTCCGCGCTCATTGCTTGCCCATGAATGCTGCGCACTTCGTAGAGCACATGTGCGCCATCATCGGCCATCATCGCAAATTCACCGCGTTCGGTAAGGTGAAAACCCTCTGCTTCCAACGTGCCGCGCAATCGAGTGCCTGGAATGGCGGAGCGGTCTGCGCGCATTAAGCAGACTCCAGCGAGCAAATCAAGATTGCCACAAAATTGATCGAGCTCGACGGCGCGCTTCGCATCTTCGTGGATCGGCGCAAAGACCACTTCAGCACCATACGTCACCCCAGACTCGGCGATGGCCGCCATCCAATCACGTAACGCGCTTTCAGTGACTGCGCCACTGCGTGTGGCTAACGGCATGGAGAATGCGATTGCGTCTGCGCTGGGGATCGATGAAGTCGTTATGTGCTTGATCCCTGTCCAGGCGGCGGCACTTGCTGCCCACACCCAAGCGTGACCTTTTGGAAAGCGGGCGCCAATATCTTCAATCATGAGCTTGGTGCGCTCAGCATCAAGCGCGGTACCAAATCGTAGTTTGACGATGCTATGAACACGGCCATCAATCGGCGCAGTGGGCTCACGTGGACCGAGCGGCACGGCGGCAAGATCAGCTGCCTTTTGATCAACCGCGTCAAGGGAAATATCAATCGGGCTTTGGTCTGCGACTGGCGTTGATACCCGCGGCGCAGATTCAATCGGTTGCAGCGCTTCGATGCGCGCCACAGTCGGCGCGCTCGCGGCTTGATGCGGCGCGACGGGTTGCTCGGGAACATCCCAATCGCGGGTATCAACCACTTCATGGTGCTGATAGCTTGAGACGGGCGCACTTTGACCCATCGTCGGGTCGCGTCGCGCTTCTCGCAAATCAAAGGCCTCGGCCGCTGGCGCCTCAGTAGCAGAGGAAGAGGCAGAAGCAGAAGCACGACCCGCACGGCGCAGCTGCACAATATTGACCACGAGCACCCCCAATACTAACGCGATGCCGAGACCGCCAACGCCAAGAATTAACGGATCAAGCGCTAAAAGCGACTTCAGTAGGCTGTCCATCAATCAGGCTGCCATCTTCATTGCCTGCGCAATATCCACCGCCACCATCCTCGAAACTCCCGCTTCTGGCATCGTGATTCCTATAAGTTGTTCGGCCATTTCCATCGCAAGTTTATTGTGACTAATAAACAAGAATTGCGTATTGTTTGCCATTTCGCGCACGAGCCGACAAAAACGCTCAGTATTGGCATCGTCAAGCGGCGCATCGACCTCGTCGAGCAAGCAAAACGGGGCAGGATTTAACTGGAACAATGCAAAAACAAGCGCGGTGGCGGTGAGCGCTTTTTCGCCACCAGAGAGCAATTGGATGGACGAATTGCGCTTGCCCGGGGGTTGCGCCATAACTTGCACGCCCGATTCCAAAATCTCGTCTCCGGTTAAATTTAGGCGGGCATTGCCACCACCAAAAAGCGTGGGGAATAATTTTGCAAAGTTGGCGTTGACTTTATCGAAGGTATCTTGCAGCAGCCCGCGCGTTTCGCGATCAATGCGCCGGATCGCATCATCGAGAGTTTCTACCGCTTCTTCAAGGTCTTCGGCTTGGCTATCGAGATATTCTTTGCGCGCGGAAGCTTCGGTAAGCTCATCTAATGCAGCTAGATTAACAGGGCCCAAGGCATCGATTTCTTTATTCAAGCCTTCTAGTTTTTGCTGTAATGCATTACCGCGTGGCGCGGTTTCAATCGCCTGCACAAGCCACTCCGCGTCGTAAGTAAGCTCCGCGAGTTGGGCTTCCATTTGCTCAACATTGAGACGCGCGGCTTGCTCTTTCAATTGCCGATCTTGCTGCTTTTGACGCAACGGCTCGACCGTACGCTCAGCAGTCACTTTGGCTTCTTCTTTCGCCCGCAATTGCTGCGCTGAGGCTTCATGCGTCTCACGCGCTTGAGTGAGCGAGAGTTCGTGTGATTTGCGGGAATCGAGTAAACCTTGCAAGGCATTTTCGATAGGCACGAGCAAGATCGTGCCCAGCTCCGCGGTAAGCCGCGCTTGCAATGCACCGCTTTCATTGCGATTTTGAGAAAGCTGAGATTCGCGCCGCTTCATCTCATTTAAGCGATCTTGGGTTGCGCGCAATTGGTATTGAGATTCGCGGGCTATGCGCTCAGCATCACGCAGCGCTTCGCGCACCTTGGTCAGCGCCACTTCTGCTTCGTTGCGCGCGCCGCGGGCGACTTCGCGCTCTTGCACGATGGTATCGCGCTGGGCATTGAGCGCTTCAGTCTCACGCACGATTTTTTGCACGCTCGCGGTCTCGGTTTGAGACTGCTGCGCGAGCTCGGCTAATTCCTGCGCAATTTGACTGTCACGCTTCGATGCGTTGTCGATTTGCTGCGTCAACTGCATGAGCTCAAGCTCAAGATCGTAAATGCGACGCTGACGCGTGCCCATTGCGGCGCGGCCTTGCTGCAGCCGTTGCGTGTGGTCGCGCTTCTTGCGCTCGATTTCTTCGACGTCGGTGAGAGCAAGCTTGGCCTGAGGCTCAGCGGCCACGAGCAAAATCTGCAGCGATTCCAGCTCGCGCTGGCGCGCCAAAGCGCCATGCACTTCTGACTCGGGCTTGAAATACGTTACCGAGTGCGGGGTGACGAGATGACCGGATTTTGTAACGACACAGTGGCCCGGTCGCAGCTGGGCGCGTTGGCTTAATGCGCTCTCTAAAGCGTCGGCACAGCCGACGCCATAAAGCCAATCGGCGAGTGCCGCGTTAACGACAGGATCTTTAACGCTGACTTTGCTGCGCAATCCATCGGCTAATGCGGATGCGACCTGCGGCGCAGATTGATTGGAAAATACCGCTAATTTTGAAGGCGGCTCTCCGTGTTTTGCGAGCGCATCGAGCTGCGCGGCGGGCACGGAATTGAGCCGCTCGCGAAGAACCGATTCGATCGCATCTTCCCAACCTGCTTCGACTTCAATATGCTGCCAAAGCCGATGAGCTTCTTTTAGGCCATGCCCCGTGAGCCATTGCGCGAGAGCGCTTTGGTTGGTGGATACCGCAAGCTTGCTTTGCAAATTGGCGAGTGCACCCGATTTCGCGCGCAATTCTGAGAGCGCAGATTGGGCACGCTGAGCATGGGCGCGGGCGGCGGCGATCTTGGTCTCAAAATCAGTATCGTCAGCTTCCAATTGCTCGAGCTCGGCCTGCGCTGACTGGGCGTCGTCGCGCTCGGCTTCGAGGGCATCTTCAAGATCGGTTTTAAGCTGAGCATCGGGGCCTTTGAGCCGCGCCCGCTCTTCGGCGAGGCGCTTCGCCCGCTCATCTAATCGGGCGACCGTGCGCTCAATAGCGGCTTTATTGGCAGCGGCGACCTGAATCGTTTGATCTGCTTGCGCGAGTTGGCTTTGTTGCTCAGAAACCGTAATTTGGGTTTGTCGCGCCGCGGCTTCTGCCGTTGGCACGCTTTGCTCCGTATCGCCCAAACGCTCTTGCGTCTCGGCGGTGAGGGCTTCGCGCTCGGCGAGCTGCTCGGTTGTGGAGACTAACTCGCTGGCGACGATTGCTTTTTGCTGCTCAAGGTCAACAAGCCTTTGCGCCGCAACGGTGAGATCATCGCGTACGCGCTGCATGCGCTGGCGCTCAAAAGCGAGCTGCTGCTCGCTTTTGGAGACATCGGCGTTAGCAGAATAAAACGCTGCCTGCGCATTTTGCAGGGCATCGCTTTGGGTGTATTGCGCTTGCCGCAATTGCTCGATTTCGGTATCGAGCGCGCGCAGGGTTGATTGCCCAGCTTCGATTTCGGTGGCAAAGCTCGCGAGCTCAGTCGTCGCTGTGACTAATTGCTTCTGGGCATCATTGCGGCGCACGGCGTAGAGCAAGGCGCGGGTTTGCGTACGCTGCCCATCGAGCTGCTTATAGTGGCCGGCGACTTTCGCCTGGCCGCCTAGTTTTTCAGTTTGGATGGTCAGTTCGCGCCGAATATCGTCAACGCGCACCATATTTTCACGGGCATCGCCCAAACGACTTTCAGTCTCTTTGCGCCGCTCTTTATATTTAGAGACGCCCGCGGCTTCTTCCAAGAAAACCCGCAGCTCTTCAGGCTTGGCTTCGATGATGCGCGAGATCATGCCTTGGCCGATAATCGCGTAGGCGCGCGGGCCTAAGCCAGTGCCAAGAAAGACGTCGTGAATATCGCGACGGCGCACCTGCTGATTATTGATGTAGTAGCTGGCATCGCCCTCGCGCGTGAGCACGCGCTTGATTGAGAGCTCGTCGTATTGCGCCCAGATGCCGCCAATGCGCCCGAGCGAGTTATCAAAAACGAGCTCAACGCTGGCGCGACTCACCGGCTTGCGATCGCCTGCGCCGTTAAAAATAACGTCTTGCATGGAGTCACCACGCAACTCAGAGGCGCGCGACTCTCCGAGCACCCAACGCACGGCGTCCATCACGTTGGATTTGCCGCAACCATTGGGCCCCACGATGCCGACGAGCTGACCCGGAGTGCGGATGACGGTAGGGTCTACAAAAGATTTAAAACCAGCAAGTTTGATCGAATTCAGGCGCACGTTTTATACAAATTCTTATGGTTTTGGGCACAAATCTGCGCCGCAGGTATGCAACATTCCGTTCGGTCAGGGCGAGCAACGCCCGTTTCAAGGGACTAAACTAAGAGTATAGCAACCAGCGCAGGGTCACACGCGTTGCGCAACATCTCCAAATTCAACAAAATCAATCACTTATCCACTTATGGCCACAAAGATTTCGCAGCGCAAACCCAGCAAACCCAGTGCACCGTCGCGCCTCTTGCAGGCATTTCCAAACCCGGAGACAAAACGCGACTACCTGATTCACATGCAGATGCCAGAATTTACCTGCCATTGCCCGCTGACGGGCCAGCCAGATTTCGCGCACTTTACGATTGAATACATCGCTGATAAATCATGTCTTGAGCTCAAGAGCCTGAAAATGTATATGTGGTCGTTTCGGGATGTCGGCGCGTTTCATGAGAAAGTGACCAACGACATGCTGAATGATTTCGTTGCGGCGGTCAGCCCACGTTTTATGCGGGTGACCTCGCGCTGGTGGGTGCGCGGCGGCATCTACACCAACGTGGTCGCCGAGCATCGCGCGCGCGGATGGAAAGGGGTCATACCTGCGGCGCAGAATATGCCTCTAGCGCAGCCTTTTGCGTAATCTTTCTAAAACCAGCGGCCTAACTGCGCTGGCAGTTGGCGCAAGAACGACCAGCCTTTACGACCTCAACTTGCGTCAATTCAAAACAAAAAACCAATCTTAATCCGCAACGCGCAGCGACGTTTTATATTTTGTATTTGCCCAAGCGATACAGCGATTGCCACCGGCATCCTTTGCGCGATACATCGCTTGATCGGCATTGCGCACAACACCATCCAGCGTGCTGGCATCGGCGGGGAACGACGCCAATCCGATTGAGGCAGTAATGGGGTTGTTGATTCCGAGCGTAATCGACACCGCTGCAATCCCGGGAATCAACCGCTCAGCAATCGCTAAAGCGACATCGCTACTATTTTCGCCAACGGTCGCAATCATAAATTCATCGCCCCCGAATCGGCAGGCAATATCACGCTCTCGGGTGTGCTCACGAATTAACTGGGCGACAAAACGCAGCGCACGGTCGCCCATCGAGTGACCATGCTGATCGTTAACTGCCTTAAATCCATCTAAGTCGATAAAGAGCACTGAGATCGGCTGCAATGGCTGCAACTGAATAAGCTCTGCCAGCTGCTCAAGCGCAGCTTCACGCCGCCAAAGCTTGGTCGCTGGATCGATGCGGGCGGCACGCGAAAGCGCGTTTTGATCGGCGACAACGCCTGTCACATCGCGACAAATCAGCGTGACCTCCCGCACGACCTCATCCGTAATGATTGGCGAAAGCACAACATCAAAATACATTACTCGCTTACCAGAAACCCGCACATGCAGCGTCTTACGCACGACTTCGCGCTGCGAAATGGCGCGCGCAAGAAGCTCCTCAAAATCGAGTAGATCTTCAGGTGAAGTCGCAAGCACGGCAATCGGCGCACCAATTAGCGATTGCGCAGGCCGACCGACGAGCGCTACGAACGCAGAATTTACATAGGTCAGGATTTGTGCGCTACTTAAAATCGCAATGGGTTCATGCGCCGATTCGACTGCGGCCGCCAGCCGGGCCGAGTGCAAGCGCGCCGCCCGCAGCGCGGTATCTTTTTCAGTAATCGCGTGCCGCTGAAATTCAGTAATCAGGTCGCTATGGGCAAGCATCGAGCGCGAGTCAGTCAGTTCACGAAAAACTTGGGTGCGCATATGCTGGAAGGAGCGGGCAAGATCACCCAACTCGTCTTGACGTTCCGTCGGCAAGCGCGTCATCGTCATCCCGCGCGCGACATCACGCGCTGATTTGCTCAACGTCGATAAATCCCGGATCACCGAGCGTAAAACTAATGTGCCAAGAAAAATTGCTGCGGCAGTGGCAATCACCGAGAGCGCCAATGCACGCAATAGGAATGGCAGCGTGCCAGCGAGGAGATCCCGCTGTGGGGTGCGCACGACAACCGTTGCGGAGCGCTCACCAAACGGCACGAGCGCTGTTGATATCCGATCAGCTGCGCTCATCGAAGGCACCTCCAACAGCGGCGCGCCGACAGCACCTCCTGCCATCGCCCAAAGCGCGCCAATTTCGGGCTCGGAGAGCACCGTATCGTCAGACTGGGCGAGAAGCGCGCCCGTTGGGGTGAACAAATACGCGACCCCATTTTCGGAAGGTTTCAGCGATTTATAAAATTGCGCAAGTCGTGCCAGTGAAAAATCAATGCCAACCGCACCCACCACTTTACCGTCGAGCGAAAACAGCGGTTTTGCATACGTTACGACCAAGTGACCGCGCGATGCAGATTTGTAGGGTTCAGTCCAAATCGGCTTGCCTTCTGCTTTAACGCGGAGGTACCACGGGCGCAACCTCGGGTCGTAGGCGAACGATTTTGTGGGCGGTTGTGGCAGACGCGCTCCTTCGTTAGTCAACTTGTATTCCCGCATCACTGTTTCGGAAGCGGGTCGAATGCGCGCAAATAATTCTTCTTGCGCGCCGACTGCACGCTCGACGCCGACAAACTGGCCGGAGTCGTCGGCGACATAAATGTAGCGGGCAAGCTGCGAGACATCGGTGGCTTCGACTAGATAGCGCTCGAGCGCTTTGGCGTCTGTTGCGAGTCGTGGGTTGGCATTGAGCGAAGCAATGACTGCGCCAGCGACGATGCTTGCCTCGTGGGTATATTCAGTCGTTGCCGCGGACGTCTGCGCGGTAATGTGTGTTACGAGCTGTTTTGAAAACGCGTTATTTGAAGCGTTTGCGCCGTGCAACGCTGCGGCCAAGACCGCGGCAAAGACTGCCACAGTGAGCCCCGCAAAACAGAGCGTGAGCTTTGCACGCAACGAAATTCGCTGCAAACGGGCGATAAGTCTTAGACGGGAAGCCATGAGAGTATTTTAGTCCAAGGCTATGTTGTCGACCACAAATCTGCGACAAAAGGCGTTTGAGCTAGCCCCGACGGCGCAACGTAAGCACCTCGGCAGAGGGCGGTGCGCTATTCCAGCTGGGCTTAGACTTTACCTCCGCCCAACTTTGCATGCGCCCACCGCCCGAGCGCTTCGCTGCGTACATCGCGTGATCCGCGCAGCGTACGACGTCGGCGATGGAATCGGCATCTCGTGGGAAGCAAGCAATGCCAATCGATGCCGCAAATCGTATATCTGGATAGCGTAGCCCTGTCACAGTCGGGATCGCAGCGACAACGCGTTGCGCAATGCGGCGCGCGTTGGACTCTTTCGCATCATCGTCAACGACAATAATAAATTCATCGCCACCATAGCGCCCAGCGACATCGTTCTCTCGAATTTGCGACCGTAAAACAGACCCGACCGAGCGCAGCACGTTATCACCGGCCTCATGCCCAAAGCGGTCATTGATTTGTTTGAAGCCGTCGAGGTCGATAAACAGCACTGAAAATGTTGGTCGATCAGGCCGCCCTGCACGTCTTTCCATATCAGTCACCAGCGCCGAACGGCGCCAGACTTCCGTCAGCGGATCGATCAAAAGCTGCTTGGTCATGAGCTCGCTGCTCATGACCGCGTGCGTCATGTCACGCTCAACAATGACCACGCCGGTAATCGCGCCCGATTCATCGCGTACCGGCGAAGCAGTAAGCTCGGCGTAGAGCTCAACGCTATCTGCGCGCTTGCAGCGCACCGTTTCTCGCACCACAATTCCTAAGTCGAGCACTGGCTCGAATTGGTCGATCGATTGCTTAGCCTCTGGATGGAACAAATCGGAAATACGAAGGCCCTTGAGCGTACCGCTTGGCATGCGAAACTCATTAGCGAAAGCTGGATTTGCGTACTCAATGCGAAATTTGCGATCCAAAATCGCGATGCCCTCATAGGCCGCTTCAACTACGGCCGCGAGTTGCCTGACTTGATCTTTCGTGCGCGCCAACACTGCGCGCTGTGCACTGAGTGCATCTTTTTGGGCACTCGAGACAACATCGCCGAGCTCGCTTTTCGCTTTTTCAACGCCGACAATCGCAGTAGCTTGGGAAGACATCGCCGCCATCGCTCTGGCAACGCGGCCGATTTCGTCCGGGCGCTTGAGTGGTAGGCTATCTAACGCTGCACCCAATCGAAAACGTTCGGATGCTTTGGCAAGATCTTCGATATCTGCCAATGCCCTAAACAGGGGCAATGCCACTAACCCAAGCGCTATTAAAAAAGGCAATAGCGCCGCCAACGCTGTTTTTGCGTATAAAAATCCGGCTGCTTTAGGATCTGTCTGGCGCGGTTGCACTTCAAACGCCCAGCCCGATCTGAGCCCCATCGCGGCGGTCATCGCATTCGCCCGATCTGTCGAAGGTGTGCCGATGAGCGAAAACCGCGTGCCGACATCGCTAACTAACGCAGCAGAGGCCACACTTTGGCTGCTCAGCCCGGCCGAAAGCGCGGTCGCTGGGTAGACCAGATCAAGAGAGCCCACGGTGCGCCCGTCTTGCCCAGAAAGCGCTTGGCGTAATATGAAATGCGTTGTCACGTCTTCGCTTGATGCGACAGTACCGTTGGCGGAAAGCCCGATCCAACCGGAAGTGAGCGCCGCATTGGTGACCCGCTCTGAAAGCGATGGAAAATTGGGCACATTGATCGCATTTCGACGAATGCGCGCGTCGCCAGTGGGGCTCGCATAACTGACTTGCAACGCGCCTGGATCACTGGCCAACGCAGCAGCAAGCGCCGCATCAATTGCGACCCGATCTGCCGAAGGCAGATCAACCGCTACCACGATCTTAGAGGCGATGCGTGCCGCGCCGCGCGTAATTTCAGCACTGGCTTTAGCAGCCGTTTGGGTCGCGCTATGCGCTTCTGCGAACGCCGACTGCGCCGCGTCATGCGTGAGATACTGCCAGGCTGCCAATCCGCAGGCGGCGCTCACCGCAAGCGCGAGTGCACAAAACGGCAGAATGAGCTTGGTCCGCAATGAAGTCAGGGAAGCTAAAGAGACGCGCTTTGCACGATCTTTTTGCTTCACGTTGACTTCCTTACGCAAAATTCACCCCTCCGCTTGAGCCTGCCCCAATGCGATACCGCACCCGAAATTCTTATATTCACTGCGACCGTACGCTTGTAGTCGCGTGATTTTCTGGGATTGTATTCGATTTGCGACTTTTTAGGCCATCGAAACCACTGGACAGGCCAGTAATCGCCCCGAACCCTTCGTCAAGGTGGGCACCGTCGCTGCACAAGCGGCAACGGCTTGCGGGCAGCGCGGGTGAAAAGCGCAACCTGTCGGCGGATTCAGTGGGTTGGGCACTTCTCCTGCCACCGGCGTACGCGCGCGCCCAGTCATCTTTAAATCAGGTATCGCGTCGAGCAGCATCTTGGTGTAAGGATGTTTAGGCTGCGAAAATAAATCTGCTTTTGGCGCGAGCTCGACTACGCGACCCAGATACATGACGCCGACGCGATCCGCGATATGGTGGACGACGGCGAGATTGTGTGAGATGAACAAATAGGTAAGCTTTAACTCGCGTTGCAACTCTTTCATCAGATTGAGCACTTGCGCTTGCACGGATACATCGAGCGCCGACGTTGGCTCGTCACACACTAAAAACTCGGGCTGACTCGCCAACGCACGGGCAATTGAAATGCGCTGGCGCTGACCGCCGGAGAACTGATGGGGGAATTTTTCGCCATCGGCAACGCCTAGCTTCACGTAGTCGAGCAACTGGACAATGCGCTTTTCAATCGCGGCATTACCTTGCACCAAGCCATGCACGCGAATGGGCTCAGCAACGATATCGCGCACACGCCAACGCGGATTCAGACTTGCATAGGGATCTTGAAAAATCATCTGCACGCGACGACGCTGCGCGCGCGCTAAAGCCGTATCTTCCGCCACGGACGTCATTTTTTCGCCATCAAAACGCACCTCCCCGCCGGTGGGTGCGTAAAGCCCGCAAATGACGCGGGCAACGGTAGATTTGCCGCAACCCGACTCACCAACGAGCGCGAGCGTTTCACCTTTTTCAATCGTCAGCGAAACTTCTGACACCGCATGCAAGAGCTGACGCGGCTTGCGCTCGATCACGCGATTCAGCCATGGAGCAGAGACATCGAAGGTCTTGCTGACGTTTTTTAATTCAATCAAAGTACTCATAAGGGCTTAATACCTGCGGCGCAGATTTGGCATAAATTAGGGCGCATGGTGCAACCAGCAGGCCGAAAAACTTTTCTCGGCACGCACCAAGGTCGGTGTACTTTCCAAGCAACGGGCCATGACTTTTGCGCAGCGCGGATTGAATGCGCAACCTTGCGGAATCGCATTCAGCCGAGGCATTGCCCCGTCGATTTGGGTCAGTCGCTCGCGCTCACTCGTTAGATCCGGGATTGAACCCATGAGCCCGACCGTGTAAGGATGCTGCGGACGATGGATGACATCGGCTACAGGGCCAATTTCCGCGATACGCCCGGCGTACATCACCGCCACGCGATCTGCGGTCTCAGCGATAACGCCCATATCGTGCGTGACCAGCATCACCGCCGCACCGTGCTCCTTACATAAACGCTTGAGCAAGGTGATGATCTGAGCCTGAATGGAGACATCAAGCGCAGTGGTGGGCTCATCGGCAATGATAAGCTTTGGCTCTGCCGCAAGCGCCAACGCGATCACCACGCGCTGCCGCATACCGCCAGAAAATTGATGCGGGTAATGCTCGATGCGTTCACGCGCGGCAGGGATGCCTGTTTCCTCTAACAACGCAATCGCGCGGTCACGAGCCTGCGTTTCGCTCATGGGCAGGTGGGTGCGGATCGTCTCGATGATTTGGCGACCCACCGTGTATAGGGGATTTAGTGACGTAAGGGGATCTTGGAAAACCGCCCCGATTTCTTTGCCACGAATGCCCCGCATCTGCGCCGCAGGTAGGTTATCAATGCGTCGGCCATTGAGCCAAATTTCGCCGCCTGCGACGCGGCCCGGCGGCTCCAAGAGCCCAATGACCGCAGCCCCCGTCATTGATTTCCCAGCACCCGATTCACCAACGACGCCGAGCACCTCACCAGCATCAATAGAAAACGAAATCTGATCAACCGCCCGCAACGTTGCGCGACGGGTGGGGAATTCCACAGTAAGATTTTTGACTTCGAGCAAGGCCATTATCGTAACTTCGGGTTAAGGGCATCACGCAGCCAATCGCCAAGCAGATTGACCGAGAGCACCATGACGATGAGCGCGATGCCTGGGAAGATGGTGATCCACCATTCGCCAGAAAACAAATAATCATTGCCCACGCTAATTAACGTGCCCAATGAAGGCTCGGTGGCAGGCATACCGACGCCCAGGAAAGACAGCGTGGACTCCGTGATGATGGCGCTCGCAATATTAAGCGTGGCAATGACTAAGACGGGTCCGAGCACGTTCGGCAACACATGCTTGAACATAATCGCGAGCGGTCGCACGCCGATCACGCGCGCGGCCTGCACATATTCTTTACTCTTTTCAACCAACGTTGAGCCGCGCACGGTGCGTGCATATTGCACCCAATTCGTTACACCAATTGAAAAAATAATCACGTAAATCGCAATGTGTTCGTGCAAATCGCGCGAGATGACCGTGCGGGCAACGCCGGAAATTAGTAGCGCGACCAAAATCGACGGAAACGACAATTGGACGTCTGCCATACGCATGATGAACGAATCGAGCTTGCCACCGATATAGCCAGAAAGTAAGCCGAGGGTGACGCCAACGACGAGCGAAAAACTGACTGCGCACAACGCCACCAGCAACGACACGCGACTGCCATACATGATGGTTGATAAGATATCGCGGCCCTGATTGTCAGTCCCTAATAAAAACTTAGTTGAGCCCTCGGGCTTCCACCAAGGCGGCGTGCCTGCGTCGCCAAGGTTGATTTTGATTAAGTCGTAAGGGTTGTGTGGCGCAATCAGGGGCGCGAGCACTGCAGCGCCAACACAAATGAGCGCCATCACCGCCGCAATAATTGTGATCGGAGATTTCTTGAAGCTCCACCAAATATCGGAATCAAAAAAACGTTCTGTTAGGGTCGGTGTGCTCATACCTGCGGCGCAGTTTTCATATTAATTAGGGTGTTAGCGGCATGCCGCGCTCGATGATGCGGGAAAACCAGGTCACTCCAGACGGAATAATCGCATCGTTGAAATCATAGTTGCCGTTGTGTAAATAGCAGCCTTCTTTCATGCCATTGCCAATCCACGCGTAGCAACCGGGGCGCTCTTGCAGCATAAACGAAAAATCTTCACCACCCATTGACGGCGGATGTTTATCGTTCACGTTGGCCGCACCAAAGACTTCCCGTGCCACTTCGGCTCCGAAGAGGTATTCAGAATGGCTGTTCACGGTGCTCGGGTAATTGCGGTGATACTCAAGCGTGGCTTCGCAGCCGTGGGCTTGGGCGATGTGCTCAACCAAAGTGCGCAGCCGCGATTCCAAAATATCTTGCACTTCGCGCTTATAAGACCGCCCGGTGCCGGTGATCGTGACTTCTGTCGGCACAACTGAATGCGCTGCTAAATTACCGCCCGCCATCGCCGATAACCCGAGCACGGCGCAATCGAGTGGATTCACGCTGCGGGCAACGACCGTCTGCGCAGCAAGAATAATATTGGCAGCCGCAACCATTGGATCAATCAGCAAATGCGGGCGGGCTGCATGACCGCCTTTGCCTTTAATGAAAATCTTAAACATATCGGCTGCGGCCATGCAAGGTCCGTCGCATAAACCAAATTGCCCAGGAGGGAGTTCTGGCCGGTTATGCAGTGCGAAAATTCTTTGCGCGGGAAAGCGCGTGAACAGCCCCTCTCTCACCATCGCTTCGCCACCGCCCAACCCTTCTTCAGCAGGCTGAAAAATGAGATAAGCGGTGCCGTCAAAGTTGCGGGTTTTGGCTAAGTATTTCGCCGTACCGAGTAGCATCGCTGTATGCCCGTCGTGGCCGCAGGCGTGCATCATGTTGGTCGTTTTCGATGCATGGGCAAAGAGATTTTTTTCAGGCATCGGCAGGGCATCCATATCGGCGCGCAAGCCGATACTTGCGCCGCAAGTATCTTGCTTCCCTTTGATCACGCCGACCATGCCGGTCTTACCGATACCGGTATGCACTTCGTCCACCCCGTAGGCGCGCAAGCGCTCAGTAACGATGCCAGCAGTGCGCACTTCTTGAAAACCGATTTCAGGGTTTGCATGAAAATCGCGCCGAATCGCGGTGATTTCTTCGTGGGCGGCACTAATGAGCGGATCAATGTCTTTGGCCATGGTGGACTCCCGTTATGCGGGCATACCGCGTTCGACTAAGCGCGACAAAAAGCCCGCGCCATTGGGAATAATCGCATCGTTAAAGTCGAATTTGGTGTTGTGCAGAAATGCCCCGCATTCCTTACCGCCGTTGCCAATCAACATATAAGCGCCAGGTTTTTTTTGTAGCATGTAAGAGAAGTCTTCCGCGCCCATCGTTGGTTCTACGTTTTCATCAACGTTACCTTCACCAAAAACTTCTTTGGCCACGCTCGCGGCGAAGTGCACTTCATTTTCAGTATTAATCGTTGCGGGGTAATTGCGCTGATAATCGACCGTGGCCGTGGCGCCGAAGCTTTGTGCAAGCGTTGGCACCAACGATTTCAATCGCGCTTCGACCAAATCGCGTACCTCTGGCGAAAAGGAACGCACGGTCCCCGATAATTTAACGAGCCGCGGGATCACGTTGGTGGTCTCGAGAACCCCCGCTTGCATCGCGCAAATACTAATGACCGAAGTATCAACAGGCTTTAGATTGCGGGAAATAATACTCTGTATCGCGGTGATAACATGCGCTGCGACCAACACAGGATCAACCGCGTTGTGTGGCAACGCGCCGTGACCGCCGCGACCTTCAACATCAATATAAAGATGATCTGCAGATGCCATAATTGGACCGACGCGCAGGCCAATTTTGCCTGGCTCAATATCAGGGAAGTTATGCAGCGCATAGACTTCATCAATCTTAAAGCGATCGAAAAGCCCGTCTTTAATCATCGCATCCGCGCCGCCGTGGCCCTCTTCAGCCGGCTGGAAAATCACATAGGCTATGCCGTCAAAATTGCGGGTTTGGGCGAGGTATTTTGCCGCGCCCAAGAGCATTGTCGTATGCCCGTCGTGGCCGCAGGCATGCATATATCCAATATTTTTTGAAATGTGTCCGAAGCCGTTTTCTTCGGTCATTTTCAGGCAATCCATATCGGCGCGTAAACCAATGCCGCGACCGGATGCCGTGCTCTTGCCTCGGATCACGCCGACCAGCCCCGTCTTGCCGATGCCGGTGTGGATTTCGTCTACGCCATATGCCTTGAGCCGCTCAGCGACGATCGCGGAGGTGCGATGCTCTTGAAATCCATACTCTGGGTTGGCATGAATATCGCGGCGAATTGCAGTGAGCTCGGCATGAAAGCCTTCAATTGTTTTTGCTGGGTTATACATCGCTCTTTTCCTCTAAATTTGCGCAGCAGGGTTTAATGACCGCCCGTGCGTTCCATGCGTAATCGTGGATCTACAACATAATAAAGTAAGTCGACAATTAAATTAATTGTTACGAATACCAATGAGATCAAGCATAGATACGCCGCCATCACCGGAATATCCGCAAATTGCACGGCTTGGATAAAGAGCAACCCCATGCCTGGCCATTGAAAAACCGTCTCGGTCACGATGGCGAATGCGATGATGTTACCGAGCTGGAGCCCGGTAATCGTCATCACGGGGACGAGCGTATTTTTAAGGGCATGACCAAAATTAACGGCACGATCGGTAAGACCGCGGGCGCGGGCAAATTTAATGAAATCAGTGCGCAAAACTTCCAGCATTTCAGAGCGCACTAAGCGCATCACCAGCGTCATTGTGCCCAGCGAGAGCGTAATCGCGGGCAGCACCAGCGCTTTCGCGCCCGAAGTGGTGAGCAGCCCGGTGCTCCAAAACCCAAGCTGGGTCACATCGCCCCGGCCATAGGACGGCAGCCATTTCAGCTCTACCGCAAACACTAATATGAGCAAGATGCCGATCAGAAAATTAGGCAACGAAACACCCACGAGCGAGCCGATGAGCATCGCTCGAGACGTCCAACTATCTCGCCGCAACGCCGTATAGACCCCCATCAACACACCTAGACTAATCGCAATAATTGCGGCAAAAATCGCTAACTCTAGTGTCGCGGGGAGGCGCTCTTTGATGAGCTTAGAGACAGGCCGACCTTGCTTGAGCGAGATACCAAATTCACCTTGCACGGCGTTAACCGCAAACTTAGCAAACTGAACGTAGGCAGGTTTATCGAGACCAAGATCGGCGCGCAGCCGCTCTTTATCTTCTTGCGTCGCATCTTGACCCAGCATCAACAGCACCGGATCGCCGGTATAGTTAAATAGGGAAAACGCAACGACCCCGACGGCCAACATCACCAATATCGCCTGAAAAATACGGCGCAATACGAACGCAAGCATCCTCTTCCTTATCCTTGTATTTAATTCTAATCCGGCGCGTTTTCTGAGCTTTGGATCGCATTTTCTGAGATGATAGCGTTATTGCGCTGCAGCATTTGCCCCGAGTTTGCGTGCAGCGTGCGTCGCATAGAGACAAACGCCCGTAGCCACAGAAACGTTTAAGCTCTCCACACTGCCCGCCATCGGAATGCGCACCAGCACATCGCACCTATCTTGCGTCAAGCGCCGCAGCCCTGCGCCTTCCGCGCCCATCGCCCAGGCCATAGGGCCGCGAAACTGCGCCGCAGGTATTTGCTGCAACTCTTGCGGCGCATCATCGACGGCGCCATAAATCCAGACGCCCGCTTCTTTCAACTCTTCAATCGCGCGCACGAGGTTGGTGACTGCCAAAATCGGAATCGACTCCAGCGCTCCGCTCGCCGCTTTTGAGGCGACATCATTCATCGGCGCTGATTTATCTTTTGGAATGATGACCGCATGCGCACCAAACGCATCGGCGCTGCGCACGCAAGCGCCGAAATTATGCGGGTCGGTAATGCCGTCGAGAATGAGCACCAACGGCACGCCCGTCGCGTTTTGCAAAATCTCTGCAATATCTTTTGGCTCTGGCGCTGGGAATACGAACGCGATCACCCCTTGATGTCGGGTGTCGCCTTTAGTGATCCGATCAAGCCTCGCCCGATCGACTTTATGCACCACAATGCCCTCGCGCGCAGCCATGGTCTCAAGATCGCGCATGCGCACATCCCCACGCTCCTGCGCAAGATAGATATGATCAACGGTATCGGCATGGCGCTTTAAGCGGGCGATAACGGCATGAAAACCAACGAGGGAGCTGAGTGCGGGCACGGGAGACTTTTGAATTTGCTAAACTTCGATTTTAGTCGCCGGTGTAGCTCAGTCGGTAGAGCAGCTCATTCGTAATGAGAAGGTCGGGTGTTCGATTCATCTCTCCGGCACCAAGTTTTGCCCAAAAAGCCAGCGCAAGCTGGCTTTTTTCTTTGCCTAAACGCACTTCCGAGTACGATTTTTATAAGCTTGCGCCCGTTACATTCAAATGCCTGCGGCGCAGATTTGCGTGTTTTTGCGGTATTTTTAGTCAAATCGCTCCAAAAACGGCTCAATCTGCGCCGCAGGTATTTTCCTAAAAATAAGTGCTCGACTTTCGCATTGACCGCGGTGAACCACAAACGGCAAGCTATGCCGATTCGGCTTTAAACAACGCTCAATTCAATTGAACAAGATATGGTTTCTATTCGTAAGGTTTAAAGACATCAAACAACTGCCCGCGCGTGAGCCCGCTCAAAACTTTTTTAATTTCTAAAGCTTGCATTGATACGCTACTAAGCATCATTAAGCCTATTCACTTGACTTTTATGCGGGGGGGTATTCTGCACCCATATCGCAATTACGCGAACAAAAAAAGGTTTTGGATAATTCAAATGCAAAGAAATTTCATTAAAAATACTGAGTTGATATCGAATTGGCAGAAAATCGAGTTAGCGTTTTGTTCGCGCGTGCTCGCCCTAGTTGCGATTGTTTTTATATCTACGAATGCATCAGCAGACTGCTCGACGCAACAGTGCGGGCCAGATCCTATCGTAGTCTATGGATCAAATCTCGGCAACACGAATTGCTATACAGACTGTTACGCACCATATGATCCACCGGTTGTCGCGCAAATCCGTCTTCCGATTACGCTAGACCAACAGATGGACAAAGCAAGAAAGAGATTTATGAATTTATGTCGAACTGGGACGCGCGCGAACCCGGAGCTTGCAACAGATTGGTTGGTACGCGCGCTGGCAGTGTGCAACGCAGCGGCCGCCGGGAAAATCCCTGAAATTCAAGCGTGCGGATTAGTCAAAACCAATTTCACTGAGATCGTCTCTCAAACTCACAATACTCCCGTAATTCGAGACGAGGAAGGAACGGTAACTTCCGCCGTGCGGTGTTGTGTAGACCTAGCCCCGCCTGTTGGTAGCGACTAGGCGACTGACGCAATGCTGAAAAATCGCAAATTCGGTTTTATTATTGCGGCTTGCTTTGCGCTCGTAGCGACCGTCTATTACCTTTGGCGCTATGAATATGATCGCATGCAAGGACAGTCTCAACAACAAATAGCGGAACGCTCTGCCGTTAACAAAACGCGCACCAATAACGCTTTGCCAGCGCACGTACAACTTGCGATCATACCGACCGATCCGCAGAGCGAGCATTCGACGACTAAATCAACTGCGATGGCAGTGGCAAAAACCGATCCAGCGGTTCAAATTCAGCAAGAGTATGCCTTGGGATATGCTTATCGACGCGCTCTTGAATCGAATGATCCAACCGGTCCGGTCGCGGCACTAAGAATAAGTCGCTTTTGCGGAAAATTTGAAACCGTTAGCGCTAAGGGTTTCGATAAATGGTATTCGTATTGGGATAGTGTTTTTGGATTTGAGAAAAATCGTGTACCTCCAAAGGGTAATTGGTCGCTGTCCGCAAAGGCGCACGCGATTGTTGCGCGTGAAATCTATGACAGATGTAGCGATTTTTTCGAACGCGACCGATCCCGAGATACTTCCGCGTTATTTAAAGCCTCCCCACTGGCACAAGAGCTATCCAAATTAAGTGAAGGAGCGACTCGAGGTGATGGAAGTCCCGCAGGCATTCCAACCGACCATCCAGCTTTCGGCAGTGGATCAATCTATCTTTATATGGTGCTTCTCGACAGAACAACCTCCTTCGACCTCCCGGCGAGCGGCAATGAATGGATCGACGCTGTCGCGAGACAACTTATTAACGCGCGAGTGTTGTGCGCTAACGGCGAAAATTGCGAGCAAGGCAGTTTTTTAGCGATGGAAAACTGTTTTGACTTCGGCGTTTGCGGCTCAGGGCGTGTCGATGAAAAACTCTTTGCTGCTATCGCCGCCGCCGGCGCCGATCCCGATAAATACCTCGTCATTGCGGATGCATTGAACGCCTGGGTTCGTGGCCAAATCACTTGGAGTGAATTTGTCCGTAAGAACGCACCCGTTAATTCAACATCAAAAGGCTAGCCGAGATTGACACAAAAATTAGAATTGCGAAGTTTAAGTTTTTTTGACTTTCTTTTGACCGGAGCGCTACTTCTTTGCCAAGCAGGCTGTAGCGTGCTTCCAGAAACGACACCTGACCGGAATTCAAACGCATTAAAAATCGCGAACGCCAGTCCTCGGTCAATTGAATTAATCATCTCGATTGCTGACCAACAACTCACGATGATGAAAGGTAATTCAGTCGTAAAGTCCTACGCAATTTCAACCGGGCTTGCCGGGGCGGGAGAAGAGGTTGATTCGGGTAAGACACCCCGAGGCATTCACTTCATTGCCGAAAAACTTGGCGCCGACGCACCGATTGGCTTGGTTTTCGAGGATTTATTGCCCACCGAAAAAATCGCAGACGAATCGTGGCTCGGCAAACCGCCCGTCACGACGCGCGTGCTTCGACTTGCGGGCGGAGAGCGCAAAAATCTTAATACGTTTGATAGGCTCATCTACATTCACGGCAGCCCAATCATTCGCCTTCTCCGGCAACCGGCGAGTGGCGGATGCATAAGGCTGACCGCGCTCAATGTCATCGAACTATTCGACAACGTCCAAGTCGGAACTCGGGTTTTGATTTCGGAAGAATCGTTAGAGGATACGATTTTGGCATCGAGAGTTCATCGAGCAAAGTACGAGGCAACTACTGCAGCCGCGTTGACCGGGGATTCAAACGCTGCACACGCGCTTTGTTATGAGCATCGATATGGAGTAAACGGTCAGGAAGTTTCCAATGAACACGCAAGCGTTTGGTGTTTAGAAGGCAGTCAATTGGGTAATGCCCTTTCAATGACAGTCCTGGCGGAATTACTGTCACTCGGCCTCGCCGGTACGCGCGACGTCAACATGGCACTGGCATGGTATCTGAAGGCGGCAAGGCTCGGCCAGCCATTTGCAAAGAAAAAGGCCATCGAGTATTTAACCGAAGGCGTTGCAGGCGGCAATGACGAAGAACGCGCGCAAACTTTAAGGGAGTTAGCGACGGTTCGTCCGTAAGTAGCTCACGAGGTGCGTCACGTCCGTTGCAACGCAAATTTCACGCTAAACCCGATGAGAGCTGCACCGGCCAGACGCTTCAGCCACACGCCTAACGACGGTGATTGCGCAAAAGCTTTGCGCAAAAGGCTCACCACCGCGATTAAAAAGATGCAATAACTAAATGCCAACGCGAGCACGAGCGCGATCATGCGCGCGTAAGTCGCAACGCCGTCAAAAGTCTTTTGATTGATGAAAAGTGGGAAAAACGCGACGTAAAACCCGATGACTTTTGGGTTAGACAAGCTCACCAAGCACGATTCTGAAAACCATTGCCAAACGCCACGCTCACCCGATGCGGAGTTGGATGCTCGCGATGCTGCATCTGCCCGCGCATCGCTCGCATGGCGAATTAGCGAGTAGCCGATCCACGCTAAGTAAGCTGCGCCAAAATATCGCAACGCATCAAACGCGCGCGGGTAAGCTATTGCTAAGGCCGCCACGCCTGAGAGCGCGAGCACCATCCATACGAAATCGCCGGCCATTAAGCCTAAGGTAGACCAAATTCCGGCGCGCACTCCGCCGTTGCGCTCGCCTAGGCTGGTGAGTAATTTAATCGTCCCGGGCCCGGGAATAGCCAAAAAAATGAGGGTCGCGATGATGAGCGCAGTGAGGTCGTTGATTCCAGTCATAGCGGCGTTGATACCTGCGGCGCAGATTGGGATACGTTTGCCCTATCCGCCTGCAAAAGTCCGACAAAAAAATCACCAATACGTTGAAAACCAATGGCATCGTAAGACCGGCGCGCGGCTAGATTATCGTCGCCGGTAAATAAAATCGCCTCGGTCACACCGACTTCTTTGGCGAGAATTTGCAGTGAACCGGCCACGCAGGCCCGGGCGAAGCCACGCCCGCGCGCGGGGGGCGGCGTCCACACCGCACCAATCTGCACCGCGGGCCAGACGTAGGCATTGATCGCGCTCGCGGCGACGATTTCGCCTGCAATCTCCAACACGAATTGCGATTCTGCATTTAGACGCAGCCCAAAATCTTCGATCGCGGTCGCTCGTGCTTTTTCGCGGTTGGTCTCGCCAAGCGATTCAAGGGCATAGGCGGTATAAAACGCGACCAGCGTATCGAAATCACCTTGCCTTGCGTTGCGTACGTGCCCGAGCGCCGCGGGCGGGCGCAGCTGCCGCAGATCGAGCGCATACAAGCCTTCGATTTCAAACAATTGGAAATCGCTTCGGGTAAGCCCTTGATCAGCGATGACCGCGGCACACTGCCCACCCTCGCCGACAACGCCGACCAGCGGGCGCTTGGATGCCGCGAGCGCTGCGCGCACCAGCGCAGGCGCATTCATTACCGACTGCATCATGGCATTACCATTCCAATAATGGGCAGCAACGCCAATAATTTCATTGCCTGAAAATTCGCCAACGTATGCCCCCTGAAGAGGCTGCGATCCATCAACAATCCCGCTGTAGTTCAGGTTGTTGAGCAAAAACATCGACGAGGAAACATGCTGACGCAAATACGCTTTGAGTGCTGGCTGGTCAGCGGGAGTGAGGGTTCGAATCATTGTGTGCGGATGTTACCCCAGAGCAAATACCTGCGGCGCAGATTGGGGCACTGGCGGTCTTCGCTTTGTACTTTTATGTAATCGGTCACATCTTGGCACGGGAGGATACGAAGCCTAGACAACCAAACTTAAAAAAGCCCGCGTAAATTGCTTTACGCGAGCCTTGGATACGACTGAAAATTACTGAGTCACAGCGCGAAGGGCATTGACAAAGCCGCGCCCGTAAAACACGTCTTGACCAGGCTTGCCTTCATCGGTTGCCGTTTGCGCGAGCTTGGTCTTGAGCTGCGCCGGGGTGGCGGCTGGATGGCGCTGCTTGATGAGTGCGGCAACTGCCGATGCGGCCGGTGCTGCCATGCTCGTGCCCGCAGCCCAGCCGTATGCACCAGCGACACTAGTGCCGCGCACGGTGCTGAGTACCATGTCAAATACCCAACAAGGCCGGGTCAACGTGATCGCGCCAACAACGGTGCAGTTTTCATTGCCCTCATAGGCGAAATCACCGCCGGGCGCAGCGACCCAAACTAACGAATTACCATAGTCAGAATACGACGCAGGCCGGGCATAGTTGGTCGCACCATAAGCCCAAGTAAGCGGCGCGGTCGCCGAAATGGCGATCGCGTTGCCAGACTCTGCGGGCGTCTTAATGAGATTACCGGTGCGGTCGAAATTTTTACCGCTATTGCCAGCGGACGTGACGACTAACGCGCCGTTACGCGTTGCGAAATTGACCGCGCGATTGAGCGCTGAGACAAGCTCGGCAGCGCCGTCTTCGTTGCGATTAAATTCTGCTCCCAAGCTCATATTGATGATATCGGCGCCAACAACCGACGACGCATAGAGCATCGCTTCGATGATGGCCGAGAAACTGCCCGAGCCACTATGAAGCGCCTTTACGCCAATGATCGTTGCTTCCGGCGCGATGCCGACAACGCCCGTTGCGTTATCCACCGCAGCAATGATGCCTGCGACGTGAGTTCCATGCCAGAACGTACCGGTGTCGCAATTAAAAGCAGCGCGACACGCATTTGCCGCAGCCGAAGCGGCAGGATCAGGCTCAACGAACGAACGGGAGAGCGCGACATTCACATTTGCCGCGAGGTCAGCATGCGCATCGTAGATACCGCCATCTATGACGGCTACTTTCACGCCACGCCCGGTGAATCCTAACGCCCACGCAGCAGGCGCTTCGATCGCTTTTGGTGCCCACTGAAACCCATAGAGCGTATCGTTTTGGGGCAGCACTGCGTGCTCGATAAACGTCGCCTCATCGGAAGCCAGCGGCGCTTGCCACTGTACCGTTTTATCCTCTGCTCCCGAAGCAATCGCGCCACCGCGCAACGCTTTCGCAAGAAAGTTTGCTTCGTTCGACTGCACGACCGCGATACCTGCACCGTCGTGGGCGAAGCGCACAGGACCTCCCGCGGCGGTGACGGCATTGACCTACGCCTGACCCCAGTTCGCAGCCGATAGCACGTAGGTCGCCGCATGTGATGTGCCCGCCGCAAATGCACCAATTGCGACAGCAAGATGAGTGATTCGATTTATTTATGTCTCCGTGTTTGAATTTATGGGGATCAACACATCATTGCGTAAACGCCCGGCTAGCGAGCCGTACACCCTGCAGAGCGTGGAGGCCATCCCCCAATTGGGGGATGGCCTCTACAAGTACGATACGAAATAGATAATTTGCGCCCCAGGATGCATTTGGGGGTAATCTGGCGATAGCGCGTATTACATGACCGCGCCTAATTGCCATGGCACAAATTCATTCTGCCCGTAGCCATGCAGCTCGCTCTTGGTTTTTTTGCCCGATGCCGTTTCTAAAATCATCTGGAAAAACTGCGCGCCGACAGCTTCAATCGTCGCTTTGCCGTCAACGATGACGCCGCAGTTGATATCCATATCTTCTTCTTGCTTATTCCAAAGCGCAGTGTTGGTGGCGAGCTTCAACGACGGCGACGGCGCGCAGCCGTAAGCCGAGCCGCGCCCGGTGGTGAAGCAAATCAAATTCGCGCCGCCTGCCACCTGCCCAGTGGCGGAAACCGGGTCGTAGCCCGGAGTGTCCATGTAGACGAAGCCGCGCGCGGTAACTGGCATCGCGTATTCGTAAACATCCATCAAATTGGTCGTGCCACCTTTGGCCACGGCGCCAAGCGATTTTTCTAAAATGGTAGTGAGCCCACCGGCTTTGTTGCCGGGGCTGGGGTTATTATTCATCTCGCCTTTTAAGCGCGCGGTGTATTCTTCCCACCACTTGATACGGGCGATTAATTTTTCACCGACTTCGCGATTCACCGCGCGGCGCGTAAGCAAATGCTCTGCGCCATAGATTTCAGGGGTTTCGCTCAAAATCGCAGTGCCGCCGTGGCGCACGAGTAGATCGACCGCTGCACCGAGCGCTGGGTTGGCTGAGATACCGCTCATGCCATCAGACCCGCCACATTGCAGCCCGAGCGTTAAATGCGCCGCAGGTACGCTCTGACGTTTAACCGCATTAGCTGCAGGGAGCATTTCTTTAATAATGCCAACGCCGTGGGTAATCGTTTTTTTTGTGCCCCCTAAATCTTGAATGTTGAACGTGCGTAGGAGTGCGCCCTCTTTCAAATTTTCTGCGCCGAGCAGCGAGGAAATTTGATTGCTTTCGCAGCCCAAACCCACCATCAAAATGCCGGCGAAATTGGCGTGTCTGGCATAGCCTGCGAGCGTGCGCCGCAGCACTGCCATGCCTTCGCCGTTGGAATCCATACCGCAGCCCATACCGTGGGTGAGTGCAACCACGCCATCGACATTGGGGAACGCATCTAACCCGCCGTGGTTGAAATGGTGGGCGATGCCTTGCACCACGGTGGCACTGCAATTTACGGTGGAAAGGATGCCGATGTAGTTGCGCGTTGCAACCCGTCCATCCGCGCGCTTAATACCCAAAAACTGCGCCGCAGGTAAGATAAATTCCGTTGTGCGCGCGCTTTCACAAAAGGCATAGTCACGCTCAAAATCGCCCATCGCCAGATTATTAAGATGCACATGCTCGCCAGCGGCGATGGGCTTAGAAGCGAAGCCAATAATTTGGTTATAGCGGCGCACCGGCGCGCCCAGCGCGATCGCGCGCGTGGCAATCTTATGCCCCGGCGGAACGAGTCCACGCACGGTGACGCCCTCGTGCGTCAATGTCGTGCCGCTAATAAGCTGATCGCGCGCGATGACCACATCATCGTCGGCGTGAAGGCGAATAGTAAGTTGTGCGGATTGCTGCATAAATGGTTTCCCCAATACCTGCGGCGCAGATTTATTGCTACATTGCAATTTTGCTTCAACTAAATTGCGATATGGGAAGACTTTCCGGAAAATTGGCACTGGTATCTGCCGCGGGTGCAGGGATCGGTCGGGCCACGGTGCTGGCAATGGCGCGCGAAGGGGCGAAAGTCATCGCAACTGATATCAACCAGAAATGGCTGGATGAGCTCAACGGCGTCGCTGGCGTAACGCCAATGCGGGTAGATGCACGTGATGACGCAGCGGTTGAAAAACTCATCGCTGATTTGCCACCACTCAATATTTTGTTTAACTGCGCAGGCTTCGTGCACCATGGCACGGTGATGGAATGTGGCAAAGATGATTGGGATTTTTCCTTTTCACTTAACGTGCGCGCGCAATATATTGCAATCAAAGCGGCGCTACCCAAAATGATTTCAAATGGCGGCGGCTCGATCATCAATATGGCCTCGGTCTGCTCGAGCATCAAAGGTATCCCCAACCGATTTGTTTACGGAGCATCAAAAGCGGCCGTGATTGGTTTGACCAAATCGATTGCGATTGATTACGTTAAAGGCGGCATCCGCTGCAATGCGATTTGCCCTGGCACCGTTGATACGCCGAGCTTGGGCGATCGTATTAATGCGTTTGACGACCCCGCGCAGGCGCGCAAAGATTTCATCGCTAGGCAGCCCATGGGGCGCTTGGCAACGCCAGAGGAAATCGCGCCTCTGGTCATTTATTTGGCTTCAGATGAATCCACTTTTGCAACAGGCAATGCTTACATGATCGACGGAGGAATCACCATATGAAATTAGTACGTTACGGAAAACTCGGCAAAGAAAAGCCGGGCTTGATCGATGCAGACGGTAAATTGCGCGATCTTTCTGGGAAGATTAAAGATATTTCTGCGGCAACTCTTGGGCCACAAGTATTGGCCAAGCTCGCCAAGATCAAAACCAGCACGCTGCCCTTAGTGCGTGGCACGCCGCGCTATGGCCAAATTGTGGCTGATACTTCGAAATTCATCGCCATTGGCCTGAACTACAGCGATCACGCGGCGGAAGCTGGCATGCCGGTGCCAAAAGAGCCAATCATTTTTGGCAAGTGGCTCTCGTGCTTGCAAGGGGCAAACGACGACGTGATGCTGCCTAAAAATTCGATCAAGACCGATTGGGAAATTGAACTTGGCGTCATCATCGGCACCAAGGCGCGCTACGTCTCAAAAAAAGACGCATTGAGCTATGTCGCCGGGTATTGCACAGTCAATGATGTAAGCGAGCGCGAGTATCAGCTTGAGCGCGGCCCGACTTGGGATCGGGGCAAAGGCTGCGACACGTTTGGTCCGGTCGGGCCTTGGTTGGTCACATCCGATGAAGTTGGCAACCCGCAAAAGCTCGATATGTGGCTCGATGTTAATGGTGTGCGTATGCAATCGGGCAGCACCAAGACAATGATTTTTGATGTCGCTACGATTGTGAGCTATTGCAGCCAGTTCATGACCTTACTGCCGGGTGACATCATCACTACCGGTACGCCACCGGGCGTCGGTATGGGAAAAAAACCGACTTCAATATTCTTGAAACCCGGCGACGTCATGACGTGCGGCATCGATAAGTTGGGCACGCAGACGCAACGCGTTTTGAAATACAAAGCGCAGTAAGCGCGACAGCATGCCGATGCGAGTGTCGACCGCACTATTCCCGCCGATCTCGCCGCTGCAAAGTGGGCAGTTACGGGTTAGCGCACTGCACAGCATTTACTGGGAAACGATCGGATCGCGTGAAGGCGTTCCGATCGTGTTTCTCCATGGCGGACCCGGTAGCGGATGCTCTCCAAAAGCGCGGCAGTTTTTTAATCCCGCAAAAGCCTACGTCACCCTTTTTGATCAACGGGGCTGCGGACGCTCATCGCCTTTGGCGGAAACCGAAGACAATAATACCGAAGCGCTCATTTCTGACATCGAGCGCCTGAGGATCATGCTCGGGATTGAAAAGTGGATTGTATTTGGCGGTTCGTGGGGATCAACGCTTGCATTAGCCTATGGGCAGGCGCACCCCGAGCGCTGCGTCGGTTTTGTGTTGCGTGGCGTATTTCTGGGCACGTCAGCAGAGACGCGCTGGTTTATTCATGAGATGGGGCAATTTCAACCTGAAGCGGCCGCGCAATTCCTCAATTTCTTACCTACGCACGAGCGCGCAGACCCGCTCACCGCGTATCGCTCGCGCCTTAGAAATCCCGATGCGACGGTGCATTTGCCGGCTGCCCATCACTGGGCCGCCTATGAAAACGCATGCGCCACGCTTGCGAGTCCCCAGCAATTGCCCAATGAGCCCAAGACTGCGGATCGGTTTGCGCTCGGGATTGCCTCACTCGAGGCGCATTACATGGGTAATGATTGCTTTCTCGCGCCCAATCAGCTGCTCGAAAATATGCATAAGATTGATCATTTACCGGCGACGATCATTCAAGGGCGATATGACGTTATCTGCCCACCGCGCAATGCTTATATGCTCGCGCAAGCGTGGCGAAATGCAAAACTGATGATCGTATCTGACGGTGCCCATTCTGCGCATGAGCCCGCGATGGAGCGCGCGCTTGTGGAAGCGGTACGAGATATGGTTACACGCGCTGGGTAGCACCGCGGCATCATCGATCAAGCATTACTAAGATTGCTCACACTAACTGATTTGGGTGCGCATCATCTTCAACGCATGCGCCAAAACCGCTATCAATGAAACTACTTTTTAAATAGCGTCGATTTCAAATCGCACCGCTGCACCGCCAAGCTCAATTTTGTCGTTATGGGCAAGCCGCAGCCCGCGCGGTGCATCGATCGCGCGCCCGTTAACGAAAGGTGGCGTGCTATTTTGGCCGCGCATCGCCCAATATGCGCCATCTCGGTAAACGATCTGATAGACCTGAAAACCTTCTTGCCCGAGCGTGGTGACTTCCTTAACCAACGGAAAACGCTTACCCTCCATGCGGCCAGACAAAATCGTAACGAAGCCCTTGCCGACGATTGCGGCGATGGCTTCTGGGCGACGTGATTGCGCAGTCGGCTCGACCTTCGTCGGCTCATATGGCGCATCAAGCACCCCAAGGCCGGGCGCAGCGACTGTTTCATTTGCCCGAGGTGCCTGCCGTAGCGTTGGATCACCTTCTGACAATTCGCGTTCAGGTGCACTGCGTGGATTTTTGGCTTTGGTCAAGCGATTAAATTCAGACGGCGGGAGCGTCGCATCGGTAAAAAATACCAAACGCTCAGTGCCAACCTCAATTTGATCTCCATGCTTAAGTGCGAGATTTTCAACCCGTCGGCCATTGACGCGCGTGCCATTAGTCGATTTCAAATCTTCAATGCTAATGCCGTTGGAATTGCGCACAATCGCGGCGTGCTGGGTGCTGATCGCCGCGATCGGAATTTTGACATCAGCCGCATTGCCCCGACCGATCACGATACGGTCTTTCGTTATCGGAATTTCGACAACACCACCATCGCGCTGTACCCAAAAAAGTCTGCCCGCACTCATGCGCTACCTGCCTTTTTAGCTTTTTCGTGTGCCCACTTTTTCCACCAAGCGGATTGATCATCGGGCAACGCATCCACTTTAAGCAAGCAAACCGATACGTTATCTTTACCACCATTGTCGTTTGCAATCGCGATGAGGGTATTGGCCATTGCGCTATGGTGCACTTGCCGACTCATTTCTAACTCGATAATTTCGTCAGCCATCATATCGGATAAACCATCGGAACACAAAAGGTAAATATCACCCGCTGCTACCCTAAATTCATTGATGTCGGCCTCGGTCAGCGCGTCGATGCCGAGCGCGCGTGTGACCAAATTTTTATAACCACTCGATTTTGCTTCTTCGGCCGTGAGCTTACCGGCATCGATTTGTTCTTGAACGAGCGAATGATCGCGGGTCAGCTGCGAGAGCACGCCTTTGCGCAGGCGATAACAGCGACTATCACCGACATGGGCAATGCAGGCGGTAGTTCCGTAAAGTAAGACTACGACAATGGTTGTCCCCATGCCGTCTTGATCCCGCTTTTTAGTCGCTTCGACATAGATACGTTGATTGGCTTCGATGACGGCCGCGCGAATACGTTGGGCGGCATTGGTTAAGCCACTCAGAGGGTCAACCTTACCGAGCACCGCAATATCGCGTACGCCTTCTAAATGCTCGCGAACGACTGAAATCGCAATCTGGCTTGCAACCTCGCCCGCCATGTAGCCGCCCATCCCATCGGCTAACACGGCCAAGCCTATTTCCGCATCGATAAAAACGGCGTCTTCGTTGTGTTCGCGTACGCGCCCAACATTAGAGACTGCAACAGTAGAGAGGCGGAGCGTAGACATAATTAGGTGAGCAATTTTGCGACCGCTACGATCGCTGCGGTTTCAGCTCTTAGTGTAGCGTGAGACAAGCTCAACGCGAACGCATTTGCCAGCTGAAATTGCACAAGTTCTGCCGCCGTCCAACCGCCTTCAGGCCCGATACACACGAGCGCATCGGCGATAATTTCAGGCGCTGCGCTGTGTGCTTCTGATTGCTGCATGAGCCATACCTGCGGCGCAGATTGAACGCTTAGAAGAGTGGTCAGCGTTTGCGCGGGCGCAATCTTGGTCACCGTTGCGCGTCCACATTGCTCGGCGGCAGCGGCGGCAATGCTCTGCCAATGCCCTGTCTTATTTGCAGCATTACCTGGCGCTTGGCTGCGCTGCGCGAGTAAAGGCACGATTCGCGCGACGCCAAGCTCGCAACATTTCTGGATGGCCCAGTCCATTCGATCTGCCGCGATCACCGAGAGCGCTAGCGTGATTTCGGGTGTCGCGAAACCGAGGCCGTCACGCGCTGGCCCGATCTCGACAAGCGCATCACGCTTCGTGATGTCATGCAACCGGCCTTGCCACTCTTGACCGCTACCGTCGAATAGCAAAATTTCGTCGCCCACGCTGCAGCGACGGGCTTTTACATGCGCAAACTGCGCCGCAGGTAACGATAATATTTCGTCCCCACGAGGTGTGCTTGCAACGTAAAGCCGTAGCATGCGCGTAGTCGGTTGGGCTTAAAAACGCACGCAGGTTAGCCGATCACGCCGTGGCATTGTTTATATTTCTTCCCGCTTCCGCAGAAGCACGGATCATTGCGCCCAAGCTTTGGCGCTTGCCGAGCGAAGGGCTGCCCGGCTCCCGCGCCAACACCAGCCTCGGGGCTTGCGAGCGCCTCTGCGCTGCCTGCATTGGCGGTCGCTAATGCCACTTCAAATCCGCTATGGTGATACTGCACATTGACCGGAGGCTTGTCTTCGACTTGAGCGACGTCTTCTTGGGTGCGCACTTGCACGGTTAGCAATACGCGTACGACATCGGCTTTCACCCGATCAAGCATCGAGGAAAACATCTCAAACGCTTCCCGCTTGTATTCCTGCTTCGGATTTTTTTGTGCGTAGCCGCGCAAATGAATGCCCTGACGCAAATGATCTAGTGCCGACAAATGCTCGCGCCAATGGGTGTCAATGCTTTGCAGCAAGTAAGCACGCTCAAAATTATTGATCACTTCGTCGCCCGCGAGCTCACGCTTGCTCTTGTATTGCGCGAGTGCTGCGGCCTCCACTGCGCTGCGAATGTCATCGTCGGTGGAATCAGGCTTAGTTTTAAGCAGCCAACTAATTTCCGCGCTGACTTGATAATCGTCGTGCAAAATCTTCTCAAGCGCGGGCACGTCCCACTGCTCTTCGACAGACTCTTTTGGCACGTAACGCGACACGGTTTCGTCCATGAAGCTGGAAATCATGTTGGTCGCAGTATCGCTGACTTGCGTGCTTTCAAAAATATCATTGCGCTGCTCGTAAATCGCTTTGCGCTGATCATTCGCCACGTCGTCGTATTCCAGCAATTGCTTACGCATATCGAAATTGCGCTGCTCCACTTTGAGCTGGGCTTTCTCAATTTGCCGCGTCATCATGCGGGCATCGATGGGCTCATTTTCGGGGATCTTGAGCGTGGCCATAATCTTGCCCATGCGATCTCCTCCAAAAATGCGAATGAGTGGATCTTCGGCTGACAAATAAAACCGCGACGCACCCGGATCGCCTTGACGCCCAGAGCGTCCGCGCAATTGGTTGTCAATCCTGCGCGACTCATGGCGCTCGGTGGCAACGATGCGCAGGCCGCCCGCGGCTTTCACCGCATCATGGCGGGCTTGCCATTGCGCGCGAACTTCGGCTAATTTAGCCTCTTTCTGCGCCGCAGGTATTGCGTCATCATCGTGCACGGCACGTAACTCAGGCTCAAGCGCGCCGCCGAGCACGATATCGGTGCCGCGACCGGCCATATTCGTTGCGATAGTGATCACATTAGGCCGCCCTGCTTGCGCAACGATCAGCGCTTCGCGTGCATGTTGCTTGGCATTCAATACGTTATGCGGCAGATCTTCTTTTTCAAGCATCTGCGCAATCAGCTCACTGTTTTCAATCGAAGTTGTGCCAACGAGCACGGGCTGGCCGCGCGCATAGCAGTCTTTGATATCGCGAATCGCCGCGTTAAATTTTTCTTTCGACGAACGAAAGAAAAGATCATTTTCATCTTTACGCACCATCGGGCGATGCGTTGGAATGATGACGGTCTCTAAGTTGTAAATTTGCTGAAATTCATACGCTTCAGTATCTGCCGTGCCGGTCATGCCGGAGAGCTTGCCATAAAGCCGGAAATAATTTTGGAAGGTAATCGATGCCAGCGTTTGATTTTCGCGCTGGATCGGTTGCCCTTCTTTGGCCTCCACCGCCTGATGCAAGCCATCTGACCATCGCCGCCCCGCCATCAAGCGCCCAGTGAATTCGTCGACAATGACCACTTCGCCTTCTTGCACCACGTAGTGCTGATCACGGTGATAAAGCGCATGTGCCCGTAAGCCCGCATAGAGGTGATGCATTAACGAAATATTTTGGGCATCATAAAGATTAGTGCCAACCTTAAGCAAGCCCGCTTCCTCAAAGAGCCTTTCAGCATGCTCATGGCCGGCTTCGCTCATATGAACTTGATGGCCTTTTTCATCGACATAAAAATCGCCTGGGGCATCCTCTTTTGCTTGGCGTACGAGCTTGGGAATTAAATCATTGACGCGGTAATACATTTCCACGTTATCGTCGGCTTGGCCCGAAATGATGAGCGGCGTGCGCGCCTCATCGATCAAAATCGAGTCAACCTCATCAACGATTGCATAAGCAAGCCCACGCTGACGACGCCCGGCGAGCTCGTTTTCCATGTTATCGCGCAGGTAGTCAAAGCCAAATTCATTGTTGGTGCCGTAGGTGATATCGGCAGCGTAAGCCGCCTTTTTATCTTCATTTGGCTGCTGCGAAAGAATTACGCCAACGCTCAGTCCGAGCCATTTATGTAAGCGTCCCATCCACTCCGCGTCGCGGCTGGCCAAGTAGTCGTTCACCGTGACGATATGCACGCCCTTGCCCGTCAAGGCGTTGAGATAGGCGGGCAAAGTCGACGTTAGGGTTTTGCCCTCGCCCGTGCGCTGCTCGGCGATCTTGCCTTGATGCAAGGCCATCGCGCCGATCATCTGGGAATCGAAGTGCCGCATGCCCAATGCGCGCTGGCTCGCCTCGCGCACGACTGCAAATGCCTCGGGCAAGATCGCATCAATGGTCTCACCTTTCTCGATGCGGGCTTTGAATTCCGGCGTTTTTGCGCGCAGCTCCTCATCGGAGAGCGCCCTAATTCCAGGCTCGAGCGCATTGATTTTCACCACCTGCGCGCGGTATTGCTTTAAAAGGCGGTCATTGCGACTGCCGAATATTTTTTTGAGTACGTCGCCAAACATGCGGGAAACCTTAGAAGTGCGGAAAGCGCTGCACCGAACCAAGGCATATCAGCCTTTGCGCACGGTGCGCAGCAAACCTTTGATTTTACTTGCTTTCTAGCTCCGCTCTAAGTTGCAGCGATCTGGTCAGTTTTCAAGCCCCAAAATAGTTGCGCCGCAGGTACACATGTATACCTGCGGCGCAGTTTTCGCCTTTATTTGCGATCTCTAATCTAGGGTTGAACAACTCCGTCTTTGTAAGCTTTCAGGGCGCAAAGCGCGATTCCTTCATTCACCCAGCGCTGGGACAGCATCCTTGCGATTTCTTGCAAGTCATTTTCGTAGACAAACCGATGATTGCTATCGAATCCTCTGGCAAATCCATTGTTGTAAAACCGAAGCAACCGCACGTACCCCGGGTCGCCGCCACCGCGAATTAAGCAACCCTTACCAAGCTGACCCTCAATATCAAACTCTTTTTTGTATTGCCAAAGCACGACTGGTAAGTCGCCCTCAAAGTTCCATCGTCGCTCAGTTGCAGGCGTAGCGATTTGAAGTTGCTTTAATACGTTGCATTCATCTCGGTTCATTGAGTAAAAATGGCTATTCGGCCCCGGTGATTGCGATCCGTAAAAGCGACAGGGTGCGCCGTAGCCAACCATCATTAACACGTTACCCGTTCCAAATTCCCAGCCCGTGCGCTGCCAGCCAGCGCCCGCGCTCCCCTTAAGAATCTGCTCCGCCTCTCCAGAACCAGCAGTAGTATAAAAATAATGATTTAGCTTGTCGTTGTAAAGCTCGACCAATAATCCGTTATTAAACTGGGCGCAAGCAGTACCACTCGCGACGAGAAGTAAAAGATACGCATACAAAAGAGGCGCATGAAATGGAGCGCGAAACTGAAAAATGCTCATATCTAAAACCACCCAGTCACAACGCTAGTAAATTGGATTGAAAAATCGTTTGTGCCGCCGAAGTCATTGGTCGAACCAATCGCAACACCACCGTTTGCTGGATTCCACGCGACTCCACTCGCACTACGCGCTGCCGCAGAATTTATTGCCGGGGCGACTGTCCAAACCCCTGAGTTAAGATTTTGACGCTGAAACCAAATGTCTTGAAATTTGTTGGCTTGAATATCAAAATGATGCAAAAATCCATCGCCCACAGGGCTTGATCCACAACCTTGCGGATAAACCGCGTTGCCCGTGCGCCACCACGCTTCGTATTGCGCGTTGTACGGCGGTGACGAATTCGCGGGGGCCGGCGCAAGGGGATGGCCGCAACCCACGTATGGCGAGTCGGAGTTTGTTCCGATGATAACGCCGTTACCTTCAAGCAAGTACACGCGAATTATTGAACTATTTGAAAAGAGCACGATGAGCAAATGCTCCGTCGAAGTTGCGTAGCCCGTGCTTGCGTAGTTAAAGCTGATCCATTGCGTATTTAGATTTGTAGGGCTTAGACCGTTTACGCGTAAGTTGCCATAGACAATTCCCGAGACGCGAGAAATCGTAAAACTTGAGGGTACAGCACCGACCGCGTAAAAGGTATTGTTCGCTTTTGCTCCATCCTCGCGCGGAATTTGATCGAGTCTTAAGCTATCTGAATCACCGCTTAGCTCAGAGTCTCGCCCCCCCAAATCATCGATGCTGCGCTTGGGTTCATCAGATGCAATGACCGCGATTTCCGTACCGCCACGGCAAATTGACTCCATTGCTGCACGGGGCGCGGAGCGGAGAATTGATTCGCGTCCACCCGATTTGGTCTGCCGGAAGTCGAGGTAAGAAAGGACACCACCGTTAACCGCATAAAGATGGATCGCGGAGCCCTTTGCATACGCAATCGTCCGATGCTCCTCAGCTTTCAAGATTCCATTGCAATACTTTGGAAATTCAGTCTCAGCCGGGGCAGATTGCAAACGCCCCTGCGCTTGCGATGGCGCGCTAATGATGAATGCAATTAAAGAGCTAGCGAGACAGAGAGAGAGAGAGAGAGAGAGAGAGAGAGAGAGAACGCTTCATGGAA
>JANPBT010000043.1:0-154524 GCA_031430575.1 Betaproteobacteria bacterium | reverse complement strand
GGGGATGTTTGTGGTGCTGCTGGCCAAGCTCGGTCCTCAGGCGCAACAGTTTGTCGGGGCATTATGGGATGCGGCGAACGCAAAATCGTTTCAGCAGCTGCAAACCGCGGGCGATCAGATGTCGGGCATGATCAAAGAAGCAGTGGTCTTTGTCGTTGGCGCAGTTGTCGATAAAGGGGCTGCGAAAGGGTTGCCTAAAAACACCAAAAATATCATTTGGAACAAGTCTGCGCCTGTTGTAAAGGCAGCGGTCAGTGTCGGGGCGAACGCTGCAAAGACGACCAAGATCAAAGCACCCGGTGTGGTCAAAGTGGTCAAGGCCGTGGGCAATTCAAAGGCAGTACAAGCCGCCGCGGAGCTCCCAATCGTAAAAGGGGCGATAACGGGGGTGAAAAAAGATCTAAAAGAGCTCGGTGTTAATGGGGGGATTCGGCCGCTCGCACCCATCACAATTCCCACGACTCCCGCGGCCATTGCATCTGCTTCAAAAACGTCTACGAACGCGAACATCGCAAGCAACGCCATAAGCCCGGCAAAAGCAAATTCGAAAAATGTAAAAGCACCACCCAAAATCGAGGTTAGCGCGGATCTCGCGACGCTTTTGCTAGCGACTAAGGCCTTCGCAGTGCCTGGGGAATACCGACTTCCAAATGGCGACTCCTTTAGCGGTAGGCAAGTGCTCGAGCATACCAAAGCGCGGGCGAAAATCTCCAGCGGTGAGCAGCGCAGAGTCGACGCCAACGCGCGCTCGCAAATCGATTGGCGCAGCGCAGTAAAACAGACCGTCACGGAGCTTACTGATTTACTCAATAGCCCAACCGCGCCGCAGCCGACAAATATCAAAGGGCGCGTTACGCAACTGCAGAAAAAACTTGGCGTGCTCTTACAGCGCGCTGAGCGCAATGGGTGGACTGCGGATGCGCAGCAAGTCAAGACTGCCATCGGCACGCTAAAGAATCCTCTAGCAGGATTTAACGCACGCTCTGGCGCACCGCGCATGCCGGTAGCGGCCATGGCCAGCGACCCGACACCAGCGCGGACACCAGATGGCTCAGATCAAAGCGAAAATAAAATCGTTGCGGGCTTTACGCAATCTCCGAGTATCAATTCAAACGTGAACCGGCGCATTCTTGGGAAACCTCCGGTCACACCAGAAGAGCAGTATCAGGCCATCAAGAAATTCAAAGATTACCCGCGGCAAAGGAAATTAATGCCGCTCACCGTCGAATCGCTTGCGCAGCGAAATATCGATCAGCTGCTGCTATCGCTGACCCCCGATACGCCAACGCGAGTTGTCGATGGTCAGGTTTTTAGAGAGCCTGTGCGTGTCGGAAACCAAGACGTTGCGCCAGAAGTGATTGCGCAGCAAAATTTCATTAAAGCTGGTTACGACAAGCTCACGCCCGCAGAACACGCGAGCATGAGTATGTGGATGAGCTCTGAATACAGATTTATGAATAAAGGCAGTACTAACCCATTCCAGTTAAGTGAGCGTTTTTCAGCGTTTGGTGCAGGCGACGGACAATCGGCCAGAGTTGCTGCGCAAGTAGCAGACGTTTTCAACAGCGCACTCAAAAAGCTACCGATTGAAGAAGGCACTTTTTTTAGGGGCACAAAAATCTCGGCATCAGAACTGACTGCATTTGTCCCTGGTGCCAATATCGAGCTTACGGGCTACACCCCGGCATCCACGCAGCGCTCAACCGGCGCTTTTGCCGACCTACCTGTACAGTTTGTGTTTAAAGATGCGCGTGCGCCAAGTCTCATTGATGCCAACCCAATTGAACGCGAAGTGATCTTTCCGCGCGGAAGCCGGTTCTCAGTCACTTCTGTTACACAGACGACGAATCGTCGCGGTGACCCGATCACGCTGATTGAACTCAAACAGCTCCAATAAGCGAGAAAAATGTAACCCGCTCGGCTCATTGGGCATTGAAAAACGTGCTTGCCCAATCAGACACGAGCCGCATTGCGCTGAGTGGTTTGTGAGCACGATCGCAGTCATCGCATGGAATCAGGCGGACTCCCTTCGCGCTCGCTGCGGCACTTGCGCAAGCGCCTGCCGCATGCGGAACCCGCAACTCACCCCTCGCGCCAATACCTGCGGCGCAGATTTGACTCAAAATCAACTTAATCTGCACCGCAGGTATTGGCGCAAGCCTACCCATTTTGGGGGATAGCAACGCGCGCGAAATCGCTTTACTCTCGGAGTTTCTAAACCAAACTTTGGAGCGAATATGAGCATGATTCTTCCGCGCGGCTTTCCGGGCATCAATCAAGCGATCCTCGCTATTGGCGATTCGTGGTTTTGGTATCCAAACAATAATCTCGTTGATGCGGTCTTGCGACTACGTGAGCTGAAAGAAGACTTTCGCTCAGGGTTAGTATTGGGCAAAAACGGAGCGAAGCTCTCCGCTTACCGCGAGGGTGAATTTGCGAGCGAATGGCGCTTCGAATTAAAGCGCTCCAATTTCGCTTATAGCGTCGTGATGATCAGTGGCGGGGGTAACGATGTCGTTGATCTCGGATTGGCGCTAAAGAAAAATTGCGCAAATATCACCGATCCTAAAAAATGCTTCAACGAAGAAAAATTAAACACTGCGATTGACGCCATGGTCGGCACGATTTCTGCGCTGATCTCGGACGTGCAAATCGCTGCCAAACGCGCCGAAATCCGCACGCCTGCGATTTTGCTCAACGGCTATGATCTCCCTGTTCCCGATGGCACACCGTTTTCGCTCATCGGTGGCACCGCATTCAAGTTTGGCGGGCCGTGGCTTAAGCCCGCGCTCGATGCGGCGAAAGTGGAAGACAACCGCGATTTCCGCATTGCCGTTGTCGCTCACTTCATGGAGACTTTCAACACCGCTTTGCAACACCTCGCAAACCAAATGACCGGTGTATTTTTAGTGCGCCAAATTGGGACACTCTCGACGGCAAAAGCCACCTACAAAAGCGATTGGGCCAACGAAATGCACCCCACGCGCGCGGGATTTGACAAACTCGCGCGCGGCGCTTGGTTGCAGGTATTGCAGCAAATTGGTGTGGCACAACCATAGCCATACCTGCGGCGCAGAATTGGCTATTTTTGGGTCAAATCTGCGCCGCAGGTATTTCACATTCAGCGCTCAAAATTAAAAGCCCCGCAGTGCGGGGCTTTTTTTGTGTTGACAACGCAACACGCGAGTACGGCGGGCTGGGCTAGGCGCGAGGGCGGACGCGTACGATGTTGTAAGCGAAGCCACGCGCATCAACGCCCGGCACGTCGATACGCTGCGCGTTACATGTCCATGCCGCCCATGCCACCCATACCGCCCATACCGCCACCGCCCATTGGGGCGTCGTCTTTTGGCAGCTCAGCGACCATGCAATCGGTGGTTAACATAAGCGATGCCACAGAAGCTGCGTTTTGCAGTGCGGTGCGCGTGACTTTAGTTGGATCGAGAACGCCCATTTCAACCATATCGCCGTAGGTGCCATTGCCAGCGTTGTAGCCGTAATTGCCTTTGCCTTCGAGCACTTTATTGATCACAACGCTTGGCTCGTCGCCAGCGTTTTGAGCAATCATGCGCATTGGCTCTTCAATAGCGCGCATCACGATTTTGATGCCTGCATCTTGATCGGGATTGTCGCCTTTGATGCCGGTTTTCAAGACTTCTTGCTTAGCGCGCAAATAAGCTACGCCGCCGCCAGCCACGATGCCTTCTTCAACGGCGGCACGGGTTGCGTGCAGCGCATCTTCAACGCGGGCTTTTTTCTCTTTCATTTCGACTTCGGTTGCAGCGCCGACTTTAATCAACGCAACACCGCCTGCCAATTTGGCAACGCGCTCTTGCAGTTTTTCGCGGTCGTAATCGCTGGTTGCTTCTTCGATCTGGGCGCGGATTTGGGTCACGCGGCCTTTGATCGCATCTTCTACGCCGAGGCCGTCGATGATCGTTGTATTTTCCTTGCCCACTTCGATGCGCTTGGCCTGGCCAAGATCAGCAAGTGTTACGTTCTCAAGTTTCAAGCCGACTTCGTCAGAAATCACGGTGCCGCCGGTGAGGATCGCTAAGTCTTCGAGCATGGCTTTGCGGCGATCACCGAAACCTGGCGCCTTGACGGCGGTCGTTTTCAAAATGCCACGGATGTTGTTGACAACCAATGTCGCTAATGCTTCGCCGTCTACTTCTTCAGCGATGATGAGCAATGGGCGCGATGATTTGGCAACTTGCTCAAGCACGGGCAGCAAGTCACGAATGTTCGAAACTTTTTTGTCGTGCAAAAGGATGTAGGGATTGTCGAGGGAAGCGATCTGCTTCTCAGGATTATTGATGAAGTATGGGCTTAAGTAGCCACGGTCAAACTGCATACCTTCAACCACTTCCAGCTCAGACTCGAGGCTCTTGCCGTCTTCAACGGTGATCACGCCTTCTTTGCCCACTTTTTCCATTGCATCGGCAATGATCTTGCCAATTTCTGGATCGCTGTTGGCCGAGATTGAGCCGACTTGCGCGATTTCTTTGGTCGTCGTGCAAGGCTTGCTGACTTTCTTGAGCTCAGCGGTGATGGCGATCACTGCTTTATCGATACCGCGCTTCAAGTCCATTGGGTTCATGCCAGCGGCGACGAACTTCATGCCTTCTTGCACGATCGATTGCGCGAGCACTGTAGCGGTGGTCGTGCCATCGCCTGCGACATCGGAGGTTTTGGAAGCAACTTCCTTAACCATCTGTGCGCCCATATTTTCAAACTTATCTTTGAGCTCGATTTCTTTCGCGACAGAGACACCGTCTTTGGTGATCGTCGGCGCGCCGAAGCTGCGCTCGAGGACGACATTGCGGCCTTTCGGGCCAAGCGTTACTTTTACTGCATTGGCGAGAATATTGACGCCACGCACCATACCGGCACGGGCGCTTTCGCCAAAACGTACGTCTTTTGCTGCCATGATTATTTCTCCTAGAACTTAAATTCAGAACGGTGCAGAAAACACTTCAAGCAGCGCGAACATTGCGCGCTGCAGGGAAGGTTTTAGAGCACGACAGCCATGAGATCTTCTTCGCGCATGACGAGAAGCTCATCGCCGTCAACTTTGACGGTTTGGCCGGCGTATTTGCCGAACAGAACGCGATCGCCAACCTTGACATCGAGGGCATTAACTTTGCCATCATCGCCGCGCTTGCCAGGGCCTACGGCCATAACTTCGCCTTGATCGGGCTTCTCGGTTGCGGTATCGGGAATGACGATGCCGGACGCAGTTTTACGCTCTTCTTCTAAGCGTTTAACGATGACACGGTCGTGCAGGGGACGTAACTTCATAACGACTAACTCCTTGTTTTTGGACAAAAAGGGAAATTTAAAGGCGAATAGCGCAAACAGACAAATGCGCAGTAAACGCCTGAGATTTGCTAGCACTCTATACCAGCGAGTGCTAATTATAGGTAATATTGCGCCGCAGGTACAGTTTTCAAGTGCAGGAAAACCGACCTGCGCACTTAAGCGGGTGGCTTAAAAGCTCAGGCGGAAGGGGCGCTAGTTAGAAAAAGGGCGGAAATTTGAGGACGCGAAACCGACGACCATTGCGCGCGGCCCGAGCCGCACCGCCTCAACAAGGCTCATTGGGCTCACCAGCACGCGGATGCGCTTTTCTTTTGCCAATGCAATGAGGGCATTAAACGCCGCAGTTTTTTCGAGTTCGCCGGGATCGCCCGCATAACTAATACAAATACCCGGTGTTTTCAGCCCCGCGCGCAGGCCTTCAATTGCGCGCGTAAAAGCGTAATCGAGCCCGGCGGCATAGCCACGAACACGACGCGCAACTTCTGACTTACCGCTGTTGACATAAAAAACCGGCGTGCTGCCAAAACGCGCACACAGCCGACTCCAGAAAGTCCACTCTTTCGCGGATAGTTGCGCAGCATCACGGTCAAGGTAATGCGTATCGTGAACAACCACATAGGTGTGTACCAGCCTGCGCATACCTTCGAGGTGATGCACGAGGCGGTCGCCGAATAACCCAACATGCGTGCGCGCAACCGCATCAAAGGCCAGAACACCAGCGCCTGCGCTAATCGTGCCGCTATCGATCACCGCCATTTGAAACTGGTGTGGAATTACGCTTGATTTGCGCAACCGATTGATTGCGAGCGCAACTTGCTGCGAGCCTTGCACGGCATTCACAAACGAATTGCTATGCATTGAAGACGGTGCAATTAAGACTGCGTGCGTCCAGTCATGTTGCACTTTCGAGGCGACATCATCACGAAAATCATTGATGGTCGGCGTTAATGATTTGCCGCTGACCTCAGCCCGCAACAATTTGCCGGAGTACGCGCGCAAAGTCTCCACTGCATCGCCCCGATCAATAATTTCGGAGCGTCCGAGCTGGACGATTTGGGGCACCACGCCGACTTGATACCGATCGCGGAAATCTTGACTAAGCTCACCACCCGCATCCAAGATGATTCGGACGACAGCGTTTTCGCGCGTCACTTCGACGCGCCGCGCCATCGTCATCCGCGTCGGGGAGTCTAAGAGCGTTGCGACATCTTCACGCGACACTGAACATCCTCGGCACGTGTTGCGCCATTTCGGCTACGTCCACTTGCATGCTTTACATCCCAGATTAGTTTTTTAGATTTTGTGCATTTTTATACCGAAAAAACCTATGACACAAGCGTTATGTCAAACTAATTCAGCGCATTACGCACTTTCGTTGAGAAAGAACGCGACATTGGATGGGGTTCGATCGGTTGCAAAAGTACGCTCAGTGATGGACACGCCGCTCTGCCCGGCCAACACAACTGTGCTTGAACGGGTGCCGTATTGAGGCAATCCGTGCACAAATACTGACGATAGTGCCTGCTCAGTTTCGTGCGCGATCCCGGTCTTTGGCAAGCACTGCGTTGGGGCGCGCACGGTGTCTGCGAGCGCACCGAAGCACGCGCTTTCAATCGCTGCGTGGGCGAGCGCGTTCGTGGTTGACTGGAATAGCGCTTGGCACTTGGGCCAAGGCTGCGCATATGACCCGTTGCTGACGACATGCACACCGGGCTCAAGACGATACACCTGATCGGTGCGGCTTTCATAAATCATCGCGACTTCGTCATCGCACGTGACCACGTTAAATGCGCGAAATTCTGCTCGATTCTGGCGAATGGTCTCGATAATCGCTTCGATGGGCGCCGCACTATCAAGTAGCGCAAGAGGTAGCGCACCGCGCGAACGTGCGTTTGGCATTTCTTGCGTAGGGTCACGAAAGTTGGTGACAGCTGCAAATCGCCCCCGAGAATTGACCCCAAGCCAAGTGCCGCCCCCGCGAAGATCGCGCCCGGCGACGATGCCCTGCTCCCCGCCCCATTGCGCGAGCGGCGCTGTCGGGCGCGAAAAGTATTCATCCCGATTGCTGGCGACGACGAAACGATAGCGCGGGTGAACGTTTAAAGCGATGGCGATAATGCACATAAAAAAATGCGGTCTTCAGAAAATCGCGGGAAACCTTCTACCCAATTTAACGCATTTAATCGATTCAAATCAGAATCGCGATATGCGTATGTAGGCATATGATCATATAAATTTAGAATCTTAATCGGAGGCAAGATCAAAATGGCGCGCGAATCTCTAGATGAGTTTGAACCGTTCGTAGAGCATATTGCGAAGTTTTTCGCGATTCTCGCAGAGCCAAGCCGCGTCAAAATCGTTCATGCGATCTGCCGCGACGAACGCAGCGTGGGCGAAATCGTGCGGCTCACAGGGCTTACGCAGACCAACGTATCTCGGCAACTCAATATGATGCTCGACCAAGGCGTACTTAGCCGGCGAAAATCTGGCAACCAAGCTTTCTTCAAAGTATCCGACGAAACGCTTATCAACGTATGCCGCGACGTCTGCATGAGACTGGTCTCAAAAATGGATGCCGACGCAACGCTTGCAAAAGCGGCAAAGAAGCCATTTCTTCTCGGGATGATGATGAAATGATGGCTCTCGGACGATTACGAAAAGCTCCAGAAAATTTTCTCTCCCCGGAGCAAGAAAGCGCAATGAAGCGCGGGCGGCGCAACTTCTTAGGCACCGCCTTCGCGGCGGCCACGACCGCCCAATGGATGCCGCAAGCGCTTGCCAGCGCTGGCGACCCGGCGATCCTTACGCTTCCTGAACATACCAAAAATTTAGGCCAACCTGTGGCTGCGAAGGGCTACGGCGTACCTTCAAAGTGGGAAGGGAATTTGCAGCGCCGTGAATCACCTGGGCTCACCCGCGTCTCTGCAGCGTCGGTTTCGTTTGCACCGCTGCAAAGTATGTTTGGCATCATCACGCCCAACGGCTTGCACTTCGAGCGCCACCACCAAGGATGGTGGGACGTTGATCCCTCGCTGCATCGGCTGATGATTAATGGGTTGGTTAAAGGAGCCCGCGTTTACACCATGGATGATTTGCTGCGCCTACCCTCGGTCTCGCGCATGCACTTCATTGAGTGCGGTGCAAATACCGGTATGGAATGGGCGAATGTAGCCGTGCCGACCGTGCAATACACCCACGGAATGCTCTCGTGTTGCGAATTTACGGGCGTGCCACTTTCGACGCTGCTCGATATGTCAGGATACGATAAATCGAAAGCGAAATTCGTATTAGCCGAAGGTGCTGACGGCTCATCAATGACGCGCACGATTCCGATCGAAATGGCGCTCGATGATGTGATCGTCGCTTACGGAATGAATGGCGAAATGTTGCGGCCCGAGCAGGGCTATCCGCTGCGCTTGGTGGTGCCGGGCGTGCAAGGCGTGAGTTGGGTGAAATACCTGCGACGCATTGAGGTGGGCGATATGGCGTGGGCGACCAAAGACGAATCGATCCACTACGTCGATATGATGCCCGACGGTTTGCACCGTCAATATTCAAGCGTTCAGGAATGCAAGAGCGTGATTACTTCGCCTTCTGGCGGGCAGATGCTACTCGATAAAGGTTTTCACAATATTACGGGGCTGGCCTGGAGTGGCCGCGGAAAAATCAAGCGCGTAGATGTCAGCGTCGATGGCGGGCGCAATTGGAAAACGGCGCGACTCGAAACGCCGGTATTGTCGAAATGCTTAACGCGCTTTAATATCGACTGGAATTGGGACGGAGACCCATTCCTCTTGCAAAGCCGCGCGATCGACGACACGGGCTATGTGCAGCCCACCTACGCGCAGTTGCGTGCGGTGCGCGGATCGCGCTCGATCTATCACAACAACGCCATTCAATCGTGGAAAGTTGCGCAGAGTGGTGAGGTTAGTAATGTTCAGGTTTAACTCGATGATCGCGTTAATTTCATTGATACCTGCGGCGCAGATTTGGGCACAATCGCCCTATCAGGGGATCGGCCGCGCCGCTACGCCAGCAGAAATAAAATCTTGGGATATTGATGTTCGCCCTGATTTCAAAGGCTTGCCGGTTGGGCGCGGCAGCGTAGCCAAAGGGCAAGAAATCTGGGAAACGAAATGCGAATCCTGCCACGGCGCATTTGGCGAGAGCGGCGAAGTCTTCACCCCGATTTCTGGCGGCATTAGCAAGCAAGCGATCGCTAGCGGGCGGGTAGAGAGTCTCATTGATGGCAAAACACCGATTCGCTCAACAATGATGAAAGTGGCGACCGTCTCCACGCTTTGGGATTACATCAATCGCGCGATGCCATGGAATGCGCCGAAGTCGTTGACGGTCGATGAAGTCTATGCAAGTGTGGCGTATGTCCTGCACTTGAATGACGTGTTGCCGAGCGATTTCGAGCTCTCCAACGACAATATCGCTGCCGTGCAGCTTCGTATGCCCAACCGCAACGGGATGACAACTAACCACGGATTGCTAACGCCACGCGGCACGCCCGACGTCGCTGCCGTAGCCTGCATGAAAGACTGTATTTCTGCGCCGCAGGTATCGTCGACCATACCAGAATACGCAAAAAATGCCCACGGCAATTTGGCCGAACAAACGCGCGGATTGGGGCTGCGCGGGATCACAACTTCGGCTGCCACCGGGAAAGCTGCAATCGAGAAATCAGCAATACCTGCGGCGCAGATTTTGTTCAACGCCAGTAGCTGCAACGCCTGCCACGCTGCAGAGCAAAAAACCATCGGCCCGAGCATTACCGATCTTCGCACGAAATACGCCTCGCGCGCTGACGCGGCGCAATATCTTGCGGCGAAAATTAAAACCGGCGGCAGCGGCGTTTGGGGCGTGATTCCGATGCCGCCGCAAGCGCAGCTCACCGCGCAGGAATTGCTGCAGCTCGGCAAATGGCTTTCCACGCCGTAGCCAAATCGCTGCCAGCGCTAGAATCAGCCGATCTTAGCCTGCGAAGGAAATGTCAATGAATCGTAGCTTTTTAATCGCGCTCATCGCGCTGGCATTTTCGGTCGTCACCACAGGCCGCGCGGACGCCCAAGTTAAAGCGGTCTACCACCTCAATGCCGGTCTTGAGCAAGCAAGCGATGCCTTGCGCAATATCGGCAATCATCTCAGCGCAGACCCAACCGCGAAAATTGTAGTTGTCGCCCATGCACGTGGTGTCGATTTTTTAATTGACGGCGCGAAAGATAAAAACGGCACTCCTTACGATATTCCAGTCGCGGAACTTGCAAAAAAAGGCGTTGAGTTTCGGGTGTGTAATTTCACGCTCATCTCTCGCAAAATTGACCCAAAATCGCTGATCTCTGATCTAAAAATTGTCCCATCAGGCGTGGCTGAAGTTGCAATGCTACAAAGCAAAGAGGGCTTCGCGTATTTGCGCCCGTAGCCCCTACGCAAAGGGAGGCACAACGCGATCAACGCATAGTTTTAGTTCATTTGCATCACGATTTACATCGCTAACGCTCAATTCTGCGCCGCAGGTATGTTGAAAAAAGTAAAAAAGGAAATGTCATGAATAGGCGGGAATTTGTGCAAGTGCTGGCGGCAGCCTCAGCAGCGGGCTGCGCAGTGAACGATAAGCGCCTGCTCGCGGGAGATGCCGAAGCAAATTTCTACGATGTACCGAAATTTGGAAATGTGCATCTGCTGCATTTCACGGATTGCCATGCTCAATTAAAACCGATTTACTTCCGCGAGCCCAGTGTCAATTTAGGGTTTGGTATTGCACACAACAAACCGCCACATTTAGTAAACGAGCATTTGCTCCGCAGCTTTGGGATCACGCCCGGCTCGCGCGCTGCGCACGGCTTTACCGCGCTTGACTTTTCCGCCGCAGCGCAGCGCTATGGCAAAGTGGGGGGCTTTGCGCATATGGCCACACTCATCAAGCGCTTGAAGGCATCTCGCCAGGGCGCGCTCGTGCTCGATGGCGGCGATACTTGGCAAGGCTCGGGCACCGCGCTTTGGACTAACGGTCAAGACATGGTGGACGCGCAGCTTGCGCTCGGTGTCGATGTGATGACCGCGCATTGGGAATTTACGCTCGGAGCAAAACGCGTACAAGAAATTATTCGGAAAGACTTCAAAGGGAAAGTCGATTTCGTAGCCCAAAACGTGAAAACAACCGATTTCGGCGACGATGTATTTTCAAGCTACACGATGAACGAAATGAATGGCGTACCGTTCGCCATTATCGGGCAAGCATTCCCTTACACCCCGATTGCTAACCCGCGCTATATGGTGCCTGAGTGGACTTTCGGCATACAAGATGAGGCCATGCAAAAAGTAGTCGATGAAGTGCGCGGCAAAGGTGCGCAGGTTGTCGTGCTGCTTTCACATAACGGCATGGATGTCGATCTAAAAATGGCAACGCGCGTGCGCGGCATCGATGCGATTTTAGGTGGGCATACCCACGATGGCGTACCTGCGGCGCAGATTGTGAAAAATTCTGGCGGGCAAACATGGGTAACCAACGCTGGATCAAATAGTAAATTTTTGGGCGTCATGGATTTTGATGTCAAAGGCGGCAAGCTCTCGGGCATGCAATACAAACTCCTGCCGATCTTTTCTGACCTACTCCCCGCTGATGCGGCGATGAATGCGGTGATTGCGAAGGGGCGCGCGCCCTACGAAGCGAAGCTTGTCGAAAAACTCGCAGTCAGCGAAGGTTTGCTCTATCGGCGGGGCAGCTTTAATGGCACGTTTGATCAGCTCATTCTCGATGCACTCATTGCGGAAAAAAATGCAGAGATTGCGTTTTCGCCGGGTTTTCGCTGGGGGACATCCATCCTGCCGGGGCAAACCATTACGCGCGAACACTTAATGGATCAAACTGCAATTACATACCCTTTCACTACGGTCAGTAACGTAAGTGGCCTGCGGATCAAAACAATTCTGGAAGACATCGCAGACAATCTTTTTAATCCTGATCCTTACTACCAGCAGGGCGGCGATATGGTGCGTGTTGGCGGTATGACGTACACGCTTGATCCGCTCGCTGCTGCGGGCAATCGCATCACTGATATGCGAATGGGCGACACCTTAATGAGCCCAACGTCAAACTACAAACTTGCAGGCTGGGCACCGGTTTCTGAAGCATCGAAATCGGTAGGCGGCGAGCCGATCTGGGATTTAATGGAACGTTACCTGCGGCGCAATCCGACGGTAAAGCCGCTCTTAGCGACTCAGCCGACATTGCGCAACGTCGCCGGTAATCACGGGATCGCGTAGCGCATTGAAATACCTTGATATCCCGATGCGAACGCTTGCGCTACAGCCAATACCTGCGGCGCAGATTGAGCACGCCCACGAGACTTACGAGGATGTGTTTGACTGGCTTAGCAAGCGCGGCGTGCGGCAATGGCTACTTAAGCTCGACCAAGCGGCGTTTCGCGCACGTCACGCCAAGGGCGAGCTTTTTGGCATCTACGCTGGTCAGTGGCTGATCGGTAGCGTGATGATCGCTCGGGAAACGCTGCCCTATTACGGAGAGCCTTTTGCTTCAACCCCGCGGTGGTGGATGCATACCTTAAACATTAACCGAAAATGCTCAGGAGCGCAGATCGGCGCCCAGATCGTTGAGTTTGTCTGCGCGCATGTGCGCCGTGAGCGCGGCGAAGATCTTTGGCTTCATTGTGTAAACGACCCTAATTTTGACGATACGATGCCCGGTTATTACCGCGCCAAAAAATTTCGCGAAGTCATGCGCACAGAGGTGACTTACCCTTCTGGAAATGCCTTTGAAATGGTGCTCATGGTGCGCGCGATTTAGGCGCTAAACCGTGGCCATTACCTCGCGATTTTTACCGGGCGTTATCCCAGGTTTGGTTTCACGCGCTTGACTCAGTGCGCCGAATCTACGCCGCAGGTATGCTGGCCGAGATCAATCTAAACTGATTTAAACTCAGCAGCATGATGTGGTTAGCGCCGTGCCGCGCTCAGGGATTTAAATTTTGAAATTGGAAAAAAATGGCTCTTGCTAACTGTCATTCATTGATTCGTTGTCAACCATTTTTTCGATTTTCTGCGCTGCGAGCGCTTCACATTTGTGCGGCGCTGCTTTTTTTTTGCGCAGCCTACGTCACCGCGCAAACCTGCTCCATTCCTGGTAATTTCGGTCCAAATGCGGCATTGACCGCTTACCCAAATGGGCTCTATCCTGGCACGATCGGAACGACCCTCGCAGCAGGCGCGACCTCGATTCCGATTGGGGGCTTGCGCTTAGGGCCGCCCGCCCAAGCGGGTAGTTTGCTGCTCATCATTCAAATGCAAGGCGCTACGATTAACAGCACCAACTCCAACCAATATGGCGATGGTACGGGCTCGGCAACGGTTGTACCTGCAAGCCCCAATCCCCCCGCTAACAGTCTGGCGGCAACAGACGCCACCGATACCTTCGGCAGCGCGAACTACGCAGGCGGAAGCCTAACCTACACCGCGGGCACGTATGAGTTTGTCGTAGCCACCGGCGCGGTTGCACTTGGTGCAATTCCGCTCGCAAGCCCACTCGTAAACGCCTACAGTAATTTGGCAGCCACCGCGACGCAAGGGCAAACCCGCTATCAAATCATCGTTGTGCCGCAGTACGCCACGGCAACACTGGGCGGCACGCACACGATCCCAGAATGGGATGGAACGAGCGGCGGCGTCGAGGTCATTGATGTCGCCGGTGCCCTCGCCATGGGTGGGGTTGTCATTGACGGTAACGCACGCGGCTTTCGCGGCGGCGGTGGGGTCAACCAAACCGCACTCTGCATCGGCGGCGCAGGCACGCAATCATGCCAAGACTATCGGGCGACCAATGCATCAACCTGGGGTGCCTTTAAGGGCGAGGGCATCGCAGGCACGCCCGCGCTCGTCTTTCGCTCAATCGCACTTGCAAACGCGGGCGCGGCCAACGGCGCAGATGGCTACCCCAATGGCGACCGCAGCCGGGGCGCGCCGGGCAATGCGGGCGGCGGTGGCAATCAACACAATGCCGGCGGTGGCGGCGGCGGCAATGGCGGCGCTGGCGGCAAGGGCGGGCGCTCGTGGAATGGCTCGGCAACCGTATTTAGCGGCCAGGAGCTTGGCGGCTTCGGTGGCGCGAGCGGCTACGGTAGCAGCGCCCGTCTCATCATGGGAGGAGGCGGCGGCGCGGGCGATATCGGTGGCAATGGCAGCACACCCGTCTACGCGGGCGCAGGCGGCGCGGGCGGCGCACTCGTAATCCTGCGCGCGGGCAGCGTGTCTGGCACGGGCACGCTCAACTTAAATGGTGCAAACGGTATTCCCTCCTCTGCAACCGACGCGGGCGGTGCAGGCGGCGCGGGTGGCACCGCGCTGCTGACCGCCTCCACCGGTACGCTCGCAGGCATTACCGTAAACGCCAATGGCGGCAACGGCGCGGCAGGCAACCAAGGCGGCAGCAATGAGACCGACGGGCCTGGCGGCGGGGGCGGCGGCGGTGCGGTTTTTTCCACCATTGCGGTTGGCCTCGCTAATATCGCAGGCGGTGCTCCTGGCGCGATTTCCAGCACGATCAACACGCAGTGCCCGTCGACTAACCCAGCGCTTGCAACCTGCGGCGCAACGGCGGGCGTTGCGGGCGTAAATATCAGCAGCACAGGCATACCGATTGCGGGCACTGGCACGCTGCCGGGCAGCGAATGCCTCCCCAATATTGTTGCCTCGAAATTAACAAGCACACCGGTGCGTGACGCGCTTGGAGCGACAACGGCAAACTACCGCATCACCCTTACAAATTTCGGTGGCGGCGCACGTAACGTGAGTATCATTGACGACGCCCTGCCACCGGGCTGGGCGATTTCCGGTACGTCAACCTACACCTACAGCCCCGCCCCGCCGCTGGCCATCAATAATTTACCCAGTGGCGCGACGAATGCCGCTGTGCCCACGATAAGCCCAGCGACAGGCGCGCCAATTACCTCTCCCGCTGCGGCCGCTAATGCGCTCACCTGGTCGAGTTTTTTTATTGCACCCATTAAAAATGGCGTGCCTTCGACAGTCACGATTGATTTCGCCGTGACGATTCCGGCGAATGCGCCTGTGGGTTGCTATCATAATCCTGCAGGTTTTACATTTTTAGACCCGACGCGCACAACCGCCTTGGGCTCACAGCTCACAACGGCAACCAATAACGGCGCAAACCGGGCTGGCACAACCTACGCCACCACAACGACGTATGCGGGTAACGCGGCCATCAACGTGCAAGGCAGCAATTACTCAGGGCTTGCCAACGGACCAGCAGACGAAGACGTTTGCCTGCGCCCAGATCTCACCATCACTAAAAGCAATAACAACCCTGCGCCAGCGGTTGGCAGCGCATTCAACTACACCATCACCGCCCGCAACAATGGTCACCCGCTTGCAGATACAACCTACGCGGCAGATCAGGCGACAAGCGTAACGGCAGCGGCAAATGGTCCGCTGCTCGCCAGTCTTGTTACCGACACCCTACCCGCAGGAATCGTGCTAACGGGAACGCCGACTGGCTCAAATTGGAGCTGCACGGGCGCAATTGGCGCAGGCGCATTTGACTGCACCTACACAGGCAGCTACCCTTGGGCAGGGCAGACCGATTTGGCAGGCTCGATTACCGTACCCGTTCGCGTAACGAGTGTTGCGTGTCCTGCTGCGAAGGTCAATACGGCCACGATCGGTCTCGCGCAATTCGCGGGCAATGGCGTCGCGGGCACTTCCGGTGAATCCAATATTGGAAATAATTCAGCGACTGACGCTCCTGGGATTGCACCGGGCTGCACGGCGGCACTTACGATTAGCAAGACCGATGGCAAAACAGTGACCGCCTCCGGCCAAACCTCGACTTACACGATCACAGTCGGCAACGCCGGGCCGGCATCAGCAGACGGCACTTTTGTAACCGACGCAGCATCAGCGGGCGTTTGCGCAATCGGCACGCCCACAGTGAGCTGCAGCGGCGCAGGTGGCGCGGTCTGCCCGACAGGTTCGCTTTCATTTGCCACGCTCGTTGCCCCTGGCTACGCGATCCCAACGCTACCGAGCGGCACAAGTGTCACCTTTACGGTGGTATGTGCGGTTTCGGCAACAGGGCTATAGCAACTGAAAGTGATTTGCTGCGTGGCCTACGCGGCAGCACAACCTGCGCCGCAGGTATCGGTCAAATTACGCCCGCAATGCCGCCACGGCGCGCAGCATTGCATCGTCGTCGTGATGCAACGCCGGTAATAGCGGCGTGAGTGAAATCGCATCAACCTGCTGCCAAGAAAAGGCTTGATTTTCTTTTGCTGATGGCGCACCTGACCAGTCGCGCGTGCGCACGAAATTGAGCTCAACATGGGCATGTGGATAAGAGAAGTTTTGCTGTCGCCATGCGCGCACGCTTCTAATTTTGATCCCAAGTTCCTCGTCGATTTCGCGGATGGCCGCCGCTTCGACGGTTTCATTCACTTCGATTTTTCCGCCCGGAAATTCCCAGTAGCCTGCGTAAGGTTTTCCATCTGGGCGCTGGGCAAAAAGCACTTCGAGCATGCCATCGATCTCGCGCTCGATAATCACGACTGCGACGCGAGTGAGCGTGCGCGCATCATTGGGGTCAAATTGAGCGAGTTGATTTTTCATTTTTTTCGTCAATACCTGCGGCGCAGATTTGGGCTTTTTTAGGTCACTTTTTGAAAATTACGCGGGTTTTTAAACGTTTCGCCCAGCGTAATCTTTGGCGAACTGATACGCCACGCGGCCGGAGCGAGAGCCGCGCTGCAAGCTCCATTGAATGGCTTCGTTTTGCAACGACGCATTCATGGGGGCATTCGTAATCCCAAGGGTGCGCAGCCAATTTAAAACCGCGCCCAAATACTCATCTTGCGAGAACGGATAAAACGAAAGCCACAACCCAAAGCGCTCAGAAAGGGAGATTTTTTCCTCCACTGATTCACCCGGGTGAATTTCCTCGCCTTTGTATTTAGTCTCCAAATTTTCGCTCATGTATTCGGGCAGCAAATGGCGGCGATTTGACGTCGCGTAGATCAATACATTGGGTGATGCCGCCGAAACAGAACCGTCGAGGATGGCTTTCAGCGCTTTATAGCCGGGCTCGCCGGCATCAAACGAAAGATCATCACAGAAGACAATAAATTGATATGGCAACTTCTCAACTAACTCAACAATATCAGGCAGATCGCCTAAGTGATCTTTATCGACTTCAATCAATCGTAAGCCCTGCCCCGCATAGCGCGCGAGCATGACTTTAACCAGAGATGACTTTCCGGTGCCGCGCGAGCCCGTCAGCAAGACATTATTTGCCGGGCGTTTGCCCACAAATTGCGCGGTATTTTGATCCAGCTGTGCGGTTTGCTTTTCAACGCCCACCATCGCGTCAACGGGGATTGCATGCGGATGAGCCACCCCTTGCAAAAACCGCACATCGCCGCGCGCGCGCCAACGCGCGGCGGTCACTACGGTGAAGTCACACGCGGGCGGATACGGCGGCGTATGTTGTGCCAATAAGTCAGCAATGCGCTCAAGCGCAGCGGCGGTTCGGGTCTCTGTATTCATCTTAAAAAAGGTTGACTTATTTTTCTTGGCAGACCGCTCGCGCACGGGCGCGCGTCGCGTCACGGTGCGCGGGCGTTGCCCCGCTTTGAGGGTTTCCGATAGCGAGCAACGCAGCCAGCGCATCATTGCATTTCTTTGGGTTGAGCTCGGTGCTAGCGTTAGCCACGCTGATTTCTGGCGATTTGCAGGTCTGCTCAATTTCTTTGGCCACGCGCGCTTTCGCCTCTTTGATCAGACCAGGAGAAATTGCTGCGAGCTTGGTATCCGTGCCGCGCTCAAAATCAAATGCCGCGAGCTGCCGCCGCAGTCCGTCGCAACGATCCATATTTTGGGACGGCACAGCGGCAGCAGGGGCTACGCTTTTGGGCTCAGCATTGCGGTTGAGAATATCGTACTGAATCTTTTTCAGCCGCTCCCGCGCAGCCTGCAGCGTTTCCTCAGATGGCGTTTGCAGCTCTACTTGCCGGCTCTGCTTGCCTTCGGGCGGTTTTTGTCCGTAATGCGTTTTGCCGTTTTCATCGATCCATTTGTAAACCTGCGCCGACGCCGCGCTCACGGCAAACGCGACGATGAGCACCGAGAGATAGCAGCGCAGTCTCACAAAAATTTACGAGCGATAGTCCGCATTGATTTTCACGTAATCATACGAAAAATCACACGTCCATACCGTTGCGTTGGCATTGCCGCGGGCAAGATCGACGCGAATCGTAATTTCAGCCTCTTTCATCACTGCCGAGCCTTGCGCCTCGGTGTAACTGACTGCCCGTCCGCCTTTTTCGGCGACCAACACATCACCAAGCCACATGCGTAAGATCGAGGTATCTAAATCATCAACGCCGGCATAGCCGATTGCGGCGAGGATGCGGCCCAAGTTTGGATCAGATGCAAAAAAAGCGGTTTTGACTAGCGGGGAATGGGAAATCGCGCGCGCAATTTGATCGCACTCGGCACGATTTTTTCCACCCTCCACCCGCACGGTCATAAATTTTGTTGCGCCCTCACCATCGCGCACGATGGCATGCGCTAGACGCTGCGCGACATGGATAATTTCGGCGCGCAATGCGGCATAACGCGGATCACTTGCACTTGCAATCGCAGGCATCTGCGCTTTGTTTGTGGCAATGAGCACGAAGCTATCGTTCGTTGACGTGTCACCGTCGACCGTGACGCAATTAAAGCTCTCATCCGCAACTTCTTTGACCAACTGCTGGAGCACCGCACCGGTGACGCAGGCATCGGTGGCGATAAAGCCGAGCATAGTCGCCATATTGGGCTGGATCATGCCAGCGCCTTTGCTAATGCCGGTGATCGCAATCGGCACGCCACCAATATCAGCACGCGCGCTTTCAAGTTTATGGATCACGTCTGTGGTCATGATCGCTTTTGCTGCGGTTTCCCAATCGGTCGAGCCGAGCGCCGCAATCGCATTTGGCACACCTGCCCGAATGCGATCCATCGGCAAATGCTCCAAGATCACGCCAGTAGAAAACGGCAAAACTTCGCTCGCATCACAGCCTAGGAGCGCTGAAACTGCGCCGCAGGTATCTTGCGCGGCGGCCAACCCTTGCGCGCCCGTGCCTGCATTTGCGCAACCGGTATTGATAACCAACGCTCGAATGGCGTTCGTTTTGGCCAGATGCGTTCGGCAAATCGTTACCGGCGCCGCGCAAAAGCGATTGAGGGTAAACACGCCCGCCGCAGTGGCGCCCGCATCGAGCGCGACCACCAGCAAATCATAGCGGTTGGGCTTACGAATGTGGGCTTGCGTAGCCCCCATGCGCAGACCCGCGATTGGGTGGGCTTGGGCGGCGGTGCGCGGCGTGTAGTTGACGGCCATGAACTCTTTCAAATAAGCAAATACCTGCGGCGCAGTTTACGGCGTATTGCTGCACGGCCGCACTTACATCACAACATCGACAAACGCCTCGGGAATTGCGAAATGCGCTGGGTATTGAATACCCGCAAGGTAAAGCCCGTCGGGCGCGAAGGTTGGCGGCGCGTGCGCCCGATTTTTTTCAGCTAAAAGCGTCGAAATCTGCGCCGCAGGTATTTTCTCAGCGCCGACGTAAACCAGGGCTCCGACAATATTGCGCACCATATGATGCAAAAAAGCGTTGGCCTGAATATCCATTCGGATGCGCTCGCCGACGCGAACGATGCGAATGCTTTGCACCGTTTTTACGGGTGATTTTGCTTGGCATGCACTGGCGCGAAAGCTCGAAAAATCATGTGTACCCACAAGCGATTGAGACGCTTCGTGCATGAGCGGGGCGTTAAGCGGCAGATGCGTCCAACCCACGCGCCCATGCGCCAATGCAGAGCGCGTTGGGCGGTCACCCAACCAATAGATATATTGCCGCGAGACCGCAGAAAACCGGGCATGAAAATCAGCCGCGACCTCGACACCCCAACGCACGCTGACGTCTGCAGGCAAATGGGCATTCACCCCGCGCACCCACGCTGTGAGTGGGCGCACTACCGCCGGTGCGAAATGAACAACCTGCAGCGCGGCATGGACGCCGGTATCGGTGCGGCCTGCGGCCGTCGCAAACTGCGGCATCCCAGCAATTGCGCTAATCGCCGTTTCAACGGCGGCTTGGATCGTGCGTTCGCCCTGCGCCTGACGTTGCCAGCCACAAAATGCCCGTCCGTCGTACTCAATACCCAGCGCAATCACACGATCCTCAAATAAAAAGAGCGCGTGTGCAATGCACAAACGCGCCCGTGGGTTACTGCATCAAATTTACTTCAAACGATCAATCAAATTTTGAGCGTCTTTGCGCTGCTGTTCGTTGCCTTCACGCAATACTTCCATCAAAATTTCGCGGGCACCGTCTTTATCACCCATTTCTTCATATGCTTTCGCTAGATCGAGCTTAGTCGCAGCATCTTCAAACCGGACTTCTAGTTTTGACGATTGCACAGGCGTAAACGATTTTGAAGGATCCATTCCGAGGTCAAGGGATGCGGCTTTCAATGCTGGCGATAATTTGCTCCCCGTCATCACAGAATCGCGATCCATCTGACTAAACGATGAACCGCTTCGCTCCATCGCGCGCGCGAGCCCAGCTTCTAGATCTGCCAAATCATCTTCAAGCCCGCCCTTAAACTCCGTCGTCGCTTTCGCGACGGGCGCGATTGCAGCAGGTGCAGCAGGTTGATTTAAAAATTCGCCCATTACAGTAGGTCGACGCAACGTGGGTACTTTCAGTCCGTCATCCAGCGTGAAATCAAGCGCGCCCATATTGATATCAGGCTCTACGCGTGGCTTGGGTCGGTCGTCGAAAATCATCGGCGCGGGTGGTGACGCAGCAGGAGAATCGAGCAAGCCGCTTGAGAATGGAGACGCACTTGCGCGCGTGGCCACTGCCGACGCGACAACTGCACCCATTGCACCGGTTGCCGCAACCGCGGCAAGCCCGCTACCAGGCGATACTGCCGCCACGGGCGCGCCTGCAGTTTGCGGGTGATCGGGGTAAAAGCGCTTGGCGATCGCAGCTGAATTTGCCCAGCCCTCCGGGTTACTCGCTTGCTCTGTCGCCAGCTGCGCGAGCTGTTGATCAAACGACTCGCGACGGCCCAGTAAACCGTAAACCTCAAGCAATTTTTGGCGCACTTCAACGCGCGCGGGGTCATGCTTAATCGCCTCAAGCAAAATCTCTTCCGCTTGCGTCTCTCGACCGTAAGCAATGTAAACATCGGCCTCGGCCACGGGATCAACATCGCCCGCATCAATCGTGCCAAAGCCGCTGCGGCTAAATTGACTTGGCGCAAGCAAACCGGTTTTAGTGTTGACGGCATCGCCGCCCGCCATACTCGCTTCGCCAAAAACAGTATTTGGTGACGCTTGCGTGTCAACAATGGCGCTTCGCGCCAAAGTAGGCTCGCCATCATCTTCGCCACCTTTTTTGCGGCGACGGGTAAACGCAAACGCCCCGGCAGCAAGCGCCGCCAATGCACCCAGACCAGCATAAAGCGGGTTGATCGAATCGAATAAATCCGGCTCTGGCGCTGCCGCAACAGCAACTTTAGGCATTGACGTCGGCGCGGGTGTTGGTGCCGCTGTCGGCGCTTGAGTCGGTGCTGGGGTCGGCGCCGGCGTCGGAGCCGGCGTTGGCGCTGCAGTTGGTGCCGCCGTTGGAGCAGGCGTCGGTGCTGCGGTCGGCTTTGGCTCTTCCTTCTTTACTTCAGCCGCTTTGACCGGAGTGCCAGCGGGTGCGACCGTTGCCGCAGTAGCGCTCGTCGGCGCTGGCGTTGGTGCTGCTGTTGGCGCTAACGTTGGAACAGGCGCGAGCGCGACTTTCGGCATTTCCGCTTTTTTCTGGGCTTCCGTCATCGGCGCGCTTTTTACTGCCAGCGCGGCTTTTAGATCGGCAACAGATTTTTCGAGCTCTTTCTTGCGAGATTCCGCTTCCGTAGCGGCTTTTTTCTTAGCGGTTTCATCTTCTTTAGCCGCAGTTGCTTTGCTTGCTTGCGATACTTGCAGACGATCCACTTTGGCTTTTGCGGAAGGCTCGTTAGGCGTGACCGTGGAAATTTTTCCGGTGACGGTGGCACTGCCAGCTGCACCGGAAACTAAGGGCACGCGGTCTGCAACGCGCGATTGATACCCGCGCCAACTTTCGGTTTGCGCACGCACTTCGCTCACTGCGTCAGCAATCGAAACGCCAGTCGCATCAGCGGATGATGGGATTCGAATCTTCGCGCCTGCACGCAAGACGTTGATATTGCCATTCACAAACGCGTCGGGGTTTGCACGTTGCATCGCGATCATCATTTGCTCAAGGGAAACGCCTCTCACGTAATTGCGATCCGCAATCACAGAAAGCGATTCACCCACTTTGGCAACAACCGTTTTTTCGCCCGTTGTGAGCGGTATTGCAGGTGGTGCGGCTCTGACGACTGCGCGCTTCGGTGATGGCGCTGGGGCGCTCACTGCGCGTGGTGTTGGCGTCGGCGCAGCCACGACCGATCCGCTCACTGGAGCAGGTGGCGGTGCATAAACGATTGGCGGTGACGCTGGAACGGGCGCTTGAGTCGGGGCAGCCACGATGGGCGCAGGCAAGATAATTGGGCGTGGCGGGGCGTTGGGCTCAACCGCTTGTGCCGTTGCCACGCCAGGCGGGTCAAGCAAGAAAACGTATTCCCTCACAATCCGACCGGTCGGTGAGTTGACCTCAACGAGCAGATCCAAATACGGCTCTTGGACTGCAGTGGTCGAGCTGACTACAAGTATGGCGCGATTGCCTTGGATTTGTGGCGCGATTCGAATGCGCTGAAGCGAAGCGGAATACTCTAAGTTTTGTTGGCGATAAACATCAGGGCTCGCCACGCGCGCGCGCACGGATTCAATCGTCTCGCCTTGATCGAGGAAGAGCTCGATTGAACCGTTGAGTGGCTGGCCGAGCGCTGAGGTTACGTTGAGCTTTCCCAAGCCAAGCGCGAGAGCGCTCCCGGGTATAAAGCTGAGGCCAGCCGCAGCCAATGCCGCCACAATTGGGCGCATCGCATTTCGGCTCGCAAGAGCCGGTCGTGTTTTGACCTGACGGACCATGGAATATTCTCTTGGGTTATTCAGGATTGAGACGTTAGCACCGCTTGCTGTCGGCGGCAAGAGAAAACCACCGATAATCAAATACCTGCGGCGCAAACGTGGTAATTTTGGTGCGAATTCGGCTCATAATGCATTTAGGATAGCGTCACCCATGGCTTTTGTGCCGATGCGCGTCTCGCTGGCCAATGCGATGTCCCCCGTGCGATAACCGTGCTTTAGCACCGCCCGTACAGCGCTATCGATGCGATCAGCGATGTCGGTGCGCCCAAAACTGTAACGAAACATCATGGCAAGCGACAAAATCGTGGCAATCGGGTTGGCTTTATCTTGACCTGCAATATCTGGTGCGCTGCCGTGAATGGGCTCGTATAGCCCTTTGTTGTTCGCGTCAAGCGATGCGGAAGGCAACAATCCGATTGAGCCGGCCAGCATTGATGCCTCGTCGGACAAAATATCTCCAAAAATATTGCCGGTGACGATGACGTCAAATTGCTTTGGTGCACGCACAAGCTGCATCGCGGCGTTATCGACGTACATATGGGAAAGCTCTACATCCTGGTACTCTGCGCCTAAGCGAGTAACCACTTCACGCCACAAAATTGAAGTATCGAGAACATTGGCTTTATCCACGGAACACAGCTTTTTGTTGCGCTTTCGTGCAGTCTCAAAGCCAACCCGCGCGATCCGCTCAATTTCACTCACGGCGTAATGCATCGTGTCAAAACCTTCGTCCTCGCCTGCCGAATTCATACGGCGACCGCGCGGCTGGCCAAAGTAAATATCACCCGTTAGCTCTCGGATAATCATGATGTCTAACCCAGCCACAATTTCAGGCTTCAGCGAAGACGATTCCGCCAGCTCGGGGTAAAGCATCGCTGGGCGTAAGTTTGCAAAGAGTTTCAAATCTTTACGAATGCCAAGCAGCCCTTGCTCCGGGCGCATGGCACGCGGCAGCGTATCGTATTGCGGGCCGCCTACAGACCCAAGCAATATCGCATCAGCAGCCCTAGCTTTGGCTTGCGTATCGGCTGGATACGGGTGGCCGTGTGCATCAAAAGCGGCGCCGCCTAATTGGCCGTTACTCAAGTGAATGGGTAAACCTTCAGATCTAAATTTTTCAAGCACACGGGTTGCTTGAGTCACGATTTCAGGGCCGATACCGTCGCCGGGGAGAATAAGGATTTTCATTGGGGAGTCGCTACCGAGAGCTTCTAAAAGTTAGAGCGCAGTATAGGTGTTGCACAAAACGTAGCGTAAGCGAAGCGGGCTGTCCTCGCGACCGTAGCGGCTCATTGACTTCATTAGTAAGGCGGCCTACGAGCCTCCCAAAAAACACAGCCAAAAAATGCGACAATGAGAATATTCAAAAACAAGGTTTAAAGGCGCGACAAACTTTGAAATACGTGCCGCTTTTGATCCAACAGGGATGCAGTTGAATTGCAGATTCAAAAAAAGAAGAAGTCAGTTCCCGCCGTCGTCGTAGGCTTGTGTGCGCATGGCTTGGCACTTTGCCGAGCCTTGAATCGTGATGGCGTAGAAGTTATTGGTTTAGAAAAGCACGCCAACGCGTCTGGAGCGAGAACCAATAGCGCACGCGTAATCATTGTTGACGACATCAACGGGCACGGGCTCATTTCTCATTTAGTTCAACTCGCGCAGGCTGAATTTAAACACCAAAAGCCCGTACTCTTCTTAACGAACGACAACATGATCGAATCGATCAGTCAGCAAGCCGATTTGATCTGTCAGTACTACAGTCTTAGCTGGGGGCATTGCGCACAAGCAACGGCAGAGTTGCTTGATAAGCAAAATATTGAACGTCGATGCCACGACACAAAACTAAACTATCCGATGTCCTGCGTTGTCGCGAAACTGACGAGTGTCGATCTGCTCCCGAGCAACATGCGCTTTCCTATTATCGTAAAGCCGTCGCGACCACTTTCTAGTTTCAAAACAATAACGATTTCACAACCTGATCGTTACGAAAAATTGCTGCGACCGCACGCGAATAGTGCCCCATTCATCGTCCAAGAATTTATTCCAGGAGATGACCGTCAAATTAGTTTTTGCGCCCTTTACCTTGATCAAGGTCGCACAGTTGCTCACTTCGAAGGCCGAAAAATTCAGTCTAGACCGATGGGACACACCACAATCGCGATCCCGTTTTCGGACGATGCGCTCCTTAAGTACACCGAGCGATTTTTTGAAGGCTTAAGCCTCAGCGGACCTGTTTCTCTAGAGATCAAACGCGATAGCATTGGCAAAAAATGGGTTATCGAACCGACAGTAGGACGTACCGATTTTTGGGTGTCCCTTTGCATCCATTCGGGCGTTAACATCCCGTTAATCGAGTACAACGTTCAATGCAAACTAGAGCCTTTTGTAGAAAACGAAAACTTAAATGAGCGCGTAATTTGGATCAATGGCGAGCGCGATCCGCTGGCCTCATTTCGTTTACTCTATTTAGTGCCGCGATTACTTTTCCGCTCGCGAATTTACGGGGTTTATGCCGATTCGCGCGATCCTAAGCCACTCATTGCTCACATCAAGAAATTTTCGTCTGGGATGGTGAAAAATGCCCCTCAAAAATTTCTGCGACTATCCCGGCGGTTACTCAGTTTCAAATAGATGAAAATGCAGTTGAATTGCCATATTCCGGAAAGCATTGGCGGTACTCGACAAGGCAGTATCGAGCATCTCTACTTGATTACTGCATAGAACATACCGAGAAGCCGCTGAGTTGAGCTCGACAATTGAGTTCAACTTCACCTAGACGATATTCTCACGCAAACCACGGCTGCAGTGCGTGCCGCCGCGATTCGAATTCACGAATCTCATCGGCGTGCTTGAGCGTCAGACCTATGTCGTCCCAGCCATTAAGCAGCCGTTCTTTTCGAGAGGCTGCGATCTCGAACGCGAACGCCATATCGCCGTTCATCGAGCGCACCTGCTGTGAAGATAAATCGACGACAAGCTGAAAGCCTAGAAAGGCTTCGCACGCGCCAAACAAGCGCTCAACTTCGCTCTCCGCTAAGCGGATCACAAGCAATCCATTATTGAGCGAATTGTTATAAAAAATATCACCGTAGCTCGGCGCGATAATGACTTTAAAGCCAAATTGCATGAGTGCCCAAGGCGCGTGCTCACGCGACGAGCCGCAGCCAAAATTTTGCTTGGCCAGAAGCACCGTCGCACCTTTATAACGCGTCTGATTCAACACGAAATTTGGATTTAACGGTCGCTTGCTTTGATCGAGCCCGGGCTCGCTGCGATCCATATAGCGCCATTCATCAAACGCGTTTGGACCAAAACCTGTGCGCTTGATTGACTTTAAGTATTGCTTCGGAATGATCGCGTCGGTATCCACATTCGCGCGATTGAGGGGTACTGCGATACCCGTGTGTAGCGTAAATTTTTCCATGATGAATTAACCTAATTTGCGTACGTCAACAAAATGCCCTGCAATGCCAGCAGCAGCTGCCATCGCGGGGCTGACCAAATGCGTGCGCCCTCCAGCACCCTGCCGGCCTTCAAAATTGCGATTGCTCGTTGACGCACAACGCTCTCCCGGCTCCAGCCGATCATCATTCATTGCCAAGCACATTGAGCAGCCCGGCTCCCGCCACTCAAAACCCGCGGCTAAAAAAACTTGATCCAAACCTTCTGCCTCTGCTTGGGTTTTGATGAGGCCGGAGCCCGGTACAACCATCGCAACCTTCACATTCGCCGCCTTACGCCGCCCTTTTACAACCGCAGCGGCCAGCCTTAAATCTTCAATGCGGGAGTTGGTGCACGAGCCTATAAAAACTTTATCGATCTTGATCTGGTCGATCGGCGTGTTGGGCGCGAGCCCCATGTATTGCAGCGCCCGCTCCACGCCTTCGCGCTTAACGCTATCTTTGATTTTTTCTGGATCGGGAATACGATCATTTATAGTGGCTACCATTTCTGGCGATGTGCCCCACGAAACCTGCGGCGCAATTTCAGTGCCATTTAAGGTCACCACGTGATCAAATTTTGCGTCGGCCTCGCTGATCAATGTGCGCCAATAATGGGTCGCCTGCGACCAAAGGGCGCCCTTGGGCGCGAGTGGCCGACCGTGCAAATAGCGCTCGGTAACCTCATCATAGGCCACCATCCCAGCCCGCGCGCCTGCCTCAATGGCCATGTTACAAACGGTCATCCGACCTTCCATAGAAAGCGCTCGAATCGCACTGCCTCCAAACTCAATCGCATAGCCAGTGCCCCCCGCGGTTCCGATTTTGCCGATGATCGCTAGCACGATATCTTTTGCTGTAATACCTGCGGCGCAGATTCCGTCGACCCGCACGAGCATCGACTTCGCTTTGCGCTGTGGCAAGCACTGCGTGGCCATAACGTGCTCGACCTCACTCGTGCCAATGCCGAAGGCCAGCGCGGCAAAAGCGCCATGGGTCGAGGTGTGGGAATCGCCACAAACAACGGTCATTCCTGGCAACGTCGCCCCCTGCTCGGGACCTACGACATGCACGATGCCGCGTCGTACGTCGCCGATTGGAAAATAGCGCAGTCCAAGTAACTTCGCGTTTTCATCGAGCGTTTCAACTTGGGTGCGGCTCACGGCATCCGCGATAACTGTAAAACCCGGTGTCGTCGGCGTGTTGTGATCGGGCATCGCCAAGATGCTCTCTTTACGCCACGGCTTGCGCCCGGCAAGACGCAAGCCTTCGAAGGCCTGCGGGCTGGTGACTTCGTGAACCAAATGCCGATCAATATAAAGTAACGCAGTGCCATCCGCGTCGGTACGCACAACGTGCGCGTCAAAGAGTTTGTCGTAAAGGGTGCGGGCAGACATAGCGCTGTTATCATGAAGCTTGCATAATCTTTGATTGTACGGCGTATGGTAATCAGCAAAATCGTTTTTTAGGTCAACACATTTCATGCTCTTCACTGCGTTCCCCTTTTTGGCGATTTTTTTGCCAGTTTCCGTTATCGGTTTTTTTTTAATCGCCCGTTGCAATCTCCGTGCAGCACTTTGTTTTCTGCTGCTGTGCTCCGTAGTTTTCTACGGATGGGATAGCCCACGTCACCTCGGCTTGCTGATTGGCTCGATCGCATTTAACTTTTGGATGGGCGGCAAGATTGGAGTCAACTATGCAGAGCGAGAAAAGGCCTACCGCTGGCTTTTTGTCGCAGTAGTCATCAATTTGATGCTGCTGGCCGTATTTAAGTACGCAAACTTTACCGTCACCAACCTCAATTTACTTTTCAGTCTCGGGCTTAAAAAACCGGAAATCGTGTTGCCGATTGGCATTTCATTTTTTACGTTTACTCAAATCGCCTACCTAGTAGATGTTTATCGCTACGGCCCAACGCACTATGATCCCGTTCGTTATGGTCTTTTCGTGACCTATTTTCCCCATTTAGTCGCGGGGCCGATCATCCACCATGCGCAGGTTATGCCCCAATTCAACGCCACGGCAATCACACGCCCCAGCGGCAAGCTCATCGCGATGGGTTTAGCAATTTTTGCAATTGGACTATTTAAAAAAATCGTGATTGCCGACGGTGTTTCGCCATTCGCCGACGCGGTATTCAATGCGAAAACCACCGCCGTTTACACCGCCTCCGAGGCATGGGCGGGCACGATTGCATATACGCTTCAACTTTACTTCGACTTCTCTGGCTATTCCGATATGGCGATCGGACTTTCATGGATTTTTGGCATCGCATTGCCTTACAACTTTAACTCGCCCTACAAGGCGGGCTCAATCTCGGATTTTTGGCGGCGCTGGCACATGACGCTTTCGCAATTTCTGCGCGACTACCTCTATATCGCGCTTGGAGGCAATCGCAACGGGAGCGTGCGGCGTCACATGAATCTCATGTTGACCATGCTTCTCGGTGGGCTCTGGCATGGCGCAAACTGGACTTTCATCGTTTGGGGTGGACTGCACGGCATCTTTCTCGTGATTAATCATTTATGGCGCGCTGCTGTTATAGGTCGTTGGCCTGGCCTAAAACGTAATCGTATTTATGGCGTTGCCGCATGGGCGGTAACGATCTTGGCTGTCATACACGCTTGGGTATTTTTCCGGGCTACGTCCCTTGCGAGCGCAGTCGTTATCCTGCAAAGCATGTGGTCGATGCAGTGGTCTGCCGCCTCCGCACTTCTGGACGACTCTGGGCTATCAATCGCACGCTGGGCTGTGGTCTGCGGAATCGCGGGCATCATCGCTTTAGTGATGCCAAATTCAAATGAAATCGGTGAACGGTTGCGCAGTCGACTCGACTCCAGCGAGACGCTTGTCGCTTACGTATCCGGCGCGGCGACATCGCTCATAATTCTTCTGGCAATAACCAACGTATTACGGGGCAACGTCAGCCCCTTCATCTACTTCAACTTTTAATCGACGTATGCGCTTAAATTTTCTTCGTTTTCTCAGTGGCGTCTTCGCGATGCTCTTGATGGCTGAGGTGATCTTACATGCCTTACCGGTCTCAACAGCATCGCGTGCGAGCAGGCAGGCGACTGGCGTAATTCGCACGTACGCACCGCACCATTCATATCTGATCGCCGCCGACTGGGATCTGGCGCACCCTCAAAAAATCTACACAAACAACATGGGATTTGCCACCCGCACGCCCTTTGTACCCGACGAAAGAGCGGTCGCATTAATTGGCGATAGTCTCCTAGAGGGCTCTGCACTGCCCGAGGGCGATCGCGTCGGTGCCCGCCTACAAGCGCAAATAGGTACACGCGCGGTTTATATGATGGCTATGGCCGGCACATCGTTGGCTGACTACACCGCGCGCATTGAATGGGGGCATCAAGCACTGGCGATTACGACCTTTGTAATTGTCGTCAATCGAACCGATATTGCACAGTCTGTCTGCGCAAGCTCAGGCGGGGGAATTTTCGACCGATGCATTCACCCTGAATCCCTGCAACCGATTGCGGGTGCCATTGAGCCACGCAGTAGGCTGCGCGATTTGGCTGCTCAATCTGCATTGGCGCAGTATTTTTTTGGGCATCTTCGATTTAGTGTTGCCGGGTTTATTGCCGCAGCGTTCCCCGACTTAAGTCGCGTAAAACCGTCTGCTCTAGGGCAAGATTCTGCTACACCGGCACTGACCTCTGGACAAAATGCAGTCATTGAGCACTTCCTTTCTCGAATGAGAGCGCTTTCCAATGTCCGTGTGATTTTGGTTGAGGATTGCGAAAGACCCGAGCGTTACGCGGGCATGCCCGTTGCGCGTCTCGCAGACATGCAAAAGCTTATCGATGAAGCACAAAAGCAGAAGATTGCAACTGTTGCTTCGTGCGACGCATTTGACGATGCATTTTCAAAATCGGCGCAACGCACTGAGATTTCGAAAAAAGACGCACACTGGAATGCGCGAGGGCACGCCATCATTGCTGATGCTATAGCCAAAGCCTTAGCAAATTCCCGCTAAACTCGATTCACAAAATCAATCAAGGAGAAGTACTGTGGTGAACCGTTGGCTTACGATCGCATTTTCGATATTGCTGTGCAGCGTAGCCGCTGCCCAGCCATACCCCACTAAACCAGTTCGTATCGTAGTTCCGTTCGTAGCCGGTGGAACCACTGACATCATTGCGCGTGAAGTCGCTGCACATTTAACTAAAACCATGGGGCAAAACTTCGTTGTCGACAATAAGCCTGGCGCTGGCGGTAACGTGGGTAGCGATAGCGTCGCAAAATCCGCGCCTGACGGCTACACCTTGCTGATGGGTACGGTCGGCACGCACGGGATCAACGTCTCGCTCTACCCGAAAATGCCGTACGATGCGGTGAAAGATTTTGCGCCGGTCAGTTTGTGCGCTGCGGTGCCAAATGTAATGGTGGTGCACCCGAGCGTGCCTGCCAAGAATGTTGACGAATTCATTGCCTACGCGAAAAAAGAAGGCGATAAACTCGCGATGGCAAGCTCGGGTAGCGGCACTTCAATCCATCTCGCAGGCGAGCTTTTCAAAGCCATGACGGGAACGAAGATGACGCACATTCCCTACAAAGGCAGCGGTGCAGCGCTGATCGATTTAGTGGGCGGCCAAACCCAGGTCATGTTTGACAACGCACCCTCCGCCATCCCACACATTCGCGCCGGAAAACTACGTGCGCTTGCGGTGACCTCAAGCAAGCGTTCGGCAGCACTGCCCGACGTGCCGACGCTGGATGAGGCCGGACTCAAAGGTTTTGAAGCCAGCTCATGGTTTGGCGTGCTCGCGCCGGCGGGAACGCCGAAGGACCTCGTAGCTAAACTTTCTGCTGAGATCCAGCGTGGAATTGCCTCCGCTGAAATGCAGGAAAAATTTAAAGCACAGGGCGCGATTCCAGTGGGCGGGAGCCCAGAAGCGTTTGCCGCGCACATTCAAGCAGAGATTACCAAATGGGGCCCCGTGGTGAAGACGAGTGGTGCGCGCGTTGATTAGCCTCAAGGGGCGCGTATACCTGCGGCGCAGATTTTGGCATTTTTGCGTGTATTCGAAAACGTTTTTGTGGCCTACTTGAGTGCAAAAATCAAACCAAGCGGCACAAACACTAAGCTCGCGATATTGCCAACCAGCACGATTGAAGCCACCGTTTGTGGATCTCTGTGATAGCGGTCGGCAACGAGGAAATTGAGTACGGCTGGTGGCAATACCGCAAATAAGTAGATCATGCCACGCTGCAACGACGTGAAGTCAAAAACCTGCGTTAGTAGCGCTGCAATGACAAAACCTGCGAGTGGACATACCGCCGCACCGAGCACCGCAATGGGCATGCCTTGACGCGTGACTTCTTTCATACGCACACCCAGCGCGAGCAGCATGATCGGAATCGTTGCGTCCCCTAAATACTTTAGCGGAACAAAAACCGGTTCAGGCAAATGCCATTTCATAATGCCAAAAAGCGCGCCAACAAACGTCGCCCAAAGCATTGGACTTTTCAGCGCATCGGTGAGCTTTGCGTTGTGATCTACGATCCAGACACCGAGCGTGAAGTGCAGTAAATTCGAAGTCGTAAACAACATCACCATTGCTGCCAAGCCAGGCTGCCCAAAAGCGAAAAGCGCAAGCGGTATCCCCATATTGCCGCAGTTATTGAACATCATCGGCGGGACGAAAACAGCAGCGTTCAATTTGAAAATGCGCGCAAAAACCCAACCGATAAGCCCGGAGCCTAATACGATGGCGATACTTGCGTAAAGCAAGGAAGTGTGGGCGGTGATATCAAAGTCTTTACCGGCAAGTGCTGTGAAAACCAGCATCGGCCCCAAGATATCGAGCGCGATCCGATTGGTCGTTCGCATATCGGGGTTCCACGCGCGCCCCATCCAGTAGCCAATCACGATAATACCCAACACCGGCATGATGATTTCTAGAATACGTAGGGCAAGACTCATAGTGGTTTTAGGGTATGACGGCGAAGAGAGTACCAAACGAGCGCGAAAATTTGCGCAATCGCGATGGAGGCAAACGCATACTGAAAACCACGCGCTTCATAGCCGCCACCTGCCTTTGGAAATGCATTGACGATCAAGCCGGTGAGCCACTGCAAAATAAATGCCAACATAAAAAATGAGAGATTAAATGCTGCATAAACTCGGCCCAATACCTGCGGCGCAAAAAAGTGATTTGATGCGGCGAAAACAACGTTGCCACAACAATTAAAGAGCCCGAACGCAAATAAGCTCCATGCCGGCGAAATACCCCATCCGAACAAAAGTGGCAGCTGGGCAATCAGCGCGACAAGACAGAGTACGACGCCTACTTGATGCGGCAAGATGCCACGAGGCGCGAGCTTGGTGGCCAATGCGCCACTCAACAAATTGCCCAGCAGCATTCCAACGGATAGCGCTACTAAGACCAGCCCCAAATCGGGCTTAGGCACACTCGCAACATCTAGCAGCCAGGGCGACGCCCACAACGCCTGCACCGACATGCCATGCGCTGAATTAAGCGCAGCAAAGGGCATCAGCGTCCAAAAAGCGGGCGCTGCCCACGCATTAAATTTCGCTGTATTCGCCGTATTCTGCGCCGCAGGTAGTGGGCTTGCTTGCCTGGGATCAGGGGTCAAGAACCAAAGCCAAGCCGCGCCGAGAACGAGCAGCAACGCCAATACCCAAAACAGTCCCCGCCAGCCGAAGATGGGAAGCAGTGCCTGCGCGGGTGCGGTCGAAGCGATTGCGCCCACGCTGCCAACGGCGAGCTGTAGGCCATTCATCAGCGGAAGCTTTTCTTTAGGTAGCCACTGGCCGTAGGTGCGCAGGCTTGCCATTAAGCAACAGCACACGCCGATACCAATCAAGACCCTCGCGATCACAAGCATCGGGAGCGAATGCGCGGTCGCAAATACGACCGACCCGATGGCGGCCACCAAAAGCAAAATCGCCTCCACGCGTCGCGGGCGATAGCGATCAAGCCAGATACCAAGGGGCACTTGCATGAAGGCGAAGCTTAAAAAATACGCCGCAGTCAAAAAACCAAGACTTGCCGCCGTAAGCCCCAAATCAGAAGTGAGCTGCGATGCGATGACGGCATTGATCGTGCGCAGTGCGTAAGACAAAAAATAGCCTAAGGCAAAGGGCAGGAATACCCGAAAATAGAAATGAGTCAAAGAATGTATTTCGCCAGATTTTCATCGCCCGCAATCGCGGCGAGTTTGTCATTCACATACGTGACGTCTATCGTGACCGTTGAGCCAGATTGGCTTGCAGCGTCAAAACTCAAATCTTCGGTCAATTTTTCGAGCACAGTATAGAGCCTTCGTGCGCCAATATTTTCTTGCTTCTCATTGACTACAAATGCAATTTCAGCCATGCGCTGAATCGCATCGTCAGTAAACTTGAGTGTTACGTTTTCAGTGGCAAGTAGCGCTTGATATTGCTTAATTAAGCAGGCATCGGTGCTAGTCAAAATCTTCACAAAATCATCGACACTTAGCGATTGCAGCTCTACCCGAATTGGAAATCGACCTTGAAGCTCGGGGATCAAATCAGAGGGGCGAGAAAGATGAAATGCGCCGCTCGCAATAAATAAAATATGATCAGTTTTGATAATGCCGTACTTCGTTTGCACGCTAGTGCCTTCGACTAACGGTAGCAAATCGCGCTGTACGCCTTGCCGCGAAACGTCTGCTCCGCTCATTTCTTGGCGGGCGGCAATTTTGTCGATTTCATCTAAAAATACAATTCCATCTTGCTCAACCGATTCAATTGCACTGGCCTTTAACTCATCCTCGTTTACGAGCTTAGCCGCCTCTTCGTCGCGCAGAATTTTCATCGCCTCAGCGATCCGCAATTTTTTTGTCGTTCGTTTACCCGATTGCATGTTGGCAAACATGCCTTGCAGTTGTTGCGAAAGATCTTCCATCCCCGGCGGCGCCATGATTTCCATTGACGACTGCGTCGCAGGCACATCGATTTCGATTTCCTTGTCGTCGAGTTTTCCTTCTCGCAACTGCTTTCGAAATTTCTGCCGCGTTGCACTTTCTTCGCTCTCACTGCCCTCACCAGCGGGAATACGCGCAGGCGGCAATAGCGCATCAAGAACCCGCTCTTCCGCTGCGTCTAGGGCGCGCGCCTCTGCCGCTCGCATGCGTTGTGAGCGTGTTTGCTTGATCGCAACTTCAACTAAGTCGCGAATGATCGTATCTACATCGCGCCCGACGTAGCCCACCTCGGTAAATTTTGTGGCTTCAATTTTGATGAATGGAGCGTTAGCAAGTTTCGCAAGCCGACGCGCAATTTCCGTTTTACCAACGCCAGTGGGGCCGATCATCAAGATATTTTTTGGTGTGATTTCGTGCCGTAAATCACCGGGCACTTGCGCCCTGCGCCAGCGATTGCGCAGCGCGATGGCAACAGCGCGCTTGGCGTTAGTTTGCCCGACAATATTTTTGTCGAGTTCGTGAACAATTTCTGGAGGCGTCATTTGCGACATAAGCAATGCGTGTGCGCAAAACTAAAGCTGCGCATAAAAACGGTATATCACGCTAGTTTAGCGTTGCGCTTAGGAAGCGGTGTTCAAAATTCGTCAAAAGCGCAAATTGACTATGCGGCGATTTCAAAGGCGGCGCTGCGACCATCACGCAATAAAATTTTGCCTGCATCCGCTGCGCTCATTGGATAGGCCAAGAAATATCCTTGAACTTCATCGCAATATAGATTTTTTAATACCGCGAGTTGGTCTGCAGTTTCAACGCCTTCAGCCGTGCACTCGAGCTCCATCGCGCGTGCGAGCTCAATGGCGGCGCGAACGATCGAACGGGCCTCGTTGCCTTCGCGTGTAGTATCTGCAATCTTGGCGGTAAACGAGCGATCAATTTTCAATCGCGAAATCGGGAAAGTACGCAGATGGCTCAGCGATGCGTAGCCCGCTCCAAAATCATCGAGCGAAATGTTGACACCGCTCTCACGCAACGCGACCATCGTGCGCCGCGATGTCGGCCCGTCGGCAAAAAGTGTGGATTCTGTTAATTCGACTTCGAGTTGCGCCGCAGGTAAGCCGCTTTCAGAAAGCGTGCGCGCCACGGCCTCCCGCAAATCCAGCAACGAAAACTGCACCGCAGATACGTTTACCGAAATACGAATATTTTCTGGCCACGAACGCGCGGCGCGGCATGCCGTCGCAAACACCCATTCGCCCAGACGCCCAATCAAGGCAGTATCTTCCGCAAGCGGAATGAATTCACTCGGCAACAGTAAGCCACGTATCGGATGATTCCACCGAATAAGCGCCTCAAAACCCGTGATCTTTCCTGAAATCGTATCAACAAACGGTTGATACATCAGCTCAAACTCACCGCGATCAATGCCGTGTCGAATCTCTTCGGCAAGCACGAATCGATCTTCAATTCTTTTGTGCATGTCATAGCCAAAAAATCGTAAGGCGTTGCGGCCTGCACCTTTTGCGGCATAGAGCGCAAGATCGGCGCATTTTAGTAACGATTTCGCATCATGTGCATCGGCGCCACCAATCGCGATGCCCACACTACAGCGCACCATCATGGAAGCGCCTTCAACAAAATAAGGCTGCGCCACCGTAGCCAAAATACGCTCTCCCATTTCAGCCAAACTTGATCGCGGGACATCACCGGAAATCAGCAGCGCAAATTCATCGCCGCCAAGCCGCGCGAGCACTTGCCCTGAGCGAAGTTGCTGACTGAGGCGTGCGGCAACAAATTGCAAAACACGATCACCAGTCGGGTGCCCAAAATGGTCGTTAATGAGCTTGAAGTCATCGAGATCAAGCATCATGAGGGCGCAAGGTTTCGCTGGCTCTAAGGAATTGAAATGGCGATCAAGCTCTTGTTGAAGGCGAAAGCGATTGGCTAACCCAGTAAGAGAGTCGATCGTTGCCAAACGCTCCATTTCTTTTTGCCGCATAAATTCATTGGTGACATCTACGCCGGTGCCGCGCCATCCCGTAATCTGCCCGGAGACATTAATAAGGGGCTTGGCGCTGAGCGAAAACCAGCGCTCCTGATCTGCACGCGCGTATTCAACGGTATGATTGCGAAACGGATGCCCGCGCTCAAAACGCTGTCGCAGCGCAGCGAGCATCGGTGAGTTTGCCGACTCATGCTTGCCATCCGAACGTAACGCGCTTGAAAGCATTATACCGCGTAGACTTTCTGGCGCGCGCAAGAGCGACTCAGCCATGCGGGCTGAGCTGTAGACGATCCGACCCAGGGTATCAATTTCCCAAAGCCAATCGCGCGCCTCCTCTTCGAAATCATGAAGGAGCAGCGACACCATTTGCGTTTGTCGCGCCGCCTCGACTCGCGCATGAAAAAGCGCAGAAAAGTAGTCGCTATTTCGTTCAACAACGATGTAAAGATATAGAAGGAAGCCCGCGACAAGCAGGGATGCGCCTTGCGGCAAATAGACGTTATCAAAAAACGAAACTAGAAAAACGATGCCGCCGACAGACAGAATCCACAAACGGGAAGCGCCGTTAAGCATGACCAGCGACAACGCCCCGCCTACCAGAAGCGCCATCAAGATTCCGCAAAACATGAGGCGTTCGCTATGCGAAACCAGATTCCAAGTTAGCGCTGGGACTGCGGCAGTGGTCGCACCAATCAAAACTGAGCCTGCTGTGACGAACCGTAATGCGCGCTGATTAAAAACCTCAGGTAAAGGCGCAGAAGATTTAAGTTTTATCCAAGGCAACGCGCGCATGAAAAATCCAACTGCGACAGCGCAGAGCCATGGCACCGCGGTCAGTAGAGAAACTTTGCCGGTAAAAAGATAGCAAAAAAATGCGATGGGCAAGGCATAAACCGCTAGCGCGAGTGGCGTTGTGCGAACGATCCCGTCTAATCGAAAGCGCAACTCGTCGCCTACGTTGTCGAGCTCGGGGCTTTCTTTCAGCAGCGCGCTTTCCGACTTCATCTGCGTCGTTTCGATTTCATTCATAGGCTCAATTTCAACCGACCCGGCAATATGCGCGCGTCTATGTTCCCTGTCGTTGGTCTCGTGGTCGCTGCGCACTTGCGCAGTTCGTCTATGACTTTTGATTTTTAATGAATCTATTTTAGAACAAATCCCTCCAAAAAACCCAATACGCATAAAGTCATTTTTGGCGGATCACTACAATGCGTCACTTAAATGGTTAGCGCAAATATTGCACAAGGCTAGAAATGGGTTTTCTCTCTGGGAAAAAGGTTTTGCTCACGGGGCTTCTCTCAACGCGATCGATTGCCTACGGCATCGGTAAAGCCATGCAACGCGAGGGCGCGACGCTGGCATTTAGCTACGCCGGCGAAGCGATGCGCGAGCGGGTTGAAAAGCTGGCGGGTGATTTTGGTGGCGGGCTCATCATGAGCTGCGATGTGAGCAAGGATGACGAAATTGCGAGCACTTTTGACACGATCAAACGTGAGTGGGGCGAGCTCGACGGCGTGGTTCATGCCATCGCCTTTGCGCCGCGCGAAGCGATTGGTGGAAAGTTTTTAGACGGGCTTTCGCGATCAGCTTTTTTAACCGCGCAAGACATTTCGGCCTATAGCTTTGCGGCCCTTGCGAAAGCGGCGCACCCGCTGATGCAAGGGCGAAACGGGGCGTTGTTAACGCTTTCCTATTTAGGCGCAGTTCGCGCGGTGCCGAACTACAACACGATGGGCGTAGCCAAAGCGTCGCTAGAGGCGAACGTGCGCTACCTCGCTGCGGGGCTGGGCGTAGATGGCATTCGCGTCAATGGTATTTCGGCAGGCCCGATCAAAACCCTTGCCGCAGCAGGCATCTCGGGATTCGGAAAAATGCTCAAGCATGTTGCCGACGCTGCCCCGCTCAAGCGTAACGTGACCATTGATGAGGTGGGCAATGTGGCCGCGTTTTTGATGAGCGATTTGGCCAGCGCGATTACTGGAGAAATTACCTATGTCGATTGCGGTTATTCGATCGTCGCAGCAGGGATGGACGACGGCGGCGATAAGCCTACCCCGTAAATCGTCAAAACAGCCCAATCTGCGCCGCAGGTATTGTTTTTTTCGTCAATACCTGCGGCGCAGATTGGGCTGTTTTATTGAGGTATTTTTACGATTATTTTGGAAAAATATTGACAAGCCAATATACGGCAGCCGCAATAGTAAGCGCCAATACCCAAGCCGATGTATTGCCCTTTAACTGCGGCGCGGCGTGGCCACTATCAACATCGCGCTCACCTGAAATCATCGGCTTGATCAGCTGTTCTTTTTTGACCAATGCATAGTAGGCAATCGCTAACAGGTGCGTGATCACGAGAGCGCCAAGCAGCCATTTATTGAGCCGATGCACCGTCGTTGCTAAGGCAACCCATGCGCTCGGAACTTTATCGGCCAACGGCCCTTTGTTGGCAATATCATCGTCTACCACTAACCCGGTCAACGCCTGCAAAAGCAAGACCAGCAAAAGCGCTACGACTGAGAGCGCGCCGAGCGGGTTATGACCCAGCGTCGGGCTTTCGCCGGTTCGCAAATAATGGAAAATCACGCGTGGGCTGCGCACAAAATTAGAAAAACGCGATGTCTCGCTACCCGCAAAGCCCCAGATCAGACGAAAAATCACTAACCCGAGCACAACGAACCCAAAGCGCTCATGCCAAGCGATCCAGTTGCCCCCAGTCAAGCCAGTGGCAAATAAACCGGTGACGCAGATCGCAAGCGCCCAATGAAAAACGCGTGTCGGAAAATCCCACACGCGTATTTTTTTAAGCATTACTCTTTTCTGTAGTCGTCGTGGCAGCCCTTGCAGGTTTTGCCCACTTCGCCAAATTGCGCCTTGAGCGCATTAGCATCGCCATCGCGGGCAACGCTTGCGAGCTTGGCCATCTCGCTTTGCATTTTTTCTGCCCCCGCCTTAAATTTTGCGGCGTCAGTCCAGATATTTGACTTGGCTTTGGTATCGCCAGTATCGGTGCCGGGGATAAAAAATTCATACGGTTGCCAGGTTACTGCGGAGGCCGTTGCCGCATTGCGGATGGCTTCATCTTTGTTGTAAGATTTACGATTATTGACCATCGCGCCTATCGAGCCAAAGTTGTAAGCGATCACGTTAAAGGCTGCTTTACGATGCTTGATCGCATCTTCTGGCTTCATTTGCGCCGAGGCAAATGGCGACAAAATAGCCGCGCTGAGCGCTGCGGTAATGAGGAATCGCTGCATTGGAATACTCCTTGAGATTTAAATGGCAATAGATTTGAGATCGAAGAATATCATATTTAGTTCTATTCCGAACTAAATTAAGTTTCGGAATCGCTACAGACGATCCCTTCAAACGCCAACCGCAGCTCGCGGGCATCATGCCCCAGACGAGAAAGCGTATGCGGGCAGAGCCGATCAAAGACTTCCCGGCAATACTCCAAGTGCGTTGGGAAAATGCGGATAAATTCAGCGTTGCCCTTTGCGGTCAGCTTAACAATCGTTTTGCGGGCATCTTGCGCCACCGCGCAGCGCTTCACCAAGCCTTTGGCCTCAAGCCGATCGACCACGCCAGTCAACGTGCCTTTAGTAATGAGGGTTTTTTGGCCCAATTCTTTAAACGTCATTCCGGCTGTGTTGCCCAGCGTGGAGATGATGTCAAACTGCGGGGCGGTGAAGCCCAAAGTCTCGATATGAGCCGCAGAATAGCGCTCAAAAGTTTGCACCACGCGCACCAACTCGCGCAGCACGGGCACGTATTTGGGCTTCTCGTAATCCAGGATCTGAACGCTCATCAATCTATTTTGGCGCAAAAGTGTGCAAAATTCGTAAATGTTGGAAACTTCAAACTCAAATAATGCATGGATGCAGCGTTCTCGCCAAGCCGTCTGGCATCCCTGTACGCAAATGGCACACCATGAACGATTACCGATCATACCAATCGCCCGCGGCGACGGCGCTTGGCTCATTGACTTCGAGGGCAAGCGCTATCTCGATGGCGTGAGCTCATGGTGGACCAATCTTTTCGGGCACAACCATCCACGCCTTAAGGCCGCAATCTCGCAGCAATTAGAGTCTCTCGACCACGTGATGCTGGCAGGCTTTACCCATGCGCCCGCCGTCGAGTTAGCGGAAGCGCTCGCCGCCGTCGCTCCGCCCGGATTGGGTCATGTGATGTACGCCAGTGACGGCGCGAGCGCGACTGAGATTGCGCTCAAAATGAGCGTGCATTATTGGCTCTTGATGGGGCGCAGCAGTAAATCGCGATTTGTCAGCCTGCAAGGCGCGTATCACGGCGAAACGGTCGGCGCGTTGGCCGTCACCGATGTGCTCATTTTCCGCGTCGCCTATGCTGCGATGCTCAAGCAACATTTAAGCGCTGATAACCCGGCGATGGTGGGCACCGATGCGGCGCTGGCAATGCTCGAAGCCATCTTTGCCAAACACGGGCGAGAAATCGCCGCCTTCATCGTTGAGCCATTGGTGCAAGGCGCCAACGCCATGGCGATGTATGACGCAGAATACCTGCGGCGCAGTTTTGCCCTCTGTAAGCAATACGACATACTTTTTATCGCCGATGAAATCATGACCGGGTTCGGGCGCACCGGCACACTTTTCGCTTGCGAACAAGCACCGATCACGCCCGATTTGCTTTGTCTATCAAAAGGCATTACGGGCGGCACGTTACCGCTTTCGGCGGTGATGGCGACCGACGCGGTGTTTGATGCTTTTTACAGCGAAGATGTTACCCGTGGTTTTTTGCATTCGCACTCCTACACCGGTAATCCGCTCGCGTGCGCAGCGGCGCGGGAAGTGTTGCGTATTTTTAAAGATGAAGACGTCATCGCGCGAAATGCCGAGCAGGCGCGTTTTTTCAACGCGATGGCCGATGAGATTGGCCACCACAGTGCGGTGAAGTCGTATCGCAATTGCGGGATGATCTGGGCGTTTGATATCGTCAGCTCGCATCCCGATTTTGCCCGCCGGGCGTTTGCTGCGGCGATGGCGCGCGGTGTATTGCTTCGCCCCATTGGTCAAACGGTATATTGGATGCCACCTTATTGCTTGCAAACGGACGAAATCGCGTTGCTTTCAGAAGTCACACACGACGTCATTCAGGCGCTTTCATGATGAGATGGATTCGCTTTTTAAGCTGCTTTTTGCTCATACCTGCGGCGCAGATTTGCCTTGCAGGCTCGCTTCCTCGGGAGATTTCACGCGCGCTCGTCGAAGCCGGAATCCCTGCTGCCAACGCCGCATTTTTAGTTGTTAATCTCGATTCGGGCACGACCCTGTTGAGCCACAATCCCGATGCGCCGATGAATCCTGCCTCGGTGATGAAGCTGGTCACCACTGCCGCTGCACTGGAAGTGCTCTCGCCGACGCATACGTGGCGCACCGAATTTTTAGCCCACTCCCCCGCTGAAAACGGCGTGCTGAAAACGCCGCTCTACATTCGCGCCAGCGGTGATCCTAAAATCACGTGGGAGGATTTGGAGCGGGTGATGCTGCGCTTGCGTGAGCGCGGCATTGCGGAATTTGCGGGTGGCGTCGTCATTGATAAGCGCATCTTTGTCGCGGGTGAAACCGATACCGGTGCATTTGATAACTCGCCGCTACGGCCATATAACGTCAAGCCCGACGCGATGCTTTTTAATTTCAAAGCCGTGGGCTTCAAAATTGCACCGCAGGTCTCTGGCAATACGATTACGATTTCGCCAGAGCCATTTCCCGAAGGCGTGCGCGTTGAAAACACGGTGCGGCTTACGAATGGCGCGTGTGGCGATTGGAAATCGAAATTGCGGGCAAGCTTTGATGATGGCGAAAAAAATGCGACGGCTCGATTCACCGGCACTTACTCAGCGGACTGCGGAGAACGTGAATGGTTTGTAAGCCTGCTTAATCACGATGCTTTTTTTGAAGGCAGCCTGCGCTGGCTCTGGAAGAAAAGTGGCGGTGGCGCGATGGGCGTCGTGCGCACTGGCGATATTCCCGCGGGCGTGAGCGTGATCGATGCCCACATCTCATTGCCCTTGCCAGCAGCGATTGCCGATGTCAATAAATTTAGCAATAACGTCATGGCGCGGCATTTACTGCTTGCGCTGGATCTGGCGAAAAATCCAGCGCCGAGCCAGGCACTGCGCGGGGCAAGCGTGGTGAGATCATGGCTCGCCGCTCAAGGCATTGCCGCAAGTGAGTTAGTGCTGGAAAACGGCTCTGGGCTCTCGCGCAATGAGCGTATCAGCCCACGCACCTTGGTCGCCCTCTTGCGGGCGATGCATCGTAGCCCAACGGCGCAAATCTTCCGGGAATCGATGCCCATCGCAGGGGTTGATGGCACGCTTGCCCGCCGATTTAATCAATCCTCCGCAGCCGCCAACGCATGGCTCAAAACCGGCGGATTAAATGACGTACGCGCCTTGGCCGGATATCTGCGACGCAGCGATGGCAAGCAATTTGCGTACGTCGGCATCCTCAACCATCCGCGCGCGCCGCAGGCATTTGGCGTATTGGAGCGGGCAGTGGAATGGACTTACGCGCAGTAACCAAACGCGGTAAATCGGAATACCTGCGGCGCAGATTCAAGCCAAAAATCGCTTAATCTACGCCGCAGGTATTGAAAAAATCAGCGCGTAGTTAGACTACTTGACTGGCTTTTCGCGAAACAAATTGATCCAGCCCGCGATGAGACGATACGCGGTCCAGATAAATAAAATTGCCCAAAGTGGCACTGCAACAACGAGGCCAATAATCGTGACTGCGAAAATCCAGCCAATTAAGCCAACCGCAAAGCTCCACCAAAACGTTTTGATGAGCCAATCGTAGTGAGATTCAAGCCACGTCCCGCGCGCGTCACTTCTAAAAACATGCGCCATCACGACGCCGATGAAGCCGACAAACGAGACTAAAAGCCCAACAAACGACGCGGCTGAAATTGCGCTAAAGGCAAAAATGCCGTAAATGATGTGCGTGAACATCAGCACATTGGAGCTTGCGGGTTTTACCGTTGCAGGAATGTTGTTATCGTAGTCAGCCATTTTGATCCCCCATTGATCGGAAGAAGTGAGCGAAATTGCCCACACCGCGTAATATAAGTGCAATCCCCCGCATTGCAATAGCCTTGCGATAAAACGCTTCTGGCGCCGATGAATTGCGGGCTACACTCATCGCTTCCGCAACACCGCAGTTTCCATCACTCCCCATGGCAAATAAAATTACCGTCCTCGAAAGCTCTGGGCTCACGACCATTGCCGCCAAATCATTTGCGACCGAAGCAGAAGCGCTGGCGCACGTGATTGCCCGAGCCCGAGTGCACATACCTGCGGCGCAGAAATCGCGGTTTGAGCAAACTTTGATTGATCGCGTGGTGAGCGAAGACGGCGAAAAAGCGATCTCGGAAGTGATTGCAGGCACGCTACCGTTTGCAAAAGCCTTGGCCAAAGCCTTTGCGCCGCAACTTACGATCGTTTCGGGCCAATACGGTCAGGACGACGACGAATAACCAGTCGCCCCAACATTAACTATAAAAAGTCGGGGCAACAACCTGCTCAAAAAATTCTGCGGCACTTTCGCGGCCCAGCAAATCAAAAAGCTCGCGCTGCACCGCGCCGAGCGCCACTAAAAGCGCTTCTTGCGAATCGGCGGCTTCCACCATTGCAATGCCAGTCTCAATACCAAAAGCGGCCCGCATGCGCACAAAACTTTTTGCATTCTGCTTAACCGCCGCCAACGCGCTGTTGTCGAGCACGGCAAAAAGCGGCTGAAGTACGTCCTTAAGCGTTTCCGGCGTGGGTACGATGACGACCGTCGGGACGTCTGAGCCATCCGCTGTGCCATTTTCGACCACAATTTCGATCAGCCCGCGTCGTGCGAGATGAAGTAGATGGCGTTCGAGCTCGCCAAGCCTGACCTTTCTGGCTAGATAGGTCGCCGACGTCTCTTTAGTAATGAATCCTAATAGCCTGCGCTCTGGAACGGAGAGCGGTATAGATCGGGTCGCAAGTTCCTGCTCCCCGTGCGATGTTCGCGTGAAATGCATTGATAATCCCGCATAACATTCTTCTCATTTCAAATCCTGATATTCCGCCGTGCTCGTGTGCATTTTCTGCATCTACATGGAGTATACGGTCAAACTTTGTAGCCGACATCCCCAAAAAAGGGGATTCGCGGCGCACGCTTTCGATTCGCGATTCGACCGCGCGATCGCAGCTAAAGCGTCTTAAACATTTTGTGCGTTACCAGAGCGCTTCGCGCGCTACCAGTACCGCATCGAAGCCCTAAAGATCGCTTCTAAATCTGCTTTTTGGGTCTGGCGCGGGGCATTATCAATCACCCGCTTTTGCGGCCATGCGCGCTCGGCAAGCGCTGCTGCATCCGCTTCGGTGTAACCCACCGCCTGCAATCCGTTTGGATATTGCACGCGCTGCATCATGGCAATCAAGCGCTTGGCAACGATCTCGCCCGCATCGTCGGCAACTGCGCCGCGGGTATCCGCGCCGAGCGCACCCGCTGCCTCTAAATGCCGCTCTGGGCACGCGCAGCCGGTGAAGCGATAGACCGACGGCGCCGTCAGCACGACGGCCATCCCGTGCGGGACCATTGCCTTGGCTTGCGGGTATCCTAGCGGTGCTTTGAAATCTTTGTTTACGCGCTCGACAAGCCCGCTCACGGCGTAGCTCATGCCGTGCGGCAAATGGCAGCCGGTGTTTGAAAACGTCATGCCGGCAACCAACGCGGCGAACATCACATTTTTTCGCGCTTCGGCATCGCTGGCATCATTGGCCGCGCGCTCAAGGTAGAGCCCAAGCAAGCGCAGCGATTCTCGTGCACCCATATCGCTCCACATATTTGCGCCCTGATTCATCGGCCGTAGCGCGCCGTTTGCGGCGGCCGCGCGCGTGCTGTGGGCGCGAGCGGTATAGGCTTCCAACGCATGCGAAATTGCATCAAATCCATTCGCTGCGATGACCCCGCTTGGCAATGTGGCCGACACATTTGGATCGATCAACGCGTGGCTCGGCAAAAGGTGACGCGAGATCATACCGGTCTTTGCTTGCATCGGCGTGAGATAAAAAATGGCAACGCCGGTGACTTCGCTGCCGGTGCCCACCGTGGTCGGGCAGGCAATGTGCGGCTTCAATGCGCCGGGCACGGCTTTGCCTTGCCCGATGGGCGCATTCACATAGGCTAAAAATTCATCGGGGTAAGTCGCCAGCAAATTGGCGGCCTTGGCGGTGTCCATCACGCTGCCGCCACCAAGGGAGATGAAGCCATCAAAATTACCCGCGAGGGCAAACGCGCCCGCCGCTTGAAACGACGCATCTGTTGGCTCTACCGCGCATTCATCGTAGACCACGCAATCAATACCTGCGGCGCAGATTTGGGCTTTTACGTGCTCAAAAAATGGCAATTGCACAACGGTCTTATCAGTCATCAATGCTACACGCTTCATACCCAAGGCGCGCGCGTGATCGCCAACTTCATCCAAACAGCCCGCACCAAAAGTGAATCGGTTCACATCAATGGTAAATGCCGGATCACCGGTATGTCCGGCCAAATTGTAGTAATCGCAACAATGCACGTTAATCCTCCGCTCAGGCGGAAATTGTATGCGCGCAGCAAGCTCAGTGCTCTGCGGAGATCGTAATTTCGAACGTAGGCAAGCCCCTAGCGCGCAATTCTGCGCCGCAGGTATTTACCGTGGAAGGCTTTAAATGCAGGTCACCCAGCCGCGCGCGCCGCGCCAGCAGGTGCGCATGCCATAAAAATGGCCGTACCAAAAAGGCGATTCGAAGCGAAGTTGAGCACGCTCGGCTTGACGCGTCGCCTCTAGATGCGATGCCTGCAAATGATTCACCACTTCATCGGCCACACCGGCTTTTGACATGCGCGCGAGCTCAGAAGCAGGCAATGCATAGTAGCTGCGGCCTTCTTTTAGTTTTTGTACAACCGCAGCTGGCGTCGCGCCCGCTTTGGTAGACATCGCGATGATTTCATCGGGGGAATACGCTACCGGCGCTGGTGCATTGATCGTAGCGCAACTAGTCAAAGCCAAAGCTACGCTGAATGTCGCAATAAATTTGCGGATTGATTTCATCTACGAACTCCTTCAAACACAACGACCAAAAATAGACGACGAGGCCTCAACTCCTTCTAATGCGCGAGCAAGCAGCGCCGTTGACACACAACCGAATGAGAACAGACAGCGCAGAGCTTACCTGAAATTGCGCTGCGCCGCAGCATGCCAAAATCTCACCATGATTCCAACACCCCCGCGCAAGCTCTCGCTGCCCTACCGCCTTCACGGCGCTCAAAAACAGATGGTTTTTCATGACTGGGGCGATGCCGCAAATCCGCGCGTACTCGTCTGTGTGCATGGCCTTTCGCGCAATGGCCGCGATTTCGATATTTTTGCGCATGCGATGGCTGCTGATTATCGGGTGCTCTGCCCAGACGTGCCCGGGCGGGGTGAAAGTGCTTGGCTAGATCGCGTGGACGACTATGCGATTCCGGTTTATGCCAAATTGATCGGCACGATCCTCGCGCAGCAAGGCATCGCGCACTACGATTGGGTCGGCACCTCGATGGGCGGCTTAATCGGCATGGTGTTGGCCGCCACGCCAATTGCGGGGTTACAAAAATTTGTTATCAACGATGTGGGCCCAGAGATCGAGCGCGCTGCGCTGGAGCGGATCGGAATGTATATGGGCATGCGCTTACCTGCGTTTGATTCTTTTGCGCAACTGCTAGAGGCAGCCCTGCCTGCGATCGCATCGTTTGGTCCACTGACTGCGCCCCAGCAGCGCCATTTGGTGCGCACTTCCTGCACGCAAAACGAACTCGGCAAATGGGAATTTAATAACGATCCCAAAATTGGTGAAGCGTTTGTTGCCACGCTCGCTGCGCCTTCTGTCGATCTGTGGCCGCTCTGGCGTGCGGTGAAGCAACCCACACTCATCTTGCGCGGTGAGCACTCCGATCTGCTTTCACCCGCAACCCTCGCACGCATGCTCAGCGAGAGAAAAAACGTTGCCGCCGAGACGATCCCGGACACCGGGCACGCGCCTATGCTCATGGATGCGCCAACGATTGCAATCGTGCGTGATTTTTTGCTGCCGGGGTAAATACCTGCGGCGCAGATTTGCTGCTTTTAAGCGGTGCGACATGCGGCGCAGGGTTTAGTCGACACTAGATTGCAACCCCTGCGATGCGCCCAATCAATGCCGAGACCCCCATCGCGATTGCGCTCCAAACAAACGAGCGACGCGCGCCAGCAAACTTCGAAGCACCACCCAAGCGCGCCGCAAATGCGCCAAGGGCCGTCAACGCGATCAAGCAAACCACGCTCATCACCGTGGTGACCGCAAAACCAGGAAGTATTCGTGGCGCAGCCATGACCACCGCGACTGGCACTGCCGCGCCGCCAGCAAATGCCGCCGCCGAGACTAGCGCGGCTTGAAGCGGGCGAGCCGCGAGCGTATCGGTAATCCCCAGTTCATCGCGGGCATGCGCAGCGAGGGCATCTTTCTCGGTCAATTGCTTTGCCACATCACGCGCCAAAACCGGATCGAGGCCGCGGGCTTCATAAATTGCAGCCAACTCATCGAGCTCGTGTGCGGGATTGTGGAGATGCTCCTCATGCTCGCGCGCGAGATCAGCCGCTTCGGTATCAGACTGGGAGCTCACTGAAATGTATTCGCCAGCAGCCATCGAAAGCGCTCCAGCAACCAGCGCTGCCAAACCAACAGTCAACACCGCCGCTGCGCTGGGCTGCGCAGTTGCCACCCCGAGCATCACGCTCGCGGTAGACATCAAGCCATCATTTGCGCCAAGCGCACCAGCACGCAGCCAACTCGTGCGCGCGATACGGTGGCGCTCAATGTGACGACCTTTTGCGGCGTGGGGCATGATCTGGTTTCTGGAAAAAACATCAAACCCGAGTGTACGCGCGTGGTTTCATCATGTTCGCGTCAGCTGCAGCGAAAATCTAAAACGCATCATACCTGCGGCGCAGATTTCATGCCCCCAAGCACGCTTTTTAGGCTAAATCTGCGACGCAGGTATTGGCCGTAATTAAATCATTACTGCTTCAAAACCCGCATCGCCAGACGGGTATTGGCCGCTTCGATATCCAGCAGCACGGGGATATCAATGCAGCCAAATTGCGGATCATGCGCGGGCGCACCCGCGATACAAGCACCGAGTTGCAAATATCCGCGTAGCAAGGGCGGCATTTCCACCAAACGCACTGGCTCAACTTTACTCGTGGTGATCGGCTCAAATGGATTGATGCGCAACGCAGGGGGCGCGAACGACGCTGGATCGAGCGCATCGAATACAGCATAGGCGGAGGCCAGCCCTTTGGTCGTTGGGATGCTGGCACTGCCGATCAAATAGCGCAAATTTTGGGCTCGCAGATGACGGGCAATTTCGCTCCAGAGATGTGGCAAAACATTTGTATTGCGGACCTCCCGCTTTATGCAGGCACGCCCGATTTCGGCGAGTTTCGGGCGAATCGATGCCAGCGGTCGCACATCAAACGACTCCTCAAGATAGAGCCGACCCGCGCGCGCAGCGCCCTGCGGCGTGAGCATGCGGTAGGTGCCCACGATATCACCGTGGAGCATATCGATGGCAATAAAATGATCGCAAAACGGATCAAAATAATCGGCATCATGCCCAAAGTGCTGGGTGCTGATTTTCGCGCCGAGCTCCCAGAAATACACTTCATAGCGCAAACGCTGCGCTTCCATTATTTCGCGGGCATTACGTGCAAGTCGGACTTCAAATCTGCGGGTAAGCGCTTCTGTAAATTGGGTGCGTAAGTTACGTGATCGAGATTGAACAAGGTTTAACATGGTGTCCTCAAATGTCGTTGCAACACAGGCATGATGCAGAGCAAATGTGACGCCTTGATGTCTAAGGGCGCTACCGATCGCGTGATGCACAAACGGCATCGGCAACGCATTGGCGCGCAAAACTGGAGAGCAACTTTCGATCATCAAAAGTGCCTGCATCAATCATAGGTAACTTCGCGACGTAAACAGTGCCTGCCCCAGATTTCGCAATGCGCATCAACGAGCACAGTAGCGCATCGTCGCCAATAAACGCATAGGGCGCCGCGCTTGGGCTTGCCTGACTTCGATAATAGAGTGCGATTGGATGTATCGGTAAATCACACGCAATCGCCCCCGCGAATGCAGCCGAAGAAAACGGCAACACGTTTGTACCGGTTGTCGTTGTACCTTCAGGAAAGAGCGCCAAACGCTGCGATTTGGGATCGCTTTTAAAGCGCTGGGCAATCGCTTGACAGAGCACCACACTCGAGCGGGCAGAGGCACGCGTGACGAACACGGCATCACATTGACGCATGATAAACCCGACCACAGGCCATCGCACACATTCACTTTTAGCAACGAACGGACTCGGCCAAATCGCACACAACACGACCGGATCAAGCCACGAAATATGATTCGCGACGAGCAATCCCGTCACGCCCTTTTCTTGACCCTCGAGCGCGATCTGCAGCTGTAGCGCAGCGAGCACTGCACGACACCAACGGCAGATAACCCCCAGCCGAAGCGATCTGGAAATGAACGGAAAGCTAAGCGTGCAAATCGCTGCTATACAAAGCAGCAGCAATACCGAGACTAGGCGCGCATACGCGGCACACCAACCGAAAATTGAAACGCGTGCCGACGAATCGGCCGCGACCGGGGCGATCTCTGCATATGGCGAGAAGGGAGGTGGCGCTTCCATACGACGCAGTATGAAACGCATTCATTACGATTTCGCGACACGTTTTGGTTTGCGCTCACTTGGTTTCGGCAAGCAAACGAACGCCGGGGAAGTGTGACCTGCAGCGCAGTTTTACGCGCGCAATTGCGTCAACTGCACCTTGGCAGCGAGATCGTTAAGCAGCCCCATCCGTAATCCACTTTTGCAGACTTCGATATCGGGAGGCTGCACGACCTCAAAGACCGCCTGCGTCAGCGCAAAGCAGGCAATGAAAACGGGATGCCGATCAACTGGTACGGATGGAAAATCAATTGCAGAAAAGGTGCCGCGCGATATGAGTTTTTTTTCAATAAACGTCATCGCAGCCCTTGAGATACGATCAGGTGCTGCTGCAACGTCTGCGCTGGCCTCGAGTACGGTACGAAATGCACCGGAAGCTCCCACCCACTCCTTGGGTGCGCCTACGTTAACCTTCGCCCATGCCTCAGAATAAACGTCTGCAGCATAGCCAACAGCGCGCGCTAAAGAGGCCTGCGTGACCATCTGCTGCGCAAAAAAATCACGCGTAACCACCACGCAACCTGCCCGCACTGAAGCGCTCGCCAACACGCGGCTTTGATCGCCCAAAATGAATTGGGTTGAGCCCCCGCCAATATCCATAACCAAACGGGACGCTCTTGGCTTTCCCAACAGGTGCTCAACACCCGCAAAGCAATACGCAGCCTCTTCACTGCCTGTTAAAACGCGAATCGGAACGCCGAGCACCGCTTGCGCTTGCGCGAGGAAGCTGCCGCGATCTTCTAGGCGGCGCATGCTCTCAGTGGCGATTGCCGCCACGGCATCAGGCTGCTCGTCGTCGAGCAAGGCACGAAACGATGCCAAGCAAACGAGCGCGAGCGCAGAAGTATTGGCGTTAAGTTTGCCGCCCGCATCAATGCCCGCAATGAACCGCACTGGCGTTTTCAGCGAAGCGAGTCGCTTGAAGCCGTTTGGTCCCGCGCGTGAGACATCAATCTTGAAACTATTCGATCCAAGATCGATGATCGCAAGCTTCATAAAAAGTCGAGGCCAATTTCAGAAAATTTGTTCAAGATGCGACTTTAACAAACTTACAGCCTGCCCTTTGCCTCTATTGATCCTGTAACCAAGCTGTCACATTGAGTCACTATTATCTGAATTGGTAGGAAAACATTTACTGAGTTTTAAAACGGCACGCCGTTTGAGGGCAGAGCAATCAAAAAACCGCAAGGACGCGCACCTACATGCGAATTGTGCATCGGGCACAGTGACGAATAACGCCTTTGTTTACCCTACATCAACGTTTCCAGAATAAAACTGCACACGTAAAAAAATGCACACAACGTACATTGACCGGGAATTATCGCAGCTGAAATTCAACCATCGGGTGCTCGCGTTAGCGATGGACGAGAGTAGACCCTTGCACGAACGATTACGCTATCTATGCATCGTTGGTAACAACATGGATGAGTTTTTTGAAGTGAGAATCGCCGAGCTTTTCACAACGCTACGACCGTTAGAAGCCCCGGGGCGCTCCCGAGCCGATAGCCAAGCGCGCTACGAGAAAATCGCCGTTGAGGCGCACAATTTAGTCAACGAGCAATATGCCGTCTACAACAGCTCAATAATCCCTGCGCTCGAAAAGGATGGCGTTCGGCTTTTGCATCACAAAGACCGCACCCATGCCCAACACGCGTGGGTCGCAGATTATTTCGAGGCCAACGTACGCCCGCTACTGACGCCCATCGGGCTTGATCCTGCCCATCCGTTCCCGCAAGTCTCTAATAAAAGCCTGAACTTTATTGTCGAACTTTCTGGCACCAACGCTTTCGGACAGTCATCTAACATCGCCATTGTCAAAGCGCCAAGATTACTACCGCGAGTGATCGAATTACCGCAAAAATTGTGTCGCGGGTATCGCGGATTTGTGTTGCTGTCATCGGTCATCCGAGCCAATTTCTCCACCATCTTCGCTCCGCGTGCAGTCGTTGCCTATTCGCAATTTAGGGTTACGCGTGATAGTGATTTATGGCTCGATATGCACGATGCCCGTAATTTGCGCCACGCGCTGCGTGGCAAGCTGACGACACGCTCGTTCGGCCGCGCCGTGCGCCTCGAAGTGGCGCATACCTGCCCACAACATTTGCGCGCGCTCCTTGCAGAGCATTTTGAGCTACAGCCTTTGGATATTTACGCTGTGGACGGCCCGGTCAATGTGGTTCGCTTAGATGCATTGGTAACGTTACTCAATGATCCAACGCGTCGCTACCCCACCTTTAAGGCGAGTGAATCGTTTTTCTCGGAGTCTGACAGCGATGTATTTGCCCGCCTACGCGAAGGCGATCTTCTGCTGCATCATCCGTTTGAGTCATTCGATCCTGTCGTCGATTTCGTGAGCGCAAGCGCCTCTGATCCGGCGGTCGTTTCGATTAAGATGACGGTCTATCGCACGGGCTCCGAATCGTCGCTTATGCAAGCGCTCGTAAAAGCAGCCCAACGCGGCAAGGAAGTTGCGGTAGTACTTGAGCTTAAGGCCCGATTTGACGAAGAAACTAATATCAATTGGGCCGAGCAGCTTGAAAAGGTCGGCGCGCAAGTTGTTTACGGCGTCGTAGGGCTCAAAACGCACGCAAAGCTCGCGCTGGTTCAGCGGCGCGAAGGCACGCGATTGCGCGCCTACGCCCACTTGGGCACAGGAAATTACAACCCAACAACCGCGCGCTTTTACACCGACTTTGGCTTGATGACGGCAAACCCCGCAGTCTGTCGCGAAGCCGAGCATGTGTTTAACCATCTCACCAGCTCAACACGCTTGCCAAAATTGACCCACCTCTGGGTCGCTCCCTTTAGCCTAGCGCGCAACGTCATCAAAGCGATCGAAAACGAGACTGAGATCGCACGCGCGGGTGGCCGTGGGCGCATCGTTGCAAAGATGAACGCACTCGTGGACGAATCTATCGTCAATGCGCTTTATGAAGCTTCTCGCGCTGGCGTCAAGATTGATCTCATCATTCGCGGTGCGTGCGTACTGCGCCCAGAGGTGAAAGGGCAATCCGAAAATATTCGTGTGCGCTCGATTGTCGGGCGCTTTTTAGAGCACTCGCGTATCTATTGCTTCGGCAATGCCGGCGATCCACGCATCTACTTATCAAGCGCCGATTGGATGGGGCGTAACCTTTTTCGGCGCGTGGAAGTCGCCTTCCCCGTGCTCGACCCTGCGCTCGCCTATCGGGTCGTCGCCGAGGGCATTGAGCCATACTTACAAGATACGGCAGACGCATGGTTACTTAGCGCTAGTAGCGAATATTCAAAGCCTAAAAAATCGAAGAATCCGCGCAGTGCACAGCACGATTTGCTCTCGCTCCTCGCACCGTAGCCCATCGTGGATCTCATTTTGTGGCGGCACGCTGAGGCCGAAGAAATAGAAATACCGGAGCACGACCTTGACCGTCGGCTCACTCCGCGGGGCTTAAAACACGCCAAACGCATGGCGCAGTGGCTCAATCACAATTGCCCAAGCTCGATGCGCGTAATCGTGAGCCCTGCGCTTCGTTGCCTGCAAACCGCTGATGCGCTCAGCCGACCCTACATTACCGATCAAGACATTGGCCCCGATGCGCCAGCCCAGCGCGTTTTAGAGGCTGCCCGCTGGCCTCGCATCGAAAGCGGTGCCGTGCTCCTCATCGGCCATCAGCCCGCGCTCGGCGATGCGGTCGCGCTGCTCCTTAAAACCGAGCGGGCGACTATCGCGATTCCAAAAGGCGCGATATGGTGGCTTTCAAATCGTCCGCGCGAAGAAGGCGCTCAGCTCGTCGTGCGCGCAGTGGTCACACCGCGTCTGCTTTAAGCTCATGAATGTTGACTTTTATTCTGGGATTCTTCCGATGACAAGGGTTTTGCTTGATGCGTGTGTGATTCCTCTACTCAACCCTGCACTTTTTGGTGGAGACCCGTGTCGGGCGAGCGGGCGATCTGATTTGGGCAGTGGAAAGGCAGGGAACAGCCACGAAATTTTTAATCGATAGGCGAAAACCAATATTGAAAGCCTGTAGAGAGTTTTGTGTATTAGGATTTTGCTAGGTGTTAGTAATTTGGTTGAATTGAGTATCGAAACGGATCATGAACTGGCGCATGGCCTGCTTCCAATTCTGAATAGGCGTGGTCCAGCGTTTTGAGATATTACGTAATCCCAGGTAGAGCAGTTTGACTGCCGCTTCATCGCTTGGAAATGCGCCCTTGGTTTTAATCAATCGGCGCAAACCGAAGTTCACACTTTCAATGGCGTTAGTAGAGTAGATCAAGCGTCGAATTTGCGGAGCGAAGCTAAAAAATGGTGTGGTGTTGCCCCAATTGGCACGCCACGATTTAGCAATCTGGGGATAAGTATCATCCCAGCGCTGGGCAAGTTCATCGAGCGCTAAGCTCGCTTCATCCTCGGTCGCTGCGGCATATATTGCGCGCAATTGCTCAGCTGCTTCAAGCTTTTGTTTCCAGCTCACATAGTTCAGGCGATTACTGACCACGTGCACGATACAAAGCTGCACCAGTACCTGCGGGTAGACCGAGGCGATGGTTGCGGGAAAGCCTTTCAAGCCATCGACGCAGGCGATGAGGATATGCTCCACGCCGTGGCTTTTAAGCTCCGTGACCACAGAGGGCCAGAGTTTGGCTTCTTCGGTTTGCGCCGTCCACAGCCCCAGCACCTATTTGATGCCCTCGCAGTTGACCCCCAATGGCTAGGTTAATGGTACGGTTGGCCACCGCGCCACTCTCGCGCAGTGAAATTAAGCGAGATCGTCGTGCAGGTTAAAACACTACTCCAAACGTGATTTCTGGCGTTTTGTACCCTCGGCGCAGATTCTCAACCAGCAAAATCTGCGCCAAAACATAACCCCTAGCACCGGCTCGCAAACACGGGTTAACGAATGACTTTCATCCCAGCTGAAACGCTACTGGCAGGCAAAATAGGTAACCAACTACTCGCGTTGACTGCACCAAGCATCACGGTGTACACGCTATCAATCGTACCGTATCCGTTTGTAACTGATTGCTGAAGAATGAGATCGGCATGGCCATCCTTGTTTAAGTCACGCACACCTTTCACGATGTATCCCCAGCCCGAAGGCGCGCCAGCAAGCATAGTTCCGCCCCGGATACCAATGCCCTGCATCCCCCAGTAAGCAACGCTACCGGGATTGGATGCTGTCCCGTCGTCGTACTGGAGCACGATGTCTGCAAATCCATCGTTATCGATATCACCAACACCGCGAACTTTCCAATTCCAGCCACTATATGCACCAAATATCGATCCACCACCAGCGATAGTTTTGCCGTTCATCAACCAAGCATAAACGCTATCTTTGGAGCCGTAGGGATTACTCACGCCGTTCACGCCATTGTGCTGCAAAATTAAATCTGCTTTGCCGTCGCCATCAAGGTCACCAATTCCGGCAATTCGCCACCCCCAATTCGCCGGGAGTGAGCTCGTAACGCCCCCGCTGCCGCTGGCAGTCCCCTCAACCATGAGTCCGTTCATTCTATAAAGGTAAATATGCTCAGATGTCGGATCTTGCAACACGATATCCGCTTTGCCATCGCCGTCCAGATCACCAATGCCTGCAACTTTCCATGGCCAATTTGCAGGTGCGGGTTGAATGTAGTTATGGCTCTTCACCCCGGCGGCATTCATCAATACGCCGTAAATGTGGTTATTTGTGCTGTGTTGAAAGACTAAATCTGCGAAGCCATCCCCATCGAGGTCGCCGCTGCCTGCAGCGACCCACGTGCCCCCGGCCGGAAGTACGTTCATAACCGTTGAGCTTACAACGTTGTTCCCGTTCATTGCAAGCCGGGTAATCGTGTTTGTTGCAGCACTCAGAAGCGCGATGTCTGCGTACCCATCACCCGTGTAGTCATGCGCGTTCGCGCTGAGGCTTACCGCGCATGCCGCGCCGCCAGCACACAAGGCTTTCGGTGCAGCTTGTGCTCCGAAAGCATATCCTAGTGCAACCGTGCCGTTTAGGGCGTTGCCGTAAGTCGCAAGGCCACCGAAGCTATCACGCGTTTCGCAGGAGAAAGCACCGCCAAAGTCCGGGAAAATAATCGCGTCTTTTTGATTCACATCCCACTTTCGACACAAGCGCGTCATGCCGGGGATTGCAGGCGCGACCCCTTTGAACCGGTAGATGTAGCCCTCAATTCCATCTATTTGATAGCCCTGATTGAGTAAAAGTTGCAGATCAGAATTTGCAGCAAGTGGCTCCTCGGGCTTAGTACAGACAGTCGTCGTCCCCGCCGCGCCGTTTCCCGAATAAACACATCGAGTGGTCAGGACGAAACTCACATGATTCGGATCAGCACCGTTGCAGGCTGTGCGCGCAGGGCAACTCACGCGATAGAGCGCAACCAAATCATTATCTGATCCGCCATATGGATTTTTGTGCGCAGAAAATACTGCAGCTGTGCTGCGCACATCCCACGAGATATAGCCTTCATTGGGGTTGCTTACGTTCTTGATCGTGATTGGGTGGCGAGGGTATTCGGGGATGACATCGCCTGCTTCACTCGTGCTCGAAACAAATGCCTCGCCAACAAGCTCAGGCAAGTCAACATCGAGCGAGAAAGTCGTCGACAACCCTTGCGCATCCACATTTGTCGGAATGTATCCCGTACCGCCAAGCTTCCCGCTGCTATCGCTTTCCCACATGTGTGTCGAAATGCGCGTCCCACCGCTACTCGTTACCTTAAAGCGCAACGATAGATTCGGGTACGCTGCGGTTGAATTAGCCCGGACCAGCGTTGCCTCACCTGAATTTATAGCCACGGTTGGAAGGCCAAATGTCGGAGTAACTGATCCGCATACATTCGCTGGATTCGCGGGTGAGCAATCAATTGGAAACGTATGAATCGCACCATTTACCATCAGCCTTGGTTTCGGGCTTGGATTCAACGTCCCTGCCAGCGCAGCCATGCTCATCTGCGGCACCGTGGTGTAGAAGTGCGTCTTCATTCCATTACGAAAGTGCGAGAAAAGTGGCGTAAACCGATTCACTGCGTTAGGATGCCCAAGCGCTTTTTTCACCGCCGCAGCAGCATTCGGCATGCCATAGCCCAACTTTTCCATGCTCGTAGTTGCAGTGCAGGGCGACGTGGCGAATGGATCATTCGATGGCGCTGCAATCGGACAGTTTGCAGTGGCCGTCAAGCGCGCCCGAACAGCATCGTTCCCTAGCAGTGGGTTGGCCGATTTCACCAGCGCAGCAGCGGCAGAAACGTGCGGCGCGGCCATGGAGGTGCCCGTGCACCAACCATAACCCAGCGTACCCGAGGGCCCAGCACTTTCGCCGCACGCATCGACACCAGGAAATCCAGCTCCAATGTGATCGTACCCTGTGTATACAGTCGAAAAGACTGATTTCGCAGGCGCCGCCAGCGCGATTTGCGGCACGCCGTTCCACACATGCCCGTAGCTGGAGCCAAACCAACCCGAATCAGTAGACGCGCTGCCACCAGTCCAGAATGCTCCGTGGTTCAAACTATTTCGCTCCAAGCCACTAATGGCCATCGTTTTAGCGTGTGAGGCGGGAAACGCCCAGAGGTCTTGATGAAATGTGCCACTCAAAGGGGCTCTGTTCCCGGTGTTGCCGGCCGCTGCGACAAGAGAAAGCCCTCGCTCCGCGGCATAGTTCAACGCAAGACACCTCGCGGCGTAGTCGAGATTCGAACAAGTTTGATTTGGGTCATTGGGCGTACGGTCACCGGCAAAACTCATGTTGATCACCTGTACGCCGTTGTCGATCGCTCTAAGGATCGCGCGGCTCATGATCACGTCGGTCAGAGAGTTACCTGCCGGCATCATCGCAATCGAACAATGCCAACAACCACCAGCAACGCTCGACCCAATCGCTGCATTATTAGTCGCCGCCGCGATAATGCCAGACACATGCGAGCCGTGGCCTCTCGTAGACGCGCTGAAGGCACTCTCATCGATTGAGTCGAAGCCGAGCGACCAGGGCATAAGCGCACCGCTCGCATCCAACCGGTTGTCAAAATTGATGGAAAGATGCGCACGGAAATTGGGCGCCAAGTCGGGGTGCCCAACTTGTAGACCGCCATCCAATACGCCCACATACGCGTTCCCACGCACAAGGTCCCATGCGTGTGGAAACTTCAATGCATGCATTCCCCATTGGGTGTCGCTGTTAGCTGGAAAGATCGTACCCAAGTAAGATGATTGCTCCGAGGGGTACGTCGCTGCCAACGAATAAACCCGATTTTCATCGACCGACATGAACGGCGCAACGCGCTTGAGCTCACTCAGTTTCTTTTGTGCTTTTTCTTTACTGTCGTAGGTGATAACCGCTGAACTAAAAAGCAACGCAAGTGTGCTTTGGGGAGCCTCGCCGATGATGCGTTACTCACCGGTAGTGGGCTCACGCAGTATCAGTAATTCGGCATCGATTGCATCCGCGAGCGCAACAGCGGCTTCGTTTCGCTTCGGCTTTTTCTCTTTAATGTCGCTGACTAAATTTCTAACTTTGAATCAATGGTCGCTAGGATCAACCACAATCACGATCTGTCGAGATGCGACCTCTTTTACATTCGCGTCGCCTGCTGGTTTCTCAGCACGCGATTCAGGAATCCCCCCCCAGCAATAACTGTGCCTAGCAAGACTACAAAAAGGCGATCACGAGCGCGCCAAGCCAAGATAAAAACTGAGATGAGTAGAGCTCCAAATCCTAAACCGCTGAGTGTCGGCACGTCGAGCGTGGATCGGGCGGCACCGACTCTAAGCGGCTGCGGCTGCGTTCTAAGCGTCGAGGTTAGATAGGGTTGATTCGGTGTGCTACGCTCACGCCAAACAATCTGAACGATATATTCACCCTGCCGCAATAGACCCAACGATATGTTGGCACATTGAGTAGGATTAGCAACCCCGTCAATCAAACCACCCAGAATTGTCAAACTCGGTGTAATCGAAATTACATCAACGCCAACAGTCACCTCGACCGAATCAATTGTGTACCCAAGGCTCGGTGCTCCTCTTGCCCATTCAAGAAAAATCGGCTCGTTCGCATATGCAGGCGTTGGAAAAATCTTCATATCCTCTGGCGCGTTACTTTGAAAACGCGTCGCGCACAGCTTTGATTGAATCGGAAACGTCGTCGTTTGCGCCATTGTGTCGGTAGAGACCATGAGCTGCGCGGTCAATCCAATCAACATCGCGCTCCCCCGTCGGCGCGATGGCTCGGCCACACCCCAATTAAGCCAGCTCGCAAAATGCACAACATTCGAAATGCAAACGCGAAATCGTTCAAATATATTCGTCATTAGCTCAACTCCATTTTTTTGTCAGGGTTGGTTTTAGCGCATCGTTCCCGAAATGCAAATCTTACCGCTCAAAAACTCTGCGGTCAATCACGAATTTTTTCGATTGTGCGAAGCGTGAAGATCGTATTCAACCAACGCATAAACCCGATTTTCATCGACCGACATGAACGGCGCAACGCGCTTGAGCTCTCTCAGTTTCTTTTGTGCTTTTTCTTTACTGTCGTAGGTGATAACCGCTGAACTAAAAAGCAACGCAAGTGTGCTTTGGGGAGCCTCTCCGATGATGCGTTGCTCTGCTGTAGTGGGCTCGCGCGGTATCAGTAATTCGGCATCGATTGCATCTTCGAGTGCAATGGCGGCTTCGTTTCGCTTCGGCTTTTTCTCTTTAATGTCGCTGACTAAATTTCTTACTTTGAACCGATGGTCAGCAGGATCACCCTTTAGCCCCCTCGATTTCCTGATCCAGTTTTTAGTAGAGAATTCTCATCAAATGGAGTCTCTACGAAATGAAGAAATCGAAGTTTTCGGACAGTCAGATAGTTGCATTATTAAAAGAGGTTGAAGCTGGCGGCAAGGTTGGCTGGTGTGTCGCAAGCACGGTATCAGCGATGCGACGTATTACAAATGGAAAAGCCGTTTTGCTGGAATGGACGTGCCGCAGCTCTTTAGATTGCGCAAGCTTGAAGCCGAGAATGCTAAGCTCAAGAAGATGTACGCCGAGTTGGTGATGGGTAATGAAGCATTGCACGAGGTGATTGCAAAAAAGCTCCGTACTTACCAAATTCGCCAGCGGTACATCGTGATGTGGTGGACATGCTCGTTGGACAAATGCAAATAAGCCAACGCCGTGCTTGTATGTTGAGCGCCTGCGCAATGAACTCCGGCCCGCTCAACGGCACGCTACGTTGCCACCACGCCCGACGACGCTGGGGTGATTGCCATTATCAAAGCCAACTTCCGTGGCGACCCGCGCCACAGCTTTGGCCTGATGCTGAGTCGGGGACATTACGCGGGCAATTTGCCATGCGGCAAGATCCGGCTCAACCGATCCTATCGCCAGCTCGGGATGAATCTGCCGCGCCGGGGCAAGAAACGCCTACCCGACCGGGTCAAATGCCCGCTGGAAGTGCCGCAGAATCCCAATCAAAGCTGAACCATGGATTTTATGGCCGACGGGCTCGACAACGGCAGAAAGGTGCGCACCTTGAACATCATTGATGATTTCAAGCGCGAGGTGCTCAAGATCGAAATCGACACGAGCTTACCGTCGCTGCGGGTGGTGCCTGCGCTCGGAGAAGTCGTCTAATCGCGTGGTGCGCCCAACAGTATCCGTTCCGATAACGGGCCGGAGTTCATTGCGCAGGCGCTCAAAACCTGGGCGCGGGCAAACGATATATTCTTGCAATTTATTGAACCCGGCTCACCGACACAAAACGCGTATATCGAACGCTTCAATCGAACGTATCGAACTGAGATTCTGGATTGCGATTTGTTCGACACGCTAGACGAGCTGCGCACGATGGCTGAAATCTGGATGAAAAAATACAACGAAGAACGACCGCATGAAGCGCTTGGCGGTATCACGCGAGTGCCTTATCGTGCAAACAAGTTTCCCCAAACCCCCTACTTTTAACTGGTACTAAAAAACGAGGGGGTTAAAAAAGAGCCTGCGTAAAGTCGAACACTCGTGGCGACCTAAATTGCTTGGATTCAGTGGGCGGTCCAGTCTGGACCTAGGCCAGAAACCCAGGCTCCTATCGGTGCCGCTAAGCCGTTTATTTTCCAATGTGCTATCAATCCCCCGCTCGTTCGCCAGATGATGTCTGGCGCGCCATTTCCGTCGGTGTCGGAGAGCGCGGCAATGGCTAAATCGCTCGAAGCTGAGGCGAATATCCCGCCGATCGGCGCAGCCATATCGTTCAAATTCCACTGCGCTAAATAACCTGTGTTGCTTCGCCACAGAATATCTGCTTTACCGTCTAAATTGAAATCTCCAACAGCGAGACTTGTCCATTCCGGTCCGATTGAACCGATGTAACCACCTACGGGCTGTGCTAAGCCATCCGTTTTCCAAAGCACCACAGACCCGCTTGTGTGTCGAAGAATGACGTCATCTCGACCGTCGCCGTTGACGTCGCCAACGCCCAGCACGGACCACGCCGTGGCTGCGTAAGTCCAATTCCCTCCACCAGAAATCTGCGCGCCGTTAAGAAACCACATCGCGTAGCCGCCACTGGATGATCGCCAGAGAAGGTCAGATTTCCCATCGCCGTTGAAATCGCCCACGCCTGCAAATTGCCATTCAAGCCCCGCCTGCGCAACCAGGGCTCCCTGCGGTGCATTTAGGCCATTTAGAAGCCAAACTGCAACCCATCCGGCGGTGTTACGCCAAATAATATCGGCTTTCCCGTCACCATTTACGTCGGCGACCGCGACGATGCTCCAGTCAGATGTAACCGTTCCGATCTGACCACCACCGGTCACCGTCGCGCCGTTCATAAACCAAACGAAGACTTCGCCGGTATTTTTTTTCACTACAACATCATCTTTTCCATCGCCATTGATGTCCCGCTTTGCTTTAGCGGTCACGGGAGCTGCAACCCGAAACCCGGCGACAACCGCCATCCCCGCCGAAATTGCACCTGCTGCGTTTGCGCTATCGGATGCGGTATTGGGCTTGCCGCACGGCACGCCGTTGCAAGTTACATTGGGGTTGGAATAGCGGCTTAATCGTGCGCCGGTGTAGTAAGACATGATAGTGCCAAATCCGGCAGAAGCATCGATGTAGCCGAAAGCGTAGTTGGTGCTACCGGTGCCGCTTGCGTTCGCACGATCGTGTAAAAGGCCAAGGTTATGGCCGATCTCATGCGCAAACGAGACGTCTTCGCAAAAATACCCAGAGCCTGCGGTGTCTGAGCCGTCACTAATTGCCGAGAACGCGTAGCTCGAATCTGATGCGCTAATACCGCTGCTGCCGCTTCCAAGTATCCAAGCAAGTCCGCAGCCGCCGTGTGATGAACGTTGGTAAGGGCGCACGAGCGTGACGATATCAGCGTTGTGTTGATTGCGTAGGCCATCAATGGTTGCCTTTAGCGCATTGGTCGAGCCCGGAGATATGGCGTCCAAGGCGGCGGTATTTGTACCAACGTCGCTATAGTTGACTTGGGTCGCGTTTACAAGTCTCATGGTCAACGTGACCTGACTCTGCGTAAGCGCGTCGTTCATGAGCGCTACCAGAGTATTTAAGCGCGAGAGCACACCCGCGGCACTACCTAGGCGAGTGGTCATTCCCGGCGTGTAGGCCACGAGCACGTCAACGGTGACTTGTGCGCCCGCTTTTGCGCGCTCCGTTGCTTTTGCGAGCTGGTCGGCAGAAATTAAGCTATTGGCGCTGCCGAACGCTTGCGCGCGGTCAAGTGCCGCTTGACCGTGCGGCGTCAAAATGGCGTCTGGCGCGAACGAAAACGCACGCACGAGGCCGGCCTTGGTGCGCGACGTAACCAGCGCCTCTCCGGCGATGCCGTTTACCTGCGGCGCAATTTCAATTTGCCCTTCTGGCGAAAGCATATAGCCGGTCATTACGCCTTGTTGCTCGGTGACAAAAACGCGATAATCTTCGCCGTATTGCTTGAAATAGCCAACGAACGTACGCCCGCCTTCCGCACCGTCCAAGACGCGCGCGCGCGCGACCTCGTAGCGTTTGCCAGAGGGAAGTTGTAGCGTCAGCGTCGTCGCGCTCTTTGCGGCTTCGCTGACGCCAAAAAGTGCGGCGAGATCCACTTGCGCCTTGGCAGGCGCATACGCAGCATTTGCTGATTTAGCTCTTTCACCTTGCTTATAGGTCAGAAACGCTTGCGCGGTGGTGGCGGCTGTGGCGACGCAGGCAAGGGCTACTGCGCTGGAAACAAGACGAAAAGCACGACGCATACGATTTCTCCAAAGCACGGAGAGTGCGCAAGGCCGCGACTCTCCGGAATTTAATTGAATACCGTATTTATATCTTTAGCATTAAATCAAGTCAATAGCATATGACAATTTCGCCGTTCCGCGACACGCGTCAAAATTCCCTGTCGCTACTTAGCCAACGCCCGCAGGGCAAGCCTGATTCCATCGCTTACCGTCGCGCCTTCAGGCACGGTTTTCATGGCCATTGCGGCCTCCCGCTCGTTATAGCCAAGCGCGAGCAGGGCATTAAGAACATCGCTCCCAGCGCTCGCTCCGGCAGGCGTAGCGCCGACGGAGACACCGCTCTCCGCGCCAAATTTCCCCTTTAATTCAAGCAGTAAGCGCTCAGCCGTTTTTTTTCCGACACCGGGGATTCGCACCAGTCGGGCTGTTTCTTGAGCCGCAATCGTCTGGCCGAGTTCAGAAACCGACATCCCGGAAAGCACGGAAAGCGCCACTTTGGGGCCAATGCCGCTGATCTTAAGAAGTTGCCGAAAGGCGGCACGCTCCTGATCGGTCGAAAACCCGTAAAGCAAATGCGCATCTTCACGGACAGTGAGGTGAGTGTAAACGCTAACTTTCTCGCCAGTCGCCGGTAAACCGTAGAAAGTACTCATCGGCACGTCAATTTCGTAACCAACACCTTGCACATCGATCACAATTTGTGGTGGCGCTTTGGCGATTAATGTCCCGGCGATTCGTCCTATCATGATGTTGTATTCCCGTCTCGTTTCGCAGGCAATCTGCGATCAATTTCGATCCATTATTGATCAATACCTGCGGCGCAGATTTGAGCAAAAACGGCCAAATCTGAAGCCAAAGTGCTCAAAATGATCGATTTCTGCGCCGCAGGTATGTCTAAAAACAATTCAAATCTATACAAACCGACCGCCGCGTACTTTCAACTTTCGCCCCATTTTCTCTGAAAGCGCTTGCGATAAGCCGGTAGGCCCAGTCCCCGCGAGCGCTCTTGCAAGACCGGAAGAGGCGTGGGCATGGGTGATCGCGCAAGCCAGCGCGTCCGCAGCGTCGGCGGGTGGCGCGGCATCCAATTTAAGGAGACGTTTGACCATTTCTTGCACCTGCTCTTTCGCCGCCTTGCCGTGTCCGACAACCGATTGCTTCACTTGCAGCGCGGTGTATTCAGATACGGGAAGCCCGCGCGCGACAGCTGCGCATACGGCCGTGCCTCGGGCTTGCCCAAGCAGCAGCGTTGATTGCGGATTTACGTTTACAAACACAATTTCAACCACTGCTTCGTCGGGCTGATGCTCGACGATGACTTCACTCAGCCGCCTAAAAATTTCGCCCAATCGAATCGGCAGACTATCGGGCTTAATGCGCAATACACCGTGGGCAACGTGAATCAGATTGCCGCCATTTTGGATGATCACGCCGTAGCCCGTGGCGTTTAACCCAGGGTCAATGCCGAGTATTTTTCGGGTCATTTTCAATGCGAAATCACACCATACCTGCGGCGCAGATTGAGTCTTTTTTGGGGCACCTTAGGCATCGGAGATCGAGGCGGAGGTATATACATCTTGGACATCATCGAGCGCTTCCAATGCATCGAGCAGCTTGCGCATCTTGCGCGCATCATCGCCATCGAGCTCGATGGCGATGCCTGCTTTCATGAGCACTTCGGCGAGCTCAGGCTTAAAGTTAGCCTGCTCCAGCGTGGCTCTTACATTTAAAAAATCATACGGGCCCGTGATGACCTCCAAGGCGCCATCGTCGTGTGTGATCACGTCGTGCGCGCCGGCATTGAGCGCTGCTTCCATCAGGGCATCTTCATTGGTGCCGGGCGCAAAAAGCATTTGGCCGCAATGCGTGAAGAGAAATGCCACTGAGCCGTCGGTTCCCATATTGCCGCCGTACTTTGAAAATGCATGACGCACTTCGGCCACAGTGCGCATTTTGTTGTCCGTCATGCAATCGACAATAATCGCAGCACCCGCGATGCCGTAGCCTTCGTAGCGAATCTCTTCATAATTCACGCCTTCGAGCTCGCCTGCGCCTTTTTTGATCGCGCGCTCAACGGTGTCTTTCGACATATTGCTTTCAAAGGCTTTATCCATCGCCAAACGTAAACGTGGGTTAGATCCTGCGTCGCTGCCACCGAGGCGAGAAGCAACGGTGATTTCTTTAATGAGCCGGGTGAAGATCTTGCCGCGTTTTTCGTCTTGACGATTTTTGCGGTGTTGAATGTTTGCCCATTGACTATGTCCGGCCATGATCTATTTTGAGAAGCGAATCGACGATGCCGCTAGTTTATCGGCACTACGCTTACGTGCGTATTAGCCTACGTTTTTATGTTTTGGCTGGCCAAAAATTGCGCCACTGCTTTTAAGCGTAGCGCCGCGTCGTTAATTTCAAGCATTTGATGCCTGAGCTTTAGAGAGATGGGAATCACCTCGGCTAAACGCATGCTCACCCATGATGCGCTTTCAACGCGCACGGGGGAAGGAAATTTATCGGCGCCATATTTTTCAATAAGCGATTCAAGTAGCGTGGCAAGCGCGGCGCTCTCGGCGGGCATCGTAATCTCAGGCTCGTTGGGAATCTCGCGCACCCGGGCGATATTAAGCCCATCTTTTTCTGTCCATCGCTCCTCGATCAAAAAACGCGTTGCACCAGACGTGTGCAAATCAAAAATCCCGGTATGGGGCATGTCCCACTGATCGATGATTGCAATCGTGCCTACGCTGGCGATTTCAACATCGCTGCCTTGCGCTGGGAAGGCAGCGATCACACCAAAGCCGATCGTGTCTGCAATGCAGCGCTTGGTCATATCGAGGTAACGCTGCTCAAAAATTTTTAACCGCAGTTGACCGCCGGGAAAGAGCACCATATTGAGCGGAAAGAGCGGGATTGTCAGCGCGTCCATGCCAGCTACGACTTTAATTGGCGATGCCGCGTGAGGACAGGCACTTGCGCAGAAAAACGCTTGGAGAGCTGCTCGACGACGTAGACCGACCGATGCTGCCCGCCGGTGCATCCGATCGCAACCGTCAGCGTTGCCCGATTATCCTGCCGATAGGCATTGAGCCATTTGCGCACGTAAGCCTCTACGTCGGCGATAAAGCGCTGCACATCGGGTATCGGCGCGAGGAAATTTCCTACTTCCATATCTTTTCCGGTGCGATCCGCCAGCCCGGTTTCATAATGCGGATTTGGAAGCATGCGGGCATCAAAAACCAGATCAGCGTCGAGGGGCACACCGTGTTTGTAGCCAAAGCTTTCAAAGACGAGGCCGAGCGTGGCCGCGGTGCCGGTTTGTGCATCTGCCCAATCCCGAATCCACGTACGCAATGCATGCGACGAGAGTCCGCTGGTATCCACCCGGGTGGCAACGTCAACTAACGGCAATAGCTGCTCCTGCTCATGGCGAATCGCCTCAGCGAGGGTCATCCCCATTTGCTCTGCGAGTGGGTGATGGCGTCGGGTCTCTGAGAAGCGGCGGATCAGCGTATCGTCTTTTGCTTCCAGCACCAAAATGCGGGCGCGGATGCCTTCTTTTTGTAGCGCCCGCACGGCAAGCGGAAGCACATAAAACTGCCCCGAAAGCCGCATATCAAAGCTCACCGCAACGCGCGGGAAACCTGCGCCATGCATCTCTTCTAAAAGCGCAGTGAGTAAACCCGGCGGCAAATTTTGCACCGCGAAATACCCGCTGTCTTCCAGCGCGCCGAGGGCTACGGATTTTCCAGAGCCCGAAACGCCAGCAACAAGCACAACATCTGGCGTGCTCACGGCGTACCTGCGCCTTCGATGAGCTTGTGTTGGCGCTCGATGAATTCGCGCGTTGAATCAATACCGCGCAAATTCAATACAAAATTACGCACCGCCGCTTCGACCAGCACCGCTAAGTTGCGACCTGCCGCCACCGGGATCGTCATTTTGCGAATGGGCACTTCGAGCACGTCTTGATACGTGGCGTTGACCGCGAGGCGATCTAAATTGGTCCACTTCTCGTTGCTATGATCTTCGAGGTGAATAATCAATTTGAGCGATTTACGTGGCCGCACGGCTGTTTCGCCAAAAATCGTGCGAATGTTGAGCACGCCGATTCCGCGCACTTCCAAAAAATCTTTCAATACATCTGGGCAACGCCCTTCGACCATATCGGGCGTGACCCGATAAAGCTCAACGATATCGTCAGCAATCAGCCCGTGGCCGCGCGCTAAAAGCTCGAGTGCGAGCTCGCTTTTGCCGATGGCAGACGCGCCGGTAATCAAAACGCCGAGCTCAAGCACATCTAAAAAAACGCCATGCATCGTAGTGCTCTCGGCGAGCTTGCGCGCGAGATAAAGCCGCAGCACATCGACCAAGTGTGGGCTGGCTTTTGGCGACCGCAGTAGGGCAACGTGAAGGGCGTTGGCTTTTTCTAAGAGCTCAGGAAAGAAGCTGTAATTTGCAGTTTCTGCTGAGGCAATGATGAGCATCGAAAGCTCGGGCACGAAAAGCTTACCGAGTTGAATCGTTCGCTCCGATGCCGCGAGCGTTTCAAGGTAATTACACTCAATAGGGCCGAGCAATTGAATCTGGAACGGATGAATGAAATTCATATGGCCGATTGAGCCAATCAATGAATTTGCGCCCGTCGCGGTTGAGACGATGCGCGTGCCGCCATCGCGACCGGCAACCCACTCAAATTCAAGTCGCTCCCGATTATCGGTTATGAGCGAGAGAATGGTGACGGAATTACCTGAATTACTCATGCGCCGCAGAATAGCGTGTGAATTTCTTGCGCCGTCGATGCATTTCGCACCGCATCGCGAAAGCGCTTTTCACTAAAACGCTGGGCGAGCTCAGACAGTATCATCAGATGATGATCGGTCGCATTTTCTGGCACTAGCAAAGCAAAAATTTGATCTACCGGCTTACCATCAGGAGCATCAAAACCAATTGGAGCGCTGGCGCGAACGAAAACGCCTATCGCATCGCCCAAGCCTTTGAGTCGGCCGTGTGGAATCGCAACACCTTCACCAAAACCGGTAGAACCCAAACGCTCGCGTGCCAGCAGGCTCTCAATCACCGTGCTCGCGCTAATGCCGTGATGGGCTTCTACGTTGGCAGCGACGTGCTCGAAAAGACGCCGCTTGCTCCCAGCTGCGAAGTCGAGCGAAATATCGTTAATGGCCAGTAGTGCGGCCAGAGGGTTGGTGCTACTCACGCGTTCTCAGCCTTTATGCCAATTTGATGTGATGACGTTCATTGGCATCGCAGGGTAACCGTCGCGCCGGCGGTGACGTTTTTCGAGTCACTTAGGGTGTAGGTAAAGGTCGTCGTGCCAAAGTTTGTGCCGTTGCCGGTAAAGCTAAAGATGCCTGAGCCTGCGTAGATCAAGCTGCCGTTGTTCGTTGGCGGGAAAGTAAAGCCAACCACAAAAATAACATCGCCAGTCGATGTGTCAGGGTCGCTATCGTTAGTCGTCACGTTAAACGAAGTGCTCATACCCGCGGCGCAGTTCACCGCAAAATTATCGGCTACCGCATTTGGCGCACGATTGCTCCCGGGCGCGGGCGTCGGGGTGGGCGCTGGAGATGGTGTTGGAGTAGGGCTCGGTGCAGGCGTTGGTGAGACGGTTATCGTTACCGTGCCGATGGCAGAGCCGCCTTTGCCGTCGGCGACGGTATAGGTAAATGTATCGTTGCCCGTATAGCCAGCGCGTGGCGCGTAGAGCACGGTTGTGCCAGAAATGCTGGTCGTGCCGTTCGCAGGCGTTGAGGCGGCAGAAATTGAGAGCACGTCGCCATCAGCATCGGTGTCGTTTGCAAGGACAGAAAACGGCGCAGCGCCAGCACCGGCTGCGACGGTATAGGCATCTGCATTGGCGACCGGGGCGCGGTTTGCTGCTGGCGTCGGGGCAGGCGTGGGGGTTGGGGCTGGCGTCGGAGCTGGCGTCGGTGCAGCGGTCGGCGCAGGCGTGGGCGCAGGCGTTGCGCCGGGCGCGGCGGAAACGGTGACGCGCACAACCCCAGAGGCGCTCCCGCCTTTACCATCGGTTACGGTATAGGTAAACGTATCGGCACCGGTATAGCCAGCGGTTGCCGCGTAGAGAATTTTCCCCGCGACTGGTTTGGCCGTGCCATGCTGCGGCACGCCGACGCTTGATAGCGAAAGCGCGTCGCCGTTCGGGTCACGGTCGTTGCTTAACACGTCAATGGTGATTTCTGCCCCACTGCTCAAAGCGGCGCCGGTATCGTCTACCGCCAAGGGCGATAGATTGCCGATGTTGGCGCCGATGCGCTTGCCGTAGGTGTCTACGGTTTGCTTATGTGAGAGGGGATTATCGAGCGACCGCGCCGCAAGAGAAGCCGTTGAGCTGACCATCGATGCGCCGCTTTTACCGCTGAGATCAAGCCGGATCATCATCGCGCCGCGATTGTCATCCGTGCGATTTTCGAAATCAGAGCGTCGGCGCAGCGTTTCGTAATTGATTGCAACCGAAACAGGCGAACTCTCAAAATATTTTTCAACCAAGAGCGAGCCGGTTGTTTGGCGCGCGCCCTGCTTGCCTTGCTCTTGATCAGCGCCGAGCGTGAGCCGCAAAAGTGCTGCATCAAAGAAAGTGCCTAAGCGAAGCCCGACGCCTGTATCGTACGGGCGAAGCTCGATGGCATTGCCAACAAAGGCAGAGGCAGCGCGACCGTCAGATACGCCTTTACTTCCGTAGATGCCCCAAAAAATATCGCGAAACTCGCCACCAAAACCGGCGGTAACCTTCGCATCTTTGCTGGCGTTGCGGTCGTAGGCGACGAAGGTTTTCAAAACGCCTGGCACGACGAATTGCCGTGGGATGAAGTTGTAAGAGAGCTTGAGCCCAAGCGCTTGATGCTCACCAGCGGAAGCTTCAACAATCGCGCGCTGGTTTGCGCCCGGCATCATGCGCAGCATCATTTCACCGCGGACGTTGCCATCAAAATCAACGCCCGCACCAATGCGACCCCATTGACCGCCCATATCGATTAAATTTTGGGCGCCAGCGGTTGCGCCGAGTGCCGCTGCAATCGCAAATGAAAGCGGTTTAATGAAGTAAGTGCGTGATGAGCGTGGCATGTTTTCCCCTGCGGCATCGAGACCGCTGTTTGCGCAGTATACCTGCGGAGCAGTGCGATTTCTTGCCAACTCAGGGCGTTTTCAGTGACGGGTTGGCAGGCGTGCGCCAAGGCGCGGTCGGCTGAAAACGGGCTTGCAGAAAATCGATAAAAGCGCGTGCTCGCGTTGACAGCCCACGCCGCTGGGCGACCATCGCATAAATGGGTGCGTCGGGCAGCTGCCAATCACTGAGCACGCGCACCAACGCACCGCTCGCAATCTCGTTCGCGCTATCCCATTGCGAGCGCGCCATGATGCCGCCGCCCGCGAGCGCCCATTGCTTGATCACTTCGCCGTCGTTGCTCGCAAGGGCAGCACGCACGCGAATTGCTTTCGCTTGCCCGCGCCTATCAGTCAATCGCCAGAGCCCCACATCTTCATCGTTTTGTTTGAGTAATAAGCAGGCGTGTGATGCTAAATCTTCGGGCGTTTTTGGGGTAAAACTGCGCCGCAGGTATTGCGGCGATGCGAGCAAAAAGCGGGAATTTTCTGCGATGGGAAAAGCGACCTGCGAAGAGTCAGCAAGTGCGCCGATATGGACGACGACGTCATAGGCGTTTTCGCCATTCTGCTCGCGGTCGCTTAAATGCAGCGAAATTTCAATTTGTGGGTGGTGTTGCTTGAATTCCATGAGCGCAGGCGCGAGGTGCGCGCGCCCAAAGCCCAGCGTGCCGTGGATTCGCAGATGGCCGCGCACGAGCGTTTTGCGGGCTTGCAAAGCATCGAGCAATTCGTCGTATTGCGCCACGATCTTTTCCGCTTCGCTGGCGTAAAGCTCACCGTCGTTGGTTAATTGCATGCGCTTACCCGCGCGCTCGATGAGTTGCAAGCCAAATCCAGATTCGAGCTGCTGCAAGCGCTGGGTGACTGCTGAGGGTGTGACGTTGAGCGCGCGCGCCGCCGCGGCAAGGCTACCGTTGCGAACAATCGTTAAAAAAAAGCGGGGGTCATCAATCTCGCGCATTATTAACTTTAGCTAAATCAAGAATTGCTTTCAATTTAACCATGGAGAACGATAGTTCGCCTATAGTGCTAAGTATCGCGCCGTAATTTGAGCAATACCTGCGGCGCAGATTTGGAGGTTTTTCGCATGTTTTTTGAGCACACGACCCACCGCATTGCCACCAATGGCATTTCAATTCACGCCAGCGTGAGCAATGATCGCAGCAAACCACCTCTTTTGTTGCTGCACGGCCATCCGCAAACGCACGTGATCTGGCATAAAGTCGCGCCCGCGCTCAGCCAGCATTTCACTTTAGTGGCAGCCGATTTGCGCGGCTACGGCGATAGCGATAAGCCCGATTCCAGCGCTGAGGTCAATCATGCGCCCTATAGCAAGCGCGAAATGGCCAAAGATATGGTCGGGCTCATGGCCGCGCTCGGGTTTGCGCAATTTCGCGTGCTTGCCCATGATCGCGGCGCGCGGGTGACCCATCGCATGTTGGTCGATCATCCGCAGGCCGTCTTGCGCGCCACGCTGCTTGATATTTCACCCACATTAGCGATGTATTCGCAGACGAATATGGAGTTTGCCAAAGCCTACTGGCATTGGTTTTTCTTGATCCAGCGCGCGCCGTTGCCGGAGACCATGATCGCCGCCAATCCCGAATTTTTCATTGAGAAAATGATGGGCAATCGGCACGCCGGTTTATCGGCGTTCACCCCCGAGGCGCTCGCCGAGTATCGCCGCTGCATTCGCCTGCCCGGCATTGCCCATGCCATTTGCGAAGACTATCGCGCTGCGGCAACCATCGATCTCGAGCATGATCGCGCCGACTGCGCCGCAGGTAAAAAAGTAGCGCAGCCGCTGCAAGTGCTCTGGGGCGCAAATGGCATCATTGAAAAATGCTTTAAGCCGCTCGCCGATTGGAGCGCGGTCGCGCAGCGCGTGCGCGGGCAATCGCTGCCCTGCGGCCACTATATTCCCGAAGAAGCGCCCGAAGCGCTCGTCGAAATTTCTCTTCCTTTTCTCCTCGAAAACTAGGTTAGCAACTAAGCTAAACCAAACGTTAGAAGACACCATTCATCATGACCAAACGAATCGCAGTAATCGCCGGCGACGGCATCGGCAAAGAAGTGATGCCAGAAGGCATCCGCGCGCTGCAAGCGGCCGCCAAAAAATTTAGCATTCCCCTGCAGTTCGATCATTTCGATTTCTCATCGTGGGATTACTACGAAAAGCATGGCAAGATGCTGCCCGATGATTGGAAAGCCCACATCGGTGGCCACGACGCGATCTATTTCGGCGCAGTCGGCTGGCCCGACAAAATCGCTGATCATGTCTCGCTCTGGGGCTCGCTCTTAATGTTTCGCCGCGAGTTTGATCAATATGTGAATTTGCGCCCGGCGCGATTGATGCCGGGCGTGATCGCGCCGGTCGTCAAGCGCGATGGCTCGCCTTATAAAGCGGGCGAAATTGATTTTTATATTGTTCGCGAAAATACCGAAGGCGAATACTCCAGCATTGGCGGGCGCATGTTCCCCGGCACCGCGCGCGAATTCGTGTTGCAAGAAAGTGTGTTTACGCGCACCGGCGTTGATCGCATCTTGAAATTTGCGTTTGAGCTCGCGCAATCGCGCCCCAAAAAGCATCTCACCAGCGCGACTAAATCAAACGGAATTTCGATCTCGATGCCCTACTGGGATGAGCGCGTTGCCGAGATGGCCAAAAGCTACCCTGGGCTCACGCTCGATAAATTTCACATCGATATTTTGACCGCCCATTTCGTGCAGCGCCCAGCGTTTTTTGATGTGGTCGTTGCCAGCAATTTGTTTGGCGATATCCTCTCCGATTTAGGCCCCGCCTGCACCGGCACGATCGGTATCGCCCCCAGCGCAAACATCAACCCCGAGCGCAATTTCCCCAGCCTTTTCGAGCCCGTGCATGGCAGCGCGCCCGATATCGCAGGCAAAGGCGTCGCCAATCCGATTGGCCAGATTTGGTGCGGCGCGATGATGCTCGAATGGTTGGGGCACAAACCCGCGCACGACGCCATGCTTAGCGCCATCGAGCGCGTCTGCGCCGAAGGTCCGCGCACGCCGGATATGGGCGGCTCAGCGACTACTTCCGAAGTTGGCGCGGCGATTGCGGCTGCGATTTAATGCGGATTTACTGGCTTTGAAACCTGCGGCGCAGATTTGCATGAAAGTGGGCTAAATCTGCGCCGCAGGTAGTTTGAATCGTGAGTGGTGACTTTTTCGTCAAAGTCAGCTACACGCTACGGGGTTTCTGGCTGCGCCTTCCACACCGGGGGCACGGTCTCAATCAGACTCGCTCCCTTAATCGATAAGCCATCAAGCAACCAAAACGCGTTTGATCCGTCCGTGTAGCGCCAGAAAATATCTGACTTTCCATCACCATCAAAATCTCTGAGCCCTACGATATTCCAGCCAGAGTTGATTCCGTATGCAATGTACTGCCCTGCAAAATATCCACCGTTTTGCAGTAGCCAGACACCGACGTTGCCTGCGGCGTCAAGAAACACAATATCGGCATGCCCATCACCGTTAATATCGGCGATGCCTTTGATTGCTGTATTCCCCGGCACATCTGGCAACGGCACTTCCGCTGCCAGCGCATTGGCGTTCATAAGCCATGATCGCAACTTATCTTTTCCGCCTGCCCCGGTGCCGATTTGACGAAACACGATATCGGCTTTGCCATCGCTATTGAGATCGGCGACACCACCGATCTTCCATGTGGCATCGATTTGCGGGCTCACCAACCCGGTCGCGGGTTTTAAGTTGTGGCCATCGACAAACCAGATCGCTAGATATTTCATCCCTATCGCGCCGGTCTCTCGCCATAGGATGTCGCTGCGACCATCGCCATCAAAATCACCAACACCTACAAATTCAAAATTGAGCGCATGGGTAAAAGATGCAAATGAGACCACATTTGCGCCTGCGAGATACCAGATTCTCACATTCCCTGCCTGCGTTGTGCCGCTCCTCCCGACCCAAAACAAATCTGCGTTGCCGTCGCCGTTGAAATCTGCCACGCCTGCGAGCCTCCAATCGTCGCTCATGGATTGAGTCAGCTGCGTGTAGCCAATCGTTTGATACCCTTGCTGGGTGTACATCACAATTGTCGACGCATTGTTGTAGCGCCAGACAATATCGGCGTATTGATCGCCATTGATACTTTGCGCGGCAACGCGCGGCTGCTCGGGCAGGGCTTTTGGCTGCTGCACGGGGTAGGCGTAGCCGAGTAATTCGGCTGGTTCGTTATAGCCGCTGCCATTGATCCCGGCGGGTAGCTGAGGATTGTTTGTGATGAACGGATCAGAGTCCTGTGAATAGCAGGTGTTCGACGCTGTCAAATAAAGCATTGCATCATGACGCGCGGCGTTGCGGCGGCTGCAAAAACGCTGCGCACCAGCGGGCGGCTCGCCCACCGGCTCATAGACGTAGCCCTCGATACCGTCGAGCTTATATCCCTCACCTTGAATTGAACTCAACAGGGTCTCATTGGTGGAGTAACGAAACGCAACGTGATACGGCTTTTTTGGGTTTGAAGCATCGGTGATGTTGCAAGGATCATCTGGGTTGCAGCTAAACCGATAGACTTTTTTTAGTATTCTCCCCGTGTTAGTCGGATCGACGTGCGTGGTGAGCAGCATCGCTACTGCACGGGCGGGGTAATATTGGCATGCGTTATTCGTCGCGACGTTGGTCACTGAGTCAAAGGCATAGGTTGATCCGCACGGCAAATTCGGATACCCCGGAATTGGAAGCCCGATTTCCTGGTAGGTGAGCGGGTAGGTGGTGATTGAAATTGGGCGGATTTTTTCGTTCGCCCCGACCGGCGCAGGAAGGCTTGTCACCGTTCGTCCTGCAACGTTGGGATTAATCGGAAGGAAGTTTGTAGCTACTGCATTCGTCGTTGTTGCGTTCGCCCTTACCGCGCCTGCATTGGAAAATTCTGACTGGAACACAGCCTCAACGCGAACACCACTTTGCACAGCGCCATTAGGCAAAGTAGTTGTAAAAATTTGGTCTACGAAGCCGCTCCCAACACACTTCCCCGGAGTGATCGCGCAATCTACGAACGGCGGATCGAGTCGATACTTAGGCGCAGGTTGAAGCGTATTTCGCTTCGCCGCAATTGCCATCTGCGGATTGGTCGTATAAAAATGATTGTCGCCATCGGTGTTGTAGTAGCCGAAGAGTGGAGTCAATCGGTTTTTAGCCGTCGGCCCACCGAGCGCGAGCTGCACGGCTTTGTCCGCTTTGGGTACGCCGTAGCCGAGCTGCTTCATGGCTTTTTGTGGATCTACTCCGGCAGAAGATGTCAGCGTGCACGGCGCTGTCAAATTCCCTTCCAAGCATTCAGAAGCCTGAATCAATACTGATTTGACGCCTGCGGTATCGAGCAGCGGATTGGCCGACTTAACCAAGCCCGCCATGGCGCTGACGTGCGGGGCGGACATTGAAGTGCCGGTGCAAAAGCCTATGCCGTCGTTCACTGCGTTAGGTCCCGATGCAGGGTTCTGTTGATCGCCGCAGCCCAGTTCGCCTGTAAACGTGTCATTCCACACCCATCCCGGGTAAACAGACGCTAGTACCTTTTGCGCTGGAGCAGCAAACGAAATTTCTGGTGTGCCATTGATAATTTGCCCGAAGTTTGAACCAAAGATCGGGCCAGTATCATTCCAGCCTGGATTTGACGCGCCAGCCCAAAACGACATGGCAACACCGTTGTATTGCAATCCGCTCACCGCGAGCACGCTCGGGTGCGTTGCGGGTAGTGGATACAACTCAGGGTGCGGAGTACCGGTAAGCGGCGGAAGATCGTCAAATTTCACGCGATTAGCAAAATTTCCAGCCGCGGCGAGCATCGAAACCCCATTCTGAGCGGCGTGCGTTAGCGCGATACAGAGCGGGCGGTTCGCATCAGTAGTGAGGCAATCAAACCGAGATTGTGGTGAGACTGTTTCGAAGCTCATGTTGATTACTTGGCTTCCAATATCAACCGCCCGCGCAACGTTTGCGGCATTCGCCAGTGTCGAATCTAGCTTACGAATTGCAATCAACGAGCAGCCGGGGCAGCCCCCAGCGGTGCCGCCGTTATTATGAGTGCCCGCGATGATCGAGGCTACATGCGTTCCGTGCCCCGCGAACGGAATGTCTGCCGCGTTAACCAATACGTCTTTTAATTCGTCTGCTTTATCAAAGTAGCTCAAGAAACGTGAATTAAACGACAGATGCTTGCGGTAATTTGGCACATTCACAACAGGCGAAAGCGAAATGGGGGAATTCAGATCTGGGCTGTTTTCCCAAATTCCGTTATCTAGCACCGTCACCCATGCGCGGCCCGTCTGCTTATTCCATGCATTGGGGAAATTCAGTAAATGCATCCCCCACTGGTTATTTACAGTCGGTGTGCCTCCGAGCCAGCCCGATTGCTCGGTTGGCAGCGCGGCATCTTGCGTGAGCTCATCGCGGGAAACGTAAAGAAAAGACTTATCACGTTTGAGAGGCTCAATGGCAGCCTCGCGAGCCGCATTATCTTTGTACTCTAGCACCACGTACTGGTGCAGCTTTGAGATCGGTAAATTTTCATCGACCAGCATCAACTGCGATTCGAAAGGCGTCGGAGCGCGATGCAGTAATCGCTTTGCACTTATCGCGTCGCCAACGAGTTTCTTTAACTGGCCTTGGCTGCGACTCGAATTAACATCAGCAATTAAGTCATCGACGTTAAATTGCGCATTCTTTTTGTTGAGCAATACGGCAGCCCTGCGCTCGACCAACTCCAAATCTTGTTTTTTAGTTTGACCTTTACTTTGCGCCGAGGCGTCAGATATGAAAATAGAATGGGGGGGGGGTAAGCAATTGGAATATAAACAGAGATGCTAAAACTTTAAGCTTTCTTTTTGCGACAACGAGAAGGATGAGTATCAACAAAATGACGGCCCAAAAACCGAGCGCAGGTGCAGGCTGCGCGGGGGGGACCGGGCTAATAATACGTTGGGCTATTGACGGACCTACGTCGTATCTCCCAAAACCATCATTGCCGAACTCATAAAGCTCAACTTTCAAAGTGCCTGAACTTGGTGCAGGTTCGGTAATCTCCAAAATAGAACAGGTGGTATTCGCAAGGCCATTATCCGGCTCACTCACCCGAAGATTGAGTCGGATTCCTCCCGGTATTTGTTCGACGAAGTACTGATCGAGTCGACCCAAACCTCGAAAAGCGAGGCGATAGGTCGCGGCGGAAACAATTGGATCCGGTATTGAAGCAAATGTAGTGTTTGGGAAAAAAGTGAACGGCGCACAGCTCACTGGCGCTGGAGCCAGCAGCCACGTTTGCGCCACCGCACTCCCGTTAAAAATAGTAATGAAAATCGCTACCGCAATAGCTGCGGCGCAGTTGCAAAACCATCGATGCGCTACTCGCATCAAATCGGCTCTCATTTCAACAAGTCTTTGCATTTTGATTTGCTCCAAATCAGTTTGAGTTTTAAGTTTTCGTTTTTCTCGTATTGCGCACTGGCTAAATCACTGACCAGCTGCGCACTTCCTGAATATTGGATATTTTTTTACATGCAATCTTGATCGTACACCCGCGATCTTGAAGGCGTCAATTGGCACGCATTTTTATTGGGGTCTGACCTCAGGAGCTTTACCGTTAATGCCGGGCAGTAGCGGATTATTTGAGATGAATGGATCGCTATCCTGCGAGTAGCAGCTCGTTGTGTTGGAGAGATACAGCATATGATCATGGCGGGCAGCATTGCGCCGCGCGCAAAAACTCTGCGCCCCAGCGGGCGGCTCGCCCACGGGCTCATACACTTAGCCTTCGATCCCGTCGAACTTGTAGCCCTCAGTTTGGATGGCAACGAGCATGCTCTCGTCGGTGGTGTAGCGAAAAGCGACGTGCATTGTGGCGCAAGCTTGCTTAGTAATTTGAATTGAGTATACGAGGGCGAGAATTGTGGACTCATGCCGCGAACCTATCGTACCTGCGGCGCAGATTTGCCTGAAATTGGGCTAAATCTGCGCCGCAGGTATCTCCCGCTATTCATCTAGCCTATAAAAAAACCGCCGCTTGTGCGACGGTTTTTTGTTTTTCAGAAAAGCTACGGCAAGGTTACCGTAAAATTATTTCGAGGCTTAGTCGGCAGCTTTTAAAACTGCGCGCTTGGAGTCAAAAAATTGCTCGTCTTCGGTCGAGCCGTGTAGCGCCGTGGTGGAAGATTTTCCGCCTTGGATGGCTTGCGTTACGGCATCGAAGTAGCCGGTGCCGACTTCGCGCTGATGCTTGACTGCGGTGAAACCTTTGCTCGCGGCGGCGAATTCGTTTTCTTGCATTTCAACGAATGCGCTCATGCCGTTGCGGGCGTAGCCGTGGGCAAGGTTAAACATGCTGTAGTTGAGGCTATGGAAGCCCGCAAGCGTAATGAATTGGAACTTGTAGCCCATTGCGCCGAGCTCGCGCTGGAATTTCGCAATCGTTGCATCGTCGAGATTTTTCTTCCAGTTAAAGGAAGGCGAGCAGTTGTAGGCCAGCATTTTTCCTGGGAATTGCTTTTGGATGCCTTCGGCAAATTTGCGGGCAAATTCCAAATCAGGCGTGCCGGTTTCGCACCAAATTAAATCGGCGTAAGGCGCGTAAGCCAAGCCGCGCGAGAGCGCTTGATCGAAACCTTTGCGGGTTTTGAAGAAGCCTTCGACCGTGCGTTCGCCAGTGATGAATGGGCGATCGTTTTCGTCAACATCGCTAGTCACCAAATCGGCGGCTTCCGCATCGGTGCGCGCGAGCAAAAGCGTTGGCACGCCCATAACATCAGCGGCCATGCGCGCTGCGCAAAGTTTTTCTACGGCATCGCGGGTCGGCACGAGCACTTTGCCGCCCATGTGGCCGCATTTCTTTACGCTTGCTAATTGGTCTTCGAAATGCACGCCTGCTGCGCCGGCTTCGATCATCGCCTTCATTAATTCATAGGCATTCAATACGCCGCCAAAGCCTGCCTCGGCATCCGCCACGATTGGCGCGAAGAAATCGATATCGTCGCTGCCTTCCATCCACTGAATTTGATCAGCGCGGGTGAAGGTGTTGTTAATGCGCTTAACGACTTTCGGCACGGAATCAACCGAGTAAAGCGATTGATCGGGATACATTTCGCCGCCGTCATTCGCATCTGCCGCGACTTGCCAGCCCGAGAGATAGATTGCTTTGAGGCCAGCCTTGACTTGCTGCATGGCTTGATTGCCGGTGAGCGCGCCAAGCGTGTTGACGAACGGCTCGTTTTTCAAAAGCTTCCAGAGCTTTTTAGCGCCGCGCTGTGCGTGCGTATGTTCGACTTGAACGCTGCCGCGCAAGCGCACAACGTCTTGCGCCTTATAGCCGCGCTTGATGCCTTCCCAGCGCGGATTGGTCGCCCAATCTTGATCGAGCTTGGCCGAAGCCGTTGCCATTGCGTTGCCGATGTTGGTATTTAGATGTGTGTTGCTCATGATGTGTTGCCTTTCGTCCGATTAGGGGTGGGAGAGTTACTTTCAATCAGTGCGCCCGTCGTTGCTGGTAAGCCAACGCGCCTAGCGCCCCGCCCGCTCCCCGATGATGTTTGCCGTCGGGGTGATTCGTTGCACGCGCCGGTGGTTGCGTGCCGAATCCACCAAGTTAAGCGTCTTACTTAATCCGGTGTTGCTGCATTGCAATATACACGAATGGAAAATAGTTTGTCAACTATATTTATTAAATAAATGATTAAAAACAATAGCTTGGAAATATATTCCATATTTTTACCAAGTTAACATGGAATTGATTTCCACGATGTGGAATGCGCTGCAACATTGGAAATTGATTTCATGAAATCAGCGCTGAAAATGCGCAAAAAAGGGCAAATCTGCGCCGCAGGTATCGACGTCTCACCTACGACGCCGAGGGTAAATTCCCTGATTCACCCGCCTCTCGTTCGGCGGAGTTGAGCCGATCAACAACGAATGCGTTTATTGGCTACATGGCCACACCACAAATATCGGGGCTAGTATCGGTTGGCTGAAACGGGGTGACAAAATAGTCGACGGCCCTGTTGGGTCAGCGACCGGCCAAGCCGAGGCCACGACGCCTACGTTCGAACACCGGCACCGAGCGCATCCTCAAAGTTCACTTGAGCGTCAAAGTCCCTTAATTTACCGTTTCCGCCTACGACGTTCGCTCAACTAAGATCTGCGCCACAGCACACGCGGTCACCTTGCACGGCCCGGTACTTCGGGTGCGCCAATTAACTGCGCACGTCCTTTCGTTGATGATGGCAGCGGGTTGCGCGAAACGAGATCTCGCCGATCCCGGCTTGGTTTAGCTGAGCGGGCGCACCCGTGATCTGTGCTGGGTCGCTCCAATATTAAGCACTTTTTGCCAACCGATTGACCAGACCAAACAGCCGCGGTAAACATGCCGCTAACTTTTCAAATAAGTCGAGCCACGTCTCTACTCTCAGTTGCTACGGCAAGGATAGGTAAAATCTAGAGTCGGTAGCTTTAAACCTTTTAATAAACTTGCATGTGGCGCGCAGCGCGTAAGCATCGCCTGATGTGCTTCGCATAAAAGCACTAAAAAACTTGACTTTTAGATTTAGATCTGTTGAATTTGAAAATTCTAAATATTTTCGTACATGTTTCCCGCACTCGAAAAGAAGTTGCTGCGGTCAGGTATCTCACATAAATCGACGCACCCTAGTGCTTCTGCGCTCGCAACGGTCTTCAGAGTGAGACTATTTTTGGAATTCCCACTGAAACTGAAATGAATACGCAGAGACCTACCATCATCATCGAATGTCTAAACGCGGCATGAGCAATCGACACATATTTGCCTGCATTCTTTCGTTTTTCGTCTGTGTTGTAACCATGGTTGCGTTCCGCGGTGTTGCGCGTAAGGTTGGTCTGATAGACACCCCGGGCGGGAGAAAACGTCATGGGGGGGAGGTGCCACTTCTCGGAGGAGTAGGCATTGTCTTTGGCGTTATTGCTGGACTGTTAGTGCAACCAGTACTTTGGCCGACCGGACAACTTCGCGCCTTCTTAGCCGCGATTGTCTTAATTGGGATCGCAGGGATGTTAGATGACCTTCGAGAGCTTTCGCCTAGGGTGAAGCTCGTCTTTCAATTTTCTACAGGCGCCATGCTTACATCGTGGGCTGGCGTTTCGCTCGTGAACCTCGGAGGTGTGCTTACATTTGTCCCGATTCTTACTGGCGCTTGGGCGGTTCCATTTACATTGATCGCCTTTGTAGGGCTTATGAACGCGGTTAATATGACGGACGGCCTTGATGGCCTTGTTGGCGGGGCTTCTGCGATCACGATTGGGTGTTTGGCGTACGTTGCTCATCAAGCTCCCGCCGGTCAACCTTATGCACAATTGCTTTATCTGATTCTTGCAACAATTGCGGCGTTTTTGCTCTTCAATGTTCCTTATGTCGGCCGACCGCTTCGAACTTTCCTTGGCGATACCGGATCACTTTCACTCGGGATGTTTATTGCCTGGTTCGCAATAATTCTGTCCCAGCAGCCGATAAATGCCGCGCCACCGATGCTCTTTGTTTGGTTTTGCGGCTTGTTTCTCGTTGACTTTATATGCACGATCTGTGGACGAATAATAAGATCCAAAAGTCCACTGGCGCCGGATCGAAGGCACTGGCATCATCTTCTGCTTAGAGCGGGGTTCAGCCCAAGCGGCACACTAGTAACACTGCTTTCAATTCATGCACTGCTTTGCCTTTGCGGACTATTGATGTGGAGTCAGGGCGTCTCAGAGCGCGTTATGGCAGCGTGTGCTTTCGCTTTTTTGTTAGTAGCTCTTCTCGCATCAAGTAGTGCTTACATATGGGTTCCGCGACTTCGTTGCTCACATCATCGGAAATCAAAAAGGAACAATTCACTGTGACTACAAGTTCAAGCGATATCGGGTCAGACAATATCGATCTTTTAGGGATTCTAGGCAGGCTGTTACGCTATAAACGGGCGGTTTTCTTTTCCGCTGCGCTTTTTTTTATTAGTGCGCTCCTGATATATCTTTACACACGCAACTTTAATTCGCAAGGCCTTTATCAATTGTCAGTGCCTCGCGTGGAGTCGTCTCGCACCGGAATGCCTAGCTTGACGTATGGGCGCGTATCTTTCGCTGAGTACAAACGTATATCGGGCACGCTTACAGATCAAACACGCTTGCGCCAGTTTCTCGACGTACGACGCGCAGTGAATCCTGAAATCAATTTTTCCCATTTGCTAAATGCTGCAGCCAAGTTAGACGGTATGTCTGAGTTTATCGAGCCGAAGTACGTCGTCAGTAAAGCCGATTCAAAAGAGCTAGTTGACTACGGTGCGAAAGAAAATGCGTCAACCCTACTTGGGATTCAGATTTCAGCCAAAGCGCATACGGCTGAAGTGGCAAACAAGATCGTCAACGCACTCGCAGAATACGTTCGGGAACAAACTTTTCGCACCGTCTTCGACGACTATCTCATTCAGAAAGTCTCAGATCTCTCGGGAAACTTAATTCAATTTGAGTCTGATGTCCTACAGCGAGACTTTCAGCTTAGGCAACTGCGTGACAAAGTCTCTTCTTTAGAGAAGCTTAAAAACCGCTACCTTCCGTTAGCTGATAGCACGCAGAGCACAGTGGTCGGTTTGAGCGATAGTACTATTCGGTATCTGCCGATAAGAACGCAACTAATCGCGACTGAAGCTGCAGTAGATGAGCTTAATCAAATTTCAGAACGCGCAAGACGCGACAAAATTCAGCAAACGTTTATGTTGCTTTATTACCAAAGGTTGAGAAAAGATTTAACAACGATGGCCAGTTTCGATCAGTTTCTTTCCGCGATGCCTCAGGTTCGAGATGAGCTAGGAGGCTCGTTGACCCATAGCGACGAAAATATTCGCCAAGCTACTTTAGGGGTCGAGCAAGAACGTGTTCGGCTTCAAGATTCTTACTTCACCCAGACACGATTTATTTCTGTTCCGTCGAACTTCACCTCGGGAGGATGGCTTCGTCTCGCGGCGACCTCGATTGGAGTGTCGATTATTGGCGCGCTAATTGCGTGCCTGTATGCGATCGCAACTACGTGGCTCACGAGCAATAAAGAAAGATTTTTTTCAGCAATCCCCCCGAAGGATCGAAACACTGATCAATAGGTTTTTCTATATGAAAGGCAACTATCAGTCCAGGAAACGAAATCTAGCGCTGGCTATATCTAAATTCAAGAAGTGAAGAGCTTTGTTAAAGCGAGGAAACGTGAAGAGAAGCAGTCTAGATTTCTGATCAATACAAAAAACTAGCGAGTTACAATCGGTACCATGGTAGAAGTCTGCCGCTTAAAACTAGGGCACGCACAAGTCTGTTTGATAATCTCTTCGTTGAATATGCGTCGAAACTCAGTAAACACATCGAGTTGACGTTTTCCTAACGCGTCATTTTCTAAGTATCTGGTGAATTAAATTGCGGTTAAAGCATGCTTGATTTGCATGGTAAAAAAATATTACTTATTGCGCCGAACAACTTTTCGTACGGACACCTGATAAGGAATAAATTAGTGCAACTAGGTGCCCATGTTGTTTTATGGAATGATCGCAGCCAAAATTCGAGTTTCGGGAAAGCAGTACTTCGAGTATTCCCGGAAGCGCTTCGCAGCGATTCGACAAAAATGTTCGCTCAGAAAAGCGAGATCGACAGTGTAGTGGATTTTGATGTTGTACTGTGCGTGATTGGAGAGGCTATTTTTCCAGAAACGCTTGAGGCCTTGCGGATTGCAAATCCCAATGCGAAGCTCATATGGTACATGTGGGATTCGTTCGAAAACAAACCACATTTGCGGCGAAATCATGGGCTGTTTGACTCAAGCTTCACATTCGATCCAGAGGATGCGATGCGATATGGAATGAGTTTTAGACCGCTTTTTTTTGTTGAAGACGTGATCTCGGAGGTCGATCTGCTTCCAGCGTACGAGCTTTCTTTCGTGGGAACCGTACATGCAGATCGAATTTCAGTTGTTTCACGGGTCTTTAATGAAGTGGAGCGGCTTGGAGGCGAGACTTTCAGCTATTTTTTCTCGCCATCGCGTCCAATCGGCGTCTGGCATCAGATGAAGGCGAATGCGTTAGGAAGTACGCGAAAATGCACCGTCAGATACGACGCCCTTTCTCGTGAATTGTTTTTAGATAGCCTCTGGCGTTCAACAGCCGTGATTGATGTTCAACACCCGTCCCAAAGAGGTTTGACGATGCGTTCGTTAGAGGTTACCGGCGCGGGAAGAAAGCTTGTAACGACGAATTCAGCCATAACTGAATACGATCTCTATGACCCATCACGAATTGCAGTGATTGATCGCGCAAAACCCATTTTTGATAAGAGCTTTTTTGATACGCCCGCTTCACCACTTAATCCCGCTTTACGGCATAAGTACTCGCTGACCGGCTGGATTGCAGATGTATTCGAAATAAGCAACTTTGATAAGGCGGGCTCAGCATGCTCGAGTCCTGATTAAAAAATGCACATCCTTTTTTCTATAGTCGCGTTTGTGGTTGGATGCACTGTTGCATGGACGTTGACGCCAAATCGTCACGTTGCTTGGCGAATCGGGATGGGAATTTACTTCGGACTCATCAGTCCAGCGCTCAGCCTTTACCTCTTACAAAAACTTAATTTTGATTTTGCTATTAAAAATATGTTTTCTGTTTTGTCAGTGTTGGGTTCGACAGTCTTAATTATCACTTTCGTTGTGCATAAGTTGGGCGGGTTAGATAACAGGAGATCTTTACCGGAAAATAGGGGCTCGCCTTTACTTTTTTGGTTTGGTGCTTTGGGGGCAACAGGATTTTTACTTTTGGTTGCGAACGGAGTTACAACTCCGCTTTTTGCTTGGGATGGCTGGGAGTATTGGGTACTTAGATCAAAATTCTTGTTCGCTTCAAACGGACTTCGTGACTATGAGAGACCTTTCACAGAGCTCTACCCACCGCTTGTACCTCTCTTGGTGGTCGCAGCAAGCATGCCATTTGGCGAGATCACGATTTCGATGGTTACGGTAATTTTTTTGGGGCTATTTATTGCCATGCTTACATCGATGTATGGATTTTTGCGCGATGCAGGTTTGGTTCGTAGCCCAGCTATTCTTAGTGTGTATCTCTCTGGATCGATTCCCCTTCTCTCGGTTCATACAACGATGGCCGGCTATGCCGATTTACCTCAAGCAGTAGCCACTTTTTTTGCGGCGTGCGCGGCGTTTTATTTTGTCCGTCGGCCAAATATCGCCAATTTCTTGATGCTCTCAAGCTTGGTAGCACTGTTGCCTCTGATAAAAGTTCCTGGCTTGCTCTGGGCCTTCGTTATTATGTTTTCAGTGTGGCTTTCCTTTGCGTGCAAGAAATCGGGGAAACTCTTCTGGAAAATATCAGTTTCAATGGGCGTATGCCTAGCGATTTTCCTATTCTACGAAGCAAATCGACGGGGGTTCGCATATTCGCTCTACGGTATTTCAAAGGTATTGAACGATGACTGGCAATCGATATTTTCTTTAGTAAAGTTTTCTAGTTTTAGCCTGGTTTTTGTATTGATCTCAGTCGCTAGCGTGCTCTTTTTCATTCAATGTTTGGTTAAGCGTAATGCAAATAAAGTGGCTCCCTATTTCTTCGCTGTGATTTCTCCAGTTATTTTGATCTCTATTGTTACATTCACAAATTCCGAAGAGTATTGGAGAGATTCGGCGACCGTAGGCCGGGCAATACTACACATTACGCCCAGTGTTTTGGCTTTATTTATTGTGTTTATGAATGATGAATACTTTGTTAACCGGAATGGCTCCGGGTAATTCCCCGTTGGAACCGAGCCACTGCTTTCATGCCTACTGCGTTAATTCCCTGTTTCATCTCGAAACGCAACGGTTGCAGTATCTGTGGTCTAAAATCGCTTAATAGAAAAATTGGAATTGATCTTGAACATTCTCATTACAGGGGGCGCGGGATTCATCGGTACCCATTTCGCAAAAAAATGTATCGATAATGGGGTAGATGTCACCATTTATGACGCGTTGAGTTCCCAGATTCATGGTTCGATAGCGCCAAAATTCGATGATCGCGTCCGCTTCATCAAAGGGGATGTGCGCGATCGATCCCAGTTGAAGTTAGCGATGCAAGGATGCGATGCCGTGATCCATCTCGCCGCTGAAACAGGCACTGGGCAGAGTATGTACGAAGTTTCGAGATATAGCGAGGTCAATGTAGGGGGCACTGCCAATCTTTTTGACATTCTTGTGAACAAAGAAGCGACCAGCGTAAAAAAAGTTATCACCGCGTCGTCTAGGGCGGTGTATGGTGAAGGCGCGTATTCGTGTGAAATACACGGCACGGTATTTCCAGGTGCGAGGACTTTAGCTGATTTACGTGACGGATACTTTTCTCCTCGTTGCCCAAGTTGCGGCGGATTTGCTGTATCAATCGCAACTCCTGAATCTGCGCCACTGCAGCCAACTTCTTTCTACGGCATAAGCAAGCAAGTGCAGGAACAAATTACGCTACTTTTTGCCGAAACAATCGGGATCAACGGCTTTGCACTGCGTTATCAAAACGTCTACGGTCCGGGTCAATCGCTCATAAATCCCTACACCGGAATACTTGCAATTTTTGCGAATCAAGCTCGGGAAAATAAACCGATCTTTGTATTTGAAGATGGCGATGAAAGTCGCGATTTTGTGTACATAGATGACGTTGTTAACGCGACTTGGTTGTGTCTACAGCCTAAAACCACTGGCGTCAAAGCGCTCAACGTTGGAAGTGGTGAGCGCATCGGCGTATCGCAAGTCGCCAAGTCAATTGTGTCTTTCTTCGGAAGCAATTCTGCTATCACCACAACAGGTCAATTTCGTCTTGGCGATATCCGCCATAACCTCGCCGATAATACCTGCGGCGCAGATTTATTGGGATATTCTCCACGCGTACGTTTTGTTGACGGATTAAAGCAATTCCTAAATTGGACGACTACGCAGAAAGGCTCGGAGATAGGGGCATACGAGCGCTCATTACAAGAGCTTCAAGATAAGGCGCTGATGGGATGACCACAACTTCGCAATACAAACTCGGAGTCGTCACAGTTACCTTCAATGCAGCAGAGCTTTTAGCTGATTTTTTTTCTTCTATCAAAATTCAATCGTTTACAAATTCGACGGTTTATGTGATTGATAACGCTTCATCCGATGGCACTGCTGAGTTAATTCAAAAAACGTACAGCTCAGATTGCGAACTAATTACAAACCAAGTAAATGTCGGGGTCGCGGAAGGTAATAACCAAGGAATCAGATTGGCTCTGTCCGATGGCTGTAGCCATGTTCTACTTTTAAATAACGACACAAAATTTGGTGCGTCGCTTTTTGATGCACTACTAACCGCGGCGTCAGATTCCGGATGTGAAATCGTAGTCCCCAAAATTCCATTTTTTAGTGAACCATCAAAACTATGGTTTGCCGGTGGTTGTTTTGATTCCCTTATTGGTTTCTCCGGTAAGCAGTTCGGTTATGGTGCGATTGATAACGGACAGTTTGATCAAGCGAAGCAAATTACATTTGCCCCAACGTGTTGCATGCTGGTCTCAGTTGGCGTTTTCACAGACATAGGATTAATGGATCCTGCTTATTTTGTTTATTTCGATGATAACGATTTCTGTCTTCGAGCGTTCAGATCTGGTTTACGCATCTACTATGAGCCGCGTGCTACCTTACTTCATAAAGTCGGACAATCAACCGCTGGCGAACTATCGCCCTTCTCAGTTCGATTTATGACACGGAACAGAGTCTATTTTGTTAGAAAATTTTTCAATTATCCTATTCGATTGATCTACTTTGGTGTTGTTTTGATTTCCGTGATCGTAAGAGGGTTGCAGCAAAAAAATTTACGCGCCCGAATTCATGCTTTTCGCGAAGGCTCAAAAATGGAGTGCCCCAGAAGTTATCGCCGAGCTGGTTGACTAAACTCGGAAGTCGCTAGCTGTTGCATTGACAACTCTCTGAGCTAATTGCTTACGCGTTTTAGCTATCTTGCACAATATAGCCTTTGAGTTCTCCTGCACAGAGTGGCGATAAAAGCTACTGGTCCATTTAGTTTCAGTCTCGTTGTACTTTTTGGTACGTAGTCCTTCACTCTCGACAGATCCGTACATTGCTAATGTTGAAAATAGCAATCCCCCCGAAGAGCCAAATAGCTCAGAAGTAGAATTTTCTAATGGAAGGAAGTTCTACATGAATGAATCGAAATTATTAGAAACAACTGCCAAAGATCACTTGAATAGTTCGAACTTCTCTCAGGTTGCGTATCAAAGAGGCCAGTCAACATCACGAATCGCTTGCCTCGGAATTCCGGCGTGCTGGTGCACCTATAGATTTCCACCACCGCAGGCTAGACATGCGCCTTCGAGAAAAAACCACCTGGGAGATACAGCGTGACTTCTCCAATCGGGGCGGTAATGTTTTTGCTAGGAGTCTCTCTTTGGTTCCCTGGTTTTGCGCTGATAAATATCGCTGGAGCGTGGGGCCTTCAAATGGGCATTTTTCTTTTCGTGCTGGCCGCAGTTGCATCCGTTTTTTCCGACAGACGCGCGATAGTCAGTAGGTCTGAACTACGAGCGATGGTTATTATGGTCTGGAGTGCGCTAATCTTTATCGCTGTAATGGCGATGTCCATCCCGCTCGCTCTCGTACCGCTACCTAAATCTGCGACGTCACTGGCCTCCCAACTTTTAACGCTAACTTTTGCGATATCTATGGGGGTGATTTGGGTTGTTCACAAAACTACTTTTGCGAAATTTATTGACGGCTTCGTTATGTGCTCACTTCCAATGGCGGCGCTTGCTTTGTTGCAGTTGATCACCATTCGGCAAGGATGGGACTTTTTAATTCTGCCCATTAATAACGCAAGTTTTGAACTCCTTCCAAACGATGTAGCGTTGCTACACGGCCGGGCTTTTGCCGCGACACCGGAACCGTCTATTTTGGCGTCGCTTTTCCTAATATCAACTGCGCTAACAGGCGCAAAAGCGTGGATCACCGGAAAGGTCGTCGACTATTTTCTGTTGTTTGCATCGTTAGTTGGAGGCGGCGCAACACTTTCGCAGTCATTACTAATTTATCCTGTAGGTTTGTTTGTCGCGGTGTATTTGGCGAATAACGCCAGACGGCGACGTGTAAAACCCTCGGAAATTTTCGCACTAATTTTTGTATGCCTGCTGATGATAGTGGTGATTTCACAGGATGAAACTCTCGTATCGCGAGCGCTAAATGCTGTTGACTCGTCGGAGAGTTCCTCCGCACGAATTCGCGATGCCCTGCTCGCCTGGGACGTTATGCTGACCTATCCGTTTGGAATTGGTATAGGTAGTATGACCTATGCGACGGATATTTTGAGTCCGAACAAAGAGCTAGGCGCAAGCAGCGGCCTTGTGCGAACATCTGTGGAACTAGGTCTTGCTGGACTTGTCCTGCACTTAATTTTGGGAATAGCTATGTACAACGCTTGCCTGAAGATGAGGAAAAAAACTCTCACGACAATCTGTAGTGCTTCTGCCATAGAGCTTATTCAGATTTTGATTTTTTCAGTAACGTCTGTCATTTCTTATGCTGTTTTTGTTGGCTATCGTAATCTACTCCACCTCTCGCTTACGCTACCGCTTATAGCGCTTGCTTACTGTGCATTGTGGAGACCGGAAGAAGGTGACGGGATTCGACCGCTGGCCAAAGATGTCTCGGAACAAATATGAAAGTGCTTTTAGTTTGCTTTTGCCCGCCCATTGGAGCTATAGCCGACAATATCAAGGAGCTCGTTTATTATCTGCAGTCGAGAGTAACGTTGTCAGTCGTTGCTCCTATTTCGCTACATTTAGAACGGAGCGCTAAAGCTCAATTAATTTCTATTGACTATGAAAAAGTTGAGCCGAAGTTTCTGTTTTATTCATCCACAAGAGATGCGCTCAAGCTCTGTCGTGCTCTCGATGTAGATGTTGTATTTTTCTTTTCCACGTGTATCTTTAATGCTGTGTTTGCCAATGTGCTGCGAGATTTACCACATGTAATGTGGTGGCACGAACCGACAAAAAACAGACGTCTTTCAATATTTCGAACATCCTGGAACTTTATATGTGATCGATGGATGCAACGGTCGTCGAATCACATCGTCTTCGCGAGCGCTGAATTTGTTAAGTTTCTCCCACCGAAATTTCGAAACTCAAACAACCATTCCGTGATAAGGCTTCCTCTTTTGCAAGATTTTGTTTCAAAGAACGAATGTAGCATTGGGATTGGCTCGAGTAATCAGTCTCAAGTCGATCTACTTTTCTTTGGAAGTGTTGAGGAATACAAAGGCCTTGAATTACTTTGCAGTGCAATCAAAATTTTGAGAAATAGATCAATCCTGCCGACCGTTCGAATTTTAGGATTTGGAGACGTCTACAGTATTGCCCCTAAACTAGCCGCTTATGCAAAAGAACACCCAGATCAAGTTGTCATTGAGCAAGGATTCCACTCAGTAGAAAAAATTTCCAGCGCTATTTCAAATGCCCGTTTTTCGGTCTTTCCTTACCTTTCGGTTTCTGCTTCAAATACGATCCCGATCGTTTGGGCAAATAAGCGACCAGTGATCGCTACTAACCTTGGGTACTTCCAGGAAATCATTTCAGACGGTGAAAATGGTTTTTTATTTAAGACGCGCGATGCCAATTCTTTGGCCCGCACAATCGAAAATGCAATTCGGCTTTCAACTGATCGATGGAAAATCATGTCCGAGAGTGCTGGCTTAACGTCTACGGAATTTTCTGCCGCAAAGATTTCTGACGAACTCACCAGATCGTTTGCGAAATCGATTCGAGCTCATTCTGAAGAAAAGGGATTTGCGAGAGGTCGACATCGATGAATTTGCGTGACTACATCATTTCTGACTTTGTTCGTGCGCAACGTGAGTATGGGTTACCTGCGACACCATTTCGCTTTTGGAACTATTTCACCTGTATTTTTAATCCTCGAATGTTACCCACAGTCCTTTACCGCACTGCATTCGCACTTGAGTGCAGTTCGTTCACCCGGCTTGCAAAACTAATGACTTGGCTCAATTTCTATATTACGGGCGCTGAGATTTGGAGTAAATGCAAAATCGGTCCAGGGCTTTTTTTCCCACACTCAAACGGACTAGTTATCGGCGCAAAGGAAATCGGGAAAAACGCAACCATTTACCAACAGGTCGCTATAGGCGGGCGGCGCATATTGATGGCGGCTGACGGACGGCCAGTAATTGGTGACGATGTTGTTGTCGGATCAGGAGCTAAAATTCTTGGGGACATCTCCGTCGGAGCGAACTGCGTAATAGCAGCAAATACTCTGGTCTCTACAAATATGCCAGATAACAGTTTTGCGATTGGGGTGCCAGCAAAAATTGCAGCGCGCGCCAGTAGAAATCCAAAATCGTCCAGTTTCCCCGATTGATTTCAAAAGGGCGCACCCCTTGGTGCGCCCTTAAAACGGAACTAGCCAAATCAGTGCGTTAATCCTCTACAGACCTAGCTTTGCTTTGATCGCTTCCAGATCTTTCCGCAACTTCGCGATTTCTGCGTCACGCTTGCTTATTGTCAGTGTCAGCTTCTGATTTAAGCCTTGAATTGCCGCTAAGGCGACGCCGTCTGCATCAACCGTTGTAATCCCTTTATCTGTCTCCCCAACTTTAAATGCTTTCATAAAATCTTGTGACATTGGTCCGATATGGCGAATAGACTTATCCTGAGATAAGTAGCCCCAAGTCGAAATTGGAAGGGAAATGACCTTGTTTAGAATCGCGATAGGGTTAACGGCAGAAACGTTGCGCTTTGTGCTTCGATCAGACAGAGAAATGAACGAGCCGCCACCTGGGGCAAGCTGGACGCCTGCGAGGGGAGAAACAGACGAAATGAATCGAACACCACCAGTCGCCCGGACGGCAAATTGATTGTCAGCCGTTGAGTAAAAATCTGCTGAAGTATTGTCTCCCCATACAAATGCGCCCGCGTGCTTGACCGTACCAGCGGCATCGCTTTGCGAAAACGCTCGCGTACCGCCCGCCCAAGAATCAGCGCCACCCGCGTTGTTGCCGCTGCCACCAGAAACTACTGACCGATCCCCAGACGCGATATTTTGGACGCCGCCGACTACAGAGGCGAAGTTACCTGTCGCGCGATTTGAATTTCCGCCGACAATCACGGTATTACCACCTGAGGCAATGTTTTTTTGCCCTCCAAAAACGGATGCGCTCGCCCCCGACGCGACGTTACTTTGTCCGCCAATGACTGTCGCCACGAATGCTGTCGCCTCATTCGCGTAACCGCCTCCGACTAGAGACAAAATCCCGCTCGCTTGATTGTTGCAGTGATAACCAATTGCCCCCTCTGGATCGGTACAGTTTGAGAGCGAATATCCACCGCTCAGAACAGCTGACCCGACACCAGAAGCGGTATTTGCTGCAGAGCCGTTTATAACAATCGGTGAATCCGGACGAACACCATCGTTGGTTTGAATGACACGCAAGCCGTTACCAGCTCGATTGGGCGGCAGAAAGTAGCCGTTAATATCAAGCTTAAGGTCGGTAAAGTTAGCCGACTGAAGTTGCATTGATCCAGCGAGTGAGACGGGCACGACAGCGCCGCCACTTGCGTAGGTAGACGGAGACCTCCAGCTGACGACAGCGCTTCCGCCTGGTGTTCCGGTTTTGCCCGCAAAAATCACGCCGCCAAGCGCAGGGAAGTCTTCGCTCGTAAACTGCGCGCTGACCGCGACTGCACCCGATGGAACTCCGCAGCGCCCCGTAATTTGAACATCCCGAACTACGTATCCAGGCAGTAATTTTGGCCCCCCTTCCGGCGGCACAGGAGTAACGCCCGCACGAGTATCCATTAAATTACAGGGGGTTAGTGGCGTATAGACTAAATCACGATCAATCTCACCGAGTGCTTTAGCCCCTTCTAGACGAACAGCCGCAAGCGAATTCCCGGCAATCAGTTCAAGCGCTCGCCCGGGGCTTTGAGCGGCACTTACGGCAACGAGTGCGTCAGCGCGTAGCTTAAAGAGTTCGCGGCGAAGAGAATCTGGACTCATTTCATTGATCGCGGGAGCCAGAAACGTAACCAGCCTATCAATAATTGCGTCCCGATTAAGGTCTATCAGCAAAAAGGGATTTGCTGGCAGGCGTAACGAAGCTGCAAATGACTCCTCAATCTGAGCGGTAGAGCCGCTGCCCAGCTCGTTCTGAACTTGAGACAGTCCTGTTTTCGGAAAAAGCACTGAGGCGGCTATCGCAACTGCATAAGCTGCATGTCTTGCTCTTTGAATCATATTAATCCTCTTAAAATTTAAACCCGCAGATAATACTCATTTTAGAATTTATTTAGAATTTATCAAACCCAATCCTTCTTTAATATAACTCATTTCTGGGAAATTTGGGATGAGATCCGGATTGAGAAAAAGCGTCCAAACACCTCCTGATTCAAAGCAAATCAGCGATTACGGATGTACAATCGAGTTCAGTCAATTGAAAGTTTTGAAAATGGTCGTTATCCGTCTTTCCCGTGGTGGCTCTAAGAGCCGTCCATTCTTCAACGTTGTCGTTGCCGATTCCCGTAATCGCCGTGATGGTCGCTTTATTGAGCGCGTTGGTTTCTACAATCCAGTAGCGAAGGCTGGCAGCGAAGATATTCGTATTGCGCTTGACCGCGTGACCCACTGGACGACGCACGGTGCGCAACTGTCCCCAACCGTCGCAACTTTGGTTAAAAAAGCTGGCGCAAAGCAAGCAGCGGCAGCTTAATTCCTCTTGAACAAAGCGCATGGGCGTACCGCGAGTGCGCCCTTTGTATTTTCTCAGCGATTCGCGCTTTCCGCGCTACCGGAGCAGCCCGTTCCTTTGGCGCGGGTACTAGGCGCTCACGGTATCAAAGGCGCACTTCGACTGAAAATGTACGCGGCGAATTCAGCCAATATTCGGGCGCTGAAGTCGGCGTGGATTATTTTTCAAAACCAAGCCTCTATTGTCAAGATAAGCGCCGTTAGGTCATTCGATGATGAGGCAGTCATCACGCTCGACGGGCTCTCGCTGAGGGAGGATGCCGCACAGCTCGCTGGCGCTGAAATTGTTATCCGTCGAGATCAGTTAGTCGCGCCGGCGACGGATGAGTTTTACTGGTCTGACTTGATCGGTTGCCAAGTATTGAATACCTGCGGCGCAGATTTGGGCATTGTTGATGATTTGGTATCAACCGGTGCCCATGACGTCATCTCAATTCATCAGCTGACACCACCGCAAACCCGTTTAATTCCCTTCGTAAATGCTTACGTCAGGGAGGTCTCCATTTCCCAAAAGCGGATTACGGTCGAATGGGACGCGGATTGGGATTGAGCCCAAAATACGCTTTTCTGCGCCCCAGGTATTTCTGATTTCCCCATGAAAATCGCATTTGTGACCATTTTCCCGGAGCTCGTTGCAGGCGCCAGCGCAGAGGGCGTGACCGCGAAAGCGCGAGAGCGCGGCCTATGGGAAATGGCCTGTTTTTCACCCCGTAATTTTGCGCCACCACCACATCGAAAAATTGATGATCGCCCGTATGGTGGCGGCCCTGGTATGGTGATGATGCATGAGCCGCTGGCGGCTGCAATTGGCGCTGCAAAGGCGTGGATCGCCCCGAGAAATAGTGAAATTAATGCCCAATCTGCGCCGCAGGTATTGACTGTATTGATGAGCCCGGCCGGGCGGCCCTTTTCACAACAAACTGCACGCAAATGGCGCGCGCTCGATGGCCTAGTCTTGGTCTGCGGTCGCTACGAAGGCATTGACGAACGTACCGTTCAGTCGTGTATCGACGCTGAAGCATCGCTTGGTGATTTCGTACTGTCGGGAGGCGAGTTTGCTGCGCTTGCGATGTGCGACGCAATTGTTCGGTTAATTCCGGGTGTGCTGGGAGATTCCCAGTCTGCTGCACAGGAATCGTTTGCGTTTGGGCTTTTGGATCACCCCCACTACACGCGCCCGGTTGATCTCGGCCCGATTGGCGCCGTGCCGTCAGTTTTACTTTCGGGAGATCATGCTGCCATTGCGCGCTGGCGTAGAGAGCAAGCACTTACCCGCACTGCCGAAAAACGCGACGATCTACTCCGCAACAACTCTGCAGTTTCTAGTGAAGACTTGGCCTTTCTACGAGAAAAAGGTTATACTTGAGTGCTTACCGAAGTTATTGAGCATCAACGTTTGAAGTAGGCGAAAGCCGCGTTGCTCTGCCGTTCGATCCTCCCAAAGAATATTAAATGAACTTACTTGCATTAATTGAAAAAGAAGAAGTTGCGCGCCTTACCGCCAACAAAATAATCCCATCGTTCGCGCCTGGCGATACCGTGGTTGTCAACGTTAACGTTGTTGAAGGCGAGCGCAAGCGTGTGCAGTCTTTTGAAGGCGTCGTAATCGCCAAGCGCAATAAAGGCTTGCATACCTCATTCATCGTGCGTAAAGTTTCGTCCGGTGAAGGTGTGGAGCGTACATTTGCGCTGTACTCACCGCTGCTCGCTTCAATCGAAGTGAAGCGTCGTGGCGAGGTTCGGCGCGCCAAGCTTTACTATTTACGCGATCGCTCAGGCAAATCAGCGCGTATTCGCGAAAAGCTTGCTGCGCGCAAGGTCTAAGCTTACTAAGGCAGCGCCACTCGGATGAGACTCTCTCTTTTCGAGGCGCTGCGTATTCCCGCTAACGCTTCTGAAACAGCAGTACGCACAGCATTGCGTCGGCTGATTAGGCGTATGTACACATCTACGCGGGATAGCTCGGGCGACGTCGAAGAAGGCTTGCGTTTTTGCAACGCAGCATCCTCCGTTTTGCTCGCAGACAGCGAACGTACCCACTATGAAGGTGAGTACGCGAATATGCTTTCTGGTGGGACAGACATCCGGCGCTCCCACGCAACTCAGATCGAAAATCAAGCGATTGACGATTTATCCAACGTCAGTGCCGACACGCCGTCCGCTGCAAATGGCACGACGAGCCTGCGTCCAGGGTTGGTTGCGCTGCTCGAAATTGCCGGTGGCGCACCGAGGGACTTACGGGCCGCATGGCCGCTTACGCTAGTCATGCTGTTGATGGGCGTTTGCGCGCTCGTCTTCACAGCGCACATGTCATGGAATAGAGCGCTGCAATATTCGGTGCTACTGATCGCGCTTGGCGCGACAGCTGCTGCGGTCGGTGTTGCCCTGCACCGGTCACTTAAAGGCAGCGAGCCCGCAGAGTCCAACCCGCGATTACGCGATGTACCCATCGTAAAGTGGCGGCGCGAACGTAGTGTTTTTATGGGTTCCCGGTTGCGCAACGAAGAAGCGGCCTGGGTCTACCGCCTGCGCGTAGCAGAGACCGATCGGTCGCGAAACGTACGAAGCTCGAAAGTGCCAGTTTGGCTACGACTTGCAGCCCGCGCAATCGACTATGGTCTTTGGGGTGCTTGCGTTTACGCCTTAACCACGATGCTCGGTTACGTTGCACACAATGACTATTTCAGTTACCTCAATGCATGGTGGCTCATGCCGATATTAGTCGTATTGAGCTGGATTCCGCTGGAGGCGGCGCTACTTCATCGCTTCCGATTTACGCCCGGCAAATGGCTTTTCGGTCTGCGATGTCGACCCGGTATGACGGGCCTCAACGCGCCCGATAATCTCCGGGAATCGCCGCGCTACTCCCTCCAGCGCGCCGCTGGCGTCGCGATATTGGGTGTCGGCGGTGGTTTGCCAATCATTAATCTAATTGCCCCGATCTCCGGAGCTCGCGCAGGCTCGACCGAATATGAAACGCGGTGGGATGGCTGGGGCGATTCTGTGGTCACGCGCGTTCCATTATCGCGCCAGCAATCTGGCCTCGCCGCGGCAGTCGCCGCGTTAACAATCGCCGCCTACGCGATTACGTGGTGGCCCTCTTTTGTACAAACCGGCGCCATTGCGCGCGAGGCGCGACAACTCGCGCCGCAAGTCAGCTGGGGGCAAATGTTTAAAACTAACCCAAAAGATTGGTTGCCTGCTGAGCTTTTAAGCCCTTCAGAGTGGAAAACCGCTGAAAAACTATCTGCCGTATCCAGCACTGTTGTTGGCGCTGCCGCTGGAGCGGCGGCCGGTGTTACAGCAGCAGTTATCGGTCAAGGAGATCCAGAGCTTATCGTGAAAACGATCACCGCAGGCAAATCTGGGGCATACGCTGAGCAAGCCAACAAAGCGCTTTCAGCAAACAACCCCGGCGCGGCGCTACCGCTTTGCACCAAGTGGGTCAGCGAAGAGCCCAATCAGTCGCTGGCTTGGAAATGCTACGGATTAGGATTACAGACCACGGGCAATCATGCGGAAGCACTGCAAGCATTGCGTCGCGCGCAAAAGCTCGATCCAACGGATCGTTCGCTTCATAATGCTGTGCGGCTTAGTTTTAGCTCATTAAACGATCGCCCGCCGCGTTAGGCGCAGGCAATCAAACCGATGGTCTATCGAATATTACTTGCGCTTTAGCGTAAAGTGAAATTCGCCCTCACGCTCTACGCGCTCGACAAGCGTATGCCCCGTTTGCTTGCAAAACGCTTCAAAATCACGCACGGAATGCGGGTCAGTCGCGACCACTTCCACGAGCTCACCGCTTGCCATCTCGGAGAGTGATTTTTTTGTGCGCAAAATCGGCAATGGGCAATTCAGCCCGCGTGCGTCAACGCGACGCATTGATTCGTTGCTACCTACAAGTTCAAGCGAAATATCAGACATAGCGTATTGGGAAATTAATGGATGCGGCGCTTTGGAATGGTCGATACCTGCGGCGCAGATTACGCTATTTTGCCCTGAAACTGCGCCGCAGGTATGACGCGCTTCGCAAAATATCGTTAGTCGCGATACTCAAAAAGTCGCACAACACGCGTGACGCCGCTGGTCGTACGCGCAACCTCGGTTGCGATTTCTGCTTCCCCGCGGTTCAAAATGCCCATTAGATACACGATTTTGCGCTCAGAGACGACTTTCACGTGATTTGCTGAAACGCCTTTGGCATCAACAAGCCTCGCCTTGACCCGCGCGGTTAACGCGGAATCGGTCGAAACGCCTGCAAACGACGCGACCGGCTCAATGGCGAGCTCGTTGTAGACGGTTTTTACGTTGCGATTGCGGCGCACGAGCTCTTCAATACCGGTCTTTTGGGCTTCATTAAATACTTCACCGGAGAGCAACACGGATTGGTTATAGCTTGTAATGTTGAGGTGCGTTCCGTTACCAAATTGCTTTTTTGCTTCGAGCAAGGTGCCGTTTTCAATCGACTCATCATCGACTACGATTCCTGTTGAGCGCCGATCAGAAACAACCACCGCGCTCGCTGCGATCCCGCCTGCAACCAAGCCAAAGCAGCCCTGCAGGGAAAGTCCGACAGCTGCAAGTACGCTCGCCATCACCATTTTTTGAATTCTGCTACTCATCTAAGCCTCCCAGCAATCGGGTATCAACCCAATCGCACATCACGTGAATCACTAGTATATGCACTTCTTGAATGCGCATCGTGCGAGCACTGCTGACGCACACTTCAACGTCGCCCGGACGCAACATCCCCCGCACGCTACCGCCGCTCTTGCCTGACAGCACAATCACGCGCATCTCACGCTCGTGCGCCGCCCGCACCGCCTCGAGAATATTTGGAGAGTCGCCACTGGTTGAAATCGCCAGCAGCACATCGCCAGACGCACCCAAGGCATGCACTTGCTTAGCAAAGACAACATCAAAAGCGTAATCGTTCCCGAGCGCGGTCATCACCGCTGCATCACCGGTCAACGCCAAGGCTGGAAGACCCGGCCGCTCGCGCTCAAGCCTGCCGATCATCTCGGCGGCAAAGTGTGAGGCATCGGTTGCCGAGCCCCCATTGCCGCAAGCCAAGACTTTTCCGCCCGCAAGCAATGCTTGGGTCAATACCTCCGCGGCTTGCGCAATTGGACGCGCGAGCTGACTTATTGATTCATTAACGACTCGCGTGTGTTCCTGTGCATGCTTTTGAATATGCAGGAACGCGCTATCGTTCAATTCGGTATTCGCTTCGTTCATCATTAAGATTTTAGTTTTATCGCGATTGTGTTAACCGGTAATATTTTTGAGCCAATCGATTTGCAACGCAGGGCTCACCAGCACCGCATCAAATCGACAATGTCCGCGATGCCCCGATTCCACCAAATACATCTGTGCGGCGCGTTCCATTTTGGCAAGCTTCGAAGCGGTCACGCTCGACAGCGCGCCGCCGAACGCTGCACTTTTACGGTGACGTACTTCTACAAACACCAGCCCATCGCCGTCGCGCATAATGAGATCAATTTCCCCGAATCGGCAGCGCCATTGTCGAGCAACCAAGCGTAACCCTTGTGCAACCAAATACTCCATCGCTCGCGTTTCTTCATCAAAGCCTTTTGCCTGCGTCGGTGAAGCCATTGCGATGAGTGCGCCTGAAAATTATCCCGTCGCCAGTGTAGTCGTAAGTGCGGTAGATGCAAGCACGCTCTACGTCGTGGCGACGCCGATTGGCAATTTGCGCGACATCACGCTACGCGCCCGCGACGTGCTCGCGCAAGTCGACATCCTTTGCGCCGAAGATACTCGGGTTGCGGGAGATTTGCTGCGATTGCTCGACATCAAGACGCCCCGACTCATGAGCGTGCGCGAGCACAACGAACGCGAGGCGGCCGTTGAAGTGATTGATCTCTTGCGCGCAGGCAAGTCAATTGCTTACACATCGGACGCTGGCACGCCAGGCATCAGCGATCCCGGCGCACGGCTCGTGCGCGCGGTGCAGGAAGCGCAAATACGCGTGATACCGATTCCGGGTGTTAGCGCAGTCACCGCGCTGCTTTCAGTCAGCGGATTACTCGCAACAGAGTTTGCATTCCTCGGTTTTCTGCCTTCAGCAAATGCGGCTCGTGCTGCAGCAATTGAAGATTTGCGTACGGAAACACGGGTGGCGGTGATGTATGAATCTACCCACCGCATCGTAGATCTGCTTTCCGCATTTGCGACTCACTTTCCTGATCGCGAATTAGTCATCGGTAAAGAATTGACCAAGCATTTTGAAATGGTCGCACGCTTACCTGCGGCGCAGTTTCCGGCATGGATTGCCCAAGACGCACGGCGATTGAAGGGTGAGTTTGTACTGGCGTTGGCGCCGGTTGCGGCCAAAACTGCGCCGCAGGTAGTCGAAGCGAAGCTCTGGCTCGAGGCCTTAGCTAAGGAGCTGCCGCCAGCGCGCGCAGCTAAAATCGTCGCCAAAATGACGGGCGTACCGCGCGATGAACTCTATCGCAGTATGGCCGGTGGCGACTGCGATCCAGAATTATGATGCGCTTGCAGCCAAAGCTCAAGCATCACCAAAACCCACACCATAACGCCATAGTAACCGGCGCCTGCGCCAGTGGCATGTATCTTAAGTGAATCAATGAATGCGGGGCGAATAATGCCCCGCTTTTTGAGTGCTTCTAGCGATGCCATCGCCTGATCTTGCATGCCTTTGTGCTTGGTCAGCCAATGACCGAACGGCAAGCCAAAGCCATGCTTTTGCTTGGTGAGGATTTCTTCGGGTAAAAAATCGCGCAGCGCTTCTTTAAAAAACCAGCGCAGTTGCTGGCCCTTTAATTTGTAATCATTCGGCAACGTCATTGAAAAATCAGTCACCCGATCGTCGAGCATCGGGTAGAGCACTGGCATGCCAGCTTGCGCGCACATGGCGGTCACTTTGGGTAAATCACTATCAGCCAGCGTGAGCCGCCAATCGAGGGCGAGCATGCGATTGAGCTCAGACGGGGCTGAGCCGTCGTAAATCGCGCACATCAATTGCTCGGGAGAATCGGGTGAGATTTTGGCTAAGAAATCTGCCTCAAACATTTCGGCACGTCCGAGCTGATTCACTAGGTTGTAATGCTGAATCCGCGCGGGCATCGGCGTTTCGGCCCAGGCAATTGCGCGCTGCACTTTACGCAGCGGCCCGATGCCAGCGAGCGCACCTGCGATACCGCGCACGGGCGTGCGAATAAAACTTGGAATCTTGCTATAAATCGAGAGCCGTGACTGGAAAGCGTAGCGATCATTGCCGCCAAACAATTCATCACCGCCGTCACCGGCAATCATGTGCGAGATGCCCTCTTCTTGTGCCCGCAGCGCGCAGTAATAAGTGGGGATCGCCGAAGCATTGCCAAAAGGTTGATCGTAGGCTTCCACCACTTTCGGCAGCGCATCGACGACATCTTGCGGCGTGACGTAATAAATGTGGTGATCGACGGGGAATTTCTTGGCGGCTATTTTTGCGTATCCCGTTTCGTCGTAGCCCTCTTCGTCAAAGCCAATCGAAAACGCACGCGCGGGCTTGCCTGTGACTTTCGCCACTAAGCCCGTCATCGTGGAGCTATCAGTGCCGCCGGAGAGAAAAGTGCCTGGCGCGGTTGCGCCCGCGCAGGCATCGCGCACAGCGTCTTCGAGCGCAGTACGAAAGCCATGCTTCGCCGCTTCAAAAGTGGTCGGACGGTCTTCAATAAATTTTGGCTTCCAGAGCGCGCGTACGGCTACGCCACTTTTTTTGGCCATCATTTGCTCGCCGGGCGCGAGCCGCTTTACGCCTTGATAAAGCGTATGCGGAGCCGGGATCATATGAAAGAAAACGTAGTCGTAAAGGGCTTGCTGGGAAAGTGTCAGCGAAATTCCCGGAACATGCGCTAAATCTGCCGTGCTGGATGCAATAGCGACACCGCCGCGTGGCAGCGTCGCGAAAGCCAACGGCACGCGTGCCATGCGATCAACGCCAGCGAGCAGTAAATCATTTTCTTGGTCGAACAACACATACGCGTACGCGCCCGTCAGCGCGGCGGCAAAGCCAGCGCCGTTGCGTCGATACGCTTCAACGACGTGCTCATGGCGCAGTGGTTTGAACTGAGCATCACAAGGCTGACCAAGCACGACCAACGCAATACCTGCGGCGCAGTTTTGGCTACATTGGCCGCGCGCGAGCGTTTCTGACCATGATGAAAAATGGCCAAGTGAAATCTGCGCCGCAGGTACTCTTGCGTCGCCATCAAAAGCTGCGCAGGCAACGATACGTTGCAGCGCTTTCAAACCAAGACCTCAACCGGCGCCGGATGCGATAGAAATTTGGTGGGGCTCGCGGTTAAACCATAGGCACCCGATTGCAACACGCACACCAGATCGCCCACATCGGCCGCTGGGATCTGCACTTTATCGCCCAAGATATCGAGCGGCGTACAGAGCGGACCGACGACGTTTACTTTTTCGAGCACGTCAGCGCTCACGCGGTTGCCGAGCACGACCGGATAATTTTTACGCAGCACTTGCCCAAAATTTCCCGAGGCTGCGAGGTGATGGTGAAGCCCGCCATCGGTGACCAAAAATACTTGTCCACACGACACTTTACGGTCTACGATTTTGCTCACGTAAATGCCTGATTCACCCACCAAGTAACGACCCAGCTCGATCACGATTTCGGTTGTCGGCAATGCCGCATGCAACTGCGGCATGAGCGTGCTCAGATGGGCGCCGACGGCAGCGAGATCAAGCGGCGTATCACCGGGGAAGTAGGGGATGCCGAAGCCGCCACCGATGTTTAATACCTGCGGCGCAGAAAGGCCGATTTCACGCGCGATTTCACATAAACGCAATGCTAACGCGACGGTTTTTGTATGGGCGTCGGCCAGTGCTTCAGCGCGAAGATTTTGTGAGCCCGCGTAAATGTGATAACCGACAAAAACTGCGCCGCAGGTATGAATTAGCTTCAACGCCTCAGGCACGACATCAACATCGATACCAAATTGCTTAGCGCCTCCGCCCATTTTCATGCCAGAGCTTTTCAACTCGAAATCAGGATTCACGCGCAAGGCAAGCCGAGCTTTCAGGCCGAGTGATTTTGCTGCGTGTGCCGCGCCGGTAATTTCGCGCAAGCTCTCACAATTAATCGTAATTCCCGCAGCGACCGCTTGAATTAATTCTTCATTACGTTTGCCAGGGCCTGCGAAGCTAATTTCTTTTGCAGGCGTTCCGGTGTCGAGCGCGACTTGCATTTCAGCCGCGCTCGCGACATCAATGCCATCAACGAGCGAAGCAAAATGCTGCACCACCGCCGGCATCGGGTTGGCCTTCATTGCATAGTGTAGGCCGAGCGTTTTGGGGAGCGCAGCGCGCAACGCCTGAACGCGACGGGTGAGAACGCTACGATCAATCGCATAAAACGGCGTTTGCCCAATGCGGGCGGCGAGCTGTGGCAGCGGTATGCCGTTGATGCAGAGCACATTGCCTTGCACCGTAAATTGATCCAGCCCAGCATGGGCGGCAGGCGTATTCATCATGAGGAGAGTCCAGCAGCGATGGCTTTGCGGTCGATCTTGCCGTTAGGGTTGCGTGGCAATGCGCAAGCACTGATTTCAATGCGATGGGGCACCATGTAGGCAGGCATTTTGGCTTTGCAATGCGCCAATACCTGCGGCGCAGAAATGCCCTCTTTTTGCTCTGGAAACACGACAATGGTGATCGATTGACCGAGTCGCTCGTCTTTTACGCCAAACGCAGCGACTTCAGCCACGCCTTGCAGCGCATAGACAATTTCTTCTACTTCCACCGGGCTCGTGCGATAGCCTGAAGTCTTAATCATTTCATCGCGACGGCCAACGAAGTAGAGAAATCCATCGGCATCGCGCTTTACAGTGTCACCACTCCAAACCGCGAGCTCGGTAATGGGCAATGCCGGGTTTTGACCCGGCGCAGGCTTATAGCGCTCATTGGTTTTTTCGACGTCATTCCAGTAACCTAGCGCGACCAGCACGCCACGGTGCACCAACTCGCCCGGCTCATCATCATCACACAAAGAGCCATCTTCGCGCACAACCAAAATTTCAGCATTGGGAATCGCTTTACCCATCGATTCTGGGCGGGTATCGATCTCGCTCGGCGGCAGATAGGTGGAGCGAAAAGCCTCGGTTAAACCATACATCAAAAATGGTAGCGCGGCAGGCAATTGCGCGCGCAAGGCATTTAACGTCGGGCGCGGCATATGGCCACCGGTGTTGGTGAAGTAGCGCATGTGCGTGCGGATCGACTCTGGCCATTGCAAGCCCGCAAGCTGAATCCAAAATGGAGGAACGCCTGCCAGCCCCGTAATTTCATACTTCGCCACGGCATTAACGACGTCGCGGGCAAAAAGATGATTGATCAGCACCGCGCGCGCACCCACCAAAAATGCTGTGGTGACTTGATTCATCCCGGCATCAAAAGAGAGCGGCAGCACGCACAAAATGCGCTCATCTTTTGTAAGCGCAAGATATTGGGCAACGCTAACTGCGCCAGCAACAATATTGCGGTGCGAAAGCGTCACGCCTTTCGGTTTTCCTGTTGAGCCTGAAGTGTACAAAATTGCGGCGACATCGCTATCGATCACGCGATGGGGCTGAAAATGGCTCAAATCTGCGCCGCAGGTATCCCACGAAATCCATGGTTTTTGCAATGTGGCCGACACCGCCGCCGGATCACACTCGCCCACGATAATGACATGCGAAATTGAAGTAGAAATATTCAGCACCGGCGCGAGCCCGGCGATGCGATCAGCCGTTGTGATCGCGATCGTCGCGGCGCAATCATTGATGATATGCCCCACTTGCTCAGGCTTCAAAATAGGATTGCAGGGAACGTAGACGCCTCCCGCAGCGGCCGCTGCAAACATGGAGACGACCATTTCGATGCGCTTTTCCATGAATATTGCAACGCGATCCGTACGCGCTAAGCCAGCGCTCAGCAAGCCGCTCGAAATGCGCGCAACAAGCGCATCTAACGCTGCGTAATCAATCTCTTGTGCACCATATACTAGCGCGATGCGTTCGGGTTGTTCACGATGCGCATTGGCGTAAAGTTCGTGAACTAAAGTTGGCAAGCGCCCCGGCGCATGCGATTGGGGATTCACGTGATTCTCCAAAATCTCAAATATTTGTTAAATTCCCGCTGCACGTTTTAAAGAAAGTAAACGATGAATACCACGGAAATTGTTCGCTCTGTCCTCGCATCTACATTGCAAGTCGGCGATCATGCAAAAAGTTGGACGAATGATACCCGTTTACTTGGCGCAATTCCAGAGCTCGACTCTATGGCGGTGGTGACCGTACTGACCGAATTGGAAGAAAAACTTGGCATCGACGTGCCCGATGATGAAATTAGCGCGGAAACGTTTTCGACGTTTGGATCGTTGGTTGATTTCGTCCAATCAAAGCGCGCGTAAATTCAAAGCATCAAAATAAAAAAACGCCCGAAATCGGGCGTTTTTTATTAAAAGTTAATTTATTGACGCTTGAGTCTTAGAAAACCGACCAAACCAAGCCCTAGAAGCCAAGCAATTCCTGGCAATGGAATCGGATCATCGCCGCCATCATTAGGACCCTTCGGGCGAATATGGTCTTGACCGCGCCCTTCGGTATTGCGCGCTGTGTCAAGGTACTCAAGCGCGGTCCGCGCGGTTGAGTATCCGCCCACATCGTTTAAGAGAAAGGCCGTTGTGAGCCATCCAGAGGCTAAACCACGAACAGAATCGGTAAAGGCGTCGGTGCCGAGGGCGGCAAGACGCACGCTTCCCATGTCAAAACTCCAGCCAGTGCCGTCTGAAACAAGTTCCCAAAGCGCGATCTGAAACGCGGCTGAAAGCGCGGAAGAATTTGCAGGAAGGCTCGCATCCGTTGAAAGCGTTGGCGCGCCGGTTGAGCTTTCGGCGACAGTCCAGAGCCGCTCTAGGGCGGACTGAACCGCGCTGGTTGAAAACGCGCTTCCAAACAAATCAGATACTTCGTAGGTGTACGGTCCAGCGGTGTCGTTAACGAGTGGCTCAATACACCATGCGTCGAACGGGGTCAGAATTCCAGGTGACGTTTGCTGGCGGTAGGTGATACTGGTGTAAAGGCTTGTAATTGCGCCGTTGACCAAAGTGCCCTTAATGCCGGGAATTGACTGGGCGCTCGGTTGATACTTTTCCGCCGTGATCGTATAGGCTCCAGCACTTTGCAATACCCCGATTGCCACTAAACCAAATACTGCCGCAATTTTTTTCATAATAGCCTCTTCTAAGTTCTACTCGTTTATAAGCAATAAACGTGCTAGAACTGTATTTGACTGATTTTTTTGCATCATTTTTTTTCGGGATAGCTGGAGTGTAAAGTATCCCGACGGTTTTTTGGCTTTGCGAGGGTGCTTGCGAGCGCGACGACAAGAATGAAAGCGAGCGCTGCGTCGGTAATCTCAGGGCTTCGGTTGACTGACCACTTCTGCGCATATTCAACGATGAACAGAACGCTCGTCGAAATTGCCGCGCAAATCATTGGATGAATGCCGCGTCGCAGCATAAGATAATTCCACGCGCCGTAAAAATACGTTTTTTCGACTAATGACGCAACCGCAACGGTCATACTTCCGCTCAAGAAGCCCGAAAACGGCAACCATGAAAAATCGCGCGGAAATTGGCTCAAGTCGATCGGATAGATTTCCCACGATACGATCATTGCGCCAATCAACCAAATTATTGCGGTAAGCGCTGTGCGACCTTGACGATAAAAGTAAGGCGCAACGAGAATTGCCGTCAGAAGTCCGATCACATTACTGACCGATAACGTATTGCCGTAAAAAAGCGGCTCCATTGCGAGAATACCTGCGGCGCAGATTACGCTCACAGCGAGTGGAAAAACGTTTAACGGGCAATAGCGCCAGAGCCGAAACCAAACCAACCAAGCCACTGCATCGTGGACGATCGCGACGATGCTCCACTGCCGATCAAGCAGCAAGGGCTTTAGGCCATCTTTTATATTTTGAAAATCCAATGTCGGAACCAGCGGAAACCAGCGGTAAACCACCCAAAGGATGACAAAAAACAACGCGATAACTGCGTTTGATTCAATTTTGCTTTCCGATCGCCCTCGGTCATCTCGACCCATTAGTAAAGTGCGACGAGCGATTTTGGCTATGGCAAACGCCATTAGCAGCCCGGAAACGTTGAATGCAATATCAGAGACGCTCGGCACTCGCGACGGAAACCAAAACTGGATGTATTGCACCAAGGCTGCGAAGAAGGTGAGCATGAGCAATGCGCACGCTTTCCTCGCTGCGCTCTGTTGCGATCTGGCGGTCAAGGCGCCCAAGGGTACAAAAAGCGCCATATTGCCAAGCGCGTCGCTTAGGGATATTTGGCGAGGCCATGAGAAGAATAATTGATACACATCTTCTCGGCTGGGGATATGCGGTGAATATTCAAACGGAAAAAGGGAACCGTAAACGACAAGGAGCGCAACGATCCAAAACACTTTTTTCATTGAAGCCCTTCGATAAAGTTTGCTACGGCGTCGAAAATGAAAGTCAAAGGCTCAGTCCAGTGCGTAAGCACGGCATAGCCGAAGCAGACAAATTGGTCATATTTCTAAGCGTTTTCGTAGACAAAGCCGTAAACTGGACGCTTGCATAAAGTTTTTTTATATTACAACATGCCACGCAGCGTACATTCACTTGATGTGCTACCGCATTCAGAGCAGATGCGTCATGACCGTTCGGGTCGGGCTTTAGATGAATTCGTCGCCCTTCGCGCGGTAAATCCTAGCGCAGCCTTTCCGGTTGGGGTATCCCTTGCGCAGAGTCTGAGGGATGGACGCAACAAGGATGCGCTGGCAACGTGTTTGCGACATTTGGGATCAATGGCAAGCGAATTTGGCGAGCATCAGCAAGGGTTGAAGTACGCCTGCGAAGCGGCATCGATTTTCGAGGAGACTGGCAACGAAGAAGCCCTTGTCGGTGCGCTTGCGGTTCAGGGTACAGCGTTAAGTGCGCAGGGAATGTATCAGCTGGCCTTAAGTCAAATGCGCCGAGCGGAAAACATCGCAAAGGATTTAGGCCTGCAATCAGACGTTGCAAAACTAAGCTCAGGCATCGGCAGCATCTACCGCGCAACAGGCGATACCGCCGCCGCCGCTACGGTATATCGCAACGGAATGCGGGCAGCAGCGCGGCTCTCTCTAAATCGAACCTATTGCGCGCTTTTAAATAATCTCGCGATGAATTTCCTCGAAAGTGCAGCACCGCAGCGCGCGATCATACTCGCGCAACGCTGCCTGAAGCTACTGGGCGCTGGCGATCAGCCCAGCCCGCAACGGGCCTATGTCCTTCACACACTGGCAAGCGCCTATAAAGCAACTGGCGATAACGTGCGCGCAAAGTTGCACTTCGAAGCTGCGCTCCCACCAGCACGACTGCACGGGCTTGTCACTATCGAACGAAAGTGCGAATTTGAAATCGCCAAATTGTTGCGTGATATTGGCGACGATGCGGGAGCGAAAATTCGATTTGATGCGGCGTATGCGCTTGCCGTGCGCGCCAATGACGCCCGAATGGCACTCGAGATTTCGCTTTACCGTGCCGAAAAAGTACGCCATGTCGCGAATGCGGAGCGCAGCTTCATACACGTCGCGCTGGAGCATCTCAAGCAATACGACGGAAGTCTTCAACGCGGGAAAAATGCAGTTGTTGCGCTTGAAAACGAGTTTGACGCGGTGAAACGTGAGGCTGAATCGCGTCGAAGCCAAACGCAGACCCTGAAAAACAAGCTCGAACAAGCACAGCAAAATGTTTACGCTTTAAATATCGCGGCGAATACCGATCCACTCACGGGGCTTGGCAATCGCCGAGCCATGATCGAATTCGCATCTACAAGACTCGATTCCCAGCGCTCGCGGCACCCACCTTTTTCAGTTTTGATGCTCGACGCCGACAATTTCAAGCTGATTAACGACGCCTACGGACACGAGCTTGGCGATCAGGTGCTCGCAAAGCTTGCGAGCGCGCTGCGCTCCGCGTTACGCCCGCAAGATGCCATCTTTCGCCTTGGCGGTGATGAATTCGTTGTGGTCTGCATGAGCCGGGGAACGCGTGCCGGTGAGCAATTAGCCGAAGACTGTTTGCGCTTGGCGCGTGAAATCTATCTGCCACGCGCCGATGCCTTGCGATTATCGGTCAGCGTCGGGGTGGTGTATGTGCCAGAAAAAACGAGCGCGCATTGGCGGCTGATTCTTGCGCGCGCAGATGCCGCCTTGCTGCGCGCGAAATCAAAAGGAAGAAGTCGTCTAGAAAGCGAGCGGCTCACGCCCGCATTCGTGCGCGAAGCGGCTGCTTCTGGCGCGGAATCCGGGCAATCTGCAGATTCAGCGTAGTCGTGGGCTAAATTACCCTTTAATCTCGGAGCTCCACTGCCCGACGGCCGCTAGCGAACACGCTTGCATCCGGGCGGCAAATGTCGCTTGCGCAGCAGCATAATTTTCTTGCTTTCCGCGCCATACTTTGAGCGCACTAAAATGCAAGGCGCGGCTATAAGAAAAAGTCAGCGGCCACGGATTTCCACCCATTTGATTGATCGCGTTCAGATGCGCTGTGGATTCATAATCAGACTGCCCGCCTGATAAGAAAACGATGCCCGGAATCGCTGCGGGTGCTGTGCGCTTCAGCACTTCGACCGTGCGCTGCGCAACTTCTTGCACGCCGGCACGATTGGACGCACCCGCGCCCGAAATGACCATGCTCGCCTTCAAAATCGTGCACTCTGGCAACACGTGATTATCTGATAATTGCGCGAACATCGTGCGCAACGCGACTTCCGTGACGCGATGGCATGTCTCAATATCGTGCGTACCCTCTAGCAAGATCTCAGGCTCAACCATCGGCACGATATTGGCTTCTTGGCAGAGCGCCGCGTAGCGCGCCATCGCGTGCATGTTGGCCCAGACGCAGCGCACGGTTGGTTTATTTTCGCCAATTTCAATGAGCGCCCGCCATTTAGCAAAACGCGCACCCATTTTGAAATACTCGGCCAAACGCTGCCTAAGCCCGTCTAGCCCCTCGGTGACGACTTCGCCTGGAGCAAGCGCGAGCGGCTTAGTTCCGCCATCAACTTTAATCCCCGGAATCACGCCTTTGCTATTGAGATAATCTGCGAACGGTATGCCATTGGCTGTTTTTTGGCGTAACGTCTCATCGTGCAAGATCACGCCCGACAGCGATTGCGATACCTGCGGCGCAGAAAAGAGCATTTCGCGGTAGGTGCGGCGCATTTCTATGTTGTCTGGCACATCTGCCGCCGCGAATCGCTTGGCGCACGTCGACGCAGATTCATCCGCTGCCAAAATGCCTTTGCCTGGTGCGACCATGGCCGCGGCCGTCTTTTTCATCAGTGCAACATCCATTGCGAAACCCCCGTTTTTGTGAATGGTGAAGATCTCTAGTTTACCGTTTACGCGTCAATTCCCGCGTGCTCACTAAAATGACGTGATGCAACCTTCATTACGAACGAAACTCGACCAGCTCGAACGCCGCTTAGGCGAAATTGATGTGGCGCTCGCGCAGCCAGACATCGCTGGCGATATGAATAGATTTCGCGCCGTCAGCCGCGAGCGTGCAGAGGTAGAGCCGATCGCGCTTATTTGGCAGCGCTATCAAAGCGCTGAAAACGATTTACTGGAAGCTCAGCGCATGCTCGGCGACGTTGAAATGCGCGCTTTCGCCGAGGAAGAAATTCAATCTGCACGCACACACATCGCTGAATATGAAAAAGCGCTGCAAGTCGCGCTCCTTCCACGCGATCCTAACGACCAGCGAAATGTGTTTTTAGAAGTGCGCGCAGGCACCGGCGGCGACGAATCGGCTCTTTTTGCTGCCGATTTACTCCGCATGTACACCCGCTTTGCAGAGCGTCAAGGCTGGGCCGTTGAAATCGTCTCGGAATCGATGAGCGATCTCGGCGGCTATCGCGAGGTCATCGCGCGCGTTGCCGGTGACGGCGCCTACTCAAAATTGAAATTTGAATCGGGTGGTCATCGCGTGCAGCGCGTCCCCACCACCGAAACACAAGGGCGAATCCATACCAGCGCTTGCACCGTCGCCGTGATGCCAGAAGCCGATCCGATTAAAGATATTGTGATTAACCCTTCGGAGCTCAAGATTGATACGTTTCGAGCGTCTGGCGCTGGCGGCCAACACATTAATAAAACCGATTCTGCCGTGCGCATTACCCACTTGCCGACGGGATTGGTGGTCGAGTGCCAAGATGATCGTTCGCAGCATCGCAATAAAGATCGAGCGATGTCTGTGCTTGCCTCTCGCCTTTTAGAGCGCGAGCGCGAAGCCGCGCACGCGAAAGAAGCAGGCTTACGCAAATCACTTGTCGGCTCTGGTGATCGCAGCGAGCGCATTCGCACTTACAATTTCCCGCAGGGTCGGATGACCGATCACCGCATCAATCTCACGCTTTACAAGCTCGATTTCATCATGGACGGAGATATCGAAGACATGACGAGTAAGCTGCTCGCCGAGCATCAGGCCGACCAGCTCGCGCTGCTTGCCGAGGGCAATGCTTCTTGACGATCAATGAGGCGCTGCGTGCGTCACAGCTTGCCCGCACCGACACGCTATCGTTGATTTGCCATACGCTGGGCGTAACCCGCAGTTGGCTCATCGCACACGCTGAAGATGAAATACCTGCGGCGCAGTTTTTGGCATTTCAAGCCCTTTGCGTGCGAAGAATGGCTGGCGAACCCACCGCTTACCTCACGGGCGAGCGCGAGTTTTATGGGCGCATGTTTCAGTGCTCTCCCGCAGCGCTTGTGCCGCGCCCAGAAACAGAGCACCTTGTTGCAACCGCACTCGCCTGCGGCGATCAGATGGCGATTCGCGCGCTGCAAGTTGCCGATCTTGGCACTGGCACCGGCTGCGTGGCCATCACGCTCGCCTGCGAGCGCGGGCGCTGGTGTATCACAGCCACCGATATAAGTGAAGCAGCCCTTCAACTCACGCAAAACAACGCAAAAAAGCACAATTCTGCGCCGCAGGTATTGATGCTCGTTTCCGACTGGTTCACGAATTTAGGAGATCGAAAATTTCATTTGCTGGTGAGCAACCCACCATATATCCGAGCGAACGATCCCCACTTGCTCGGCGACGGGCTTCGTTTTGAGCCTACGATCGCGTTGACTGATTGTCAGGACGGACTCTCCGTGTTTCGCCATTTCGCTGCGAATGCGCCCGCACATTTATTGGATGGAGGATGGATCATCATCGAACATGGATGTGATCAAGCAGAAGCGATTCGCGCGCTTTTTGCGAAGCATGCTTTTTGGGCCGAAATTCAAACAGATAACGATCTCGCGGGTCACGCCCGGGTCACGCGCGCGCGCTATCTGCCGGCCGCAACGTCTGCGTAAAGCGCGGCCTGCGCGCGCGTCACGCTCGCCCAATCGTAGGCCAACGCATGGTTTCGTACGTATTGCCGATCAACTTTTTGCGTCAAGGCAGCTTTAATCGCATCGTTAAGGGCATGCTGATCGGAATGCGCAACCACGCGCCCAACGCCCTCATGCGTCACCATTTCGCGTACCGCGCCGACATCAGACGCAACCACGAGCGAACCGCAAACCATCGCTTCAAGCACGACGTTAGGCCATCCTTCGCGCTTTGAGGCCAGCACGGTCACATCTGCAGCGCTATAGACCTGCACCAATTGCGACTGCGCCACGCTGCCTAAAAATTTCACGCGGGCGCTGCAGCCAGCTTCTCTTGCGCGCGCTTCTAGTGCCGGGCGTAGCGCACCATCCCCGGCGAAAATACCAAACGAAAACGGTTGCGCAATGATCGCTTCTAGCGCGAGATCAGATCCTTTTTCGGAGACCAAATTGCCGACCGAAACAATCACCGATGCTGCACTTTCAGGAATGCCGAGCGCCTCCCGCGCGGTATGCTGCGGTTGCATCGAAAATTGCTGGCCATCGATACCATTGCGCAACACATGAATTTTTTGCGCATTCATGCCCAGCGCAATCATGGCATCGCGCAAGCTCGATGAAACTGCGATGAGCGCGCTAGCCTGATTTGCAGCGGCAAGCATCTTGGCGCGCGGCGTTTCAAATTGTCCGACGAGATTGATGTCGGAACCGCGCGCACTGATAACAAGGGGCAAACCGTGCTGGCGCGCGTGCGCAGCAGCCGCAACGCCATCAGGGTAAAAATAATGGGCATCGATGATCTGTGGCGCAAATTCAACGACAGCACGCGCGACACTACGCCGCGAGCCCCACGCCTGCATTTGTGGGGCAGTCGACATGCCAATCTTGGGCAACAACGGATATCGGGGGTAATGCACGCTGACGCCATTGCGTACGTCGTAGGTCGGCGTGGCAGCCATCTTGGCACGCGCACCAAACCGTGGATGCGCCGAAGGGAACCATGGCACGGGCGCTACGACGCGGGCCGCAATGCCTTCGTTTTGAATCAACCGCTTGAGGCGCGTTTCAATAAAAATACCGTGCTGGGCACGGCTCGTCGATGGGAAAAGCGCGGTGTAGGTGAGCAGGCGAGTGCTCAACCACCTGCCCCCAAAACGCCTGCATAAACTTTTTGGTAGCGATCGACAGACATCTTCCAATTACGCACAGACTCTACAAACGCTCGCCCATTTTTGCGAATCGCGGGCCATTGCTCTGGCGTGGTGAGTATTTCAACCGCACGCTGCGCGAGCGCGTGCTCATCGTCGGCTTTAAATAAATACCCTGTTTTTCCATCTTCAATCAATTCACGGTGACCACCCACATTGGACGCCAGTAAAAGATGTTGTTGTGCCATCGCCTCGAGCGGCTTGAGTGGCGTGACCAATTCAGTGACGCGCAAACTATGACGTGGATAAACCAAGAGATCAACGAGATCGTAGTAGGTGTGCACGTCCTCGTGCGGAACACGTCCGATAAATATCACCCGATCCGCAATCCCCATTGCCTGTGCTTGGGCTTTCAGCGCGGCTTCTTGCGGCCCACCACCGACCAGCAAAACCTTTACGTTAGGGATCTTTAGCGCGATGATCGGGACGGCCTTGAGTAAAAGATCGAGCCCTTCATAGGCGTAGTACGAGCCCAAAAATCCAAGTACGGTATGCCCAGCAAGGCCAAGCTTTTGGGAAAGCGCGGCATTCGCAGGCTGTCGCGTTGTGAAGGCATCAGCGTCCACTGCATTGGGAATCACAGTCACTTTCTCTGACGAGATTCCGCGCGCGACGATATCTGCACGCAGCCCCTCGCATATAGTGGTTACCGCGTTGGCGCGCTTTAACGCATAAGTCTCCATCATTCGAGTCGCACGATAGCGCAGCGAGCCTTCGGTCGTCGTGCCGTGATCGACGGCAGCATCCTCCCAAAACGCCCGTACTTCATACACCACAGGGATGCCACGCTTTCGTGCGACCCGGAGTGCTGGGATCGCGTTGAGCGCTGGCGAATGCGCATGAATAATCTCTGGTTTCCAAACATCCACCAGCGCATTGAGGGCAGTTGTCGTCGCCGACATTTCTGCGATCAATCCAGGCTTTCGGTTACCAACTGCTGCAGGCGTTCGATGAAATTCGATTCCGTCGATAGTCTCATCGATGGGCGCATCGTGGATGTGCCGCAACGTCGTTAACCCTTTTACGGACCAGCCGAGATTTTGCTGCGCGCGCAGAATCGCGCGCGAGCGGAAGGTATAGCCAGAGTGCAGCGGTAGTGAATGATCAAGCAGATGAAGAATTCGCATTACGATGGTTTTCGTTCGGTAAAGAGTTGCGCGCGGTACGCGTTTTCAAACTCATCGAGTAGCTTGCGTGCAGCGGTGTCGCTCTCGGCGAGCGCGCTCCAGATCACAACCGCGCTGCGATCACCGCGGCCGGTGAGTTGATTCATCGCGAGCAAAAGCTTGGCGCGGTAAGCGCTGCCCGTTAAGGTAGATCCAACGAGGTAAGCACCGCGAACAAGCCGCGTCTGTGCGCCCTGGGGAATCCGAATTTCAGTAATCGTTCCGCTGGCACCCGTAAAAGTCTTGTCAATGGTCGTATTGGAAATCGAGGCGTTGCCTGTTGTCTCGTGATCGACAAAGTTATTTCCGAAACGAATCATCCGAAATTCATTGCGCTGCCCAGCAAAATAGCCTCGGTAAACGCTAACCGCACCACCCTCGGGGCTGTAAAGTGCGGCGCTTTGCTCGGCGCGGGTTCCTGAAAAAGCAGGCCGCCACGCTTTGCCATCGACTGCGCGCCAGCGCTCAGGCGTGACCAGTGGTTGAATCGCCATCGTCGTTACGTCTATGGCCTTTGGCGCGACTAAGAGCGGAATGCAAGCCGCAAGCAGAGCAGCAACACCGGGTTGAAACCACTTTCTCGTGGATACCTGCGGCGCAGATTTGATACTTTTTGTCGTTGCAATCGGCTCGGTTTCGACATCCTCACGCCAGCGCGCGCCAACCGCAAACATCGCGTAGATTAATACGCCGAAAAATACCCATCCGAACAGCACGTGATCGGCACCGACGCCATATTTGTTTTGCGTCAAATGACCGATCAACACGATGAGATACGCACGCACCCAATTGCCTATGATCGGCACCAAAATGGATGCGAGTACAAACAAAACTCGCTTGCGCGCTGTCTTGTAAAACAGATACGCGAAAAGCGCGCCAAGCATGACGCTGGCAATTAAATATCGGGTACCGGAGCATGCTTCGACTACAGCCCAGTTTCCCGTCGGAATTTGAATGTGGCGCGCTTCCCGGTAGACCGGGATGCCGGTCCACTGCAACGCAAGCACTGTGAAATCTGCAGTCTGCTCCATCATCGGATCCGTTAAAAAATCTCCGAAGGGAACTGCGAATAATAGAAACGCTAACGGGAACATCAGCGCTTTAGCAATTTGCAGCCCGAAAACAGCGCAAGTCGCCGCAATCACCATCGACATGACCGCGAAATGGCGTAACGCTGCGACCTGCAAAACATCGCCTACGGCCCAAGCAAGAGCGCACAACAAAATCAGGACTGCACCGACTAGGGACGGACTCGGTTCAAATTTTGTGCGCAACACCGACCGCAGCCGCCAAATAAGCCAACCAGAAATCAGCGGGACAATCGGGCCATGCGTATAAGAATCGGTATTACTCCAAAGCGCAATCATCTCGCGCCAAGACTGCCAAAATGCAACAAAAAGCAGCGCGACAATCGCAGCCCATGCGATTGCCGCGCGTTTCCAGTTAGATGTCATGGCGTTTCCGTTCCGAGCAAAGATGCCTCGGTTCTAGATAAGTTTCGATCCCAATCGTAGTCTTTTTCGATCCGCGCCCGCGCATTCGCGCCAATGGCATCACCGACATCAGGTTGCATCAATACGCGCACCGCCAACTCTGCCATCGCCGCCGCATTTGCAGCAACCAAATAGTCTTCGTCAGCGTTTGCCTGCTCAAGCCCCATCGCAATTTGCGGCGAAACGATCAATGGCTTGGCCATCGACATCGCCTCTAGTGCTTTATTCGCAATTCCGCGACCGATGCGGTTTGGTGCAACGACCAGTCGCGCATGCTGGAGATAAGGACGGACGTCTGGTACCCGCCCGGTCACGAAAACATCATCTTTCGCAAGCGCTTGCACTGCAGGCGATGGATCAGTGCCGACGATCCAAAACTGCGCCGCAGGTACACGTTGGCGTATCTTTGGCAGGACATCACTTACGAACCATTGCACTGCATCAATATTTGGCCAGTAACCCATATGCCCCGTAAAAACGATGGGGAGCGTATCGGCCTTAAAAGGTGATGCGCGACTAGCATCAACAGAAAAAAAGTTTCGGTCCATCCCGAGATGCACGACTTTAAGCCTATCGGTTACTTCGGGCGCAAGCTCTGAAAATGCGGCTACTTCTGATTTTGTGCATACAATAGCCGCACGCGATTTCATCGCAAGTGCCCGATCATACGCAACCAATTTTTTAGCTTCTCGTGCGTAAATCCATTTCATCGGTGGCCGGTGCGTCCGTGCATATTGCTGCCACTTGTGAGAGTCGACATCACAAAAATCAACGACAAGCCGGTTATTGGGATCGTCAACAATGGCCGACTGCAATGATCGGGCAGCACCGGAGGAATAGACCAAAATATGGCGGATGCCATGCTTCTTCACCGTTTCGGAAATCCATTTTTTCAGTGCTTCGTCGGCATAGATCGAAGCCGTGAGCGGCTCTCCTCGGATCAAGCCCAAAAGTGCACGTTTTACTTTTGTTGCTTTCGAAATGCTACCGATCCAGCTCGATGCACACATCTGACCTACAACGTCTCGGTGCTTTTCATCTGCGGGATCATCAATAAACGTCGCCAAGTGGACGCGATACCGTGCGCTGAAGTAGCGCAAGATATTGTTGGTAACGATCTTGTCGCCTTTGTCCGCGGGAAACGGAATCCGATGGCAAAGAAAGAGAATATCCACTAGCAGAGGTGGCGCGCGAGCGGGTGGCCAATGCGATCGACGACGAATCGGGGCATCTTTCGCCATATCGCGATTGCCCGCGCGTACTTTGGATTTGTAGGATTATTTTGCGGGATCGAATCTCTCTTGAGTAGAGCGAATTCATACTGATACGCCACGGGCTCAAACCCCCAATATTTTTTGAATTTATAAGGCCCAGTATCCAGCTTACTGCGACCGTAGTCAAACACTTTCGCGCCACGACTTCGAGCGTGTGCCATTAACGCGTAATATTTATAGTCGTTTGCTGAAACATCGCGAGCACGGAGCACATCGCCTGCGTAGTACGGAAAAATCGTGTCTTCGAAATACAAACTCATCACACCGCTCAGCGCACTGCCTTGCGCATCTGTCACGATCGCAAATTCACATGCATCGCCAAACACGCTTTTGATCGTATCGAAGTGACGTTTAGCGAAACCAGGGGTGCCATGGCGATGAACATTGTCGGCGTAAAGGTTATAAAAACGCGCGCTATCGGGGTCAATCTCGAACTTGCAACCCGCGGCGATCCCTTTGCGAACCTCCGCGCGCTGCTTTCGAGGAATCGCGAGCATGATAGCTTCGTCGGTCTCAGCAAGTGCTTTGCGAAAACTGAAATAAAGTTCGTTTTGTGCTGGCCAATTTTGAGTTACCGCTTGCCGTTGGCGCAGCTCTAAGTGCGAAGCGCCACTGCGCAATGCAATTTCTCGCGCACGTTCTGCGAGTTGATTACCGATAGAGGCCGACGCTGCAATGACCCCGGCCTCAACTGCACCCGGCGCGCTCGCGAAGTGATGACCAAAAAGGGGGCTCATACATTCCGCCAACGGAAGGACGCCGACAATTCTGTTGTGCTCATCGACTGCCGCTAAACAGTGTGTCGTATGCCCGAGTGATCGCGTCACTACTTTGCGCCAGGCTGTCAAATGAAAACATGACGCCAAGGGGTGTGATCGAACGTATCGATCCCAGTCGTTATCATCAACCTCGCGGGCTGAAACCACGCGTACCGATTGCATTATCCGTACGTCGCACCAGAATCAAGGAAGACTCGATCTACGCGATCCCATTGAAAGTCTTTAAGCAGACGCTCGAAACGCGGCGTTGTACGCGAAAGATTTAACCGGTGGCGAAAGCGCGACTTCAACGGCGCGTTACGAATTTTTGGCTGCGATGGATCAAACTCCCAAGGATGCAAGTAAACCATGCACGGTTGGGCATCATGATGATGTACATGATGAATGAGGTGTCGCGTTAACGCGTAGGGGAACAATCGGAAAAAGCCGCCTCCCCCAGCGGGTACATTTCTTTGCCCAAAGCGTGCGGTAGTCATGGGTATCTCGAGCAACCCGTTGGAAACGCGATAAGGGAATCGAGGCGAATCTGGCATGCCGTAAAGATCGTGTTTTACTGGATAGACTGACGAACTGTAATCGTAACCGGCGTCCAGGATATGGTCAAAAGCCCAAAGCGTCGACTCATCGATAGAGAAGCTAGGCGCACGATAGCCTCGAATGCGCACACCACCGATATCTTCCAAAATCGCTTTTGCGCGGACGATGTCCTCGTTAAATGCCTGCGGCGAAAGCTCTTGTATACGATGGTGTCCGTAGCCGTGGCTGCCTAACTCGTGGCCATTTTTAACAATCGCTTTAACGATTTCTGGAAAGCGCTCGGCGACCCATCCGAGCGTGAAAAAGGTCGCCTTTGCGTCTGCCTCTTCCAGCAGCTTGAGGATGCGATCTACGTTCGCCTCGACGCGACAAGGAATTTGATCCCACTCCGCGCGATTGATCGACGATGAAAACGCAGAGACTTGGAAGTAGTCCTCAACGTCTATCGTAAGCGCGTTAGTTTTCGCGCTAAGTGAAGGCTTCATTTGAGCTTAGTAAAAGTTGAATCGAACGAACGCGGTTACGCCGCGGTCATCGTAGCCTGCAGCGATACTGTCAGATTTATTTCGGTCGTAAAAAATTGTGGCTCCAGTACTGATCGCACGCGTCCATTGCTGTAACAGTGCGAGGTTAGTGCGAAAGCGTTTCGATGTCTGTCCAGTGTCGTCTACGCGAACACGATCTCCTGTCAAATCTAGCCTGATGGAAGAGACCGCTGATAATCGATAACTCGCTCCAATCGATGCACCTATTTCTGTCAACGGACGCGTCGCATTCGCCCGTAGAGAGCTGATCTCTGAAACCGTTGGAGAAACCTGCCGATACTGAGCGAAACCATTTACGGCAATCCGCGGGAAATTGTAGAGACCGGAAACGCGGGCAGATTCTTCAAGCACTATGCGGTCTGTAAAAAAGTATCTCGCCTCTGGGAGTTGTCCCGGGAGATTAAACAGCCCTGCCAAACGTTGAACTTCAGCAGACCGCAGCGCGGGATCGGTAATCGTCGGCGACAGTACGCGGTCAAGCAGCGTCAGCGGCGAATCAGTCTGCGGAAACAGCACAGAATCTTGCGAATTAATCAGCTGACGACGCGCGGTCAACTCCCAGGTCGAACGAGGCTCGCGCAATCTAACGGAAAGCTGATGCGCAAGCCCAAAATAGTGCTTACCGATTTCGCCTTTAATTTCGATACGCGCGTTAGGCCGCCATTCCGCACCAATATCTGCGTAAGCGCCTTTCGCTTTTTCGTCTTGCCCCGTAATTCCACCCTGCTCGTAGCCAAGTTTTGCGAAGGCGCCGAGCTGCGACGATGGATTCCACAACGCGCCTAAGTAGCCCTTATAAGACGCGTAGGAGCCGCCGTTTTGAGATAGTGAGTTTCGGCTGTATTCTCCGCCCGCTGTCCAACCCGCAACAGGACGACGCTCTGTTGGTTTGAGCTCGCCTGTTATTGTCAGCCGATCTGAACGCGGCAACGCGTCCAAACCCGACTCGACTAAAGACTCTTCGCGATTGACATAGCTCGATTTCGAGGTCTGAAAATTCGCTTTTAATTGACCAAAGACTCCGGGTAAAACCGAATCGCGGATTCCTGCGCTAACGCCCCCAGAAATAGTACGGAGTCGTTCGTTAAAAAATAAGCTATCGGAAAGAACCGGCGCTAGCGGATCGCGCGATTGCTCGCCTACGAACGCGTTTGCGCCAAGGGTGAATCGGTTAGATAACAGCCCAATAGAACCCTGCGCATTGAGTGCGTGCGATAGATCTGAGCGCTGATTACCCAAATCAGTAAACACTAGGCGGGGCGAATAGGCTAAGCTCAGTAACGAATCTCCAGATCGATACCGAATGGCGACTACGGGGTCAATCTCGCTGACCCAACGCGCAGTTTCGCCCACGGCATTTCGATCATGGAGCTCTGCTTTTAGCGTAACGCTAGGCTCGACTCTAAACTCTCGCTCAGCTGCCGATGCTAGCGCGGTGCCACCAGCGACAGTGACAAAAAAAACATTAAAAATCGCGTTCATTGGACAGTTGAAATCAATTTTATTTCGGAGATTTTTTTCCATAACCGTAGCCGTAACCGTAGCCATACCCGTAACCGTAGCCATAGTAGTCACCTCCAATTGATGCTCGATTTTTATTCAAGATGATGCCCACAATATCGCATTCTTCAAGCATGCTTAAAGAATCTTTTGCGGCCTCCTGAGGAGTGGTCTCGGCCTCAACGACTAATGCAATTTGACCCACCTTCCCGGCCATCACACGCGCTTCAGTTGTCACCAACAGAGGCGGTGAGTCGAAAACGAGCACATGGCTTGGAAATCGCTCTGAAAGGGTTGAAAGCACTCGATCCATTGCGCTGCTCGCGAGTAACTCGGTCGCACGTAAGTGTGACCGACCCGCGAGGAGAATACTCAATCCGGCGATATTGGTTGGGCGCACGAGGCTAACGGGGTCGAGATTAGCATCTAACAACAGCTCCATTAGCCCTGGGCCTGATTGAATCGCGAACACGCCCGGAATACTCGGGCGCGCGACGTCTGCATCGATGAGTAGCACTTGCTGGTCGAGCTCGGCCGCTATGCTCAACGCCAAGTTACTCGCAGTAAAGCTCTTACCTTCGCCTGGCAAAGAGCTGGTGACCATCAAAAGCCGTCCTCGATTGACTGCCGTTGGCCCAAATGCATTGGTGAGGAGTGGTCGTTTAATGACTCGAAACTCCTCGGCAAGCAAGCTTCTGTCGCCATCAGGTGTAACGAACCCCAACCGATTCAAGCGCTCTAGGTCGAGTGTGATCGGTGTACCCGAACCAACGCTTTCAACAATACGTTCCGGTAGTCGAGTATCTGCGATAGGACGCCTCGCCGAACTCTCGACCGCAGCCCGCGCAGGTGCACGCGCCACAGGAGGAATTAACGGTTTAGTTTTTTTTCCAAACTTTAAGAGATCGCTGAAACTTTTCATAGGATAGATTTATCAAGCATGCCAGATTTGATCGAAAAGTAAGTCAGCGCGACGATGAACGTCCCGAGCAACGCCGCAACGCCCAGTGCAAATACAAGCATTGACTTCCGTTGTGCGCTGCGATACGCTGCGGTTCGAATCAGCGAAACAGTGCCCAAAAGCGGAACCGTCAAACCGTTGCGCAACGAGCGCCGATCGGTGAAGACAGGGGATAGTTGACTGCGAATTACAGTGGCTAACCCGCCGGCGCCAAGCGCTGCTAGAAAGGCAACACCTAGGAGTTGTGGTCTATTCGGCCACACCGCTCTCGGATTGACGCGGGGAGGCTCGATCACACGGAACTCAGCTACGCCGGACGTCGCATCCATCTCACCAGAAATTTGCGCAGATTCGCGGCGGGACAAAAGCTTTTGATAATTATCGCGGTTGATGTCGTAATCGCGGTTCAGCTGAGAAAAGTCAGCCTCCATCTTCGGTACGGCATTGGCCAATCCCTGAAATCTTGAAAATCGACTTTCAAATTCTGATACTCGCGCAGTCAGTGCAGCGATTTGAGCCTCAGACTCGGCAACGGAGACTCGCATTTGTTCGTAAACAGGGTTCGGTTTTGTGCCTGGAATCGCCGCTGCTACGCCCTTACCCTCAACGGCACGTTGCATTGCCGCGCGTTGTTTTGCAAGCGCTGCTGTTTGCGCCTCTATTTGCTCTTTGCGTTGATCTTCTAACTGCTCAATGATGCGCTTCGCCCCACGAATGTCGGGATGCTCATCGGTAAATCGCAGGCGCATATCGTCAAGCGATTTACGCATCGTCACCAAGCGTTGCTCGAGCAACGGATCTGCGCTTACCGGCGCATTGGAGGCATTAACGCCGGCCCCGTTTGCATTGTTGTTTGAAGGGAGCTCCACTTCTTGCAAAGCAATCGTTGGCGGCTCAGAACCCAATTGACGCTTGATCGAATCGCGCGCAGTTTGGGCTTCGCGGAGCTCGAGCTTGGCTTGGTTTAACGTCGCTCCCATCTCATTCATTCGCGAAAAATAGTCCGTACGCTGCCCTGGCATCGTCTCAATATTTTTGAGTTTGAATTCTTTAAGTGCGTTTTCGGCAGAGACCAGCTTTTGTTCGTAGACTTTGATTTGTTCATCAATAAATCGACGCGCCTGATCAGAATCTTTGCGCTTATCACCCAAATTTTGTTCGACAAATAGCGTTAACAGCGAAGTGACGACGCGCTTAGCCTCGTCTTGCGTACGATGTTTGTAAATGATGGAATATAAATTGGTACCACCAGCGACGCGCATTTCAACGTTTTTTAGCAACTCGTCAATTAATCGCTCTCGCTCAATTGGCGTGCGTGCGCGAACATCCATATCGGACATCCGAATCACTTTTTCGATGTTGGGGCGCGAAAGCAATGTGCGGCTCATCATATTGATTTGCGCATCTGCATTTGGCTGGACCGCCAAATCTTTCATCAGCGGTTTCAAAATTGATTGGGTGTCTACATAGACCTTGGCGTTGGCCTCGTATTGGTCAGGAATAATGTAGACCGTTGCTGCGCCCAAGATCCCAATCAACCACGCGACGCCCAGCCCTAGCCATCGATGAAGCCAGAAGCTGCGAAGCATCGACTTAATTTGAAGAATTACATCAACCATAACGCTCTACCTTTATTTCGCACTGCACTGGGTTTGTATTAAAACCAGCCTTCTGGAATGATCAATACATCGCCCGGCATCATTTCTACGTTCGCCGAAATGTCGCCGCGCTTCATCAGATCATTGAGCCGAACGCTATAGACGCGGTTGCGCTCACGCGAGCGAATGATCGTCGCATCGTTGCCGGAGGCAAAGTCAGTCAGACCGCCAACTGCAATCATGACGTCAAGCACGGTCATTTTTTGCCGATATGGAATCGCCACCGGTTTTGCAGCGGCGCCAACAACACGCACTTGCTCGGTGTATGGGCCTCCAAAGGAATCGACCACGATTGTCACGACGGGCTCTTGCAAATACTTACTCAACTTGCTCTCAATTTCGCGCGCAAGTTCAGTCGGGGTTTTGCTTTGCGCATCAAGGTCTTCTACCAGCGGCACCGTAATGCGGCCGTCAGGTCGAACTGAAATCTTGGAGGAAAGCTCGGGATTGCGCCACACAACAATATTAAGCGCATCGCCTGGACCAATGCGATAACTAAACGCGGCCTGATCGGCCACGCGCGGAGCAGCGGGCGCTTTGACAGCGCCACAACCCACGACAAAGCTCAATAAAAACGCGATTGCGAATGCACTACTGGCTCGCGCACGCAACCTAATCTTATCCATACTCAACATGTTCCCACCCTTTCCGTCTAACTTCGCGCAGTGCACCGGAAGCTCAAAATTGCCTGCGTCAAATTCACTTATATGACATTCTAGTCGAATTGTACCCGCACTTTTAATGCCAATGTACTTGCGGCAAAGTCAATCCAACTACGCTGTTGTATGCAAGTCGAGCGAGAGTGACGCCGCAAGTTCTATATTGGGCTAAGCATAACGCTTTAAATTGCGGCTGAACTCCACCATTTCGGGGATACCGCTTGTTTCAGCGCGTTCGCACCACGCCTTCCAGCGCGCAACGAGCTCTTCTTTGCTCTCGCTAGACCGCGCCCACAATGAGGCGAGCTCTTGACGCAGGGCGTACATTTTGGCGAGAGAAGCGTTGCCAGCAAGTAGGGCCTGCACCCGTTCGCGCTCGTGGCTCGCGAGTGCGGAAGCGTCTTGCTTCAACGTTGCCCAGCCCGCGCGCATCGCTGCGGCGTTGCTTCCAGACGATTTAACCGCCTCACGCCAGCTACCCTTGAGCAATTTCAACGACGCTTGTGCGACGCGATAGCGATGGGTGATAATGGCCTGCAAGCCTTCGTAGTCTACGCGCTCGATGGCGGCGATTTGTACCTGCGGCGCAACTTTTTTGACGGTCGCGAGCTTGAGCGCGCGCAACACGCGGATATATTGCCAGCCCAAATCAAACTCATAAGGACGCATCGAAAATTTTGCCGACGTGCCGTAGGCATGATGGTTGTTGTGCAGCTCTTCACCGCCAATGAGGATGCCCCACGGCACGATATTGCGACTTGCGTCTTCACAATCGTAATTACGGTAGCCCCAATGGTGACCGATACCATTAATAATGCCGGCCGCCGTGACTGGAATCCAGGCCATTTGTATCGCCCAGAGCGTCACGCCCATCGCACCGAATGCAACGAAAAAGAGAATCAAGCAAAGCACAGGGCCCATATGACTATATTTGCCATATAAATTGTGTTCGATCCAATCATCGGGTGTGCCCGTGCCGTACTTTTCCATCGTCTCTGGATTTTTCGCTTCAAGCCGATAGAGCTCTGCACCTTCCCAGAAAACTTTTTTAATGCCAAACACGACCGGGCTATGTGGATCGCCTTCTTGCTCACACTTGGCGTGATGTTTGCGGTGAATAGCGACCCAGACTTTGGTAATTTGACCCGTCGTCAGCCAGAGCCAAAAGCGGAAAAAGTGGGTGGGAATCGCGTGCAAATCAAGCCCGCGGTGAGATTGGCAGCGGTGCAGATAAATCGTCACCGATGCGATTGTCACGTGGGTGAAGATCAGCGCCGCAATGATATAGCCCCACCAAGGCAGATCGTATAAGCCGTGGGCAAGAAAATTTAGTATCGAATCAAACAAGAAAACCTCCCGAGTGAGTTGCGGATTTTAGGGGCAATTACGTATTTTTGCTTGACAAAATGCGTCTGCAAAAAACATGCGTTTGAATGAGGCGCGGCGCGAGCCGCTCCTTGGCGATGACGTACCCAATTAACAACACAAAATCTCACCTACCTGCGGCGCAGTTTTGCCGTTTTTTAACCGATTTTTACGGAACTATGAGCCGATTTACCCGAAGTATCCGCAAATTGCATCAAGTGCAATCCGCGCAGGATCGCGATTGACGGGTGTGCCGTAGCCGCCGCCGCCCGGCGTGCGCACGTCAATGGCGTCTCCGGGCTTTAGCGTGAGCCCTTGATCTTTTGAGTCGTGCGGCGGCGTGTAATCTGCGCCGCAGGTATAGCGAACGCTTACTTTATTCATGCCGCCCGGTGCGCCGCCGAGCATTGGCTGCGGCCCGGTGCGGCCATGATCCATCACCATCGAAGCAGTTGCTTCGCCACGCAGCAGTTTCACGGTGTAGTGCACGCCAAAACCGCCCCGCCATTCGCCCGCGCCTGCCGAGCCTTCATGAATCGCGTAGCGCTCAAAAAGCACAGGGTAACGCTGCTCCAAAATTTCTACCGGCGTGGTTTTCGAAATACCGATGGTGGAGCAGCCGTTGCTGATGCCATCCCCGCCCGCATAGCCGCCGTAGCCGCCGCCAGAAATCACGTACATCACATAAGCGTTCCCGGTTTTGGGATCAACGCCACCAATCGTTAGATTGCCCGAAGTTCCAGCCGGCGCAGCAAACATCGTCTCCGGCATCGCTTTAGCGAGCGCAGCGAACACCGCTTCGGCGATGCGTTGGCTCACTTCCGCTGCGCAGCCGGAGACGGGGCGCGGGTATTTTGCGTAGAGAAACGTGCCCTCAGGATCGATAATCGTCAGCGGCTCGAAGGTGCCAGCATTTATCGGAGCATCGGGGAAAATATGCTTTACCGCCAAATAAATCGACGACCGCGTGGTCGCAATCACCGAATTCATCGGCCCGGCGCATGGCGGCGACGAGCCTGCCATATCAAAATGCAGCCCGTCGCCTGATTTGGTCACTTTCATTTTGATGATGAGCGGCGCGTTTACAACCCCATCACTATCAACCACCGCCTCACTTTCATAAACGCCATCGGGAATAGTTGCGATTTTCGCCCGCATTTGCTGCGCTGCCCGCTTGCGCAGCTCGATAATTGCGGCGTCCACCACTTCTGCATGGTAGCGATCAAGCAATTCCGTCAGCCGCACTTCGCCGATCGCCAATGCCGCTGCTTGCGCTTGAATGTCGCCGATGCGCTGATCGGCGATGCGAATATTTGACAAGATGATCGAGAGAATTTCCTCGTCCATCACGCCCGCTTTAAAAAGCTTAACCGGGGGCAGCCGCAAGCCCTCTTGTTCGACCTCTGTCGCATTGGCGGAAAATCCACCAGGCACCATGCCGCCGGTATCAGGCCAATGGCCGGTATTGGCCAGCCAACACCATAATTTGCCTTGGTAGAAAAACGGCTTGACGAATTTCACATCCATCAAATGCGTGCCACCGAGGTAAGGGTCGTTCAAAATAAAAATATCACCCGGGACTAAATTTTTAGCCCGCTCAATCACCGCCTGCGTTGAGAACTGCATCGTGCCAACAAACACCGGCAAGCCCAGCTCGCCCTGCGCAATCAGCGCGCCATCGTCGCGATGGTAAATGCCATCCGATCGATCCAGCGCCTCAGAAATCACAGGCGAAAAAGCGCTGCGCACGAAGGCCAAATCCATCTCGTTACAGACCTGCTGCAAGCCAGATTGGATGACGGAGAGGGTGGTTGGGTCGATTATCATTTCGTATTTAATGCGTTATACCTGCGGCGCAGTTTTGAGCTTTTTTGACCTCTAAATTTCCAAATACATCGGCCTGCGCACGCCAGCCTGGCGCAATCACCGTCGTGCAATCGAGCTGCTCAATAATCGCTGGGCCATCAAAAAACTGCGCCGCAGGTATTTGATCGCGCGCGTAAACCGGCGTGTCGTGTGCCTGCCCATCAAACCATACCGCGCGGCGGGAAATGATCGCGTCGGAAATCTGCGCCGCAGGTATTTTGGGCGCGAGCGCGGCGAGATTCCAACCGCGTCGCACGCCGATCACCGCTGAGTGCACGTTCACCAAGACGGGGCGCATCTCTGGCAAGCGCACGTGAAAACGCTGCCAATACGCATCAGCAAATTTTTGCGCAAGCGCATCTTTCGAAAGCGTAATATCTTCAATGGCTACGCGCAGTAAATGGCTTTGACCGGCAAACTGCATTTCAACCGCATGCAAAACGTTTACCCGCTCAACGACCACACCATCTTTTTGCAATGCCGCCCGCCCTTTTGCGATCTGCGCGTCAAAGGTTGCCCGCAGCACTGCAATATCAAGCGCAGCCAATGGCGCGTTTAAAGTGTTCACCACATCATGACGTAGATCGGCGATGGCGCAGCCCAGCGCGTTGGTAATGCCCGGCCGCGCGGGGATGAGCAACGCGGGAATATTCAATTCAGCGGCCAACGCGCACGCATGCAAAGGCCCGGCACCACCAAATGGAAAGAGCGCGAAATCACGTGGATCATGCCCACGCGCGAGCGAGACCATGCGGATCGCGCCGGCCATCTTATCGTTTGCGATGCGGATGATCGCCTCAGCCGTTTGCATCGCATCGAGCCCGAGCGCGCGCCCGATTTTCTCAACTAAGATCTGTTTGATTTCCGTCAACGAAATTTTGTTTTCAACGGCCAATAATTTATCGGGATTCAACCGCCCGAGCACTAAATTGGCATCGGTAATCGTCGGCTGCGTGCCACCACGCCCATAGCAAATCGGGCCCGGCGTCGCCCCGGCACTGCGCGGCCCGACGCTGAGCAAACCCGCTTCATTGATCGCCGCGATCGAGCCACCGCCCGCGCCCACGGTATGCACGTCCACTAACGGCACGCGCATCGGCATCGCATATTCCAGCTCAAGCTCAGAGGACACCGCCGCCGCGCCATCGCGCACCAAGCCAACGTCGGTTGAGGTGCCGCCCATATCGTAGGTAATCACGTTTCGTAACCCTGCGGCGCAACTCGTCGCCACTGCTGCCATCACACCGGAGGCTGGGCCCGACATCACGGTTTGCACCGCAGCCTGCGCGGCGTACTTCGCTGCGACCGTGCCGCCATTGCCTTGCATGATGAGCAATTGCGGCGCAGCGGCGTTGCTGCGCAACTCTGCCTCTAAGCGGGCAAGGTATCGGGCGAGAACCGGCTGCACGCTGGCATTCACCGCAGCGGTAACACCACGCTCATATTCGCGATACTCAGAAACTAAAGTGTGGCCAATGGTGATGTATTCGTTGGGCCAGATTGCGCGGGCAATTTCGCCAGCGCGGAGCTCATGCGCGGGGTTGATGTAACTATGTAAAAAATGAATCACCAGAGATTCGCAGCCTTGCGCCAGTAATTGCCGCACGGCTCCTGCGAATGAGATCTCGTCGAGCGCAATATGCACGCTGCCATCGGCCAACATGCGCTCGGGCACTTCCAAGCGCAGCTCGCGCGAAATCAGCGGTGCGAATTGCCCTTTAAGGCCGTAGGGCGTGGGTCGCGTGCGTCGGCCCAATTCCAGCGAATCGCGAAAGCCTTGTGTGGTGATCAACCCCACCTTTGCGAGCTTGCGCTCAAGCACGGCGTTGGTGGTCGCGGTCGTGCCGTGCAAGATCACTTCGATTTGATCGAGTGCGATACCCGCGGCGCAGATTGCGTTCATGACGCCGCGCGCTTGGTTATCGACCGTCGTTGGCACTTTTGCGATTTTGATTTCGCCGCGACCTGCGTCTACCGCAATTAAATCGGTAAACGTACCGCCGACATCAATGCCAACGGTAAAGGTCATTTATTGCTCATTTACTTCTTAAACGGCTCCGCGCTGAAGAGCGCTTCTTTATCGGGCTTATTTTTCCATTCGTCGGCATCGGCAGGCGCGGCTTTTTTGCGCGTGATATTGGGCCAAAGCGGAGAATACAGCGCGTTTAACTTGATCCACTTATCGGTCGTGTCGGAGTCGGGCACGATTGCGTTCACCGGGCATTCTGGCTCGCACACGCCGCAATCAATGCACTCATCGGGATCAATGACGAGCATATTCTCGCCTTCGTAAAAGCAATCGACCGGGCACACATCCACGCAGTCGGTGTATTTACATTTAATGCAGTTTTCGTTAACAACGTAAGTCATGGTTGATGCCTGAAAGAGTTAAATCTGCGCCGCAGGTATTTTGCTTTATTTTTCAACGAAAGCCCGCTCAATCACATAATCGCCGGGCTCGCCAATTCCGGGCGAGATCGTAAAGCCCAATTTATCAAGAATCACGCGGGTATCGGCCAGCATCGACGGGCCGCCGCAAATCATGGCCCGATCAACCGCGGCATTGATCGGCGGCAACCCGCAATCGGCGGCTAATTTGCCCGATTCAACCAGCGCAGTGAGGCGCTCGGTGGTCTGAAAATCTTCGCGGGTCACGGTGGGGTAATAGATGAATTGCTTCGCTGCGAGCTCGCCTAAAAACTCATCTTGTTTGAGCTCTTCGGTGAGCAGCTCGCGGTAGGCCAGCTCACTTTGCCAGCGCACGCTATGCACGAGCACAATTTTTTCAAATTTCTCATACGTGCTCGGATCGCGGATGATACTCATAAACGGCGCAAGCCCGGTACCCGTGGCAAATAAATATAAGTGCTTGCCGGGACGTAAATCATCAATGATGAGCGTACCCGTTGGTTTGCTGCCTACGATCACTTCATCGCCAACTTTTAAATGCTGCAAGCGGGAGGTCAGCGGGCCATCCTGCACTTTGATCGAGAGAAACTCCAAGTGCTCGGCGTAATTGGGGCTGACGATACTGTATGCGCGCAGCAGTGGCTTGCCTTCCACATGCAGGCCGATCATGATGAAGTGACCGTTTTCAAAGCGCAAGCCTTCGCGGCGCGTGGTTGTGAAGGTGAAAAGCGTATCGTTCCAATGATGGACGGCGATGACTTTTTCGGTTTGAAATTTACTAACACTCATATTTTTTGCGATCTATCGGGCGCGGCGCAAGGCTAGCGCTGCCCATCCCACTTCGTAATTTGATTGACTTCTAACCCACCCATGCGCGCATGAATACGCCCGCTCGTGGCCATCGCCAGCACGAACATCAGCTCGCGCGGACGCGGGGAATCTTGCACGCGCACTTCCATGCTGTTGAAATGACCGCGCACGTAAGAGGCGTTGATGTGATGCAGCGGAATATCAAGTGCTGTGCCCGCGACACAGATTTTTTTGCTCGACGGCACAATGGCTTTGCTCATCGCGCCATCGGGCGCTTTGATGAGCTCGCGCATCGCGTAGCCGCCGGGCACGTGCCAGAGCGCGCCATGCTCAAACTCGCCCTCGATTCCGATCAGCGAGCCTTTGCCGTAGGCTTCGATTTTGCTCGCCCCGCCAAGGGCTGCGACTAAGCGCTGCGCCATGTCGAGGCCCGTGGGCTTGAGCGCTTCCATCATCCATTGCAAATCTTGCTCATAGCGCCCCGCAAAAGGATTGACAAGAACGACGCTCACCGACCCTTGCAGCAAGGGCTTTGCCGGTGGCGGCCCGCCCTCATGCCGGATTTCTTCGACGGTGGTGACGATTTTGCGGATTTCGATCTTGCTAGACATGTGGCGCTACGCTACCTGGATGGTTTGTGCGATTTTAGTGATTTATTGTGGTGAGGTTGCGTTTGGCTTCACTCCCGGCTTCGGGCGTGCGAATACTATCACCTCAGTCACCGGTGATTCCCTAGGCGATTGCTTCCAATGGCTGGGGCACTTCTAACGCCGAAATCTGCGCCGCAGGTATGGCAACGCCGACCAGTAGCAAGATCGCGCCCGCTTCTTTTTGCAACGGGCAGGTATGCAAATTACCCACAGTACCGACCCAACGCTGCTCGTATGTCGTGCTCACCGCTTGCACAGCAATGACTGGCTTTTCTGCCGATACGCCCGCGCGCAGCATTTGCGCGGCGAGCGATGCCCGCTGATGCGAAGCCATATAGAGCGCAGTGGCGTCCGTGCCGCGCACGGCTTTAAGCCAGCTCTCATTTGCCGCCAAATCAGCCGTTAAATCTGCGCCCGTCGTTGGCGTCGCAAAGCTCACACTGCGCCGCACGCCGCGCGAAGTAAACGACACTTTCAGCGAGGCGGCAGCGGCGCACGCTGCGGTGATGCCAGGCACCACTTCATGGGCAATCCCAGCGGCGCAGAGGGCGGCAATTTCTTCATCCGCGCGACCAAAAATCATTGGGTCGCCGCCCTTTAAGCGCACAATTCGGGTGAAATGCTGCGCCGCCTCAACGAGCGCATCGCAAATTTCTGTTTGCGCCACACTGACGCCCCCGCAGCGCTTGCCAACGTTGACCCAGCGGGCGTTGGCTGCAAATGGCCGCAACTCGTCGCCTGCCAGTGCATCGGCAAATACGATTTCTGCCTGCTCTAGCAATCGTGCGCCACGTAACGTAATCAAATCGGCTGCTCCAGGGCCCGCGCCGACGAGATAAACCGTTGGCAAAATCGGCGCGCTCATGCGAAGCTCACCGATTCTGCATGATGCGTCACGCTCGGTTGATAGTAATGGGTAAATGCCGTAAGCGCTTTACGGGCGACCGCAATCGCCGCCTCGTCTGCGCGATCTTCTCGCAAGGCAAACGTATCAAAGCCGCAGCGCGAAAGCTGCAAGATCGAATCCGCGAGCACGTCGCCCGTGGCCCGCAATTCGCCCGCATAGCCATACCTGCGGCGCAGAATCGTGGCAATTGAAGTGCCGCGGACATCGGTAAATTTCGGTATGCGCACGGCGATCAGCGCAAGCCGATTAACATCGCCAATCGCTTTCGCAAACGCATGCACATCGTCTTCAGTTTTGAGCCATACGCCCACGCGCGCGGTGAGCTTGGGCAGATGCGGAATCACTTGCACCGCATCGCGCCAATAAACGAGCGGATATGCCGCATTGCGCCACGCCGGTGGCGGGGACTCTTCATCAAACCATTGCCACGCATTTGCCACGAGCGCGCCGTTGTGTGCGAGTACGTTCATACGTCCGCCTTTTCGGTACTGTTTTTGGGATAGACCGCTGCTTTGAAGGGGGCGTGACCAATCCGGCGCACGGTTTCGATAAAGCGCTCGCCTTCGCTGCGCGCGCCCACATAGGTATCGAGCAATGTGGCAATCACTTCTGGTACCTGCGGCGCAGAAAATGCAGGCCCGATCACTTTTGCCAACGAAGACTGCGTGCCTTGCGCGCCGCCGATGAGCACTTGATACCACTCTTCGCCATTTTTATCGACGCCCAAAATACCGATGTGCCCGATATGATGATGGCCGCATGAATTTATGCAACCAGAGATATTTAAATCCAGCTCGCCCAGATCGTGAACGTAATCCATATCGTCAAACTTTTGCAAAAGCGCCTCGGCAATTGGCAGCGAGCGGGCATTGGCCAGCGCGCAGAAATCACCACCCGGGCAGGCAATAATGTTGGTGAGCAAACCCACCGTCGGCTTGGCCATCCCAGCATCACGCAACGCTTCCCAAAGCGCGAAAAGTCGCGCCGCAGGTACGTGCGGAAGAATCAAATTTTGCTCATGTGACACCCGCAATTCGCCGAGAGAATATTGCTCTGCCCAATTCGCGATGTGATCCATTTCATCAGCGGTCGCATCACCTGGCGCGCGCCCCGGCGCTTTCAGGTTGATCGTCACCGCCGCATAGCCCGGCACTCGGTGCGCAATCGCATTACGCTCAACCCAACGATCAAATTGCCGATGGTCTAAGCGCTGCTGGCGCAGGGCACCTTCACCGTTCACTGATGGCGTTAATGTCGGCTCGACCCAATGCGCTTTCATCGCGCTCCATTGGTCATCGGTGATGGCCAATTGCGGCGTATTCATCGCAGCGAAATCATCGCGCACTTGCTGACTAAATTCTTCGATGCCGAGCGCATCGACCAAAATCTTAATGCGGGCTTTGTAGATATTGTCGCGACGGCCATGGCCGTTATAAACCCGCAAGATTGACTCGATCCAGCCGAGTACTTGCGCGCGCGGCACTTCGGCAAAAACTTTGCCCAAAATCGGCGTGCGCCCCATGCCACCGCCCACCCAAATGCGCCAGACGCTCTCGCTTACGGCTTCCAGCGCAAGATCATGCAGCTGCAGCGCCGTGCGATCTTCTTTTGCTGCGGAGACGGCAATCTTAAATTTGCGCGGCAACCCTGCAAATTCAGGATGCAAGGTGCTCCACTGACGCACGATTTCAGCCATCGGGCGCGGATCGGTGATTTCATCATTAGCAACCCCTGCGAAGTGATCAGAAGTCACATTGCGTACGCAATTGCCACTGGTCTGGATCGCATGCATCTGCACGCTTGCTAAATCGGCAAGAATATCGGGCACCGACTCAAGCGCTGGCCAGTTGTATTGAATGTTTTGGCGGGTGGTGAAGTGACCATAGTCGCGATCATAGGTGCGCGCGATATGGGCGAACATGCGCATCTGCTTGCTTGAAATTTCGCCATACGGCACTGCCACGCGCAGCATCGGCGCTTGCCGCTGAATGTAGAGTCCATTTTGCAGGCGAAGCGGACGAAACTCATCTTCAGAGAGCGTACCCGCCAAAAAGCGCGCAGTTTGATCCCGAAACTGCGCCACGCGCTCATCGACAACGGTTTGATCAAATGCAGAATAGGTATACATCGCACGCCACCAACTAAAAGTTAACCCCGACTTTACGTGCGCGGCAGGCTAAAAGGGGAGTGAAATGGAATAAGCAAATTTTGCATATCGTTATGCAATTTCATAACTTTTGGCTTCTTATCGCCGTCTGCATCAACCTCTTTTAAAAACGCAATCATCTGACGTTCCGAAAACTTCGATTTCTTCATTTCGTAGAGACTGCATTTGATGAGAATTCTCCACTAAAAACTGGGTCTGGAACTCGAGGGGGCTACAGGCGGTATGTCAATCGATCTGTCTTGACGTATCCAGAGATGCGTGATGCAATGCAGGTTGGCTGTTCATTCACATTTACCTTTGAGGCCACAAATGAAATCAATGAATCTAGTGTCATGCCTAGCAGTTGTTAGCTGCTCATTTTTTTTCGCCTCGAGTATCGCTATTGCCGACTCGGTCATTAATACGAAGCACCATTCGTTTACCCCCCCCCACTCCACCTGATTTGGAGCAAGTCAAAAAGAAATCAAAGGTCTTTTTAAAGCGATCAAAGAACGGAAAACTTGCAACGGCTGTTGTGTCGAAACGTAAAGAAGGTGGTTACGATATTATTGACAGAGAGTTATCCGATGCGGAAATTCGCCACCTTTCTGATTCGGGGCTCGAGGTTTCGGAAAATGAGGACGAATTAATCGCTAAAGTCCGTGATAAGGGTGACTTCGTAGACACCATAAAAGCTTACCAACTTTCGCCGTCAATGCTAATAGAGCATCCGCATATTAACGACGGAAGCACCTATTGGCAAGGAAACTCGTACGGAAATTTAGTACAGCAGGTTACTGGGCGCGCGCCAGGCACTTCCACTCAATGGCTCTCGTTTATGTTGTACGCCGAAGCTTTTCCATCTCCAGATCATCTCGCATTTATCACCCGTTTGGCTACGCAGCAAAATTCCGGATTCCTCTATGGATTAGGGGGAATTTTTGGCTTCAACGGGGGCTATAACTTCCAGAATCTTGCTGGGCAATCTGTGACTGAAGCATGGTACGGCGAGCCAACATTTCACGATGACTACGTCAAAGGATGCCCTGGATACAGCGCGCAAAAAGAAGCATTTACGGGCAACAAGAATAAGGTGTTTTGGGGATCGTGTTTAAACGGGGGAGTGTCAAACCAAACGTGGTACTACATTTCGATTCATTCGAGCGATGGCTCTTGGTTAGCTTTTTCGATCTGGGAGTATTCCGGTGCTGCAGGGTGGATCCAGAAATCGACTTTTTTGCCAGGCGCTTCAAATGGCAAACAAACATGGAAATATTTCAATAATATCCAAGGTACAGGGACTTCCTGGTCCGGTGGATTCGGATCAGGACTGGCAATTTTTTCTGCATTTTCGTCGAAGCCAGAATTCGGCATTTATCCGCCTGCAACAAGTTATTCTGCGCCTTGGAGGATCTATATTTCCGACGCGCAATCTGGATGGTATTGAATCGCCATGAAGTACAAAACTTTTTTACTATCCTTTTTTTTGTCACTTTGGAGTGCCTCAGCGCGCGCGCACCCTTGCGAGGCGAACTACGAAAATGGCCTTAGTTTTTTTCAGTCGTGGTTGACCGAGTTTTACAACAAAGAATTAAATCATTATTTTTTGACCGCGAATAGCGATGAAGCCAAATGGCTGATCAGTAATGCAACGCTCGGATGGGTGCCAACTTGCGAATATTACGTTGTTTATGGCGCAAACGGAAACACTCCGGCAAACTACAGTCGCAAGATTTGGCGTTTTTATGGCTCACCCTCAATTGGGCCGAATAGTCACTTCTTTACGGTGAACGAAAGCGAACGCAGTTTCTTAGTGAACCTCGAGGCGCACACGCCTGCAACCGTCCCGCGCTGGAATAGTGAAGGCGTGCTACTTCCAATTCCAGACGATGTTTCAGCGGAGGAATGTACGGCCGGCTTAAAGTCAGGCGCCAAAATTCGACAGGTCTGGCGCTTCTATAACAACGGTTTCGCTCGTGGATTAGATCCTAACCATCGCTACGTGTGGTCAGAAAGCACGCGCGCTTCGATGGCGAAACTCGGCTGGATAGATGAAGGAATCGCTTGGTGCACTTACTGAAGAACATAATTCCCGATTTACGTTAGCGCGATGTTGATGCGATATGCGCCACCAATAAACCCAGCATGCCCTCAGATTCCAGAAGCGTTTGCTCAACGGTAAATTTTACGGTTGGATGCACGCGCTGCGCCTCATCAACTAACTCGGGCAAATCTTGCTCGGTATGCTTGCCGGGGGCTAAAAAGATCGGGATCACCTTGATCTCGACGCAACCCGCGCCGACCAAATCTGCAACGCCCACCGCGAAATCGGGGGCGCACAATTCCAGATAGCAAAGTGATACCTGCGGCGCCGATTTGCGCACTTCATCGCGCAAGCGCTCGAAATGGGCGGCCCAAGCGGGGTTGCGTGAGCCGTGGGCAAAAAGGAGAATGCCGCGCATAGCGTTAATCATTTTGAAATCCATGAAAATATTAAAGGCAACAGCACAGACGCTAACACGCCATGCAAACCGAGCGCCAAGCCAGCGAACGCACCCGCCTCGGGGCTGACGATATAGGCGCGGGCAGTGCCGATGCCGTGCGCGCAAGCGCCAAGCGCAAAGCCACGCACAGCCATACTTTTGATGCCCAATCGATCAAACACAAACTTGCCGCACGACGCACCGATCACGCCGGTGAGCACGCAAAAAACCGCAGCGATGGTGGGCACGCCGCCGATTTTCTCAGCGATGCCCATCGCGATCGGTGCGGTGACTGATTTCGGCACCATCGTGAGTATCATCGCGCGCTGCGCATCAAACAAAAATAAAATGCCCACCGCACTCGCGATGGCGACGACTGCGCCAGTAAGCAAGCCAACAATCAGTGGAAAGCCGAGCGAGCGCAGCTGCGGCAGCCGTTCATAAAAAGGCACGGCGAGCGCGACGGTGGCCGTGCCCAATAAAAAATGCACAAACTGCGCGCCTTCAAAGTAAGTTTGATACGGTGTTTTTGAGATGATCAAGATGCTGGCCAGCACGACCACTGCAATTAATACCGGATTCACCATCGGATGCTGATGAGCTTTGCGCGCGCAAAAAAGCCCAATTTGATACGCGATCAACGTAAGCGTTAGCCCCAAGAGCGGCGAGGCCGAAAGGTAAACCCAAAGCGAAAAAATCTGATCACGCATTTACGATTTATGCTCGGATTTCGCTCGCAAAATCAATCGCTGCGCGACCCACGCCGTGACTGCAAGCCCGAGCACGGTGCTGATGCAAAGCGCGATGGTAATGGCAAACCAATCAGCGGCAAGCTCGCGCAGATAGAGCACAACCCCGACGCCAGCAGGCACGAATAAGAGCGAAAGGTGGGCGAGCAAACCATTGGCCGCAAGCGTTATTTTTTCGCTTACCTGCGGCGCAGTTTTGAGCAAAAAAAGCGTCAATACAAGACCGATCACGGGCCCCGGAACGGGCGAATGCACGAGCCGCGCCACGCTCTCGCCAGCGAGCTGGAGCATGAGCAAAAGCGTGAGCCCGTTGAGCATTGGTTTTGGCTACGCGCGCGCTTCAAGCGCCGCGACCGCGGGCAGCGTTTTGCCTTCGAGAAACTCTAAAAACGCACCACCGGCGGTGGAGATGTAATCCACTTGATCGGCGACGCCAAATTGATTAATCGCAGCAATGGTGTCGCCCCCGCCTGCAGTCGAAAAGCCTTTTGATTTTGCGACGGCATTGGCGAGCGATTTAGTGCCCTCGGCGAAGGCGGGAAATTCGAATACGCCGACGGGCCCATTCCACACAATCGTGCCGGCCCAGGCGACAAGCCCGCCGAGCGCAGCCGCGCTGGCCGGACCAATATCCAAAATCATGTCGTCATCGGCAACATCTTCGATGTATTTGATGGTCGCAGGCGCATCTGCGGCAAAAGCTTTTGCGCAAACGACATCGGTTGGCAGCGGCACGCTCGCGCCCCTCGCCTTCATCTTGGCGAGCACTTTCTGCGCCGCAGGTACGAGATCATGCTCGGCGAGGGATTTACCGATCTTGTAGCCCTCAGCCAGCAAGAAGGTATTAGCGATGCCGCCGCCGACGATGAGCTGATCGACCTTATCAGCGAGCGCATCGAGGATGGTTAATTTTGTTGAAACTTTCGAGCCTGCAACGATCGCGAGCAGCGGGCGCTTGGGGTTACCCAACGCATTGCCCAAGGCGAGCAGCTCTGCCGCCATCAGCGGGCCCGCACAGACCTGCGGCGCAAATTTGGCGATGCCCACGGTCGTGGCCTCGGCGCGGTGGGCCGTGCCAAAAGCGTCGTTTACGTAAATATCGCAGAGTGCTGCCATTTTTTGAGCCAGCGCGTCATCATTCTTTTTTTCACCCACATTGCAGCGGCAATTTTCCAGCAGCACCACCTCGCCGTTGGCGACTTCAAAGCCGCCCAAAATCCAATTGCGAATTAAGCGCACTTTCACGCCGAGCAAAGTGGAAAGTCGCGCAGCAACGGGCACGAGCGAATCTTCGGGTTTAAATTCGCCCTCAGTCGGGCGACCAAGGTGAGAAGTGACCATCACTTTTGCGCCCGCTTTCATCGCGAGCTGAATGCCCGGGAGCGCCGCGCGGATGCGCGTGTCGTCCGAGATGCGCCCCGCGTCATCTTGCGGCACGTTGAAATCAGCGCGGATGAAAACCCGCTTGCCGGAAAGTTCGAAATCGGAGAGTTGTTTGAATTTCATAATATTTTTGCCATGAGAATAACGTCCGACGTTTGCCCGTCAATGCGTCGCGCCGCTATTTTGCGTCCTTCGTCGATGAAGCCCATGCGCTGATAGAGCCGATAGGCGCGGGCATTGGTGCTCCAAAGCGTGAGCTCCACGCGCTCGATGCCCATTTGCATCTGCTTTACCGTCGCGAGGGTCGATTCCATCAGCCGCGCGCCTAGGCCCGCGCCGCGATAGCCGTCAATAATCCCCATGCCAAGCGTGCCGCAATGCTTTGAGATTTCATTTTCACTGCGCCGCACATCGCACCACCCGACCACGCGCTCGCCATCGAGCGCCTGCATCATCACGCCCTGCGCACCCATCATCGTTTCGAAAAATTCCTCGCAGACCGCATACGGCGGCGCCTGCAAATAAACCAGCCACTTGCGCTCGCGAGCCACAGCATCGAGCGCCTCCCATTGCGCGCGAAAGTAGTGGCGCGATAGCGGCTCAATGCGAAGGGTTGATAGCGTACGATCCATAGTGCGATGTTAACGTACCTGCGGCGCAGATTTTCTGCGCCGCAGGTTTTTTTGGCGCACTTGCTACCATCGCGACCATGGCAAAGAACTCCAATACATTTGACGCGATCATCTTGGGCGCTGGCGCGGCGGGGCTTTTCTGCGCGGGCATCGCCGGCCAGCGCGGCCTGCGAGTGGCCGTCATCGACCATGCGGTCGAGCTTGGCGAGAAAATCCGCATCTCGGGCGGCGGCCGCTGCAATTTCACCAACGTGAATACCGCTCCGGCTAATTTCATTTCGCAAAACCCGCATTTCACCCGCTCAGCGCTCGCGCGCTACGCCCCGGCAGATTTCATCGCGCTGGTGAAAAAGCACCGCATCGCGTTCCACGAAAAAACGCTGGGGCAACTTTTCTGCGATGAGAGCGCCAAGCAAATCATCGCGCTGCTCACGGATGAGTGCGAAGCAGGCTGCGTGACGCTCATTCACCCCGCAAAAATTGAGCGGATTGAAAAGCCGGATCACTTTCGCGTGGTAACCGATAAAGGCATGTTTTCTGCGCCGCAGGTTGTGATCGCCACCGGCGGGCTCTCGATCCCCGCGACCGGCGCGACAGCTTTTGGCTATGAAATCGCCAAGCAATTTGAAGTGCCGCTCACGCCCTTGCGCGCGGGCTTAGTGCCGCTTGCGCTCGACGCGCCAGACATGGCGAAATATGGCGAACTCTCTGGCATCGCGCTTGATGCCGTGACCCATCTCGATACCTGCGGCGCAGTTTTTAGAGAAGCCGTGCTGGTGACCCATCGCGGGCTCTCGGGCCCGGCGATTTTGCAGATCTCGAACTATTGGAACGCTGGCGATGAAGTGCGCATTGATCTCCTGCCCGATCTCGATGCGATGGAGTTTTTGAGCGCCGCGCGGGGATCAAAAAAGTCATTTGCCAATCTGCTGGCGCAGCATCTGCCGGAGCGCTTGGCGCAAGCCTGGAGCACGGCACACGCACCAGCGCTGCCGGTTGCGCAATGGACAAAAATTCAAACGCAAGCCGTCGCCGCGGAGCTGAAATCTTGGGCGCTAAAGCCTTCAGGCACGCTGGGCTACAAAAAAGCAGAGGTCACGCTCGGTGGCATCGATACCCGCGCGCTTTCTTCCAAAACGATGATGGCAACCGCCGTGCCTGGCTTGCACTTTATCGGTGAAGTAGTTGACGTCACCGGCTGGCTTGGCGGCTATAACTTTCAATGGGCCTGGGCGAGTGGGTTTGCCTGTGCGCGCGGGCTGGTACAGGGCTAAATTAGGCGAAATCTGCGCCGCAGGTATGGATGACTTTATAGCAATACCTACGGCGCAGATTTCGCTGATCTCGCAGCACGCAAGGTGGTCGGACTAATCCGCTGTTGAATCTAGTCGCGGACTAACTTGGCAATTTCTGCACGTCCACTTTGGCCAACCTTGATCACCAGCCACTCGGAGTCAATCGCAAAACTTCCGCGCTCCGGCTCAAGCCAATACACGAAGTCAAAATTCGAGAAGTAATCCGTTTTGGGCGGCGCGCCTAGAAGCTGAACAATTTCATCGCGATTTTTGCCAATGACAACCCCGGATTTTAGTAAATCATCGACCATCCGCTGCCGGAGCGCATCGCTATTGTTGAGCGTTAGGCTTGCTTTCCAGCTTGCGGAATCGAAGGCACGCGTGAGGAAAGTTTCGCTAGCGACTTTAAGTGCGATCTGCCCAAACATCAAGATAAATGGCGATAAAAGCAGGAAAGCTATCAAACCGAAAAACCATCGGATCGGATTGCGAACCGGCTTTTTGTCCATTTTTTCAGTCTTCAAGATATTTGACTTGGATCATGCTCGGGCGCAGATTTCAATGACTTTGGAAATATAAAAAAACCAAGACGCCAATCGTAAAAATCAGCAGCCCGAGATACCAATAGCTGATTCCATCGAGGTGATCCGGGATGCGCCAAAACAGGATGTAATTGATAAACCCCATGCCTTCGCGGACTGTGCCAATGCCCACGACGCAGGCGGCAACGATCATCCACCAATCAAAAGCGCTGCCGATCCACGGTCGCCAATAGTGGGAAAGATAGCCCACCACGAGCCAAGTCCCGAAGCCTGCAATAAAACGATAAAACTTCGACGTGCCCAACGGACCTTCGTTGGGGCCTTGATCTTTTTTGTAGCCAAGAAAGCTCATAGTTACCTAACATACCTGCGGCGCAGATTTGATGCATCAGGGGGCAAATCTGCGTCGCAGGTATTCATCTGTTGATTAGCAGGCTTACTTCGCGTTCATTAACGCCACGGTGGTATCCAACATGCGGTTTGAAAAGCCCCATTCGTTGTCGTACCACGCGCAAACTTTCACCAAACGCCCTGAGACTTTCGTGCATGTCGCATCGAAAATAGATGAATGCGAATCATGGTTGAAATCGCTCGAAACCAGCGGGCCATCGCTGTAGGCGAGCACGCCTTTCATACCTGCGGTTGCGGCAGCAGCTTGCATGATCGCGTTCACTTCATCTACCGTCGTGTCCCGCGCGGCCAAGAACGATAAATCGACGAATGAGACATTGATCGTCGGCACGCGCACGGAGAAGCCATCTAACTTGCCATTTAACTCCGGCAACACCAAACCCACCGCGGCCGCTGCGCCGGTTTTGGTGGGGATCATGTTGTGTGCGGCGGCGCGGGCGCGGCGCAGGTCTTTGTGGAACACGTCAGTCAACACTTGATCGTTGGTGTAGCTGTGGATGGTGTTCATCAAGCCATTTACGATACCGATTTTTTCGTGGAGCACTTTCGCCATCGGCGCTAGGCAATTCGTCGTGCAGCTCGCGTTGGAGATCACCGTGTCGCTTGCTTTCAACACGCCGTGGTTCACGCCATAGACTACAGTCGCGTCCACATCTTTTTCACCGGGCGCGGAGATCACTACTTTTTTCGCACCGCCAGCAATATGCGCGCTGGCTTTGGCTTTGCTCGTGAAAATGCCTGTGCATTCGAGCACCACATCAACGCCACACTCTTTCCAGGCGATTTGCGCCGGGTCGCGCTGTGCGAACACGCGAATTTTGTCGCCTTCAATTTTCAAATAGTCACCCTCAACGGCCACCGATTTTGAGAACTTGCCGTGCGCCGTGTCGTAGCGCGTTAAGTGCGCGTTCGTCTCCGGGTCGCCCAAATCGTTGAGCGCCACGATTTCAATATCCGTGCGCCCGCTCTCGTAGAGTGCGCGCAGAATGTTACGCCCGATGCGGCCGTAGCCATTGATACCTACTTTGATTGCTGATGCCATTTTATTTTCCTTTCGTTAACAATTTGTGTTCAACACGCCTCCTCAAAATGCACAGAGTAGGCGCAAAAAAATTATCCGTACTGCGTAATCCAGTCTTCAACGAGCAAACCCGGCACGCGCGAGAACTCTCGCACGTTGTGCGTCACCATCGTTGCGTTATACGCAACCGCGCACGCAGCAATCATCGTGTCTTCCGCCGAAATGGGCTGCGCCTTTAATGTAAGTCTCACTTGCGCGTAGGCGCGGGCGCAAGCGTGATCCCAATTGACGATGGAAACTTGACTCAAGAATTGCTCAAGCCTGCGCGCGTTCGACACTTTTTGCGCCGAGTTTGCAACGCCGTATTCCAGCTCTGCAACCACAATCGTGCTTACGTGCAAGTGCGCGCGTTCGTGCTCAAACTTTTCGATAAACGCTTCGGACATGCGACGCATCGCGTAAATGCAAACATTACTGTCGAGAAAAATCAATCTAGCGATTCCCGTTCGGCAGGCGGCATCGTGCCGCGCGCAATTGCAAAGTCGTCTGAAAGTGGCGGCAACTTCGCGAACTCCGCCCACGACATTTTCGGCTTGAAAATCGGCGTGATGATCAGCCGATCGCCATCGCGCTCGATCTGCACTTCGTCCGCGTCAAATTCAAACGCTTTGGGAATGCGAATGGCTCGGTTTGCGCCGTTTTTGAAAACGCTGGCTGTGGTCATTGTGCACTTCCTTTCAATTCCAACATATGCAGGCATATGTTAGCAGAAAATCAGCAATAAGTATTTGTTTACAATGGAAATTTATATCAATACCTGCGGCGCGGAATGAGCGTTTTTGAGGCGATATTACACAAAAGCGCCTATTCTGCGCCGCAGGTAACTACTTGAAAATCGTAGCCGCGATTACGGAGCAGATTTTTGCACAGTGGGCGGTTTTGATTTCAATACTTTTATCGCTTTGGTTTTCCGTACGCTTGGCGTCGCAAAGTGCTTGTCAAACGTGATGAGTTGACACTTATTGGGGCGACGCGCGAAATGCAGCGCATCCGCAAAATCTGCGCCGTCCGCACACAAATCGACTGCGATCTCAACGGCAGCCTCGTCTTCTAACTCGAAATGCTCAGAGGCAAGCAGCTCGCCAACGAATTGTAAAAAACGTGCTCTGCTGTAACCCATTGCACTTCGGAGCACCCACTCCGTTTCGAGCAAAACCGTCACGCCGACCCAAAGCGTCTCATCTTTCATCACGCGCGTAATTTCGGATAACTGGGGTAAGTCATCTTCCGCGCCGATCCGCACGAGCACGTTGGTATCAACCGCAAGCACCGCGCTACAGCCTCGTTTGGTAATTCGAAACCGGCGCGCACAACTCTTCAAGCGTCAACGCGCGCGGCGCAGGGCCAAGGCAGCCGAAAAGGGCAGAAATATCCTGCTTTTTCTTTTTCTGTGGCACGAGCAACACGCCATCTTTGCGCTGCTCAATTGAGAATTGGGTATTTTCACCCCAGCCGTTTGCATCCCGAATTTCCTTCGGGATCACGAGCTGGCCGCGGCTGGAAAGGCGAGTGGTAAGCATCGATAGGTTTGGATCAGTAAGAACGTGAATAAGATTTTATACCTGTAGCATGCGATATGCGTTGTTCCGAAAGATATGCCGAAAATCGGCTCGATTTGCGCCGCAGATATTTGCTTAAAAACCGTAGGGTGCGTTCATAACGCACCCACTTTAGGATTGTGCGGCGGTGACGAGAAGAGTAATGATCGCGTGCCGCGATTTCGGTGTTGAGGTGCGTTATGAACGCACCTTACGGGGCATGGTTTGATGCACCTTACACGCGTTTCGCGTGCGTGGGAGCGCGATTGGTAGGGTATGCAACGTTTTTTTGCGCACCTGTCGCCGCAGGCGACATTCATATCGAAACGCCGATGAAGCACAAAACGCTTCGCGTTTTCGGTGCGCACAACAGCGGTGCGCACCCTACGCTCGCTTTGGTGTTGAGGTGCGTTATGAACGCACCTTACGAGGCTTCGTTTCACGCACCTTACACGCGTTACGCGCGATGCGACGGGTAAATCTGGGTGCGTCTTACCGGAACATTCGGGCAACTATTTTTTAGCGTTGCTATTGCTTTGTCAAAATCTTCATTCGACACGAGATCGCCAAAAACAATTTCATCAGCGAGCAACGGAAGATTTAGCTCAAAACTTAAACCAGGCGAACTTGCGAGTAGATTGGGCAACATCATGATGGATTCAGATGGCGGATTGAAGTGGATAAACCGAATTTCACGTTCTGCATAGAACTCAAGGCGCTTGAGCGCCGCTTGGTTTTCCATGCTCCGCTTGATTTCGTGAGGTTCTTTGAAATCTATGTAATCAACTCGGCGTATCTGGAGGTTAGCGTTAGCGGCAATAGAGTTTTTTACTTTACAGACAGTTGAACGGATCGCGACCCCTTTTCGCCGATCCGCGTAAGCTTCCCACATGAGCGCATTTTCAGCCGTAGACTCGTGCCAACTGCTTACATACAAACGATTTCTGGTGATAACGTTGTTAAATGCAATTAGGATGCTCCCAATATCAGGAGCGGCCTTGAACTCATTTTGGATTTCTTGTACCTGCGGGAGCGTTTGCATTCCCTCGACGGGATCATCAAACCCATCCAATCGCCGGAAATAGATTTTTTTATCCCGCTCCATTTGAGTAAAGCGTTCTAAAGGCATGTAACGCCAAATCTCGCAATTGTCTTGTGGAGGATTCATCGGTGTCTTAAAGAAAGCTTATGGTCTACGCCTTCCCCACCACCCCCTCCACACTAATCCCAAAATGCTTAAACAGCACCCCCGCTGGCGCAGACTCGCCAAACGTATCAATCCCGACCACCGCGCCTTCTAGCCCCACATACTTCCGCCAGTAATCCGTCACGCCCGCTTCCACGGCAATCTTTTTCATCGACGCAGGCAACACCGATTTTTTGTATTCCGCCGATTGCCGGTCAAACACATCGCAGCAGGGCATGGAGACGACGCGGGTGGGTTTGCCTGCGGCGTTTAATTGTTTGGCGGCTTCGATGGCGAGCGCCAATTCGGAGCCGGTGGCGATCAAGCAAAACTGCGCCGGATTTTTTGCAGCGTCCGGTACGTCAGACAACACATAACCGCCTTGCGCAATGGCCGATACCTGCGGCGCAGTTCTGGGCACGAATGGCAAATTCTGACGGGAGAGGGCGAGCACTGCGGGGCCGGTTTCGCGAGCGATCGACGAGGCCCAAGCCACTGCGGTTTCCACTGTGTCGGCGGGGCGCCATACATCTAAATTCGGGATCAAGCGCAGCGAGGAAACGTGCTCCACCGATTGGTGCGTAGGGCCATCTTCGCCGAGGCCAATCGAGTCGTGCGTCATCACATGGATCACGCGCTTTTTCATGAGCGCGGCCATGCGGATAGCGTTGCGGCTGTAGTCGGCGAAGGTTAAAAAAGTGCCGCCGTAGGGCAAGTAGCCGCCGTGTAGCGTAACGCCATTCATGATCGCTGCCATGCCGAATTCGCGCACGCCGTAGTTGATGTGGTTGCCCCAGGTGTTGGTGTTCAAACGCATTTGAATGCTGGTTTTGAAATTGGTGAAATTCGAGCCCGTTAAATCGGCGCTGCCGCCGAGCAGCTCGGGCACGAAGGCGGAGAGCGCGTCGAGCGCAGCTTGGCTGGCTTTGCGCGTGGCGATGGTTTCCGCTTTGGCGTTGAAACTCTCAATCATTTTCGCTACGCCGTGCTCGAAATTCGCAGGCAATTGGCCAAAACTGCGCCGCAGGTATTCATCGGCTTCTTTTGGAAACGCGCTGGTGTAGGCGGCAAATTTTTTGTTCCAATCGGTCTCTAAAATCCCACCGCATTCTTTCGCGTTAAAGCCTGCATACACTTCAGCGGGCATTTCGAACGGGGGCAATGTCCACCCGAGCGTTTCACGCACGGCGGCAATTTCTTTATCGCCCAGCGCCGCGCCGTGTACGTCGTGCGTGCCTTGCTTATTCGGTGAGCCTTTGCCGATGACGGTTTTGCAGCAGATGAGCGTGGGCTTGTCCGATGCGTGCGCGAGCTTGATGGCGGCGTCTACCGCGTCTACGTTATGGCCGTCTACATTGCGCACCACATGCCAGCCGTAGGCTTCAAAGCGCTTGGGCGTGTCGTCGGCAAACCATGCGCCGACGTGGCCGTCAATCGAGATATCGTTGTCGTCGTAGAACGCAACTAACTTATTTAATTTCCACACACCGGCGAGCGAACACACGTCGTGCGATATGCCTTCCATCAAGCAGCCATCGCCTAAAACAGCGTAGGTGTGGTGGTTCACGATTTCGTGGCCGGGCTTATTGAATTCCATTGCGAGCAATTTTTCGGCGAGCGCCATGCCCACGCAGTTCGCAATGCCCTGCCCAAGCGGGCCGGTGGTGGTTTCTACGCCGGGGGTCACGTCCACTTCGGGGTGGCCTGCGGTTTTGCTATGCAGTTGGCGGAAATTTTTGATTTCTTCCATTGGCAAGTCATAGCCCGAAAAATGCAGCAACGCGTAATGCAGCATCGAGCCGTGGCCATTGCTCAATACAAAGCGGTCGCGGTCCGGCCATTTCGGGTTCGCCGGGTTGTGCCGCAAATGGCGCGTCCAAAGCGCAACGGCAATTTCCGCCATGCCCATCGGCATGCCAGGATGCCCGGATTTGGCTTTTTCAACGGCATCCATCGATAGCACGCGGATGGCGTTGGCGAGAAGAGTGGGGGAAATTGTGGTCATAGCGGCGAAAGAAGCTTGTTGGCAGACGGAAACCGCGATTATTGCTGATTGGAGATAGTTTGCTGCGATGCAGCATACACAAATCTTGCAAGGAAATCGGCCTCAAACGTATCAGACCTATAAGTATTATTAATGTTTGTCTTGAACAAAATAAGCATAAACTAAGTGGTCAAATTTAGTGTTCCCATAAATAACTCAGGAGATTTTTGTATGATTCGTCGTTCCGTATTGATTGCAGCAGTTGCTTTGGTGATGACCGCTTGCGCGACCCACATGGCGGTGCCCGCCAAGCGCGTGTATTTCGTAGAGCCCGCTGATGGCGCTGTCGTTGGCACAACGTTTAAAGTTAAATTTGGAGTTGCCGGCATGGACTTAAAGCCTGCAGGCGATGAAACTCCCAATAGCGGTCACCATCACGTTTTGGTTAACATGGAATCAATGCCAGCAGGTCAGGCAATCCCGTTTAGCCCAACGCACATTCACTTTGGCAAAGCCCAGACCGAAGGCGAAATCAAGTTGACGCCGGGCGTCTATAAATTGACGATGCAGTTTGCCAACAAAGACCATGTCTCTTATGGCAAGGAAATGGCAACGAGCATTACGGTGACGGTGAAGTGATGCGCGGCAACTCATTAGCCATTACCGTTGCGTGCGCTTTGCAATTTTTTGGCGCGACAATCGCGCTCGCGCAAGCCGCTCCGCCCGATACCTTTGAGAGCAAATATTGCTCAGGCTGCCACGCCGTCGATAAAAAAATGGTAGGGCCGTCGATTAAAGATATTGCGGCGAAATATAAAGGCAAAGCGGATGCGGCGTCTTACCTCAGCGACAAGATCAAAAAAGGCGGTGTTGGCGTTTGGGGACAAGTGCCCATGCCTCCAAACGAAACGCTGACTGATGCCGAGCTCAAAACGCTTGCGGATTGGATTTTGAAGGCGTAAGCTGTTGATTGAAATGCCCTTTAACCTGCGGTATTGGTCGTTTTGTAGTCAAGACAAAATGCCGCAGGTGTGGGAAAATCCAACATCGCTTGAGATTCAACCGTATTACCTGAAAAAACCGATAAGAGGCAATAGCGAGCCGACGATCTTCACAATAATTGCCAGTTAAGTAACGCAAAATCAGCATAGTTCAATATTGAAAACTAAATCATTGAGCGAAGGTCATGCACCTGATTCATGTTTGACCCACAAAAAGACCGGAATCAACACTCACTTGTTAAGACAAAAAACCATGACCCGCACAAAATCATTTCAGCTCTCTGCGATCGCAATTGCGATCGCAGCAACGAACTCTACGTTCGCCCAGCAATCGATGGCCGATGGCCCACCGGTTCGACCGGGCGAGTGCTACGCGCACGTGCTCACGCCAGCTAAATTTAATACTGTAAGTGAGCAAGTCGTTCGTATCGCTGCGGGTAAAGCCCAGCGCGTGATCCCAGCGCAATTTACAAGCGTTGACCAGCAAGAAATCGTAGCGCCCGCGACTTATCGCAACGAGTACGTGCCTGCGACTTTCAAAACCGTAACTGAGCAAGTGGAAATTCGCCCGGCATCAAGCCGCACAGAATTTATCGCTGCAACTTACAAAACCGTTTCCGATCAAGTGCAAGTGCGCGCTGCTTCTTCCGTATCCGAAGGCGTTGCACCAACATTCAAAACCGTAACCGAGCAAGTTGAAGTGCGCCCAGCATCATCGCGCATTGAAACCATTCCTGCAACGTTCAAAACCGTCACTGAGCAAGTTGAAGTGCGGCCACCATCAAGCCGCTTCGAGCCAGTGCCAGCGACGTTCAAAACCGTGACCGAACAGATCGAAGTGCGCCCAGCCTCTGCCCGTGCAGAGACCGTGCCAGCGACGTTCAAAACTGTAACCGAGCAAGTTGAAGTGCGCCCAGCCAGTATGCGCGTTGAGATCGTGCCTGCAACGTACAAAACCGTGTCGGAGCAAGTGCTGGCCAAGCCTGCCACTAAGCGCTACACGCCCGTTCCCGCAACCTACAAAACGGTTGAAGAAACGGTTGAAGTGAAGCCTGCAACGAGCCGCACAGAAATCATCCCCGCAACTTACAAAGACGCGCCTGAGCAAGTGCAAATTCGCGCAGCGGCAAGCCGCGTCATCCAAACGCCAGCAACCTACAAAACGGTTGAAGAGCAAGTGGAAGTACGTGCCGCCTCTTCCCGCTTGGAAGTCATTCCAGCAACCTACAAAAACGTTTCTGAGCAAGTTTTAGTTGCTGCAGCTTCAAGCCGGATCGAAGTGATCCCAGGCTCGTTTAAAACGATTACCGAGCAAGTTGAAGTGCGCCCAGCATCATCGCGCATGGAAGTTTTGCAAGTGCCGTATCGCACGTTCACTGAATCCGTTGAGATGCGCGCTGCTGGTTCACGTATCGAAGTGATCCCCGCAACTTACAAAACCGTAACCGAGCAAGTGCTTTTGCGCCCAGCCTCAACGCGCACTGAGTCTGTGCCCGCTGTTTACGAGACCACGACCGAGCAAATCCAAATTTCACCGGCAACCACTGAGTGGAAGCGTGGCAGTGTTTATCTGTCGCAAGCGAAAGAAGTGGCCACGGTAGCTGACTACCAAGCGGCTAAAGCTTCTGGCGCAACTGTGCGTGGCACGTCCGCTGCAAACTTAGCCCAGCGTGCTTCCGGCGCAGTTGTTTCGGCAACCACCGCTGCTGCTGCGCGTGCTGCTGCGAATGCCCGTGCTGCAGGCGGTAGCGCAGTTGTTAACGCGCAAGGCAATACCTTTGCAGATGGTGAAGATGATGTGATGTGCTTAGTTGAAGTGCCTGCACAATTCCGCACGATCACCAAGCAAATCGTGAAAACCGCCGCTGGCGTACGTACGATCGAAATCCCTGCTGAATACACCTCGGTAACAAAGCAAGTGATCGATCAACCTGCGTCGACCCGTGAAGTGCCCGTCGCTGGCGCAATGGGCTCGGTCACGCGCCGCGCTGTTGATATGGGTGCCTTGCTCGGTAAAGGCTACAAACTTAACGATGCTGGCACCGTGTTGACCGCAGCCGATGGTAGTGTTTTGACTGCAATCTATGCATTGCCAGGTAGCGTTTCTGCTGGCGGCACGACCGCTGCAGCGCGCGCAGCAGGCGCGGCTTCTGCTGCAGCCGGCGCAGGCAATACCGGTGGCGCAGCAGGCGCGGCAGGCTCGGCGGGCGCGACGCGCTCGGCAGATGCTGGCGCAGCAGGCAGCTACATCGTTGGCTACTCACGCACGATTTCAATCCCTGCTGAATACCGCACGGTGAGCCGTCAAGTGGTCGATCAGTCTGCTTCCACGCGCGAAATTCCGGTCGCTGCTGAATACCGCACGGTAACCCGGCAAGTGATTGATCAAGCGGCTTCAACGCGCACGATTGCGATCCCAGCTGAGTTCCGTACGGTGAAGCGGCAAGTCATCGACACGCCTGCTTCGCAGCGTGAAGAGGCGATTCCCGCTGAATTCACCACCGTGACCAAGCGCGTGCTTGATCGCGAAGGTCAGCGCAAAAATATCCCAATCGCAGCGGAGTTCACCACCGTTAAGCGTCAAGTCATCGATACGCCAGCATCACAGCGCGTTGAAGACGTGGCCGCTGAATACACAACCGTTACGCGTCAAGTCATCGACAAGCCAGCATCAACGCGCGAAATCGCAGTGCCTGCTGAATTCCGTACCGTTACCCGTCAAGTCATCGACACCGCGGCTTCAGCACGCAAGATCGACGTACCGGCTGAGTTCCGCACCGTCACGCGCCAAGTCGTCGATGTCGCTGCATCAACGCGTGAAATCAAAGTTCCTGCAGAGTTCAAGACGATTACGCGTCAAGTGGTAGATGTTGCCGCTTCAACGCGTGAAGTAAAGATTCCTGCTGAGTTCCGCACCGTGACCCGTCAAGTGGTTGACGTGCCCGCTTCTAACCGCTCAATCGCGGTGCCGGCAGAGTTCAAAGCCGTTACGCGTCAAGTCATCGATACGCCTGCATCGACCCGCGAAATCGCTGTGCCTGCTGAATTCCGCACGGTAACGCGTCAAGTGATCGATACCCCGGCCGCAACCCGTCGCGTTGAAGTGCCTGCGCAAACCCGTACCGTGAAAGTCCAGCAAGTAGCGCAAGCCGCTAAAGTTGAAGAGCTCGATACGCCAGCGCAATTCGACACGATCAGCAAGCAAGTCAAAGTATCTGACGCACGCTATGAGTGGCGCTCGATTCTCTGCGAAACCAATGCCACCCCAGCAAAGATTCGCGAGATTCAAGTTGCGCTTAAAGCTGCTGGCTACGAGCCGGGTCCAATTGATGGCAACATCAAACAAGCGACCATGCGCGCAGTGAACGCTTACCAAACGGCGAAGAGCTTGCCAGTCGATCCGTACATCAATATCGAAACGGTTAAATCGCTCGGCGTAAACCCGATCAAGTAATCGATTGACTTAATCACAAAAAAGGCCGCGATGCGGCCTTTTTTTGAGCCCCTTTCGGCATCGCCGGCGTAACACTTCTAAAGAATTATCGTCTATACCTGCGGCGCAGATTGCGGCGCTTTTAATCAAAAAAGCCATCCTTTCGGATGGCTTTTTTGATTGTATTTAGATCGAACTACGCGCGACGCTCCAGCAAAATGCGCAGCATGCGGCGCAGCGGCTCCGCAGCGCCCCAAAGCAATTGATCGCCGCAGGTGAATGCGCTCAGATATTCGTCACCCATCGCTAATTTGCGTAAGCGGCCAACCGGCACGGTTAACGTCCCACTCACTGCTGCGGGCGTAAGCGCTGCGAGCGTGGCTTCTTTGGTATTGGGTACGACTTTCGCCCACGGGTTAGCATCAGCAAGCAAGGCGCTGATTTCATCAATGGTGAGAGATTTTTTCAGCTTGATGGTGACCGCTTGTGAATGGCAGCGCATCGCACCAACGCGCACGCAGAGCCCATCAATTGGAATCAGATTTGCCGCGCTCCGACCGAGGATTTTATTGGTCTCATCCAAGCCTTTTTTCTCTTCGCGAGACATCCCATTACCGAGATCGGTATCAATCCAAGGCAGCAAATTACCGGCGAGCGCAAAGCCAAAATGCTCTTTAGGCAGACCATCGCCGCGAATCGTATCCGTAATTTGCTGATCAATTTCAAGAATCGCCGTGGCTGAATCTGCGAGCAAATCGCGCACGGAATGCTGCAACGCGCCCATTTGCGCAATGAGCTCACGCATATGAGGCGCGCCACCGCCCGATGCGGCCTGATAGGTCATGGTGGAGATCCATTCCACAAGATCGGCTTTGAATAATCCGTGCAGCCCCATCATCATGAGCGAGACGGTGCAATTGCCGCCAATATAGTTTTTCACCCCGGCGGCGAGTGCTGCATCAATCACATCGCGATTGATCGGATCAAGCACGATAATCGAATCATCGTCCATACGCTTGGCGGATGCAGCATCGATCCAGTATCCCGTCCAACCAGCAGCGCGCAGTTTTGGGTAAATCTCTTTGGTGTAATCGCCGCCTTGGCAGCTAATGATCGTATCGCATGCTTTTAAAGCTGAAATATCGGTGGCATCTTTTAAGGTGGTAATGCCCTTGCCAACGTCGGGTGCAGGTTTGCCGGCACTCGATGTTGAAAAGAACACTGGCGTAATCAACGCAAAATCATTTTCGGCGCGCATGCGCTGCATCAATACCGACCCGACCATTCCCCGCCAACCCGCTAGACCGACTTGCATTTTGATTTCCTATCTCAAAAAATTACGCTGAAAAATCTGCGCCACCGCGCCGAAAACGCCGCATTGTGCAGCGCAACATTTAAGTATATCTGGGCATCAAAAAGCACGCAACGACGAAATACCTGCGGCGCAGATTTGCACCAAAAACACATTGATCCTGCCCCGGATTCACGGACACTAAGTTAGTTGGTTCTCGAACTGCTCAGGCGAGCGGTAGTTCAAAGCGGAGTGTAGTCGCTCGCGGTTGTAGTAGAGCTCAATCCACTTAAACACCTCGGCTCTGGCTTGATCAC